>NZ_JBEBNA010000001.1:1433408-2198700 GCF_043196995.1 Halobacteriovorax sp. CON-3
TCAGTATCACGCGCTCCATTCTTTAAATAAATAAGATATTTCCATTTTTAAACGATACTCTAGCGCTGACCTGAACAGTAATCGCAAATTAATCAAAACCTTTCTTTAAAAATAATTAAATCTTATCTGCTAATAACTCCTCTTATAATCATCTTGAAAGAAAAGCTTATAAGGAGAAAAAAATGGCGATTAAAGATATGATTCAAAAAAATACTGTCATCATAAATTCCAATGCGACCTTGAAAGACGCTGCTAAGCAGATGTATGAAAAACATGTGGGCGCTATCGTTGTTGTGGATAATGTTACAGGAAAGAAGAACACGCCTATTGGAATTTTAACCGATAGAGACATCGCAATTTCATTTGGCAAAGAAGGAAAGATTGAACCAAATTCAAAAGTGAGTGAAATCATGACTCAAAATGTTGTTCTATGTACACCAAAAGATAGCGTGGTCGATACGATTAAAAAAATGCAGGCCAATGGTGTGAAGCGCCTTCCCGTTGTTAATGGAAGGGATCAGATTGTAGGAATTATTTCGTCTGATGACATTATTCAAACAATTGGTAATGAGCTCTATGACTTATCTCAAATTGTGAAATTAGAAATTGAAAAAGAGTCTGCTATCCAATGTCCAATCGATGAAAAGCGACAAGTTAAGATTGCCTAAGAGGAAGTGAAGATGTTCAAGAGTCGAAACGAGGCAGGCAAACTACTTGCTGAAGAATACAAAGATAAAATACTCGCAGATAGTAATACTGTGGTGATTGCACTTCCTAGAGGCGGTGTTCCAGTTGCCTATGAGATTGCAAAAAGATTCGAGTTACCTCTCGATGTGTTCTGTGTAAAGAAAATTGGGGCGCCAAGAAATCAAGAGTTGGCAATTGGTGCTGTTACTGAGTTAGGTGATATTTATTACAATAAAGAGTTAGTAAGTCACTTTGGCCTCAATGATCTACAACTACGACGATTAACTAATGCAAAAAAGCAAGAGGCAATTGAGCAAGCGAAGTTATTGAGAAAGAACCATACGCCAATGGATCTTTCCGGCCGCGATATTCTCATCGTCGACGACGGTATTGCAACAGGTGCGACAGTAAGGGCCGCGATTAAATTGATCAAACAGCACCAACCGAATAAAATACAAGTTGTTGCTCCAGTGTGTTCAAGAGAGGCATGGAGTAACATCACAAATTTAGTAGACGATATGCTTATACTTGAAACACCTCACAATTTTCTTTCAGTTGGTGAATTCTATCTAGAGTTTCCACAAGTAACCAATACACAAGCTCGAGAGTTCTTGAATGAGATTTACTCCTTAACTCAAGAGAAACGCAAACAAGAACAACTTGAAAGATTTGAAAATGAGGGTGGGCCAATAAAGAAGAGCAGGAATTAATCTTTACTTCTCGCTAATGCAAGGCCAAAAAATAAAAAAGCTGAACCGCTTAATATTTCAACAATGCGCTTAGTTCTCCCCTTTTCAAAATGGCCCTTAAAGAAAGTAATAAAGCTTCCAAATAGGAAAAGCCAAGCTAGATTTAAGCTAATATGAACTAGCGACAAGCCTATTGATTGAGTAAGTGGATTTGAATTAATATCAATAAATTGAGGAAGAAAAGTTAAATAGAAGATTGCAACTTTTGGATTCAATATATTTGTTAAGAGTCCTTTACGGAATTCACTTGAGACAGAGACTTGTCTCTCTTCACTCCTAGAACCGAATACTAAGTTTGAATTACTACCAGTAAACCATGCTTCATATAAAGCACGTACACCTAAATAGATTAGATAGCCTGCACCAATCATTTTAACAACGTGAAACAGTTCAGCAGATTGTTGTAAGATTGCAGAGAGCCCGAGAGATGACATCACAGCGTGAATAAAAAGCCCTGAACAAATCCCCAAAATAGTGGCCATAATATTTTTTCGATTACCACTTATTGAACTTTTTAAAACTAATGCGGTATCTGAACCAGGAGTAATAGTTAAGATAAAACACAAAAATAAAAAAGCACTAAAAGAGTTTTCCATTTGGACATACTACATTCGATAAAGTGTTAGAGTCAATATCTTACAACTTTGCCTCATACTCCTTTTTTGGTGTCTCAATTGTTCTCATCCACTTAACTGAACGCACTTCCCAATTGGGATCGTTTTCTTTTAAAAGTTCAAGAACACCTGAGAAATGTTTTGCACCATAAGTGATGAAAATCTTTTTATTAGAATCATTGATAATTCTTTTAGCAAGTTCACGATTTCTGTAGTCCAAAATAACAGGCTCAATACTTAACACTTTTCCAGATTCCGATTTCCCCATATTCTTAGACATAAAACCACGGCATACAATTCCAGCTAATTTCTTCTGACCTTCGCTTCCAGATTTTAAAAATGATACAAGTGCAGCACTTGGATCATCACCACTTCCCTGCTCAGCAACTTTAAAGAAGTCTTTATTGTTCTTTGCAAATTGTTTATCAGTTTTCATTAAACGTTCAAACTCAGCTTTTAACTCAAGTGCATCAACATCGGCAGTAATATGCCTTTCAGGATGCTCTTTCTTATCAGCTTCAAGAAGTTGAAAGTAATCCAATTGAAACTTTAGTCCACAAGCTTTACCAATTGCAGAGTATGTTTCAGCTAAGTTTTTTTGCCCACCGGTAATCCCGGCAGTCATCTTCTCAAAGAAGTCTTTTGATTCAGGCGAATTAGTTTGAACGCCCTCATAGTAAATAACAAAGCCATTTGCGAGAGCTTCTTCAACATCATAAATAACAGATTTATAAAAATTTTCAGAACCAATATGTTGCATCCCTTGGAATGTAACTGTTTTATCACCGTTAACTAAAACAGTCTGTGGCTGAAGAGCGGGATTCGTTTCTGTTATGACAATTGAATAATAGATTGGTAATGAAACAATCCCAGTAGAAAAGAAAAATAGCCCTAGCGAACAACGTAGCCAATTTGTTTTAAGAGTATGTGAATTACAAATTTTTGTCATTAGCCAGCCGAGTGGTAAAGCTAAAAAGAAACTGGCTATCAATATATAGATATACATTGTAGGCCAATTTAGAATTACAGGTAGACTTGAAAAAAAGCCGAGAATTAGCACAAGCCAAATTATAGTTTGTAGACGAATTTTCCAAAATACTTTTGTATGACTTTGCATTATCTCTCCCGAAGTTAATTCAGGAGAGATTAAACAATATTAAACGATATTAGTAAAGCTTGTTACTATTCATCGTCAGCAAGATATTCAGTTCCAAGGTGAGCAAAACTCGTCCATGGGAAAATATCTGAAGCGACCTCTTTAACACTTTCGTTAATACTTTCAGTATCTTCGATAAGAATTTGAGTATTCTTTAAATCAAAGAATGAATTCTCTACTTGTTTTGAAACGATACCAAATACCGATAAGCTTTTCTTTCTTGAAGATGTTTTTGAGTTAACAGCTGCAAAATGATTCTTGAAGTCGCAAATATAGACAGCGTTATTCACAACGGTAGTCAGTTGAGAAAAGACTTCAACATTTGGGACAGACTTAAACTCTTCACTAATCATCTCGAGGAAATTTCCATTACCTTCAAAGAATAAGAATATTGGCGGTTGATTTCCTCTTAATTCATCAAGAGTTGCAACGATCTTCTTCTTATCACTAAAGCTTCCAACAAAGAAGCGCGCCTTTGTGTCTGGTGATTTAATATCAAAGCTCTTTTGGAATGAGCGGTCAATGCGAGTCATCGCTGTTCCAGAGTTAAGGAATGACATTTTAATTTTGTTCTTAATCTCTTCCGCTCTTTCAGAAAGATTATTAAGAGCAGGTTTTTCAACAAAGTCACATGCACCATTGTTAAGAGTTTCTTGGGCGTAGCGAGTATCTTCTCGACTGGCACTTGAAACAACAATGACATTTGGGTGACCCATACGATAGTTCTTTTTAAGGTATTCAACACCATCCATCTCAGGCATGTGAATATCAAGCGTCATGGCATCGACCTTATTACTTCTAAGAAATTCTTGTGCCTCAACACCATTAGCGGCCGTTCCAACAACTTCAAAGTCCTCGTCTTTTTCAAAGATTTTTGTCAGTAGCTTCACAACTGAAGAACTATCATCCACAATTAGCATACGAATAGGCTTTGGAATGGATGAAAGAATTGAACTCGGTCTTGAAGTCGTTCTCGTAATTGGTGTACCACCATCTTTAACAAGGCTAAGAGTTCTCTCAGTTTTAGCTGGTACTGACGGATCAAGACAGTAAACACTAGGTGCTAATGTTTGAACTTTTAAGCTAGTCCCTTTAAGAGACTCGCTAATCCCCGTGACAAATAAAGCATCCTTATGAAGATACTTCTTAAAATTTACGACGATATTTTCAATTGATTTTTGGTCGAAGTAGATAAAAACGTTGCGACAAAAAATCACATCAAATTTCTTACTTCCTAAGAACTTCTCAGGTGAAAGTAAATTCATAACACCAAATTGACAGTTATCCTTGATATTAGCGTTCACTTTTGCGAACTTTGAAATTTCACCAGAGCCACGCATCCAATTTCCAGTTAAGTATACTGTAGGAATTGATTTAATTTCACGGTAGCGATAGACACCATTCTTAGCAATCTTTACACTTTCCGGATCAATATCAGTTCCGATAATTTCAAAGCGCATACCTGGGTAATTCTTCAAGTGGTGATTGAAGAACATTCCAAGAGAATACACTTCTTGTCCACGACTACAAGCGGCCGAAAGAATTCTAATAGTTGAATCTCCACGCTTCTTAGCATTTGCAACGATACTATCAATATTTTTTAAGAGATATTCAAAGTGTGAAAACTCTCTAAAGAAGTAAGTATGGTGAGTCGTCAGCATCGAAATGAGATGAGACGATTCCTTATTATAATTCTTCGTAAGATAACTATAGTAATCTTCTGGAGTCGAACAACCTAAGGTCATCATTCTCTTTTTTAGACGACTTGTTACCATCGATTGTTGTGCTGGCCCTAAAATGTTTCCACTTTCTTTTGAAACAATTTCTGACACATAATTAGCAAGACTGATAATATCCCACTCAATACCTTTCTTAAAAGCTTCGCTCACATAGTTCTCCGAAATATAAAAAATCCCCATAGATGAAAAATCTATATCTCTACTTATCGACAACTATTACGATTTCTTAACAGTAATTTCAGATAGTTAAATTATAAAATGTAATCGGAACAAAATTTATATCAATCTCGAACTAAGATATTGAAAACTCATTTTTGAATTTAAATTAACCTGTCAGATGTCATGATTTCAACTCCACTTTTTCCCTCAATTGCGGCCATTAACATGGCATTTGCAATTGATGAAGCAGGGTTAATACGCAACTTTTTTGGTAAGACATAGTGTAGTGACTTTAAAATTATTTTCCCGAGAAGCTCACCAGGACGAAACTCTTTTCTCTCTCCACCAATGAGCCCAGGCCTTATGAGATAGAGAGATCTGAACTTTAAATCTTTTAAGGCATTTTCTATTCTCCCCTTAACTTGGTTATAGAAGAATCTTGAGTTTTCGTCTGCACCCATTGCTGAGTTTAAAACAAAGATTTCAACACCGGCCTCTTTTGCACATTTTGCAAATGAGAGAGGGTATTCATAATCGACTTTTGAAAAAGCTTCCCTACTCCCGGCCACTTTAATGGTTGTCCCAAGAGCACAAATGACTGCATCAATATTCCATTCCTTAAGCATAGCTGTCGTTATATGATCAAAGTCGATAATAGGTGCACTTAGTTTAGTGTGTGAACCAATTTCTCGGCGTACGGGTGCAACCACAAAATCAACACTTTGATTCTCTAATGCTTGTTTTAATATTTGGCCGCCAACCAGTCCTGTAGCACCTAAAAGAAGTATTCTCATAAACTATCCTTATCAGCATTTCGTTTACATATTCACGACAATAAAGTTTAATTTATATAAACAAAATTAGACTTAAACATAGCGAGACATTAATGCAAAGATTTGCGATTTTAATTGCCTTTATATTATCAACTTCTTTTCACACATTGGCCCAACATAATTGGGCAAATACTCAAAGCCCCCCTCAAAATTGGTCAACGGTAGAAAATGAGTTTGTTCAAGTTATCTATCCAACAGGCTTTAAAGATAATGCAATTTATATGGCAAATCTTATGGAGCACTACTCAAAATATGTTGGACTTTCATATGGCCTGCAAAAACCAAAGCAAGTAAGCTTAATTTATCGTCCACAGATGGGTGACCCAAATGGTTTTGTTACTCTTGCACCTAGAAGAACAGAGTGGTTCGATTCAACGAACTTTTTTGCTCACGTTAGTACAGTTGAATGGCACGAAAATTTATCCATTCATGAGTATCGCCACATTATCCAACAAGATATTTTCAACAAGAAAACGGTTAAAGCTTTTGATGTACTGATGGGAGATTCTGGCCAAGCGATATTAAGTTATGTAGCTAGAAAACCATGGTATATGGAAGGTGACGCCGTTTACGCTGAAACAAAGTATACTCAGTCAGGGCGTGGACGCTCTTCTCGCTTTATGGCAAGACTTAAAGCAATCCTCTTAAAAGGAGAAACACCAACATATGACCAATTTGTAAATGGTACATACAATGACCAACTCGTGAGTTGGTATATTTATGGTTATGTTCTTATTTCTCATGGTTACAAAAAGTACGGTGATAATTTTTGGGACGTTGTTATGGACAATGTGACAGCAAGGCCATATCCAAATGGTATTGTTGGTGCAATCGAAAATGCTTCAGGTGTCGACTTTTACGACTTCTACTACGAAGCATTTGAAGAACTTAGAAAGAAGTGGAAAAAAGATAGTTTTCCAGAATTAAAAACAACAGAATTTAAGATTAAGACTAACCAATTTAAAAATGGTGATGATTTATATTACTTAGAATATGACCTTAATAACTTCTATCGTTTAATTAGAGAATCTCATGGGGAAAAAGAAGTTCTTACAGATATCCCCTACAGCGAAGATTTAACACGACTTGATTATAGTAAGACTCATGCTATTCAGTCTCACTTTTTACCACATTGGCGCTATGGATTTAAAAGCTATTCTGATTTAAGTCTTATCGATTTAAAAGATGGCAGCAAAAAATATATTACTTCAGGACAGCGATTATATAACCCTCATTTTAATAAAGCTGGAGATAAAATCACTGCGATTAATTTTGACTCAAAAAACAAGTGGCTTGTCCAAGAGATTGATCTTGCGGGAAATATGTTACGTCACATTAAAAATGAGAAGTATAAATTTCTTGAAGCAGTGGCCATTAACAGCAATGAAGTTATCGCTCTAGTAACAGTCGACACAGGTGGAAAGGGAATTGTAAAAGCAAATTTTGAAACACAACAAGTAACACCTTTAATACCAATTAGTTTTAACAATCTATACTGGCTACAATCAGATTTTAAAAATAATATTTTATTTGAAGGGCAATACAACGGTGCGGTAGAAGTTTTCAAATTCAATTTTGATACCAACTCATTAGCGAAGTGTACAACTTCTAAAATCGCGGCCTACGCACCGACAATGACTAATGGTGAAATTCTATTTTCTGAACAAACAATCAATGGAAAAAGAATTAGTAAAGTGACAACAGATAATTGCCAGTCCATTCCTATTTCATACCTTACAGATCCCAATAAATACTACTCTAAAGATAGTCCTAGTGATCGTTTAAATAACTTTGAAAGAGTTGATTTTAAAGATCGTAAAGAAGTCGCAACTAAGAACTATGAACAATACAAAGAAAAAGATTACTCAGGATTTGATTGGAGGGCCTTCACACCTCACTCATGGAGCTTCTTTGTTGGACAAGGTTATGGCCTATCCCTGTGGGCAGACAACTATCTAAGAGACTTTGGTTGGAATGTTAACCTTGGCTATGAAGCTGCTGAGAATACACCTTATTCTTCACTACAAATAGACTTTAAGAGGTATTGGCCAATCTTTAGCTTACTTGCTGACTTAAGAGAAAGAGAAGTAAGTCGTCTCGGTACAGATAATGATGATTACGGTTGGGATGAGAATGCTGTTGGAGCTCAAGTACAACTCCCATTTGTTTCTCGCCATAACTTATACAATCTAAATATTACATTGGGTTACAGCGCAGAGTACGTGCAAACAAAAGACTATAACTCAAATGATATTGATATCAGTGGTGAGGCCGATTTAATTCGTCAAACGACATCGCTGAATATTGAACTTTATAAAGACTTCACTGCAAGATCAATTATTTCTCCATGGAGTTTCTCGCTACTAGGTATGTATCAAGATGCAAGCACGGATGATACGACTGGTCTTGTTGGAGATTATCGCTGGTTTGGTGATATCACACTAACAACGCCAGGCCTGTTTAGAAATAACGGATTTAAATTTTCAGTCACTGGGGAAGAATATGGAAATGGAACGAGTTATCGTTTCCAACCAACATCACAAGAGATTATGGGATATGTATTTTCTCGTGGATATGATTATTTCGCATCAAAGAGATATATTAAAACAAGTTCAAATTACCTATTCCCTCTTTTCTATCCGGACTACAATATTGCAGCTCTTATCTACTTTAAGCGTATCTATATGAATCTCTTCTATGATAATACGAAAGTCTATCCTATTTCAGCGGACAATGGATTTCATATCAGTAGCTATGGGGCAGAGCTTGTCTTTAATACGTCTATCTTCAGGGCAATCCCTGTCGACTTTGGTTATCGTTTTGTTAGAACACATGAAACTGAAGAAAGTATTAATGAAGTATTCTTAGGAATTGGACTTACATTCTAAAAAAAAAAGGCCCTCTTTCGAGGGCCTCATTTTTATCGTTCTTCTAATTTATGATCTAGTTTTAATTTCTTACGTACACTCTTTTTAATACTTGATTCAACAAGGGCCCCCATCGAAACCATTAGTTGTCTAACAACATATGGTGGCATTGCCTGTAGTTCATCAATCGACTCTTTTGCTTTTTCGTACTCAGTACTTGTAACAACAAGAGAAGAGTCATATGGAATGTAGTTAAAGATTAATTCTTCAATTTTTTCAACACGAGTTGATGATTTTGGGTGACTCGAAGTAATTGCTTGAAAGAAAGTCTCATCATAATCAGGAACCGATGAGAAGTACTTTCCAAGCCCGTAAGGAGAATATCCTGCTTTATACGCATATTGAACACCTAGCTTGTCGGCCTCGAGTTCCTGAATACGGCTAAATCCCATAAGTGGAATATCTTCTAACTTGTCATAGACATAGTAAGTTGCAGCTCCACCAAGAATTCCGAAGTTTGCCCAAACAAAACCAGCTCCAACAAACTTAGTAGCAATTGACTTTAAGTTTCTTGTCACAGATTCTGTACCGTGTCTTTCAGTTACGTGCGCCCATTCGTGTCCTAAAACACCTGCAAGCTCTGCTTCTGTTTCTAGAGAATCAACGAGACCTCTAAAGACAAATACATAACCACCAGGAAGAGCAAAAGCATTTTCGATTGGTGCATTAATAAAGAAGACCTTTGGTTCAACTTCAGGCATATCTGATGCCTTAGCAATTTTTGTGATCATTGTTTTTAAGTATTCCGCCATTTCACCATCTTGATAAATATAGCGCGAAAAATTATTTACGATTTCATAAGCAGCTTCTTTCCCAAACTGAGAGTCAGTTGCAAACTTAAAGAAGTTTCGTCCAAAACCATTGTGTAGACGACCTTCTTCACCAATACGATTATAATTTTTGTACTTTCCTACAACTTTACAAGATGCAAGACTTTTGAATTTTGACATATCAACGATAAGCTCACTTCCATCAACTTTGAAATCAACTGTATTAGTACAATTTGTTAATTTTAGTTTATCACCTTGAAGTTTTACAGATCCTGCTTTTCTAAGATCTACACTTCCCTCTTCAGAATCGTAGTTACGTACTTCAAATTCCATATTAATTTCAGTTGCTGAAAGCTTATTAAGCTCAGGCCCATGATTATAGTCTAGCTTTAGCTTTAACTTTCTTGGATACATCGGCTTCACTTCAAATGACTCTTCAGCTGATCCAGATAGATTTAACTCTTGCCCGTTAATTTTCATTTCACCAGAAAGAGATTCCCCCTCTAGAGCATGGACAAATTTAACCTTTGATATTTTCTCGGCATTACATGACACAAGTAGTGCAAGTGTCATCAACGTCGCAATATTGACCATTTTTTTCATACGCTTCTCCCATTTTTGTAATAGTCATTACTACCAATGAAAGCCTGTATATGTCATAGAGTGTGTAATAATGAACACAATACTTAGGCCACATAATTATTGATGAGGAAATCTTGTCTCCTAAATGCCCTAACCCCTTATAAAATGGTATAATTCGAGTGGTAATAAGAGGACTAGTATGATTAAGATTTCAACTATAAGTATCTGTAAAGTGGTGGCGCTTTTAGCTCTTCCAACAATGGTAATGGCCGCTTCAGCAAATGACTTCATCTCCACGATGAAAAAGCACGTTGGTGAATACAAAACCCTAGTAAGAAACTCTGACTTTTGTGATGCTTCAGATATTCAATTTGTTGATGAAAAGTCACCAAAGAAAGGTCTTAGAATTGGTCATCGAATTTTTATCGGTCCCCTTAAAGATAAGAAAGAAGTTGAGAAATCGGATTGTACCTACACTTCAACATTCGCTTATACAAAGACAAAAGTAACTCAAATTAGTGAAGTAAAGAACTGTAAAGTTTCTGCAAAACAGAAAGACTCAATCAGCACACAATCTATAGAAATCAAAAAAGATACGATCAACTATGAATCAAAAGAAAGTGGTATAAAGTGCGTCTATAAGAAAGTTCAAAAGAATAAGGAGGCAAAATAATGAAGTCTCTCATTCTTCTTTCGACTCTATTTTTAAATTTTAATTCTTATAGTAACGATCTCAATTCAAGAAAGACCGATTTCTTGAATGAGCTCAATAGTGTTATCAATAGCGTCACGAACCCTCCCGATGGAAATTGCCACAATTGCCAGGTGGAAGACAATACAATCTCTCAAGGAGATCCTCTTCCTACTGAACACCGCAGAGATGGAAAGTACTTCAACAAGGGCTGTGAGATGTTCATTACTGAAGATGGTAATGAAGGTGTTTGGGGACAGATGATTACGGAATATATCGATAACGAAAAAGGTGCTTCAGAGATGTTTCTCTATGATGAAATCAAGGGAATGACTGCAAGGCCATATACGTGTCCAAATTGGTATAATCTTAATAAAGAACAAAGAAAGAGATTTTGGGTTTGGATGTTCGCTTCCATTGCCCAAGTAGAATCTTCATGTGATCCAACAAAAGTAAATACTGGACGAGTCCCAGATGCTACAGATCGCCCTACTGGCCTCTTCCAATTAAATCGAAAAAGAGATGCGCGTTATTGGCGCGGAAAGAATTGTCAATTTGCCTCAGGATATGAAACAACAATCGAGCCTATCAATCAAATTCGCTGCAGTATGGATATTATGTACAACATCCTTCTTGGTAAGAAAGGTATGTATAAGGCGAATGGTAAGATTTTTCCAACGAACTCTTATTGGGAAAAGCTAAGACCGAATCATAGCCAGACTGGTGGGCCTATTGGAGAGCTTGCTCGTATGTATCCACCATGTAATGCAACCCCTTAATAATTGGAGGGTAAGCCCAAAAAAATTGGCACCTCCAGGCCCTAAATTGGAAATATTGTCCACTTAACTACCTAAATTTCATTTCTTTAATGTTTCGTAATAATATGACGATATGCCACTGTAAACACAGGGGAACTTTGTTGTACGTTAGTAGAATCTTTACATTCATTTTAGCGTTTAGTTTAAGCTTCTTATCCTTAAACCTGCACGCTTCGACAAGTAAGCTCGGTTACTCGGGACGTCTTGTGCAAAGTAATGGAACTCCTATTACAGGAACTCCTAATCTTCAATTTGACCTCTTCTATTCAAATGATCTTTCTACAGTTGTTGCAACCCAAACGATTAATAACGTTCCACTCTCTAATGGAATTTATACCGTTGAATTAGATTTTGCCGGTATTGCAACAGTTATTAATACTATTCCTGTAGGAGAGACCTTAGTTATTCGTGTGACAGATACGACGAACTCAATCGTTTTTGATTACCAAAATATTCTTGCAAATCCAATTGCTATTTATGCAAATCACGCAGCCCTTGCCGAGACGATTGCAAATGATGCGATCACTCCTGATAGCGTTGATTTTACTGGCGCTTGTTCGACTGGACAGGTCGTTTCTGTAAATGCATCAAATGAATTTGAATGTGTGGATCAAACGGCAGCAGTTAGCGTTGATTCGACTCTTGTTGATAATACGGGAGTTATTGGTCAAGCAAACATTGGGTCTGCCGGAACATACACATCGGTAACAGTTGATAACTTCGGACGTGTAACCAGCGGTTCAAGTCCAGAAATTGATTCAAGTGGAATCCAAGATGGCTCGATTATGGATGCAGATATTAATGCATCGGCAGCTATCAGTTGGTCAAAAATCAATGCACCAACAATTGATAAAACTTACGTAGGACTTGGTAATGTTGCCAATGTCGCGCAAATTCCAGCAAGTGATCTTGATAACTCAGGAACTTTAGATTCAGCAACACAAGTTCCAAGTGAACTTGCAGTAAAAGGCTACGTCGATACGACGGCACAATCCATGGCCGATGCAAAAGTTGTTAACTCGATGGCAGGAACACAAACGGATACTGCTCCTTCTGTTGATTCAGTAAAAAATTATGTAACGGCCCAAACTGGTGCTATCACGTCATCTCAGTGGACAACAAGTGGTAGCGACATTTATTATTCGACAGGAAAAGTTGGTATTAATATCAACGCACCAACATCGCAACTTCACATTAAAGAGGTTGATGATACATGGGCGAGCTCTTTTAGAATGGATCGTTCATGGGATAGTACAACTGATTACTTTCAAATGATGTATGACTATCAAGGGCTAAAGATTAGAACAATGGCCAATGATGCTGATGAAGCACATATTATTTTCAAGCCACTAAACTCTGAGGCCATGAGAATAACTGAATCAGGAAATGTTGGTATTGGAATCGACACACCTACTGAAAAACTCGACGTTGCAGGAAAGGTAAAAGCAACTGAGCTTTGTATCGCTGCAGACTGTCGTGCCGCATGGCCAACAGGTAATGCTGGAACAGTTACTTCTATTACAGGTGGAACAGGACTAACAGGTGGAACGATCACGTCATCTGGAACTCTTGCAGTAGATATTGGAACAACTAATGGTAAAATTGCTCAAGTTGGAGCAGGAGATAAATTAGCAGATTCAATTATTAATTATAATCCTGCCATTGATGTTGCCTTAACAGGGTTTACAACAGGTGCAGCTTCAAGTGTACTTGCGACAGATACTGTCCTTCAAGCATTTCAAAAAGTTCAAGGTCAACTTAATTCTCATGCCTCAAATCTTGCAGCAATTTCTGCTTATGACACTGATGATATTCCAGAAGGTTCAACAAACCTCTATTATACTGACGCTAGAGTAAAAACAGCAGCAGTTGTGAATTCGACAGTAGGAAGTGAAACAGACCAAGCGCCTTCAGTTGCTGCTATTAAGTCATATGTTGATAATCGTGCAACTCAGTGGACGACAGCAGGAAGTGATATTCACTATCCGACAGGAAATATTGGAATTGGTGTAACAACACCTTATTCGCTTCTTGATATTAATGGTGTGGATAAAACCGTAAGCCTTGCAGCAGGAAGAGATTTTCCTGCGATGCTACGTTTAAACTCGACTGATCCAGCAATTGGCGCTGAAACTAATATTCTTTTTACATCTAACTACTCGGGATCTTCAAAAGTTGCCAACGCTTCCATTGCTTCAATCCAAGAAACTGATGGTGCGAATGCAAATTACGGACAAGCGGCCCTTGTCTTTAGAACGAGTGGGTCATTAATTGCAGATCTTAATAAAGAAAGAATGCGAATTGATGGTGCAGGTAATGTTGGGATTGGTGTTGCATCTCCAGGCCACAAGCTTACCGTAAATGGTGGTGCAAACTTTGCAACAGCATCTGGTACTCAACCATTCTATATTTCAAGAGCGGGTGCTACAGTAGAAGCCTTTTCTCTGACTGTTGGTGATACCGCATCTTTCTTTGATTTAATTGAAGATAATGGTGAACCTGACTTTCAAGATATGAATTTTCGCCTAATCTATGAAGGTGGTGATACTCATACATATCTTAGGACATTTGCCTCAGGACCTAATGCTGGTGATGTTGATGTTTATCTACAGTCTTCTGGTGGAAATGTTGCCATTGGAAATATCGCACCAACACAGAAGCTTACAGTTGATGGTGGGATGAATGTCACAACAGGCAATGATATCTGTATTGATGGTACAGGCTGTTTATCAACAGTTGTAGCAGCTAGTGGAGAACAAAACACGGCCTCAAGTGCAGCTGGGACTTCTCTTTATAAGACAAAGACTGGAACTGACTTAGTATTCAAAGGCCTAACAGCTTCTAGTGACCTAACGCTAACGGCGAACACTGATGATGTGAATATAGCTGTTAATACTTCAAATGGTGCCAATGAGCTTTTAAGACTTGATGGAAGTGGACGTGTACCAGCATCAAATGTGATGAGCACACCTCTTACAGGATATACCGTTGGAGCAAATTCGGTGCTAGCGCCTACGGATTCTATATTAAGTGCCTACGGTAAACTTCAGGCTCAAATCAATGCCAACTACACAGCAATTACAGGATTAGCAGACACTGATGACCTTGCGGAAGGTGCGACAAATTTATATTTTACAAATGGGCGTGCTCAAACAGCAGCAGTTGTTAACTCAACAGCTGGAACTCAAACAGTACAAGCTCCTTCAGTTAGTGCGATGAAAAGTTATGTAACGACTCAAATTGGTGGAGTTAATCAATCTCAATGGACAACAACAGGGAGTAATATCTATTATAACTCTGGTAACGTAGGAATAGGAACGACTACACCACAAAATCAACTACATGTAAGTGGAGCTCTTAATTCTTATATTTACCTAGAAGATCGTTCCGGTGGAGTCGATAACAAGATCTGGTCTTTCAATAATAACGATGGCTTCCTATATCTTGGCCAAAGAAATGATGATGCCTCTTATAAAAATACACATATGACAATTACCCCTGCTGGAAATGTCGGAATTGGAGATACAAGTCCAACCTCTAAGCTCACGATTAGAGGAAATGATGATGCAATTACTGGTCCAAATATAACTCTTTCAGGAGATGCAATTAATCAATTTGAAGGTGGACGAATTCGCTTTACTGAAGCGAATGGAACCTTCCAAGGTGGATTTATCCACTACGATGGAACAGGCCCAGATTATCTTCATATTGGAGTTCATGAAACTGCAGACTCAAATATCTTGAATGATGTAAATTCAATTAGTATTCGTCGTAATAATGGTAATGTTGGTATCGGTATCTCAGCTGCAACAGAAAAACTACATGTTGCTGGAAACGTTCTTGCAGCAGCTTACCTTTATACTTCAGATGAAAGATTTAAAGAAAACGTGGAAACGATTATTGATCCACTTCACAAGGTAAACTCTCTACGTGGGGTAACTTTTGATTGGAAAACAGATGAATTTCCAGAAAGAAATTTTCCAAAAGAAAAGACTGTAGGTTTTATCGCTCAGGAAGTTGAAAAAGTTCAACCAGAATTAGTAAAGACAGGACAAGATGGATATAAATCTGTTCAGTACGGTAATATCACGGCACTTTTAGTCGAAGCAGTAAAATCAATTTCAAATAAAATTGATAAGCTCTTTAGTAATGATGAAGAAGTTAAAAGAGAGATTGCTTCACTTAAAGAAGAAAACGAGCAACTTAAAGCAGATATGCAAGAGATGCGCAAAGCAATTAAAGAGTTACAAAAAGCAAATAAGAAATGAAAATTCAAATAGGTTTTCTATTTACTCTACTCTTCTCGCAAGCTGTTCTTGCGATCAATACTGTTGATACTGGTTTTAAACTAGCAACCAATGAACTTAAAACAATTGTGGCCCATAATACTTGTAAGAAAGTATGGAATACATCAACAACAAATGAACACTTTGTTTCAACAAAGACAAATCCAGAGTGGATGAATTTCTATGCCAATGCACCATCTGATATTGTCGTTCGCGACTGCCAGGTTTCATGCTCGACATTAAATAAAACTGGAACATATCCAAGTGGTCTTTACACAATTGATATAGACGGCGCAGGACCTCTTGCTGCCTTAAGTGTTTACTGTGATATGGATAATAATGGCGGTGGCTGGACGAGGATCTATAAACATGATGTCGCCGGTGGATTCTTCCCTACTACGAATTCAGCTCTACTCTATAATCAAGCAGCACCGACTGGTGACCTCTATTCTATCGTTCAGTATATTGATGAATTTGAAAATCTTAATCGCTTCACTTTTTGGATTAACTACCCAAATGAAGGTAAGAAAAATATTTGGTCACAATTTACAAATCCAATTTACGACACTCCTGTACGTGGCTATCGAGGAATTGATATTGAAATGAATAGTCAAAGATGGGGTGGCCTAGAGCTTGGGAATAATAGTTTTGGTTACTCAAATGGCGATGCTTCATTATTAGATGGCTCAGTTAATCATTCAAATTGGTACTTTGCAATCGGTTCAGATCAAGTTTATAAAACAGGAATTCCTTCAGATCATAATAATGACGTGGGGACACAATTAGTAGAGCTCTATCTTCATGATGAAGGGATGAGACCGATGTCATGCCAACATCTCGTTGAGCTTGGTGAGTCCAAAGGCTCAGGTCTCTATACAGTATACCCTGATCAAGTAACAGCTACTCAAGTTTACTGTGAAATGGATATTGATAATGGTGGCTGGACTCTTTTCTATGCCAACGCAGCAGATCCTACAATGACGACAAAAAAGTCATACAACACGATGAAAAACGAATTTGCTGGCATCAATATCAATAGTACAAATTATGCGGATATGAATACAATTGGTATGCATAATTTCTATAATTTCTCGGCAACCCAAATGATGGCCCGTGATATCGGTAACTGGGGAGCAACTGACTACTCGACAGTTGAGTTCTTTAACCCAGAGGACTTTAATCTTGTTGTTGATATTAAAGCAGGACCAAGTAGGACTACTCCAGGAGATTGTGACATGTTAACTGGTGGCTCACAATTTCGTTTTAGAAATAGCAATGGAACAAATTACTATTTAGATAGGCAAACGAATTGGGCCGGCGTTGGCTTTGGTTGGGGAGACTGTCTTCCTGCATATACTCAAACAGGAACATCTGACGTACACGATCAACCACGACACTATATATATCATACAAATGGTAGTGATGACCTTAACCGTGTTCGTGGCGTTGGAGGTTTCAACACAGGACAAGCAACTGTTAAGGCACGCTACTTTTTAAGAGAGAAATACGACCGACCAAAGAACTGTATGGATATTCTCTTAAGTGGTAAGTCACGTGGAAACGGTTCTTATACGATTTATCCAGAAGGAACGGCAGTTACAGTTGACTGTGATATGACGACAGAAGGTGGTGGCTGGACAAAAGTATGGCACGGCTACCCAACTCACGCTGCACGAGGAGAGACTTCAGCAGAAGTTTACTCAAAATCAAATTCAATTGCTTTTAATCAAATGCGCATCGAAAGCGTAAATACTGGTTTAAGTATTACAGATAACACTTGGGAGACAGCTTACCTCGATAAGACTATTCCAGATTATTTTCAACAAGTAATTTCACAGGCAGATGCGACAAGTCCTCAAGTTAAATTTGCAGATATGGATGGTACAGAAGATGTAGAACTTGTTGGGAAGTATTTCTTCCATGGTTACGGAAACAACTGGCGTGTCTTTTATTCATGTGTAAATGTGGATCCAAATACTACAGACAGAATCTTCATTGGTGGAGGTTACGGAAAGAGATGTACACCTAGAGACTCAATGGTTCGAAGTGATTTTTCTACTTGTACTTCTACCGCTAATAGCTATTGTACGAATGCTTATAATAGTACAGAAGTTGAATCAGGCCTTGGGCTTACTCTTAAACAATATCAAGAGACACGTGTTTGGGTACGCTCACTTCCTTCCATGAAGTCATGTCGAGAAATTCTTGATCGTGGCTATTCAAGTGGAACGGGTATTTACATAATTGATCCAGATAGCCCACTTGGCGCAACTCCTCCTTTTCCAACAATATGCGATATGACAACTCACGGTGGAGGATGGACTCTTGTTTGGGGAAATACTCGAGAGGGAACAAATAAGCCAACGACAAATCTTACATATGCTGATTCAATTAATACGACTCCGCGTTGTTCATATGATCGATCAGCATCAAATGACTTCACGGGAAAATGTTCACCAATCTCTAGGCCAGGAATGCCAGAGGCACAGACAATAAATTATTACTTAGAATATTTCAATTACTTCGTAGGTCTAAAACACTGGGATTCGATCTCTGGAAATAATGACTTTCAACTCCTCTACTCTTGGTCACCTGATTACGAACAACCGATTTCACAACAGGCCATGATGACAGTAAAAAATTTTGATCCAGCTGATAGTTACCGATTAAATATCGAATCCTACACTCAATTAATAGGAACAGTGAATGCTGCAATTGCTACAAGTCATGATGGGATGATGTGGTCGACTTCAGATCAAGACAATGATAATCACACAGGAGTTTGTGCTACCTTCTACACTGATACTCCGTTTTGGTATGCAAATTGTTGGAATGGAAAAATAAATGGTGGTGGTGAAGGAACTGAAGGTGGCTATTTTAACGGTGCCTACTGGAATGGAACGGCCAAACAATGGGCAACAGATCCAGCGACAGCAATTGGTGCAGGGAACGCTTGGTTTATGATTCGTGAATCAAACTCATACGGAAATTATAAATCTTCTTGTAAGCAAATCCTTGAAGAAAATCCAAATGCTCCTTCAGGTAATTACACTATTAACTTCTATCCTGGTCAAAATGCTCTACGAAGCGTCTATTGTGATATGACAACAGATGGTGGAGGCTGGACATTAGTAGCACGCTCAAGTGGAGTTACTGATCTCGATAATTCAATCATGGTAAGTACTATTGCTGATAACCTTATAACTGAAAGAACTCTTCCTGCAACTAGAGCTTCAATTAATCCTGAATACTTCTCACGTGCCAATGGAACAACAGATGCCATGTTTATCTCTCCTTCTTACAATGCTGGTGCTCCAATAATTGAAAACGGCAATGGAACTTGGGATTACGACTATACCGACTGTGTAGGGAATCTACGCCATACAAGTCGAACGGCAGGATGTTCAGGGCAAAATGCTAACGATAATTACAATAGTGCTGATGCCTTTAATATAGCGATTAATTCCGGTAACGAAGGTGTCGTCCCAGCTTATGGAACTGAAGTCTGTTACTCAGGAAAAGGTGCCTGTAGCTTTGAGTTCTACCTACGCTAATCTAATCAGCTAAGAGCTTTGCCAAGAAACAAGTCTTACCATCAGAGTGTCTAACTCCTTTATAGACGATATCGTGATTTAACTCCCCTGCATCATTTCGAGCTCGATAGATATCGATCTCATCCCCTAGATGAGTTTCGGCCATGAAGTTAATTTCAAATTCATTAAGCTTTGCCGTTTTATGAAGTTCGATTGGAATCGAATCAAGAATCCACTGTGAATACTTCGTATTATTCACATGCATATTTAAATCAAGATCACTATTTCGTACTGTAATGGTATTAACTTTTTCAAAGTTATCCCTTACCTCAACTTTATGAGCAATATAATCTAAATGATAATCAGTGCGAGGATTTATTTTATCCATTGGAAAGTCAGGTTTTTTCACCTTTCTTGTCAAACCATCTAGAATCATCCATACCGTTGAACAGTCCCCAATCTTCTCACCATTAAGGAAGATCTCAAATTCGCGAAAGGCATACATCCCCTCAGGTGCTCGAGACCACGTCTTAATCTCAATAACCTCATTCCAATGAGGAAATCTGTCCATGCGAAGCTTTTGTCTAACTAGAACCCAAAATGATTGATCTCGAATCATATCTTCTAAACCAAAGCCCATCTCTTCGGCATGAACTGTTGCAATATCTTGCAGATAACCGAGCATTCCAAAGAGTCCAAGACGCTTGTTGATATTCACATTATTGATACTGACCTGATAAGTCTTTTGATAGATTGGATTTTTCATAAAGATATTAAAGCAAAAGCGCATTGGTTTTGGCCAGTGTCTAAAATATGAACAGTATCCATGGCATTTTTGCATGGTTTTTGGCCTTTTTCTTGGCATAGCAGTTGCATCTAATAAATTGAATCAAATTCTTGGGAGGAATTTATGAAAGCTTGTTACAAAAAGCTATTTATTATGAGTGCATTATTTCTATCGAGCACTTACGTGCAAAATGAAATGTCTATCACTGATAGCTCATATCAAAATGGCCATTACCGCGAGATAGCTGGAGAAAAGCAAGTCTCTGTAACATCTTATCAAGTCCACCAAAAAGGTATTTTTGATCTTTGGTTTGATACTGCTAAGCTATTTGGCAAGGTTGAAAATATTGTTAAAATTGAAATTAAAGACGTCGATGAAAAGCTTGTTAAAGACTTCAAAGACTTATCAAAAAGATATGAGGACCTACAAGGTAAATCTGACACTCTATCACAAGAGCTTGCAAAAAGCAGTGAAGAGATCTCTAGCCTAAAATCAAAATTAGCAAACGTACAATCATCTGATCCAGTTGATGATAATATTCGCCAAGAAAAAATTAAGGCACTCGAAGAATTAATCGAGCAAAGAACGGCCGAACTTGATACGGCAAAAGAGGCAATTTCTAAATTTGATGAAACAAGAGAAAAGCTTCAAGAGATTAGTGAGAAACTCTCAACACTAGAATTAGAGAATGAAGAATTAAAGAAAGAGAATGCGATCTTAGTTTGTGAACTGGAGAATGCAAAATCAAAAGTCGATACTGATGAAATTAAAAAGCTTCAAGAAGAACTAGCAAAGATTACGGCAGAACTTGAAGACTACAAGAATGATTCAGCTGATTTAGAAGAAAAGGAAGTTATCGCTGAAGCAGATAGCAAAGAAATTGATAAAGATAAGCTAAAAGCAAAGAAGAAAGATAAGAAAGAAGATAAAAAAGAAGACGACGAACTATCAGAAGCTGAGCTGGCCCTAGTTGAATATATCAGAGAAATGAAGGAGCAAGCTGAGTACCAACGCCAACAACAGCAAGAGGCCATGGCCATGCAACAATTTGTTAGCATGCTTACTTCTCAGTTTACGCAACCACAGGTGAATTCATACTTTGGTACATACGATGCTCTTAACCAGAGACAAGAGAGCTTCTCAAATATGGTGCGCGATTTTAGAGAGCAATCTTATATGATGCAAGATATGAATCGTCTCAATAATTGGAACTATAGTTACAATGATTACTACGGAGCGAATGCACCAATGCTGAGAGTAAGTGAATCAATGCCTTGGGGTAACTACTACACTCCAGAGCAATCAATTCAGGTACAAAATTTTGATTACTCTCGACATGGTTATAATTGGAGTAGCGATATTCCAAATCAGAACTTTAATATGGGAATCAATACTGCAAACAGTAACCCAATTCTTAATAATTACACGACTGCTTTAGACGCTACTAATAGCGCTAATATAAAGCTTTTTTAATACCCCTCCCCCCTTTTATTTGATGACAAAGGCCGAGTTACATACTCGGCCTTTACTTTTTTTCGGTAATTATTGCCGATTTCTCTAAACTTATTCACCTATCTTTCGAAGAGGTATGTACTACATCTAAAGGAATTAAGGTTAGAATGATGAAAGAAATTAATATGGAAGTTGCTAAAAAAAGAATTATTAAAAAGTGTCATGTTTGTGGCCACGTGCACGATACGGCAACAGAAGTTCAAAAATGCCAAAGCTGCAAGAAATCATTCTTACCAACAAAATACTTTGATAAGGTCCACGCAAAGAACTCTTCTGACTTTAAGCTACTGTTTTCAGATGTTAACGAGCTGCACGAAGAAGATATTATTAAGGGTATTACCGTACTTTGGTAAGACTTTATTAATTCTCGATCAAGTTCCAACGTGATATCGTTCTCTAATGGAGAACACAACACACGCAACTCAGAATTTTAATTTACATCCAGTCGTTCAAAGACTCTTTCACAAAAGAGGAATGGGCGTTGAAGAAATCCAAGAGTTTCTTTCTTGGGATCTAAAAGCATTGCCAAATTTTGGTGAGCTCATCGATATTGATATTGCCGCAGATGAAATCATCAAGGCCATCGATAATAATGAAAAGATCGCTATCTATGGAGACTACGATGTAGATGGAACGACGTCTTGTGCTCTCTTCTACCAATTCTTTCAAAAGCTAAATTTAGAAGTTGATCTTATTCAACCTTCTCGCTTTGTCGAAGGATATGGCCTTCACAATTGTTCAATTGATCGTGCTATTGAAGAAGGCATTGATCTAATGATTACAGTTGACTGTGGTATTTCAAATGTTGAAGCTGCAGCTTATGCAAAAGAGAAAGGCCTAAAGCTTATTATCACAGACCACCATAAGGATGGACGTGAGACGATGCCAGAAGCGGTTGCCGTAGTTAACCCTTCTCGTCGCGATGAGCCTGTTGACTCTGAAATGAAACCTCTTGCAGGTGTTGGAGTTGCCTTTGCTATTTGTGTGGAAATTAGAAAGAAATTATTAGCGCGTGGACAAGAGATTCCATCTGTTTACGATCTCCTTCAATATGTCGCCATTGGTACAATTTGTGACCTTGCACCACTTAGTCCTATGAACTTAAAACTCGTTCGTCATGGAATGAGACTGATTAAGAATACCCAATATGAAGGGATTAAGGCCTTCTTTGACCCTACAGATCGTGGAAAAGATATTATTCCAAGTGAGAAATTATCTTTTAATGTTGGGCCACTAATTAACTCAAAAGGTCGACTTGACCACCCTGAGGTGGCACTAAAACTTCTCATCTCTAAAGATTATAACGAAGCTCGTGAATACTACCACCAGCTTGTTAACTGTAATACTGAACGCAAGGCCATTCAAAGAGAAGTTTTTGAAGAGGCCAAAGAACAAGTCATTGATGAACTTAAAAGAGATGGTGAGTTAGATATTGCTATTGTCTATGCTCCACACTTTCATGAGGGTGTAATTGGTATTGTCGCTTCAAAACTTGTTGAAACTTTTAAAGTTCCGGCCATCGTATTTAGTGACGCTGAGGACGAAGGTGTAATTAAGGCATCTGCTAGATCTGCAGGCGAGCTTGATATTTATAAACTCCTAGATGAGCACCGTGAACTTTTCTTAAAGTTTGGTGGCCACAAGGCTGCGGCCGGTCTTTCAATGCCAGTTGAAAACCTTGAGACATTCAAGGCCTCAATGAATGAAAAGCTTCAGGCCATTCCATTAATTGAAAGAACTGTGCAAGATTTCTATGATCTTGAAATCACACCAGATGAAATTGATCCAAATCTTCTTAGAGGACTTGATGCTCTTGAACCTTTTGGAATGGGTAATGCGAAGCCTATCTTTAAATTAAAAGGTGCAAAACTTAAGAGCTTTGATCTTTTAAAAGATGTTCACGTAAGATGGAATTTTACTTCGATGACAAATCAGAAAATTAATCTGAAAGGGATTAGTTTTAACTATATGTCTAAGTGGGGAGCGCTTACACCAAATGAAATCTTTGAGCGCCAAAATGATCCAAGTGTTGAAATGGATGTTTTCTTCACGCTTGCTCTAAACTACTTCAATGGAAATAAGTATATTCAACTCATGGTTGAAAGAGTGGACCTTAACTAAGGTCCACTTTAGATTATTTCTTATCTTTCGAATTATCTTTCAATCGTCACTTTTTCCATAACGATGTCGTGCATTGGACGATCGTGCATTCCAGTGCGAACTTCACCGATCTTCTCAACAACATCCATACCTTCAATAACTTTACCAAAAACAGTGTGGCGTCCATCTAAGTGTGGTGTTGCACCAAGAGTGATAAAGAATTGAGATCCATTTGTTCCTGGCCCAGCATTTGCCATTGAAAGAATCCCTGCACCGTCGTGACGAAGATCTGGACGACACTCATCTTCAAATTTATAACCTGGTCCACCCATTCCTGTTCCATCAGGGCATCCACCTTGAATAACAAAACCAGCAATAACTCTGTGAAAAATTAAACCATCGTAGTATGGCCCTTCTTTCGCTGGAGTCTTTTGTCTACCTTCAATAAGGTTGGCAAAATTCCATACTGTTTCTGGACATTCTTTTGCATAAAGTTCTACTTTGAAATTCCCCATATTTGTTTCAAAGTTTGCGTATAGGCGATCTAGATCCTCTTTGTGGGCATCTTTCTTAGTTCCAAAACCGAACATAATTACTCCTTAATAATTGATATATTTAAAGCGTCCCTTTATAAAGTCTGGGCGTTTTTTATGAGAATAGACACGACGTCTTTTTACACCTGAGCTTAGATATTGATCTAAGTAGAAATTCTCTTCTGAAGACAACTCTCCTTTAGGTGTATAATAAGTTAAATAGCGATAGTCGACAAAGTAAGCACCTTCAAAATTAACACTGGCCTCTTTAAGCGCAGCTTTTACTTCATTGTCTTTAAGACATAGAGAAACAAATACAGGCCTTCCTTCTAGCATTGATTGTGAAGACATGAGTTTCTTCAGTTGGGCCATATTATCGCGGTAGCTATCAAACCAAATGATATTAACTTGCGAAAACTTTGGTTGTTTTAAATAACCACCAGTGGCGGTAACAAAGTCGTTAGCACTAAAGAAGATTTGCTCAACTTCTTTTAAAGTTGGACTTCTCTCCATATTTTGAGCACGCTCTAAGTACAAGCGATTAAAAGCAAATTGAATTTGAGAAGCACTTTGGTGATCAATTGAGAAGCTATCCATAAGGTTTAAAATATTCAAATACCTCATGTCACTTGTGCGTTTACACTGCCCTTCACCTGAGAAATTTCTCCACTCAGGAAGAATTGGAAGCATATAAACAGCGGCACCAGAATCGCGGTAGTACTCATCTGTTTGCACTCTTTTGTACTCGCGATCAACGGCCGTCGTACAAGAAAGAAGTGCTAATATGAATACGATATAAAGTAGTCTCAATATAAAACCTAGTTTTCAATTATTGCTTAGAAAAATATTTTAACATATTTTCTTTAATTTCTTCTAACGCCATCTCATGAAGAGAATAGAATCCCTCTTCATCACTCGTTAGACCTTTTACCTTACTAGACTCAACACTCACGCCTTGATCGACGCAAATACGGTCGCAGGCAAGAGTTTTAAGCTGTTCAGCACCACCCAGTAGATCACTTCCCTCGATCGTTACAAATAAACCTTTACGATCTAAGAGCTTATCGACAGATGAAACAACAGCGCTGTTATAAATCATAAGCCTTGGCTTCGGCTCAGCAGGCGTCGGAGTCTTTGCCTTAATATGTGGCTCAAGAGCTCTCCACTGCATAATCTTTTCTTCGAATTCTCTTTTCTCATCGTCAAATTGCTGGCGATCCTTCGCTAAAAGGTCACTAAATTGAGAAATTTCATCTTTATATTCTTTAACTTGTGCTGAAGTTAGGTTTCCAAATGGAACTTCTTCAGAAGTGATAATCTGTAGGGTCTTAGTTAGATCTTCAAGATAGTCTTCTTTTATTAAACTTAGAAGCTTAAGGTTTTCAACTCCTGTTCCTACTAAGCACAGGTTTCTCGCGGCCTTAATAGCAGAAAGAGATGCTTCGTGCTCACTGTGATAAGTGATTCTTTCATCATCAGCAAGAGCAAGTTCATTTAAAGCATGAACTTGAGCGGCACCCATTGGGTTTGCCATCGTTAATTCGTTTGAATAGCAAATGAAGTCAAAGTCCTCAAAAGACTCAATTGAATTCTTAAGGGAATCAAGAACATCCTTACCAAGCTTTTCAAAGATCTCAGGGTTCTCTAGTTTTTGGCGCTCAATTTCAGGTGTTGCATCTACCTTAAACACAACACGAAAAGTATCGGCCACGCGAGAGCGATTTTCTAAAACAGAAGATGGTGCAAGGAAGCGTTTATGAACACGAATTACCTCCACATTACGATGGGCAATTTCTCGAAATCCCTCAAGGGATTCACTTGGAATTTGACCAATAATCTTAACGTGGACACCTAAGTCTTCAAAAAAACGATAAGCGGCAAGGGCCTGCTTATCACTACCTAAAATCGCGATTTTCATGGCCCGATCTTATAAGCTTAAAGGCTTAATGACAATTAGATACCATTAAATAAAAAGAGATTTCATCTCTCCATTATCCACTACTGAGTACTCAGAGAATGTATAAATGAAGTTGATAAATTGCTCCATGGCCTTGAATGAGTGCATCGACTTATCGAACTCACAACCATATTGCATATAAGTGACACCGTCGGCACCTTCAACTAGTGCACTGTGACGAATATTAACGATAACAGGGATATATGATCCTTTTGTGAAGTAGAATTTAAGCTTTAGCTCATCCCCTTCCTTAAGCTTTGCATCTGTCTTATCTGTCCACGGAACATTAAATGATAGTCCATCGTGAGAGATATCAACCATATTGATTGCATAAGAATATCCATCTGACTCAATTACCGAGTAAGCTCCCATAAAGTTATTAAAGCAAATACGCTCAAAGCTTCTACGCTTCTTCTCGATATTCTCTTCTCTCTTTGCTTGGAAGTTAATTACTTTGTTATCAGACATTATTACCCCTTATTACAGATATTTTAGCTGTCTGACTTATCGTCAAAAGAGCAGAAATCATGAGGTAAATAAGAGATAAATCTCGCGCTAGGCAAGAAGGTCCAAATGTTAAAAACTAAATAAAATTGAACACTTAGCGGTATTTCTTCTTTTTCTGCCAAAATGGCGTCGAAGAAATTTCAGAGTGAATAAGCTGATAGCTTTCAAGCCTTGAGTGAACCATGAGCCCCTCTTCAGTCTCTGGATCGTATTCCTCAGAATAGAAGGCACAACCTCGGTTCTCTGGCTCGTGGTTACAATTTGAAAATTGGCAGTGGCGAGCAATCTCTTCAAGATCAGGAAAAAGCTCCAACAAGTCGTCTGGATCAATATCATCAAGAGAGAACGAACGAATTCCTGGAGAATCAATAAGATAGAAGTCACCAAGATCGACAATTTCTGACCAAGTTGTCGTATGTGAACCTTTACCTACTTTTCCAACCTGCTTCGTCTTAAGCTCGACTTCTCCCTCTGAGAGACATGAAATCGTTTGCGACTTTCCTACCCCAGACTGGCCAACGAAAAGAGCTGTCTTCCCCTTAAGGGCCTCTCTGAACTCACTCATTCCACCCTTTAGGTATTGAGTCTCGTAATATTTATCCAGAGCGCAGATCTCAAAATACTTAACCCCTAGCTCTTTAAGGCGTAGAACTTCGTATTGAATATCAAATTCATCAGGATCGTATTGATCCATTTTATTGAAAACAACAATGGGCTCCACTCCCCACTGGAAGGCACGCACAAGAAAGCGATCAATAATCCCACGCTTAAACCTAGGCCTTGCAGCACTCGAGAGAATCACAAGGTAGTCACAATTAGCGGCCGTTACCTTGCGTTTTGAAGTTCTCACTAGAATTCGAAAGATTTCATTGTGACGAGGCATGGCCTCCTTGATGATAAATTCGCCTGTTTCAGCTATCGTATCTAAATAAACATTATCGCCAACGACCAGAGTTTCCCCCTTCTTAAGAAGATTCCCAAGCGCCGTGGCCTTGACTACTTCTTTAGTTTCGTCGATGAGGCAATCGAAGTCGCGTTGGTGCGAGCGAATAATTTTAGCTTTTAGTACGTTATCTGACATAGAATTCCACTGTGTAAACTTTCTATAAACTTTACCATCTCTTCAACATTTTTACATCTTATATTGACAAATGTGGCGTGTGCCATTATTTTAACTGAACACAAAGTCCAAGTACGCACTCGTAGCTCAGCTGGATAGAGCATCCGCCTTCTAAGCGGACGGTCTCAGGTTCGAATCCTGACGAGTGCGCCATTTTCTCAACGACTTTCTATGAAACAACAATCTCTTAAATTTACAATTATCGTGGGCAGCTTCTGGATGCTTATCATGGGTATTATAAACCTTGTGTTTAAGCCTTATGGAATTGATTATAATTCAGGCTGGGCCCCGACATCAGCTTTCTTCATTGCCAGTGCTCTGATCTTTAATTACATCACAAGTTCAATAAAAATATCTAAAGAGCATATAAGGTCTTACTTGGCTGTGTGTATCACCTTTTTAGCAATGGCCGTTTCAATTAATTACTTATTTCCTATTTCATTGATTAAGAGATTTGAAATTATTAATTCAGAAATTCTCTTTCCACTTTTTAATTGGAATGTTTTTATTTCGAAGTCTGCGGATATTATCTTTCAACAGCTACTAATTAATATTCTAATTGAACACTATCTGAAAATTTATAACCGAAGAGATAGTGTGAAATACTTTGGGATTTTTTTCGCTATCATTCACTTTCCTCTATTTTATATTTTTGGAATGAATGCCCTTTACTTCATCCTGCCATCAATTGCAGGAGGACTGCTCTTTGCTTACCTCATTTCTTATTTCTATCGTGGCTACCTTCTATCCCTTGGTTTTCACTTCGCATTTTATTTAGCCTTAGGTCTATTTTTAAGATATTTAAATTAATTTAATCGTCTAAACTATTTAATTTACTTAAATAAAACTTTGACAGTTAAAGGAATTTTCATGAGCTGACGATAAGTAGGACATGAAACGAATCACTCTAGCGCTACTTTCAATTTCCTTCCTGGCCTCGTGCTCACCTAGCTATCACGTAGCATATGATGTGGATACATGTGTGAAGGAAGTAGATAATCGCTATGCCGGGACAAACCGTTCCCCAAGTTCAATCTACAGAGTTGATGACGTGACAATAAATCAAAAGAGCAAAGAGCCAGAGATCAAGGTAAGCTCGTGGTCTCACTCCCAATGGTTTTACCAAGGTAAGAAACCACACTACTTTTTCAAAGATACAAAATTATTTTCTTATCAGGAAGTTGATTGTCCAAAGAGATTCGGTGAAGAATATCGTAAGAAGAATCTTGGTATAGATAAGCGAATCAAAAAGATCGACCTGTAGTCGACCTTTTTAAAATCCTTATTCAATTCGTTTTAATAATCTATCGTAAGCTGTTTTCTTATAACGAACAGAGATTGCTTTCCAAATATCAACATTTGAATCTTCAATAATCTCACCTTCGCCGTCTTCATCCATAGCAGCAATCGCATCCTCATTTGCTGCAAATTCTGAATTCTTTTGAAGCGCGTATTGATCAGCACCACTCTCACCAAAGTCAAACTTAAATCCACCATTCTTAGCAGCACCAGCTGCATCAAGACCTTCTCCACCTTTAGCATCAACAGCTAGGCCATCTTGTAATTCCTCTTCATCTTCATTCTCATCAAAGCTTGAACCTTGATTTGGTTGAGAAAGATATGGCAGAGCTGACATAAGTCCACTTGAACCACCAGCTCTCTTGTTTAAGTTTCCAAACTTCCTACCAAATGAAGCAAGTAAACTCTTAGCTACAGGTTTCTTCTTATTTGCCTTTTGTGCGCGCTCAAGTGTTTTCTTCATAACAGCATTTGCTTTCTTATTAAGAGCATTAGCAGATGAACCAAGAGCATCGAATGCCTCTTGCGTTGTAGGTGAAACAGAAGTTGTATCTTGAATACCATTAGCTGCATTAACAAGTGATCCCACTAAACTATCTGGCATCTTAAATCCAGCAGCGTTTAATTTATCAGTTCCACTTACAATATACTTCTTCGCATTTGGACACGCTTTAGAACCATTATTTGTCGCAATCTTAGGAAGGCCACCAATACACTCAAACTTCTCACCAATTTGTTGAGGCGTATAAGCACTTAACATTGTCGTCTTCTTCTGCATTGTTTTTGCTTGGGCACTTGTTACAGAATCAGCAGATCTAAACTTCGCTAAAATTGCATCAATCTTATCGATATTTTTTTGAATTGCATCTGCTTCCTTATCCATTGCTTTCGATGAAGCTAAAGAAGTCCCACTCATTGCAAGCCATAGAGTTCCTCTTTTCATACTTGAAAGCATAAACGTATCCATTGCTGTTCCAACAGGTAGTTTATAAGCAGCAATCAATCCACCAAGGGCCCCTATAAGGCTTCCATAACCAGCGTGAGCTTTATTAATAAGCAGTTTAAGAATCGATGCATAGAAACCAGCTTTAGTACTTGGTTTTATTTCTGATACCTTATCAATCCCTTTCGATTGACCTGAATTTTTTACTGTTTCTTTTGTATGCATTAAACATGCAGACTCAAGAGTTGCCTTCGTACCAACAAGTGCTCCATTAGCTGTTTGAATTGTTGCATAGGCAGCTTTTAACTTAACAAGAAGTGCTGCAGCAGCTGCGGCGCCAGGCCCTGTTGCAGCGGCTGCTTTAGCAGTAGCCTTAATCTTAGCTTCACACTCTTTTATTTGAGTAGCGGCGTAAGTATCTCCACCTAAAGTACATGTTTGTTTACTTGATTCTTTCGTCGTAATCAGCTCCGTTAAGAGAGTATATTGAGTAGCTGATTCTCCTGGCTGTAATTTTAAAGCCTCAATACTTTCGGTTGTTACTGCAGTAGCCTCACATGCTACCATTGGAGCTTTAGCACCTGCCGCCGTTGAATTGAAACACGCGGCTGCACCACCTTCTAGGGCCATAATTGTTTTCGCTCTAGCGTTTACGGCCGCAGCACATGCTTGTGCCTGAATTTGCTCGCCATTGCCTTGAACAAATGCGATCCCAGAAGCTACAGCAAATGCCGCGGCAGCTGCCTTTTGATATTTTGACTTATCTTCGGCCGTTCCTTTAATTTCTTCTAGAGCAGCTTTTTCTTCTTCAAGCATCTGCTTTTGAGAAACATCAATTTGCCCGTCTTCATCAAGACCTTCATATTCAATTCGATCCTTACGATCTTTAAGTGACTCGTTTTGCTTAAAGGCACTCATCACTTCATTTAGTAATAAGATACCTGCACCTAGAGCTGCTGCATATACGTCATAAGGCTTACTTGGTTTAAAGAAAAGCCAGATCTTTGCAACTAAGAAAGCGATTGTAAGCATAATAAGAGGTGCAAAAAGTTGATTACTGAAGATTCCAAGTAGTCCCCCTCCACCTTCTTCCTTAGTGTAGGTCCCACTATTTTGCTGACGCTTACGGGCCATACTATCGCTATCAGATTCTTGAGCATTCTTTAACTTGAATGACCCATCCCCTGACATCGAACGATCTTCTTTAGGAAGTGTACTTTGTGCCATGGCCTGCTGGCCTGTGATATTAAAACGCGCCTGCTCGATATTGATGGCAATATTGAGGTTGATCATCGTGAAGATGATGGTCGCCGTTAATAATTTATTGAGTACGTTTAAGCTTCTCATAAGAATCCCTCTTTAATAATTTATATTTTATTATAGGGCCTTAAGAGTTCCTAAAAAAGCCGGAACTTAAGTGCATTCTCTTTAATATTAAACACTTAGCTATATCTATTGATGCCAAAAAAATGGGTTATTTGAGAATAAAAGAGCGGTTTTTCTTCTCTCTTACCAGAGCGACTCTCTGCTTATCCATTTTTCGTCCACGATATGTCGGAACATTGGGATCTGAGGCGATATCGATTTGTTTTTGAACCATGGCCTTGAACGCATCAATCATCGAATCTTCATTACCATCGAGATCTTCAACTCCATATTTCCCGAGTTCTTTGATTAACACATGAACAGACTCAACAGTTGAAAGGGCCTGCTTATGGGGTTGGTGCTTAATGAGAAACGCTGATTCCTTGTCAGATGAAAATGAAATTCGAGGAAGTTCGTTAATATTTGTCGATAACTTCATCATCTTCTTAGCACACGGCCAAGTTCCATCAATGACAAAAATCAAAGGGACTTTATTCTTTAGTAATTCCACTTCGTCACTTGAAGGTGCAGAAATATTAAGTGCGTCTTCACCTGGGTAAAGAACCATTGGATAGTATCTTTCATCATTTAAAAGATCATTTACCTTCTTATCATTAGTAAAATCAATTCCCATGATTAATTCACTATTTGCTAATCCAGTATGAGTAATTCGACCTGTTCCGAGTTTCTCTTTCTTCGCTTCCATTGGATGAATCAGAATCACAATCTTTGAGCGAATTTGAGAAGTCTTAATTAGGCTGCATACACAAAGTGTTTTGGGCCTAGAGCAGCCCATACACTTTATGCGATATGAATTTGTATCTTTTAAATCTTTAAGCATAAATTAGAATAACTGATCCCACTCTTCTTGTGTGAATCCTCTAAGAGTTTTCTTACCTTTTTCAAGAATAGGTCTTTTGATTGCAGATGAGTTTTCAATTAAAAGAGAAATTTGTTTTGCTTTTGTAGCACCTTCAAATTCTTCTTTAATCTTTCTAAAAGTTGGACCGCGCTTATTTGCAGGAAGCTCACCAAACGCCTCATCCCATCTCTTTAGATCATCTTTTGTTGGAGGTGTTTTCTTATAATCAATGAACTCATAAGTTGCACCTTTTGCTTCAAGGTACTTAAGAGCTTTTTTTACAGTATCACAATTTTTAATTCCGTAAATTTTCATGATAAATCCTTTTTTAAAATAACAACTTGGCGACTCAAGATCTCTAAGCTCGCCCCTAGTTCCTTAGCAATATAGCTAAAGACTGCTTCGTTGTAAAAACCTACATGAGTCTCATCACGCAGATACCACCAGTTTGAAAACTTCTCTTTATCTTCAGGGATAAAGTAAGTCATCACTCCGAGGTGTCCACCAGGTTTCACGAGATCCCAGCACTTCTTAATATCTTTTGCTGGTTCGTAGAAATGTTCCCAAACTTCTGTTGAAGTAACAAAGTCGTACTGCTTTTCTAATAACTCAGGTTTGTTGGCGTAATAAATATCGTAGTCTTCAACATGATGACCACGCTTCTTCATTTCTTTAGAAATTGTAGGCCCTGGGCCACAACCAAAATCTAGGCCATAACTATTTTCAGATAGTCTTTCACTCAACGGTAAAATAAGTCGATTTAAGAAATCAACGTAACCCTGATCTTCACTATTATTCTCATGAGTATCATAGCGAGATTTTTCAATATCACTTGAAAGTAGTTTAGTGCGATCCTTAAAAACATAAGAGCAGTTCTTACATTCAAAGTAGTCACTACCTAATGTATTGGCATACAGATGAATTGAGTTACTATGACATAATGGACAGTGCATGAAGTATTTTTATTACATCGCACCACTAATGAAAAGCTCTTTTAGCCTTTTAAAGCTATTCTTTTTGAAGTTCTTCTTCATTGATTTAGATAATTTTTGTTCCCCAAATTTATTTAGAGACTCGACAAGCATTAAAGGTAATGCCCCACCTTTTGAGCTTAGATTAAAGGCGGCTATTGTCACAAAGTCGGCCTTACTTGTTTTTAATATCCTAATGGTCTTGTACTCACCATTTGACGTATCACAATGTCTGGCATCACTTATGACATAATTTGAACGACAAACACTTGGACGGTCAGAATAAACTCGACATGCACCCTTATCATCTAAGAAGACACAGCCTCTTTGTTCATATGGAATTGCAAACCATGCAGCAGAATCATTACCAGCAGCAAATTGTGTTGCCAATGAATCGATATCAATCCTTATTCCATCTTCTAATATACGAGTTGCCAAAAGTTCCGCCTCGTCTTGATTTACCGACACCTGAGTATGGCAGCAGGCCGAACACCCTTTGCGACATGAAATCATGGATTCAGCAGTAGGATCTGACTTAGCTTCATTAGTAAATTGATCAACTAGTTCATGAGATAGTTGGGCCCTTTCAACAGGATTTGCCCTTTTCTGAAGACGATTGTAGAGAGCAAGATACAACTCTCTAAACTCATTTAGTTGTGAGTATTTCTTAAAAGTTTCAAGTGCTCTTTGTGGATAATTCAGCTCGACCTCCGGTCACGGCTTACTCTCAAATACCATTATATCTCACTCTCAAACTATATCTTGGCGATAGGCAACAATGTTCATTTATAAAGAGAAACCGTTCGGCCATAAAAATGTTTGGCACATAAACCAAACTGTAGTAAATTTCAAACAAGCGTTTGAATCAAACAATCGTTTGAACATATAAGGGAGTAATTTAATTATGAACAAGTACTTACGCCACGGACTTAAATTCTCTGTCCTCATGGTACTAATCACTGGCACTTCGTATAGTTGGGCCAATTCTCTTCCCGTCATGCTCAATGAAGATCAACTCATTCAGTGGGCCGAGGAAGAAAACTTTAACCAGTTAAGAATCTCTTTAGAGGAGCTTGCTAAGAAACAAGAAAGAGCAATGTATGATGAAAACTTTGGTTTCAAATTAGATGCTCAAGCTAATTACCAAGAAACCAAAGAGAAATCTTTTGCACAATTCATTCCTGTAACCTCCCCTCTAGCAGACTTCCAAATGAAATTAAGTAAGAATTCTAAATACGGACTTTCTTACGGAGTCATGGTTAATTCAAACCAGTACTCAAATAATTTCGTTAAGGATGGAACGACTTCTTCTGCTGGAGCCTTTCTAGCTCTAGATATCTACAAAGACTTCCTTGGTTCGACTTCAAGAGCACAGGATGCAAGCCTTATGGTGCAAGAAGAAATTGCTAAGAGACAAAGAACTATTTCTTCTCATGCCTTTGTTCAAGAAGTAAGAAAGCTATATTGGAAGATCGTTGCTAATAATGAATCGACTAAGATTGCCAAGGCCCTTTTAAAAACAACAAAGGAGCTACAAAAAGATACAAGAAAGCGTTACCGCAGCAATATTGCAGACAAGGGTGATCTTTCACGTATTAGCTCTCAAGTAGAGGCCAGAAATGGGCAGCTTTATCTTTTAGAATTTGAAAGAAATGAGCTTTTAAAAACACTAAAGTCTCTGTTCCCACAAAAGCTTGGTGGAAAAACTGTTCAACTAGCAGCGTATAACCTCGATCGTACAGTTGATGATGTAATGGGATGCACACAAACAATTGCACAACACTCATCATCACTACCACTTGAGTACACAGAATATGATGAAGTATTAGGACTTCTTCAAAAAGACTTAGAGCTTTCTCAAAAAGTTAATAATAACTATGATAAGTCGGATCTAAAACTAACAACTCAATTCGAAGTTGTTGGAAAAGAGTATAGCTATTCAAACAGCTTCCAAGAGCTGACTGATAATGGAGACAATCGCTTCTCAGTTGGTATTCAATGGACAATGCCGATTGGTGGAGAAAAAGATAAGACTAGAGAGATCCAAGACCAGATCATCAAACGTCAAAATCTTGCACAAGCTCAAGAAGTAAAAGGTAAGCTTGATGCCTTCCATGCCCAAACTCTTAGATCAGTACTAACTCTACAAAATGTTATTAGAGCACAAAAGAGAAACGAAGTTCATTTAAGAGATACTTTAAAAGATTCAAAGAGAAAGTTTAAACAAGCACGTGTGACGTCACAAGACCTACTTATTGATGAGAACCAGCTTCTAAACTCAAATCTTGATGAAATCAGCACAAAGTATCAAGTAATAGAAACTATTATTAATTACTTCACAGTTTTTAACCAAACACCGTGTAAGTTAAATAGAAGAGCGAAACTATGAATCAATTATCGAAATTCTTTATAGAGAATCATAAGTTTACAATTGTTGTAACGTTTTTCCTTTTAATCTATGGATTAATGGGACTTAATAAAATGACGTCTGAGTCATACCCTACCGTTTCATTTGCAACAGCTGTTGTAACAACTGTATACGACGGTGCTTCGGCAAATGATATCGAGATTAAAATTACCAAGCCAATAGAAGATGAAATTAGAACTGTTTCAGGTGTGAAAGATGTTAAGTCAACTTCACAAGCAGGGCTTTCAAAAATTATCATTCGTGTCGATATGGATAATGTCGACAGTGTTGATGATGTTATGAGTGATCTTCAAAAAGCAGTTGACCGAGTATCAGATCTTCCACAAGACCTTCAAGATGCTCCACTTTTCCAAGAGATTAACTCGGATGAAATTCCAGTATATCAAATTGCACTAGTTGGCCCTAATACGATTCGTGAAAGAGATGAAGTTGCAGATATCTTAAAAGAAGATATTGAAGACATTAAGGCCGTAAAAGGTGTTACTCTTGATGGTTTTGCTAAGAGAAAATTTGAGATTATTCTCGATTTACAAAAACTTGAAAGACAGCATATTGGTATTGACGAGGTATTAAATAAGCTACGCCTTAGAAATGTAAACGTTCCTGGTGGAACTTTAAAAACTGTTGATGATCAAAAGCTTGTTCGTATTGAAGCGAAAGTTAGAGATGTTCAAGAACTTAAAAATATTCTAATCCGTTCAAACTTTTCAGGAGCTAATATCTTCCTAGAAGACGTTGCTCAAGTAATTGATGGGAAAGAAGAGAAGAAAGTCATCACATCATATAATGGTGAAGAAGCAACACTCATTACGATCTCAAAAAAATCAGGTGAAGACACTATTGCCATGGTTGAAGAGATTAAAGCTCACATGGAGAAGTTTGAAAAACGTTATCCAGAGTATAAATTCTACGTCTACAATAACGAAGAACTTAAAGTTGTTAACAAACTAGAAGTCCTAGCTTCAAACGCTGTATCAGGACTACTTCTTGTTATTTTCTTCTTATTCATCTTCCTACCAGGACGTATTGGACTACTTGCTAGTATGTCGCTACCACTTGCAGTATTTGGAACACTTGGTTTCATGCCAGACTATGGACTTACACTGAATGCCATGACTGTTCTAGCTCTTGTAATTGCGCTAGGTATGCTTGTTGATAATAGTGTTGTTATCAGTGAGAACTTCACACGTCTAATGAATGAAGAAGGATATAGTGCAAAAGAAGCTGCCCTTTCAAGTGTTAAGTCTCTGTGGCTTCCAATTACTGGTACGGCAATGACGACAATTGCGGCCTTTATTCCGATGCTTGTAACAAAAGGAATCATGGGGCAATTCATCATGGCCATTCCTATTATTGTGACAATGTCCCTTATTCTTTCTCTAGTTGAATCATTCTTCCTATTACCAATGAGACTTGCAAAGTACTCAGGTTCAGCGAAGAAAACTGGAGCAGAGAAGAAGGCCGATTGGTTTACAAAATTTCAAACGAAGTTTGAATCTCTTATGAGAGTTGCGATTAGACATCGTTATATCTCTGCATTTTTCTTCACAAGTATTATCATTGGTTCTCTTGTTTTCATGGCCGTTGGTAATAAGTTCATCCTCTTCCCAGCTGACCAAACAGAAATCTATCTTTCTCGTTTTGAAGCAAAGAGAGGAACACCAGTTGAGATGACAGAAGAGTATATGCTTGAAGTAAGTCGCAAGATCAAAGAAAAGATTGGAGACCAAGCTAAGCATATCGTAGGATTTGCCGGAAAGGCTGCCATTGGTTTCTCTGACCCTAAAGACAAAGAAGGTAATAACGTTGGCCTTCTATTCATTTACGTAAACGATTACGCTAAGTTTAATATTGCTGAAACGCAAATGCTTAAGAAGCTACGTGAGATTAAAATCCCAGAGCTTAAGTCGTTAACATTCGAATCTCAAGTTAACGGCCCGCCTGTTGGTGAAGATATTCAAGGTACTTTTAGAGCAAATAGCTTTGAGCAGCTTGATGCTATTATCGGAGAGATTTCAGCAGAGCTTGGAAAGATCGATGGTATTCTCGATCTTAAGACAGACGATGTTTATGGAGACGAAGAAGTTTACGTTGATATCGACTACGTTCGTGCAGATCAATTAGGTGTTTCAGCATCACAAATTGGTACGGCCATTAGGGCAGCTATTGCAGGTAGTATTGCAAGTACAGTGACACTAGATAATAAGGACGTTGACCTAGAAGTGCGTTTTAAGAAAGCACTAAGAGGAAAGCCAAATGATATCCTTAATATTCAAGTCATGGATAATCGTGGAAACCTTATTCCATTGAAGTCACTTGCTAAGATTCGTAAAGAAAATGGGACACCAAATGTAAAACGTTATGACTTCAAAAGGTCTAAAACATTAATTGGTTCTGTTGATAATATTAACGCTACATCTGCCATGGCCAACTTTAAGCTTAAGCAAATCTTTGACAAGGTATCTTCTAAGTACCCAGGTGTTTCACTTCGTTTTGGTGGGGCAGCAGAGAGTACGAAAGAGTCTCTTGAATCACTAGCACAAGCAGGGGTCCTAGCGGTTATTGCAATCTTTGCAATTCTCGTATTCCTATTTAAGAGTTTTCTACGTCCAATGATTATTATGATGACAATTCCTCTTGGATTCATCGGTTTCTCAATTGCCTTTGCAACACCGATTCTAAGTGGTTATCCAGATCGTTCACGTCCGATCAGCTTCCTTGCCCTAATTGGGATTATTGGTCTAGCTGGTATCATCGTAAACTCTGGTATTGTCCTTATCAGCTTCATTGATGAGCTTAGAGCAGAAGGGAAACTTAGTTTAAATGAGATCCTTGTAAAAGCTTCAGGACTAAGGCTAAGAGCCGTACTTGTAACATCTCTTACAACAGTATCAGGACTTCTACCTACTGCTTACGGAATTGGTGGATCAGATGCCATGCTTGTTCCAATGACAATGTCGATGGCCTGGGGCCTTACATCAGGGACAATAATGACTCTGATCTTTATTCCTTGTGCCTATGCGATTATCGAGGATTTCGTTGAGTTCACAGATAAGATTGCAAATAAAATTTTTAAAAGAGATGCTGCTAGTGCTTCAAATAATGAAGATGAAGCACCTACTGAGATCGTGGAAACGAAAGAGGTAGAAGCATAATGAGCAAAACAACAAGAGATTTAATATTAGCAACTGCGAGTCGGCTATTTGCCGACCGCGGTTATGATAATACCTCAATTCGTGACATCGCCAAGGAAGCAGATGCGAATGTTTCGGCCATCAATTACCACTTTAAGTCGAAGGCCGGGCTTTATGCAGAAGTATTAAATGAAAATGTTTTACGTATGCGTGAAAAGTTAGACGAGATTAAAGGTAAGATTACTTCAACAGAAGACCTGGCCATTGAAATCTACAAGTACTTCATGGATGAAAGTAATACCTTCTTTAATTCCATGAAACTCTTTCTTATGAATACACTACCGCTCGATGAAGCAATTATGCCTCCAACGTGTCTTGAGGAACCAATGGGCCCTCCTGGGACGCATGTTTTAATGGAGCTCATTCAGAAAGAAATTGATTACACTGGTGATGAAGAGAAGCTTATTTGGGCCGCCAGAAATATCATGCATAATATCATTATTATTTCTCTTGTTGCCCAGTCTTCTTTTATAAAACTCATGAAAGAAAAGGTCTGCAACTTCTCTGAAGAGGAAAAAATTGAGTCTATCAAAAGAAATGTTCGTTCAACTTTAAATTTTATTAGATAAAACCGATCAGACACATAGAAGGAATATTTTCTATGTGTCGATTATTTGGATTTAGATCAGTTATATTAAGTCAAGTTCACCAAAGCCTTGTTCAAGCAGACAATGCCCTTGAGGTTCAAAGCCGAGAGCACCCACATGGTTGGGGTGTTGCCTATTATGTGAGAAACTCTCCCCATATCATTAAATCGACTTGTGCAGCCCTTGAGGATAAGATCTTTAAAAAAGTATCAGGTGTTGTCTCATCGCAAACTGTCCTTGGGCATATCCGTAAAGCGACGGTTGGGGAAACAAATATCCTAAACACTCACCCATTTCAGTATGGCCATTGGACTTTTGCACACAATGGAAATATTAAAAACTTTGATGAATGTCGTGATAAGATCCTAGAGCATATCCCTGAATATTTTCAGAAATTTATTCTAGGAACAACTGACAGTGAAGTTCTCTTCTACTTTCTCCTTTCAAAGATCTCAAAAGAGATCAATTTAAGTGAAGAAGAAATTGATATCGAATTTGTCACAAATATTATCAACAGTGCGATTAATGAGCTCATTGAAATTATTGGAGATCTCAACTTTGATCCCAAAGCACCACCAACAGATAATTTTATTTCATTTATCCTAACAAATGGGAACCTAATGCTGGCCTTTAATGGCGGTAAAAAGCTCTTTTATTCAACTTACAAGAATAAATGTCTCGATCGCGATACTTGTAGTAGCTTCTCTCCAGAGTGTGAGGCGCCAACACAAACAGGATTCGTCAATCACCTGATCTTTTCAAGTGAGCCACTATCGGGAGATAATATCTGGATTGATCTAAAACCAATGGAGATCATGGGAGTTGATTTTAAGATGAGATTATTTAATAAGAATCTTAAATAGCTCGATAGAACTTACCTGAGTTTAGATACTCATGGTAATCATCCATTTTATAGACTTTCATTTTACAGATTGAATAATCATAAATAACAGATTGAAGCATTTGTGGGTTTAGACGAGATGAAGCAAACGCTTCCCACAATGCCTTATACTCATTTCCGTCAATAGTTTCATCGGCAAAAAGGATATGACAAATGGCCAAGTATTTTAGCTTTGAGTCCTCCTTCTTTATCCCTTTAAAAACTCTTTCAATATAGTTCTTATTTAAGAAACCATTTATTTTTTCAAGATCATAGCGATCGTTTAGAACGAGGTTGATGATCAGAAGAATCTCCTCCTCAACAACTTTTCCAGATAAGATCTCATCAATACCTTCAACGATCTCTTTTTTTCGTCCAGATTTAATAAAGTCCGCGAAGGTTGTTAACCTATTCTCATCTAACCTTAGAAAGTGTTTGGCAAATGTTAAAAATAACATATTGGCCATATCATAGAGCGGTTTTTGATCATGCCACACTTTACGAATGAATGAACGATTCTTCTTAAAGACAGTCGGGACTTGAATTAAAACACTGAATAACCAAAAGACTTGCTCAATATTATTAACAATAAAATTTTCATCGTAGTGTTCAAAGAACCACTTCTCTTCTTTTTCCGTTAACTCGTGATCTGCAAGTAGGACAATGAGAGAGATAAATGGTGAAACAACTTCCCAGCTGTCATCATGAAACTCTCCAAGGTGCATCTTCTTAACAACTGATTTCACAGCTGCAATTTCTTTCTTATTTACCTCTCCATCAGATTTCACGGCCTCCACAACCTCACTTCTCATTTTTAGAATTTCTTCCTTTGAGTAAGCGTTTACGGCCAAGACATTTTTTATATCAAATGAATGGATCGGAACCTTCGGCATATGTCCGCTAATGTGACGTAAGATCTTTCTTAAGCTTTCAAACTCGGCTTGATCGAGAATACCGTCATTTGAATATGAGATCATTAATGAAAACAAAAGCGCATTAGAATAATCTCTTAGGCCCGCTTGATTAAAATATTGAGTGCGATAAAAGCTATCTCTAATATATTCAAGATCAGACTCTTCGATCTCTAGATGTTCATAGGCTTCACGTAAAATATGAGGTGCCTTCTTATTTCTTATCTTAGTGCTAAAGATATCAAATAGACGAAAGAAGACCTGCTTCTTTTCTTCATAGCTAAACTTAGCATTCATATACTTAAATGAACTCTTCCAACGATTAAAAAATGATTGATCATTATCGATATCGCTAATAAGTTTTTCTACTTGATTATATGAACTAAAAGACCATGAGTAGAAATAAGCAAAGAAGTTCTTACGAAGTACCTTATCAATATGTAAGTCTTCACATATCTCATGGCACATCAATAGGATGACATCTTCTTTAATCAACGCTTACCTCTTTTCTTTCCGTTGAAAATCTTTATCTTCGGAACATACGTATAACAGGCCCCTAAATAAAAGGAACATATAATATAATAAACCCAAATCATCGCCACGAGTAGGTTATAAAAACTTCCGTAATCACTAACTAAATCATCTTTAAAATACTTAAGATAAACCCAATAAGTCGACTTCCCAATGAAGAAGCACATAACGAAGACACATGCTCCACAAAGAGCATCTTTATAACTTACCTTGATTTGCGCTGAAACCTTATAGACAAGAGCAAAGGTTGTGATGGTAAAAGGTAGTAAAAGTAATTCGATAAGGTAATAGAGTTCATTAGAATGATTGGTTATATTTGATAATAGGCCAACGATGACATTCTTTTCCATAAGAAAAGACACCACTAGAAAAAAGAGAGCTAAAACGATGCCAAAAATAGCAGACCTAAGATCGTCTTGAATCATCCCACCGTCGATATCGACTTTTGAAAGAGTGTTAATTCCAAAAATAAATGAGGTGCTAATCCCTAGACAGGCAAAGAACCAGAGTCCTAGTTGGTGCCAATCGACAAATGAGCCCTTCACCTGCTCTTCAACCAAATGCTTAATTGCATTTAAAACAGACGTATCGATTTGTGGAAAATTAGAGAAGATCATAGAGATAATATGTTCTTTGGCCGTATCACTATCACCTAAGTAAGCACCAATAATAGAAATTAAGATCATGATGGCCGGGCCAAAACTTAAGATGGTAAAGAACGTTGTCGCCCCAGCAAGAACCTCGCCCTTTCTCTTCTTAAATAAGAAAATAGAAGCAATTAAGCGAAGTACGAATGTCTTACAAAATTCAAGAAAGTCTTTTTCAATTTTGTCAGGATCGAGCCTAACGGCGTTCATATACTTTTTCATTTTCTATTCAGGTACGAATACCCGACTCCCCATCTCTACTTTTCATCGATTCCTATATATATTCATCGGTTATAAATCCCTGAATTTTAGTCTGTTCATTCTTTTTTTTAGCGCAATTTTAAGTACCTATGAAAATCAGCCGATAAGTAAGATTAGCTGATGGTCAAAGATTACCATCTCAAACTGCCTTTAAAATGGTGGTAAAATACTAAGGTGGCCATCGCCACTTCTAGGATGGAGAAAATAATGGGTAAGTTAGTAATCGCAATTTCATTAATGTATTTATCGTCACAATTTTCTTTTGCAAGAAAGCCAGCGGTAGAAGATACATACTCTTCTTCAATTGAAGAATATAAAGAAGTTGAACCTTCAAAAGCTAAGGGTTACGATTTTTCTCCAACAAGGAAGCCTTCGACAGCAAAGACTGAAAGAGTCCATAGCCCAGAACTTTTAAAAGTAGAAAGCTATACAGAAAGTAATGCTTCAGAAAGTCTACTCTACCTTTTCTTTATTCTTCTTCCTATTGCTGTTAGTGCCTATACATTCTTTAGAGCGAATAAAGACTCTTACGCAAATAGTTTAAAACGTGAAGAGTCAACTGATCACTCTAATGTAACTCACCTATCAGATAAGAGAAGCTCTAAAGAATCTGATGAAGTTAAGAAAGCTTCATAAGAATCATTCCAAAGATTTCAATTTTATTTTTTATATGTTTGAGACCACTTACTCCCATTAATATGGGAGTAAGCTTTATAGACTGAACCACTAGAGATAACGACATCCAGTTGTCCATCTTTGTTAACATCCATGAAGTTTACGAGATGTGCTCGTTTATAAAGGCCATAATTATCTTTATTCTCTTGCCAGATTTGGCCAAAATTATGAATTTTAATATTATCTAGCTGACCATCTTCAACAACAATTCCCCATAAATTAGATGAGCCATAAGTATTGATATAATTAGTGCTGCCGTTGAATTGATAAAAGAGTGTTGCTGTCTTATTATCAGCAATCTTTCTTTTTTTGATTCGATAGAGATGAGAGTTAAATCCTGAGATTGGAAATTTATAACTAAAGATAAGTCGCTTCTGTACGTCATAGATCTGAAGAGTTGGTATTCCATCAACAATTGATGTCCCAATATACTCTCTTACGATATCCCCATTAATATCAACTTGATATAAGGCCGAATCTTTCTTGTAATGTACCTTCTCTTTTTTCTGCTCAACTTCCTTAGTCCCTTGAGTATAGAAATCATCGAGAAGCCAAGCATCCTGAGCAATACTATTTGTTGAAAATAATAAGATCGGGCAAAGGCCAATCATCCACTTTAATGACAACATATGTTAATTATAACATTGAGTTCAAATATCCACAGCACTATGCTCTTTTATTCCCCTATTTAACCAAAAACAGCTACAAACCTTGTTCCTGCGGGCATACAGCATTGACGTATGCTCGACTAATTCGATAATATTTTGCAATAGGACACACAGAGGGGACATAATGCAACGCCAGATTGGTTTTATTAAAAATCAGAATCAAATTATTATCAGAGATCTAAACAGCACGACTAAGAGCAAAATTGCTGATGTATCAGAAGTGTCTGAAGAGAACTTTGACTGTATTTTCTATTCTCCTGAATTATTAGAAGAAGAGAGCGTCCACAACTTTCTAAAGAAAGAATCAAAATATACTCCCCTTCATGAACTCGGTACGTTCTTTGAAAACTCTGAACAATTTGAAGCGGAGTCAAATGAGAAGCTTGAACAAGTATTTAATAAGATCTCAAGTAATTGGATCCTTCAAAATAATATCGTTCTCTTAGAAGAACTTTTTGAAGTTGTTGATCACCTTAAAGCTTTATGGCCAAATGATAGAACTGCTTTCTTTGAAGAGCTATGGCATATCTTTAAAATCAACCTTGGTGCTAACAAGTTAAAGCTTATTTATAATGATATTGAAGACGTTTCAAAAAATAGCGACAAGAAAGCATTAGTTCACATCACGATCGATGGTGACAAGAAGCCAAATCCTGTCAAAGGTAAAGATTTTGAAGCAAAGCTTATGAAACACTTTGAAGAAGAATTCGTGAATGCTTTCCAAATAGTCGAGTATAACGAAGATAAGGGTGAGCTAACAATTTGCGGAAATATTCTAAAAAGCCCTTTTATTATCATGGCAAATATCGGCCAAATTACAAAGCTTCAAGAGTCAGTTCTTGCAACACTAATCAAAGCATTATCAAGATAAAAAAAAGGCCCGTTTAACGGGCCTTTTTTATAATAATTTACAAAGATCAACAACTTTAGAATTCTGAATCTCAAAGCTCACCTTGTGTGGCACAGAGCTCTTTGAGTCTTTAATGACGACTTCATACTCTTTTGGAACACTATCACCTTGCGAGTTCATACCTGTCGCAAAAGGAATTCCCGGAACAAAGCGAATTGGTAATTTTTCTTCTCTTTGCTCTCCAAATAATTCAAAGCTAATCGATCCACGGATACATGCAGAGCTTGTCTGTAGGTAACCATAATATGCCTTGGCCATCGACTCAACTTGAATATTGCGAGACTCGCCTTCCTGAACAGAAATATCTTGTGCAATAAAGTGCTCACGTCCTGTCTTTTCAACTCGAATTGTCAGTAGTTCATTTGCACGAACTTTTAATCGGTTTAGAACATCAACACTTTGTTCAACACCATTGATATATAACTTATCTTTATTTCTACTGAAGTTTTTAAGCGTAATCGTTCCATTTTGATTACTTGTTGGAGCGCGCTTAGTTTTCGCTTTTTCACCTGGCGCCTCTACAACCTCTGTCGGAGCTGACGACGAGTCTTTTAAGAATGGAATATGATCCTTAGCGAAGTAAACTCCTGCTGCAATCGCTGCAATAGAAGCAACATGAATGAAGTAATTCTTCTTCTTTGTTTCAACTTTCTTCTTTTTCTTTATACGCTTAATTTTTGTACTCGCACTTGTTTTATTAGAACGAATATCAATCTTATTAATCTTTGTTTTTGCCGATCTTGATGCCATATCAAGCTTAGGTATTGAACCTTCAACTTGGATATCTGTTTGTTCATCAATATCAAGCTCAAAAAGGGCCTCTTTCTCTTTTCTCTTCTTAGCATCAGAAGATTGAGTTGCATCAACGCTAGCATTTGAAGTAGGCTTGCCTTCTGTTTCATTCTTATAGTCTCTAATATATGGGCCTAGTTCAATTTGACCAAACTCATACATTCTTTCGCGATCTACTTTAATCTCGTCTTTAAATAGTTCTTTCGCGAAGTACGAAAGATCTGAAGAGTTAAAGTCTGGATACGTTGAGTATAGGAACTTATTAAGAGCGCGAGCAAACTCTTCAAGGGATTGATAGCGCTTATTACGATCTTTATGAAGTGCTTTTAAAATGATCTTATCAAGTTCTTTTGGAACCATTGGATTGATTGAAGAAGGAACTGGAATTTTACATTCCTGAATCTTCTTTAAAACAGCTAGATCATTTGAAGCTTTAAATAATTTTCTTGAGCACAGCATTTCCCAAAGAGTAATTGCCGTTGCAAATAAGTCATAACGTGGATCAAGGTCTAATCCATCTAAGTATTCAGGAGCAAGGTAAGATAACTTCCCTTTGATTGTTCCCGCTTGAGTCGCTTCAGAGTTTGTTTCAGACTTTGCAATACCAAAGTCAATAACCTTAACAGAGCCATCAAAAGTTAACATGATATTGTGAGGTGAAATATCACGGTGAATGATATTAGCAGGCTTCCCTGTCAGCTTGTCTGTAAATGTGTGAGCATAGTGAAGACCTTGAGCGGCCTGAATCGTAATGAAAGACGAAATTTCTACTGGAAAAACATAATTATGTTCCTTCAGTTTATCGATATATTGTTTTAGGTTTCTCCCATCACAATATTCCATTGCAACGAAAAGCTGGCCATTATGAAAACCATAGTCATAGGTCTGAACAATATTTGGATGTAGTAAACCAAAGGTCGTTTTAATTTCATCCATAAACATTGTCTGAAATGCTTCATCAGATGAGAATTGTGGTTGAACCATTTTAATGGCAACAATTTTATCGGCCTGCTCCCCCAGAAAGCGCGCTCGACAAATCTTGGCCATACCACCATCAACTAAGTGATCTAGAATAAGGTATCGACCAAATCTTTCAAATTTCTTTTCTTCACTCATTACTAAAGCTCCTCGCATTTTTATCGGAGCTTTTAAGTTCAAACTTTAGATAAGTTTTTGACTAAAAATGCAGAGTTCTCGTTCTGAAATTAGGAAATTTGATCTCTAAATCACCGATATCAGATGTCGCACAGAGTGTTTTACTCTTGTATAAAGACAAAAAGAATTTATTGAAGTCAGGATGATTAGCAATGGCCAAATCAAAGTCATTTGTTACGACTGGCTGAAGCTCTTTCGATAAAACTTGATTATAAAACATTGCATGTGAAATTCGGTCAGAGTCTAAACTAAATGTAATGGAAACATAGACCGCTTTACACTCTTTTAGACGTCTTGATTCACTTTCAGAAAACCACTGCCAAAATGGAGAGCTTGGTTCCATTTTTGTTAAGAAAACATCATACATAAGATTTAGTTCTGAGTACCAAGATAGACGTTGAAATGTTAGTGCTTCATTCCAAGGCTTAGCGCCAGCAGTACCACCCTTGATAATTGATTCACCACTTTTGACAAAGTTCTTTGTCATATTTCCGCATGAAGTTAATAAAAACAGGGCAAAAAGAGCTAAAATTTTAGTTTTCATGTATCCAATTATAAGTTTCTTTGAAAATAATGTCTTGTTTTTTTATGGTCTTTACAGAATTAAACTCTGGGATCTCTATTTCATCTCTAAACTCACTCATAATCGTCTCAAAGATAATACTATCCTTATTACTACTAAAGATTAAGTTTCTACATTCCATGAAATAGACGTCTAATTGAACTTTTTTCAAGATTTGGTTAAGAACGATTAAGGTTCTCTTTGTAACAAAGTTATTAGCTGTTAAATCATTACTCTGCTTTGATAACTTAATATGAGAACGTGACAGAAAGTTTGGTTGCCAAGGTATTTTGGAAATCAATTCATTTTTAAGATTCTTATTAAACTCTGTGCGAATCTTTGGATTTAAAAAGATATTACCTTTTACATTATCGAATAAAGTAGAAAAAAGTAATGATATCAATGCCCCCTGATTAACGGACAAAGTATAGACCTCATCGCCTTGAGCAAGTTTACTATGGTGATAAAGTTCATTTAAAAAGTTCTTAACTTGATTGATACTTTCAAAGTGTCCACGTGTCCCAGAGCTTAGTCCATGGCCAAGATAATCAAAGGAAACAACATTAACTCCTTCTTCGACAAGCAAAGGAATCAAACTATCATAGGTATAGTGGCCACCACCAATATCATGAAAAAGAATGAGGGTTTTAGCACCCTCTTTATCACAGCGATACTCACGAATATAGATCGAAGTATCCATCTGAGATTAACCGATATAGCTTTTGATCGAGCTTTCTGCTTCATCAGATAAATTAACAAAGCGTAGAGCAAAACCTTGGTTTTCATTTAAGTGACGAACCACAAGTCCAGAAGCAATAAAGTGGTAATCAGTATTTTCAGGGTGAACATTTAACGTTACTTCATCCCCTACATTGAATGGAAAGTTTGAAACAAGAACTTGCATTCCACCAATTGAGATATCGCGACAAACACCTTCAAATACTTGTTGAGAATCATGGAAGAACATACGTGCCACAAATGGCTTGCGTTGATTAAGTCTTCTTTCATCGTCAGTAATTAAAGGAGGAACAGAGCCCATGACTCTTTTTGCGATTGGAGTTTCTGCAAGGAAAACCCATTCATTCTCACCTGGAATATAAGCGAGAGTTTTTTCATTGATACGATTTTGTTGATAGGCCTTTTGTAAATCAATCACACTAAATGGGCCATACTCTACTTCATCTGTACCGCGATCAAGTCCAATTTTTATGGTAATGATTTTTTCATCATCTTTGATATCGTCCCATGAATAGAGAACAACATGCTGATCATCAATAACAGGAGGCATATCAAGCTCAGGAGGTAGCTCATCGACTACTCTTTTATTTAACAAGTGTCCTAGCTCAGTGGCCTCAGAAATTAACTTCCAATTATCAAAACCCTTTGTCCAAACATAGCTATCAGGTGTGAGCTTCCCCTTTCCAAATAGAACTTCAACCTCTTCCAATTCGACAGGTCCTACTCTTTCACCTTTTTCAACGTAATACCATTGTGCCATATTCTTCTCCGTTTGCTTTGACCTTCCTATTTTAACCTGTTGATATCATTAACAAAATTAATGAAAAATATTGCCCCTAAGAAGCATCAAATGGGAATAATACTTTAGTAAAAAAGGCCGAATTATATTTAAGTTTTATTTTTTCTTAACCGAAGAGTTAATTGATGAAAAAGATCTTAATCGTTTTGACATTATTATTTATGGCCTCATGTGCGAAAGAAGAATTTGCGACTCGCAAGAATTCAGACTCATTTGGGACAGATCCTACTCAAACAGTTAACAGTGAAATGTGTTCTAGATTTACCTATATTAGGCCACCTGTTGATCTTCTCTTTGTATGGGATAATTCAAAAAGTACGAGCTTTATTAGCAACCAAACGAAGACTGCATTAAATAATGTTGTTAATGATATTGCGGATCGATTCGACTACCAAGTTCTTATGGCGCCACTTATCGGTTCGGGCAATAGTGAAACCTACTTCTTTTCTCGTGAAGGAATTAGTCCTTCAGGGGTGACGACAGTTTCTCGCTATGCCGCTTCAAATGTTATCTCAAATTTCAGTCCGGGATCAGGGACTCGTGAAGGTGGACTGTCACGAATTAATGAGTTGGTAAAACTTAATCAATTAAATGGTGCTCTTAGAAAGAATGCCCATACAATTATTGTCATCATGTCTAACGAAGATGATAACTCTTGGAACACAACAGGAACAAATTTATCAAATAATCACGCACTCGCTGTTAAGTATCGTAAGGCCATGGCCCACGACCTTCTTTGTATGCGTGGTAATTATAATGGAGCGCTATACTCTCAGTCTCTTTACTCGAGTTTTGACAAGCAAATGCTAGGAACAACTCGCAATACAGCGGCAACTTTTAATGAGTCATGTAGTAATGTCGGAAGCTATGAGCTTAACTCATCAATGCTAAGACTTATCTCACTTGCACCATCTGTTGACCCAGAGTCTTATAGCTGTCCACAGATCTCTAAAGGTGAGAAGAACTTTAATTATCATGGTGCTAGTGACCTGATCTATAATCAGCCTTATGAAAACTTAAGTGGAAGTAATCCATATCCATTCCCACGTTCTAATAATTCATACAATGGCTTTGGTTACAACGATAATGTCGATGTTTGTACTCAAAAAACAAGCTTCAATAATGTTTTTGACCATGTCTATAACTCAATTCAAGATGCAATCTTACACCATAAGTATAACTACTGGAAAGTTGCTGAACCAGGAGCTCGTATTGATACGAACTCTCTTATTATTACAAAGTATGTAAGAGGGAGCTCTCAAGCTGGAACACCAATTCTTGAAGGTACAAGTAATGGCTATACATATATTGGAGAGAGAGGAAATTTTGCGACGAGATACTCTCCTTCAGTTGGAGAGGAGCATTCTGGTCACTTCATTCGTCTTAATGGGAATGCCATTGTGGAACATCCAGAATGTTTAGTTGTCAGTTACCAAACACCACAAAACTTCTATGGATATGTGAAGCTTAATAGTAAGCCTGTTGAAAGCTCGATTACACTTAAGATTAATGGCCAGACTATTAATAAGAGTTCAACGAATGGTTGGCAGTTAATGAAGTCAGGATCAAATCCTGCTTACTACTCTAACTTCAATATTAAGATTACAAGTCCGACAGATGACACACCAGCAATTCCAGTCATGAATGAGACAGGATATTTCCTAAAACTTTTTGGAAATGCTGTTTACAGTGATGGAGCAAACGTTGAAGTAAACTTCTATCCAACAGGAAATTAATAACTATTGCCGGCCTTTTCTTCATTGATACGTTGCCAAGCAACTTGAAAGATTAGGCCCGGTAGAGTTTTAATTAACTTATCGATATCTACCATATTCGTCATATTACCTTTATCATCCACAAAAATATCTTCCACAATTCCAGTAAGGATAGCGGGACGAATATCTTCAGGACTGACAATGGCCTCACCTTCTTTTAGCTCAGCTATAATTGCAGTTAAGTCGGCAGATGCTTTTCCTTTAGTAATACCTTTAGCAAGGAGTTGATTCTTCATTCGAGAAAGAATGAGATTACATTTCTTTGATGTTTTTGTTTTCTTATCATCTGTTTTTATTTTTTCTGCATTAACAAAAGCAACAATACTTCGAAGATTTTCTAAGTTAGGAATCTTAACAAGTTTTGGTTGTCCATCCTTATCATCTTCCATGCTAATTAAGCCTTCTCTTTTTAGAAGTTCAATCATCTCTTCAAACTTGATTTCTGAAACACCAAAAATATCGAATAAGTAATAACGAATAGAGCTGATATGAATGCGGTGGGCACCGTCCTCACCTTTTTGAGCGTGTACTTTTGATGAAAGATAAATTCCTGCAAGAATTCTTAGTACATCAGTTGTATGAAAGAAAACATACTCACCAACTTTACCATCTTTACCAAAACCAACAGAGTTGGTCTCAAGTGCTTTTACACGATCATTCGTCTTCCTCAAGCGTTCAGCAAGAGTATTAACGATTGTTTTAAACCACGGATTAAGTCCCTGCATCGTCTTATCGAACGCAGAAAATGTGACACGAACAACATCTGTAGGAACAATGGCCGCAGCAGAACAACTTCTTCTTGAACCTTTATTATCAAAATAGGCCATCTCACCAATTACTTCACCGGCGCGAAGAATAGCGATTTCAACAAAGCCCTGCCCTTTTGGGATATAGAGTCTAATTTGTCCTTTTTGAATAATATAGAGAGAATCTGCTGGATCGTTTTGGTTGAAAAGAACTTCACCCGCCTTGAAACGTACGATACCAGATTTATGTTGTTTTTGTGTTTGAGCTTGGGCCATCCATAGTCCTACTTAAAAAGCAGGACTACGAAAGTCCTGCTTATTTATTTAATTTTTTCTAATATCAATGATAACGCTTCACCGCCACCGATGCAAATAGAGGCCAAACCGTACTTTGCATTTTGGTTTTTCATGGCAGTCATAAGAGTTACAACAATACGAGTCCCTGAAGTTCCGATTGGGTGACCAAGAGATACACCTGAACCGTAGATATTAAGTTTTGCGTGATCAATTCCCATCTCTTCCATTGCGGCCATTGGCACAGCTGCGAAAGCTTCGTTGATTTCAAAAACATCAATATCTGAAAGTTTTAGTCCAGTTTTCTCTAAGTTCTTTTTCATTGCTTCGATTGGAGCAGTCGTAAACCAAGTTGGCGCTTGAGCGTGTGATGCCCAACCAACGATTTTAAAATCTGCTTGGTCTTTATACTCTTCACCAGCAAGAACAACAGCAGCTGCTCCATCATTAATTGTTGAAGCGTTAGCAGCAGTGATTGTTCCATCTTTTTTGAAAGCTGGTCTTAGACCTGGAATCTTATCAAATTTTGCTTTGAATGGTCCTTCGTCTTCAGAAACAACAGTGTCACCTTTACGGCCTTTGATTGTTACTGGAGCAATTTCATCTTTAAAGATCCCTGCTTCAATTGCAGCTTGAGCTCTTTTAAAAGACTCAATTGAGTATGCATCTTGTGCTTCACGAGTAAGGTTATATTTTTCAGTACACTCTTCTGCACAATTTCCCATTGCTTGGTCAGAGTAAACATCCCATAGTCCATCCCATTGCATAGCATCTTTAACTTCTGCTGCACCAAATTTTGCAACACCAGTTCTAGAATTCATTAGTAAGTGTGGAGCTTGTGACATATTTTCCATACCACCAGCAACAACAACTTGGTTGTCTCCTGTCATAATTGACTGAGCACCAGAGATGATTGTTTTCATTCCTGATCCACAAACTTTATTAATTGTTGTACATGGAGTTGCTTCACTTAGACCTGCAAAAATCGCAGCTTGGCGAGCTGGAGCTTGTCCAACACCGGCCTGAACAACGTTACCCATAAATACTTCATCAACTTTATCTTTAGCGATTCCTGCTTTTTCAACAGCAGCTTCGATTGCAGTTGCACCTAAACGAGTTGCTCCAACTTGAGAAAGTGAGCTTAGAAAACTTCCACTTGGTGTTCTTGCACCTGATAAAATATAAACGCTCATTATTTACTCCTTTTATTTAGTCTTAATTAAAGTCCAGATATATTGACACACAAACGGTGGCTTGTTAATTATCTTCTACTTCTATATAGATTTTCACAGCGTTAAAAAGGATATTGCGAATGCTTTCAAGAACAAACGGGCCATTTTTAATTGATCTTCCAAACGAGTGGGCAGATTCGGTACTTGAACTTCTTCAAGATACATATCGCAACGAGTTATTTGACGCAAATAAAGTGTTCGAGATCTATGGAAGACTCTATAAAGGTGAAGTTCTTGTTATGGCCTCTCTTGTTGATACATCAAACGATGCAGCCGCAGCAACAACTTACTTCGCATCAATGGACCTTGAAGAAAATGGGGACCACACAAAGCTTCTTGAAGGCCTAGTAGACTCAATCGGTGCTTTCTTCGATCAATTCTTTGCAGACGAAAACTGGGACGACTACCAGGACATGTGGAAGGAAGAAACTTTCAAGGGAACAACTCTATACTGCAAAGTGACAAGAGAGAATGTTGGCCTCACAATCCAGGCCGATAGACTTCTCAATCAATAACACACAGCACCCACAGCTTAACTCACGTTAACTTGCCAGAGCCACTTATCTCTAATAGCATTTTTATATAAATATTCATTAGAGAGGGATTTTTATGAAGAAGCTACTTTGTTTAGCGCTGCTACTTTTTCTAACTCAAAAGATTTGGGCACAAGAAGAAAGACACCGCACAGTGGAAGGTCAAATTAACTGGGGACCTTTTGTTAATTGTGAGATCTACAATAACTCACATCGACGTATGACAGTTCTTGATTATCAATACACGATTACATACACAAATGGATTTCAAAGAACTTTTAATTACCTTTGCCAGCATGGCTGCAACGTAAGAAGTTTTGATTTCACAAGGTTCTCAGGGCCAACGAATCATCCAAATATCATGGCCGCAACTTGCCGTGCCCATGTTTTTAAAGAAAGAAGAAATCGTCGTCATTAAAATAACGAAAAAGAAAGCCTCCATAATGGAGGCTTTTTTATTTATATAATTTTGCTCTGTACTTAGGCTTAATTAAGTTTTCAACAGATAAGACTTCATCAAGCTCTTCTTCAGATAGTAGCTTCTTCTCAAGAACTAACTCACGAATCGACTTTCCAGTTTTAACCGCTTCCTTTCCAATAACATCACCCATATGGTGACCAATAAATGGATTTAAATACGTAATGATCCCAACTGAGTTAAGAACCATATTTGTCGTATGTTCTTCATTGGCAGTAATCCCCTCGATACATTTCTCTTTTAACGTCGTGGCCGCATGGCTTAGAAGATCAACTGATTCAAAAAGAGACTGAGCAATTACTGGCTCCATTACATTTAGCTGAAGTTGTCCGGCTTCAGCTGCCATCGTTATTGTCATATCATTTCCAATGACCTTGAAACAAACTTGATTAACAACTTCAGGAATAACTGGATTTACCTTTGCTGGCATAATTGAAGAACCGGCCTGAAGCTCAGGAAGATTGATTTCATTTAAACCACAACGAGGTCCAGAAGATAGAAGTCTTAGGTCATTACAAATTTTTGAAAGCTTAACGGCTGTTCTTTTAAGTGAGCCCGAAATCATGACATAAGCTCCACAATCTGAAGTCGCTTCAATAAGGTTTTCAGATTTTACGAAATTTCCATCTGTAAATTCGGAAAGAAAACCAATGGCCAAGTCAGAATAACGATCGTGAGCATTGAGTCCTGTACCAATTGCAGTTGCTCCCAGATTAACTTCAAGAACTAAGTCACGACAACGAGATAGTGATCTTACCTCTTCTCGAAGGTTAACCGCCCATGAGTGAAATTCATCACCTAGAGACATTGGAACAGCATCTTGAAGTTGTGTTCGTCCCATCTTTAGAACCTTTTCAAATTCAATACCTTTCTTTTCAAAGCTATCTGAAAGTCCTTGGATGCGCTCAATTACTTTAGTCATATAAAAGTAAACTGCGACACGAAAACCTGTTGGGTAAGCATCATTAGTTGATTGTGACTTATTGACGTGATCATTTGGATTTAGAACGCCATATTCACCACGCTTATGTCCATTCATCTCAAGTGCTACGTTAGCAATAACTTCATTAGTATTCATATTTACTGAAGTACCTGCTCCCCCTTGAAAGACATCAGTTGGGAAATATTTAAGATAATTATCTAAGTTGGCAAGGATCTCATCACAAGCGGCAATAATCATGTCGCACTTATCATCTTCCATTGTACCAATTTCTTTATTAGCAGCGGCCGCAGCCTTCTTAGTAAGTACCATTCCCTTAACAAAGTTAGGATAGTCCCCAATTTTAGCATTTGATATTTGAAAATTATTTAGGGCCCTTTGAGTGTGAATCCCGTAGAGCATTTCGTTATTTATTTCTAATTGTCCTAGTAAATCTTCTTCGATTCGATTCTTCATATAAATCTCCTATAGGAGTATTTAAACACAAGAACATAAAAAAGGCCCTCAAAAGAGGGCCTTCAAAAGCATAGGAGTATGAGTTATTTATTAACCCTTAATTCTGAAAATCTCTTGCATCATTTTATCTGCTGTAGAGATCGTCTTAGCATTAGCTTGGAAGTTTCTTTGAGACGTCATTAGATTAACGAACTCACTTGCGATATCAACGTTTGAAAGCTCGATCGATTTAGAAAGAACTTGTCCACGTCCCGCTTCACCTGGTTTCCCCATTGCTGGTTGACCAGAGTTTTTAGATTCTTTGAAAAGGTTTTTCCCCATTTTGAAAAGACCTTCGTTATTATCGAATTTTGCAATAGCGATTTGAGCGATATCTCTTGTCTCACCATTGTCATATACTGCTGTAAGGATACCATCATCATTGAATGATAGAGATCCAAGAGTTGCGGCAGAAGCACCATCTTGAGTGTGTCTAGCAACTGCAGAACCTGAACCATACTGAGTTGAAGCATCAGTACCATCTCCACCTTCAGAGATTGATTCACCCCAAGAGAACTCAATTTTTTGACCTTGTTGTGCACCTTTATTGAAGTTGAAAGAGTTTGAAGACTCGATCTCTTCTTGAAGTTGACCCTTATCGTTGAAGACAAGTTGACCTTGTGCCATTTCAACCATCTTACCAGCTTCACCACCTTGAGCATCAGCACCATCGGCCATGATTCTATAAGTCCAGTTATTATCAGCTGTTTTGTTATAGTATGCAGTTACAAGACGAGCCGTACCTACGTTGTCATATACTGTAATTGAAGAAGAAAAGTTTGAAGTTTCTTCTGGATTATTTGGATCGAATTGTTTTACAGAAACTCTTGAGTCAAGGTTCATTGAAAGCTTAACTTTTTCAGTTGCTTGAGCTGGAATTGTCGTGTTCCCTAGCTTAATTTCACCTTCTTTATTAGTAAGTGTTCCATCTTCATTTGATTTGAAACCAATTACTTTATATCCGTCACCGTTAACAAGCTCACCGTCTTTGTTAAAGTGCATTGAACCATCTCTCGAATATCCATTTCCGAATGGAGCTTTTACTTTGAAGAAACCATCACCTTGAATTGCAAGGTCAGTGATTGATTCAGTTCTTGCAACATCACCTTGAGTCATGATCGGCTTAATGTGAGCTAGTTTTGTACCAGCACCGAATTGATCCCCACCTTCGATCCCTTTTAGAGAGACTGCAAGTACATCTTGGAATTCTGCTCTTGAAGCTTTAAAACCGTTAGTTCCAGCATTTGAAATGTTATCTGAAACAACGTTCATTCCCGCTCCTGAAGCGCTTAAACCAGATACACCAATGTTAAATGATCGTAAAATACTCATTCGTCCCTCCTAGACTAAAACCAAATCTAAATTTTTAGATCTAAAAACGACTAAATGGAATAAGGATTTTAAAAGGTGTGTTTACAACGACAGGCAAACACAAAGCTTCCGTTAGGACCAGCTAATTAAATCTTAAACCAATACAGTCGAATCAATTTTTGTAAAAACGTTACTCTCTATACTTCCCTTATCTATGGCCGTAACCACCTTCTTGGCCGGCACGTCCACGATATAGGCTGCTTTATCTGTAATCACTAAAGAATCTCTTCCCCCCTTACTTTGAAGTTTCTGGAAAGCATCCTTTAGCTTAAAAAATTCATTACTATCAATATCAATATTTCTCTCTTGCAGCCTCTTCGCCGCATGAGTCGAAAGTTGAATTCCGTGTTCTCTTTGAGTTTGCGCTAACTGATCTAAGTGATGCGCTTTATTGATCTTCTCATTCGAGATCTGATCATTCAGAAGATTCTTAAATTCTGACTGAGCAGCTTCATTACCACCACTAACGTTACCAAGACGATTACGAAGATCAACTTTCTTCGAACCAGGAACCTGGCTTACATTTGGAATATGAAAATTTGAAATATCTTTAGTTCCCATTTATTTCCAATTATTGGTTAGCGGAATTGTTAATATTATTATAGTTTTGAGCCGCCCTCTTTTGCAATGCGGCAATATTTTTATCGTTCATTTCTGAACCACCATTAGAAGCTTGTTTGAAGCTATCAACGTCACGAAGAAAAACTTTTTTTCCATTTTCTAGTGTGAAAATTGTTTCTCCATTATCAAAATCAACAGCGTTAACAACACCTGTCGACTTTGTTTCACCCTTAAATTTATTCATGTCCTTATCAAAGGCCCAAACCTCAAGAGTGTAATCACCTTTTGCAGCTCTGGTATTATCAAGTTGACGTCCATTCCAAGTAAGAGTGTGTTGTCCTCTTCCTAGGTTTTCAGCTTCAACCTTACCAATTAGTTGGCGATTTTTATCATAGATATTAACCATAACATTCTTAGCTTCTTTATCTAAGAAGAATGGAACATCTTTTCTGAAAGATTGACCATCATAAGTAACTGATGAACCTTTCGTTAAAATTTCTTTTCCTAAGAAACTTGCACCAAAAAACTTTAATTCTTGTGGGTCATTCTTCCCCATATTTTCAAGTTTTTGATTCATATTTGTCATCTGCTCTAATTGAGAAAATTGAGCTAGATCTGCAGAAAGTTGCTTTTGATCCATTGGCTTCATTGGATCTTGATGTGTAAGTTGGTGAGAAAGAAGTTTTAGGAAACCTTCTTGTCCCATTTTATTATGATCTTTAGCATCAACGAATTTTTGATCAGCGATATTATTACCAGCAATACGGTTTAGTTCTTCACCAACTGAACCTTTTCCATTCCCCTTCGTCTGGCGAGGGGCCATACCGATTTGTGAAAATGAATTTCTCTGTTGTGGTTTTCCGATTCCTGGCATTATGCACCTATGCGTTCGCTATATTCTTGCCATCTTCTTTGACGGCCCTCTCTTGCATCTTGAAAACTATCAAATGCAAAAGAATCTTCATTATCTAATTGTCTCGCATAATCAGAATCATTTCCAGTCATTTTTGAAGTGGAGATTTTGTCCGATTGTCTTTCACTATTACGCTTTTCATTTTTGAAGCTCTCAGACTGAGATGCCGTATCACTCATTTGACCAGATGTTGCCGTATGAATTTTAAAGTCAGCAACTCTAACACCTTTCATATCAAGGTTCTTTAATAACTTAACTTCGTTTTCTTTAAAGAACTCTTTTGCTTCAATCGTTGTCGCTTCGATATTTAGTGCGATCATACCATTAGCATCTTTATTGGCAGTAACATTAAAATGTCCTAGCTCATTATGCTTAACTAGTACTTGTAAAGACTTACCGTTTTCAATACGATTCATCTCAATATAGTTAGTTACTTCTTTGATCATTTGATCTGCATTAGATACATTTGAAAGATCGAGAACTTCTGGAGCTTTGCCTAAATTGATTTCTGCTTTGAAGTCATTTGTTGCATTAGTATTTCCAAGAGCACCAATTAAATTATTTTGAACTTGCGGAGCTCTTCTATCGCCTTTTGTCGCAATATCAGATGAGAAGTCCTCAACTTTTGGTTCACTCTTCATACGAATAATTGAGTTATTCTTATGAGATGCTTCCTTGGCAAACTTATTCATATGAAGACTATTTGAAGTTTTCATATCATTTGCAACTTGGTTATTTAAAACTTGGCGATTTGCCAAGAAGTCTGCACCACTTGCAAGATTTTTATTATTTGTAGCAACTGACTTCTTACCTTTAAACAGGTTTGTCGAGGCCATTCTTAAAAGATTATTATCCTTCGTCCCCTCAACAGTTTTTTCAGGTGTCGCCTGTGCTGAATCAATAATAGCTTGAGTATTCTTTCCTAAAAGAGCATTTGTCTTAACACCCTCTGCAGCAAGTTTTGGAGCTTGTTTACTCTCAAAAGTTGACTCAAGTTTAGAATTAGCAAGCGATGTCTTCGCTTTTTGTAATTCAACAATATTCTTAGTCCCAAGAATATTATCAATATCACTATGCTTACCTACTGGAGTTTTTTCTGCTGAACTTAGAGTTGATATTAAAGAAGTCGGCGCTGTGTGCTTGGCCATGGCCTTTGCCATCTTTGGACTATGTGATTCTTTAATAAGGGTATTTGTATTTGCTTTTCCCTCTTTAAGAAGATCTCTAACTTCTTGATGAGAGATCTTTTCGTTAACTGGGTTTTTAAGGTTTTGCTTATCTTGCTTAAGTAACTTTGAATTTGACTTTGACAATAATCCCTCGGCCACATTCGTAGTCTGAAGTGATTTTTGTCCTTTGGACTCCCCACCTAGAAGTAGTTTACTAAACTCTTCCTTTTGTCCTTTTGAAAGCTTCTTATTGGCATGACTTGTAAGTAGGTTATCAACAGAGCTAGCTTTGGCCTGCTCTTTTGTCCCCTTTGCTTTTAAGTTATGTCCAATTAAGTTTTTAAGCATTACTCTTTGTCCCTTTCTTTAACGCCTTGCAGTATCTTTACATAAATTTACAAAAAAATTAACCATGGAAAAGTTTACCTCTACTTCTTCATCGTCATATATTGCTTTTGTAAGCGTGCTGAGATCTCTTTATCCATCATATTAAAGATCTTTGAAACCTTTACTGGATCGAGCTCTCCAAGAATCTTAATCGAGATTGATGGGTCCTGTTGAGATAATAAGTTTGCTGCTGTTTGTGGCCTCATATTGGAAACGACGTCAACCATATGAATGACGCGTTTTTGTTCATCAGAGTCTTTCTTATCAAGACATGATAGAAAATTCGTTTGATAGGCCTTAAATTCTTTAATTCGCCCCTCAAGTTCCTGTTGGTTAACAACAACTTGTTCTTGTTGATTCTTTAAGGCCTTTTCACGAGTGGCCAGCTCCTCTTCTTTTTTAAGAAGTTCTTTTGAGAACTCAATCAACTTTGAGCGGCCTACTTTCTTCATCTTCTTTTCAAGGGCCACTTCAAGTGCCTTATCAAATTCTTCTTGCGAATAAATCTTCTTCTCTTCTGCTGTGGCAGTTAGTGAAGATGATAATATTAATACTAAAAGAAATAACCTTTTCATTTTAAGCTTCCCCGGCCAATTTTCGAGCATGCCTCTTTGCCATCATTAATTCATCAATAGCTTCCTGGCGCTTCTTTTCAATGACCCTATTTTGTTCTGTTTCAAATTCATTTTTTAAATTATCAATTACTTTCACTTCACCTTTAGCAACAGAAAGTTCTTTGACCTTCTCTTGATATTGTCTCTCAACTGCATGTAATTGATTTTCTAAGACCTTAATTTCGTCTCTTTTAGATTGAATAAACATTGGAAAGAATTGAGCATTTCTTCCTGACGTATATGTATCAAAGAAGGCTTCTTGTGCCTTATATGTTTCTTCAATATCTTGGTGACACTTGGCAATTGCTTCGTTCAAACGGCCTTTTTCGATATTAATCTGCCCGAGTTCAAGTTTCACTTTTTGTTCTTTGAACTCTCTTAACTTTAATAGGCCTTGTAGTTTAAACTTTTCTCTACGCAATTATATTACTCCTCATATGAGTTATATGCTTCTTCTGCATACTTTGCGAGGCCAACCATTGAATCATATAGTTCATCAATCGTTTGGTAATGGTCCTCACCTTGCATTTGCTTTAATAAGTCGTTTAGTTGATCGATAATGATCATGGCCTTATCAACCTTAGGGTTCGAACCTTTAGAGTAAGCACCGACATTAATAAGATCTTCGTTATCACGATAAGCAGACATAAGATCACGCATATGTCCTGCAACAACTCGATGTTCGCTAGAAACAACTTTATTCATTACCCTCGATAGTGATTGTAGAACATCAATCGCAGGGAATTGGTTCTTTGAAGCAAGAGCACGAGATAAAATAATGTGTCCATCACTAATCCCCCTTACGGCATCAGCAATCGGCTCATCCATATCTCCCCCTTCAACAAGAACAGTATAAATACCTGTAATGGAACCAGCGTCAGCCTTTGTTCCCGCGCGCTCCATTAATTTTGGAAGCTGTGCAAATACAGTTGGTGTATAACCTTTTTGGCCTGGAGGATCTCCAGCACTTAATGAGATCTCACGAGATGCCATGGCAAAACGTGTAATTGAATCCATCATTAAGAGTACATCATTATTCTGATCTCTAAAGTATTCAGCAAATGTTGTGGCCACATAAGCGGCCTTCATACGAATAAGGGCGGAAGTATCGGAAGTTGCAACCACAACTATTGATTTCTTTAAACCTTCCTCACCAAGGTCGTGTTCAATAAATTCACGAACCTCACGTCCACGCTCTCCAATTAGAGCAATAATATTAACGTCAGCAGATGACTTCTGTGCAACCATCCCAAGCGTTACAGACTTACCAACACCAGAACCGGCCATAATAGCAAGACGCTGTCCCTTTCCTGCTGTCATAAAGGCATTAATAGCATTAACACCAGTATCAAGCATTTCACAAATCGGTGGACGCTCTAGTGGGTTGATTGGTTCTCCAAAGATTGATCGAACTTCATTTGATCTTTTAATTGGCCCCTTGCCATCAATTGGATTTCCTTGGAAATCGATAACACGTCCAAGGTATTGCTCACCAACATTGACTTTTGTGACAAGCTCTTTTAGAAATACTTTTGTTTCTGAATTGATTCCCGCTATCTCTGAATAAGGCATTGTTAAACACTTTGGCCCATCAATAGCAACAACTTCACCTAGACAACGATCACCAAACTCCGTTAAGAATTCAACATTAGAACCAATAACTGCGCGAGAAAGGTTTACTTCATAAAGCATCCCTTTTGAGGCACATACCTTCCCTACTTTTTGGTAAGGAGTGGCGTATTCATATGCCTTATGAATTGCTTCTAGATCTAATGTAGAGAAATTATTGTGATTCATCCGAGTCGTCCTCTGAACTTGCTAATCCTACTGCTTCAAATAACTTATCAAGACTATCGAGTTGCGTCTTTAAGCTACCATTGACAATACCGTTTTGAGATTCAACGACAATACCTGGTGCTTCTATATCATAGTCAATTTCAACACGAGTGTTAGTAAGTTCCCCAAGTTTACCTTGAACAACTTCTAAGACTTCAGGCATTTGTTCAAAATGCTTCTCATTGACACGAATTAGAAGGTTTTCTTTTGTTTGCGCTTCCACAATAAGCTTTTCAAGAAGACGAATAATATATTCACCATCATCTTTAAGCTCTTTAAGAACAATCCATTTTGCAATTGTTCTAAGCAGTGTATATGTTTGCATTTTTTGAGCAGAAAGAAGTCCTACTTGAGTACTTAAAACTTCTGAAACCATATCGTTTAAAAGAAGTATCTTCTCTTCCGCAGCTCCAGCAAGCTCAACCTTTACTTCTTCTCTTCCCTGCTCGCGTCCTAACTCAAGTCCTTCACGGTATGCATCTTCTTTGATTGCTTCAATTTGACGTGCAACCTCTTCATGGACAGCTTGAGTAAAGTCGCTCTCTTCTTGTGCACGTACACCTCTGTGTTCGTGTACGATAGGGTTTAGATCAAAACCAGTATCTTTGGCCATTTCTCTTTCAACGCGAATAATCTTCTGCTTCTCTTCAATTTCACGAATCGACATACCTTCGAAATCTTGAAACTCAAATTCCTCAACACTAGAGTTAAGTGGTTTTTGAGAGAAAGAGTGAAATTCATATTCTTTTACATCACGAGTCATACTACGGCCATCAACCTATTATTAAATATTAAACAAGGGCATCGCCATCTCCACCACGAGAGATAAACGCCTTACCTTGTTGTTCAAGTTCTTTACACTTATGCACAATTTCAGCTTGAGCTTTTTCAACATCAGAAAGTTTTGTTGGCCCAAGAGCATCAAGGTCTTCCTGTAGAAGAGTTGCTGCACGATTTGACATATTTCTAAATAGCTTCGCTTTAATCTCTTCAGGTGCTGTCTTAAGAGCAATAACAAGCTTCTGTTGATCAACTTCCTTAAGAAGTGCCTGGATACCACGATCATCAACATAAACAAGGTCTTCGAAAACGAACATAAGCTTACGAATTTCTTCTGCAAGTTCAGGATCTTTTTCCTCAACTCGCCCCATAATATTCTTCTCAGAATTCTTATCCATAAGGTTAAGCATATCTGCGATTGGCTCAACACCACCAAGTTGGTTTGTATCGATAGTTCCAAGAGTTGAAAGCTCAGTCTTAAGAACATCATCAAGTTGCGCGATAAGCTCAGGAGATACGAAGTCAAGGTTTGCTACCCTTAGAACAACTTCGGCCTGAAGACCTTCCGGAAGACGTCTAAGAACATCAACCTTACGCTCTGCTGATAAGTGCGCAATGATAAGCGCGATTGTTTGAGGGTGCTCGTTAATTAGGAAGTTTGCAAGTGTTCTGGTATCAACTAGCTCCAGTGACTCTAGTGTCTGGTTGGCACCAACATCAATAATTTGACCAAGAAGTTGCTTAGCTCGATCTTCCCCTAGAGCGTTTACAATAAAGTCTCTTGATGAGTTATCAGAGAAAAGTAGATCATTTTCTTCGTTAAGTTCAGAATAGAATTCTTCAAGAACACGCTTGATCATCCAAATTGGCGCTTTCTTAACATTAGACATCGCATTGATAAGACGCTTTACGTCGTTATCGCGCATATGTGCGAATATAAGTTGTGTCGTACTCACACCAAGAGAACTAAGCAGAAGTGCTGCTTTGTCTTGTCCTGATAGTAGCGAGTATTCTACATCTGGGTCTAATGATTGATCGGCCACTTTTCTCTCCTCTTCCTTAAAGGGCTCTATTACTTATTATCATTACGCAATCTGCTTATCAGATTCCGTACTATGAATCATATCATGCACAATCTGTGCCGCTTTTGCAGGGTTTCCTTCAACCAGTGAGATGATCTTCTCACGTAGCATATTCCCTTCAATTTTCTCTGGATTAAGTTTCTCTTCAATCTGTGGAAGAGCATCCTCAAGTCCAGGTAGCTTTTGATTTGCTTGTACTTTTTCAAGTTCTTCAAGAGTTCTAGGTAAGAAGTCTTCTACTGTCTCTACCGCGTTGTCTGTTACCCATTGAATAAACGGACGAACAACAACGAAGAAGAATAGAGAAATCGTTAAACCAATTGCAAGATACTTAAAGATATTCTTGATCAGCTCTCTATTTTCACGCTCACGCATAAGAGCATCAATAGCTTCAAGATCTTCTTGTTGGAACTCCATATTCTTAATTGTGATAACATCACCACGACGGTTATCAATTCCAAGAGTTGAAGCAACGATCGCTTGAAAATTAGCGATATCAGCTTCTGACCATGGCTCATACTTAGTTACCGTCTTACCATCTACAGTCTGAGTCACATGCTTACCATCGACCATAACTGCTGCTGAAATCTTTCTCACTGATGCAGTCGGAGACTTTGAGCGAGTCACTTTCTTTGGTACGTTATAGTTTCGAGTTGCTAGCTCTTTCTTAACATCATTTCTTGTTTCAGGTACACCTGGTTGAGGTTGCTCTCCAGGTAAATTTGAACGTGCCCCAGGAATTCCTTGCGGAGAAGGACGTGATCCCTGTAGGTTTTGAGTATTTGTTACTTCAGAAAGAACAGCTTTGTTTTCAGAATCATAAGTTGTTTGAGTTGATACACTTTCAGTAAAGTCCATATCAACCGAAACCTTGGCGATAACTTTTCCTGCCCCAACTACTCTCGTTAAGATATCTTCGATTTGCTTTTCATACTTTCTATTAAGCTTTGACTCAAGAGCAAGACGATTTGCCGTATTGGCTGTCATTGCATCACCAATATTCTCAGAAAGTTTCTTCCCTCTGTGATCAAGGATAACAACACCCTCACCTCTCATTCCTTCAACAGATGAAGCAACAAGTGAAGAGATCCCTTTAATTTCTTGCTCAGTAAGAGTTACACCACGGTTAAGCTCAAGAACAACTGATGCTGTTGGTGGTTTCTTTTCAGAAACAAATGGTGAAGACTCAGGGATATTTAAGTGAACTCGAGCTCTTTTAACACCTCTTAGGTGCTTAATTGTTTTAATGAGCTCGCCTTCGAGTGCTCTTTGCTTATTTACCTTTTGAACAAAAGAAGTTGTTCCAAAAGATTGATTATCAAAAACTTCATAACCTACAGTTCCAGAAAATGAGAAACCTGAAGTCATCATTTTAAGACGTACAGTTTCAATCATATCCTCAGGGATACTAATTGTTTTCCCATCTGCAGAAGTTTTCTTCTCGACGTTATTCTGACTTAAGAAGACCTCAACCTTTGTCATATCTTCTTTATTAAGATCAGAATAAAGAACTTTATAATTAGTGTGAGTGGCCCAAAGGACAACACCTAGTAGGAAGACTAGAATAACCCCAGTAACAGCAAAGAGAGAAATCTTCTTTCCTGCATCAAGTTCTCCATAGAACTCTTTGAAGTTTCTAAGCATTTTATCGAAAAAATCTTTCACGTATCCTCCTGACACCTGAAACTCTTAATTCATCCTAAATTAAGAGATCATTAACAACTAGTTATTAACTAGACTTGCATTCTCATTACTTCTTTATAAGCGTCAATTACTTTGTTACGAACTTGGTTCATTGTCTTAAAAGCAATTTCAGCTCTTTCAACAGCTAACATAGTTTCGTGGATATTCTTACTCTCACCACTAACTAACTTCTCAATAGCTGTGTTAGCTTCTTTTTGTAAATTGTTAACATCCATAATCTGATTTGCTAAAAGTTCAGAAAACGACTGACTCTTCTCAGATGGTGCTACTTTAGAGAGCTCATCAAAGCCTTCTAACTTAAATTCTTCCGCGCCACCAGTTGGACTAGTCCACTCGCGCATTTTATGTGAGTTAAAGACGTCATTCATTGTAGTAATATTATTGATCGCCATGATTTAACCCCTTTCCTTTATTCTTAGTTTCCACTTCCAATTTCAAGCGCTTTCATCGCCATACTCTTAGTTGTATTCATTACGTTAATATTCGCTTCATAACTTCTTGAAGCTGAAATCATATCTGCCATCTCTTCCATTACATTGATATTTGGATAGGCAACATACCCTTGCTCATTTGCATCAGGGTGATTTGGTTCATACTTTAGGATTGGTGGTTTATCGCTTGATACAACTTCTGTTGCATGAACAGATTGAGCAACCTCACCCATCTCACCTTCTAAAATATCCGAAAAGCTTTCACGAGCAGGCTCGCTTCCAAAAGCAACTTCTTTCTTACGATATGGACCACCTTCGGCCGTTCTTGTCGTCTGAGCATTTGCAATATTTGAAGAAATCGCTGCCATGCGCTTCTTATTTGCTGCAACACCTGATGAACTAATTTTTAAACTCGTTAGTAAATCCATTATCTCCCCCTACTCTATTTTTCAGAGTTAATTGTATATTTAAGCATCCCTAGTTTCTTATTTAGTAACTTTACCGATGCATCATACAAAATTTTATTTTCTGCCATTTTGGCCATTTCAGCGTCTCTGTCGACAGTATTCCCATCTTCAGAGACGATGCCATTTGGATCATCATAAATTTCAGGTTGAAGATTTTCAAAACCACCATTGCCAACGTCAAAGTGTTTCTCTTCAGAGGTCAACATTTCAAGATTCCCATCGACGTCTAAAGCTCTTGCAAGTGCTTCTTCAAAGTCAACTCGCTTGGCCTTATAACCAGGTGTATCTGCATTAGCGATATTTGAAGTTAAGACCTCATGTCGGATCTGTCTTAAATTCAAAGATGCAGCTAGTGCTTTTAATGTCTTATCCTCAACCCTCATGATGAAACCTTATCTTAAGTTAACAAAGTATGAGTTTCCGTCTCCACGGTACTCATTGATTTTGTTTCTTAGTGTTCTAATTGATACACCAAGAATCTTTGCTGCTTGAGTTCTATTTTCAGAAGTATGGATAAGTGCCTTCTTGATAAGTAGCTTCTCAGCTTCTTTAAGAGACATTAATCTAATTCCTTCTGAATCATCTTCAGAGATAACATTTACTGCTTTCTTCTCACCGATCTCAAGGTGCTCAGCTGAAACTTCATTTCCTTCAAAGTTAGCTAGTGCATTTTCGATAACTGCCTTAAGTTCTTTTACATTGTGAGTCCAGTAGTGAGAAAGAATCTTATTCATTGCTTCTTCTTGAACAGAAACTTCAGCACCACCAAGAGTTGTCTTGATAATATTTTTTGCGATGTACTCTAGGTCACCAACTCTTTCTCTTAGTGGAGTTAGAGTGATTGAGTTAGATGAAATGAAAGTATATAGGCCACGGTAAAAACGACCAGCTCCAACAAGCTTAGAAAGGTTCTTAGTTGTTGTTGCAACCATTCTTACATCAATTTCATAGTCAGTTAGTTCACCAAGGATTTTGTGAAGCTTTTTTTGAAAAGTATCTTCTAGTCCATCTACGTTTACTAGAACAACAGTACCACCATTTGCGTTTTCGAATGCACCTTTAATGAAACGTCCTGTTTCTGGGTCTCTATAACCTAAGATCTCATTCTCAACTTGGTTTGCGTCTGCTGCACAGTCTACAGTTACAAATGGTTTTCCCTGTCTTGTTGAATTTTCATGGATAAAACCAGCTAGTGTCTTCTTACCAACACCTGCTTCACCAACAATAAGAACTGGTGCTTTTGTAACAGCAACGTTGTTTGCAACTTTAAGTGCCTTAACTATTTTAGGATCCTGTCCAAAAATTTCCGCTGTAAACGTATTCATCTGACCTCCTGTCTGTCGTTTGCCCGATCCGTGGGCTAAATTATAGTGTACGTTTTTTTAAGTTAACTAGTGTTAGCTCTGTCCTGGCCAACTCTTTCAGATAATCCTTTGCTTCGCTATCTGAAAGTATTTCATTTAATAACTTTTCACCTGTTGTGAAATCGTTTTGTCTTAGGCTTTCCTTTCCTAATAAAAACTTCACGCGGTTCTTATAAAGTGATTTTTCATAATCGTTTAAGAATGCTCTTGCTTCATCTGATGCAATTTTATTTGCTTTCTTAAATAAGATTTCAATTCTTTGGTAGTTAACTCTTTCTCTTAATCCTTCAACAACAGTATCAGCGATTTGGAATGAGCTTGCGTCTTTTAGAAGAGCTGTTGATACTTTTAAGTACTTATCAAATTTCTTACTCTCATAAATTGACTCAAGGTAAAATTGGATTGAATCAACAAGATCTTTAGCATCAATTGAGTTCGCATTTGCATCACTTGCATAGAATTTTTCGTACTCTTTTTCGGCCTTTGTAAACTCTCCTCTCTTATAGTGAGCAAGAGCTTTGTAAAATGTGATTTTTTCAAATCCTGGGTAGTCTTTTTTTGTACTCGCGATGATGCGATCTACTGAAGTGTAATTTTTTAGCTTTAGATTTCTTAGAATTTGTAGCTCGTTCTTATACAAGTCCAACTTCTTAACTTCCTTGCGAGAAACCCATAAAGGGAAAGTATGAGCAGTTTCCTTTTTGCTCGCTATCATTTTCTCATACATTTTCTGAAATCCGTCCCACAGTGTAAGATTTATATACGATTTCGCGATAATAAACTGAATTTCAGGATCAGCACCGATCTTTGCAAAATAAGTATCTTTGTAAATTTCCCAAGCGCGGATAGCACGGGCAAACTTACCTTCTTCAAAGTTTGTCTTGATAATTCCGTAAACAATTTCGGCTCCATCAGCTTCAAAAACCTTCTTTTCACTAATTTTCATGGCCGCAATTGGTAGTGCAGTCAAGAATGTTAGGGCCTCTTCATATTGCCCATCAACAATGAATGTTCTTAAACGAGTTTGCCACAGAAGCATTTCAAGATCTTTGTTTAGCTTCTTATCAGTTCCCTTATCAAGGAAAACTCTTGTTTCAATATCTTTTGTATCTGGCTTAATCTTTCTAATAGTACGAACACCAACATAACGGATACGTGCCTCTAGACTCACCTCTTGATTCTGAGCTCTGTTGATTGCATTCTTATAAAGCTCTAACACTTCATTCTTTGGACGATCCTGAAGATCAGCAATTAGCGCCATACGTAGTCTTGCCTGAGCAGATTCACTTACGTAAGAGTACTTAGAAATAAAAGTATCATAAATTCTGAATGCTTTCTCATATTGTGATGTTCTAAAGTATGCTTCTGCAGCATTGTAGTAGATCGATGGAAGGTACTCACCTTTAGTCGTTTTAGCGAATGCCTCGTAAGCACCGATCACTTTTTCTTCATCATTTTGTCTTAGATAAGTATACATTTCATAGGCCTTAAGCTTTTGCTTAGAAATGATCTTAACTAAAGTCTTATCTTTGATTAGGTTTTCAACCTTCTCTACTTGATTTAAGTTTGCAAGAGATGAAAGGATATACTCACCCATATACTCTAGTTCTTCGTAATCAAAATTCTCTTTTGCATCACTAAAAAATCTCTTGGCATATTTAAGGGCCTTAACAAAGTCTTTCTTTTCACGGTAGAACTGAACGAGGTATTTGTAGATACCTTTTCTTAGGTCATAAATATCAGTTCTCTCAAGGATATTCGTATACATTGAAACGGCCGTATCAACTGGCTTGATATCACCTTTTTCAAGAGTTTCTCTTAAAAGAGCATTGGCCTTCATGTAGTCATTGTAAGGATTGTAAGACTGTGAAAATTTCTTCTCATAAAGCTTAATCGACTTATACATAAGTCCCCACTTACCTTTTCTATAAAGATTAAGAGTAAGTTGCATATGAGCTTCTTTTTCATTCTTATTGTAATCAAAATTCTTAATTGGAAAGAAGTACTCTGCTGTCTTTCTATTCGTTAGAATTTGTGTTTTTAACTCTGGTGCAAGTGCTTGGTAGTCCCAGATAAAAGAGGCTCCATATCTAAAATCACGATATGGATTCGCTTTCTTAGCAGGAGCCTTTTTAACAACATTTTTTCTAACTATCTTTGGAGCTGGTTTAACAGCTTTAGACTTTTTTACAAACTTTGGTGTCGACTGTTGCGCTGATGCTTCATTCTTCTTTACCAGAGTTGAAATATCTTTGATCGCTGCTTGCTTATTTGTTACTGCACCATCTTTCCAGAAGTCGACAAAGTAAGCACGGTCACGATTCTTATAGAATGAGAAAACTTCTACATTCTTTTTAAGCATTAAAGAGATTGTGAAAACATTATTTCCAGACGTTGGCTCAGTATAAGAGATTCTCTTAATATACTTTGATGAAGAGAAATTCTTCAGCCCATCTTTTACCTTTGAGTAAATATCACCATCTAAAGTCGAGAATGATACCTCTGAGTTAGATTTTGTTACATTAACTAGTTTCTTATCAATAAAGAACTTAACACGTAAGAAGTCATTGTGAGCTTCGGGTGTAACAATTGATGCTGATGCAATATTTAGGAAGGCAGTACTAAAAATAAGTACGATAAAAGATAATAAATTTTTTGAATTAAAATCTATCTTCATTTGGTAGAAACTTCCTGTTTCAAATTTAATAACGTCAATTATTTGGCAATTTCTTCGTCCTAAAGCATGCCGTGAATCTATTTTACAATATTTTGAAATATTTCAAAGGAAAATTTTTCTCATGGGACGTTTTTTCCATGTCAAAGTTTTTACACAACAGGATATTAGGCATTTAAAAAGCCGACTGTGAAAGTCGGCTTAAGTATTGGTGTCATATTGGCTATGTTAAGAAGAAATTTATTGTTGAATATTAACGTCTAAATTTCTCTTCTTCATTTTTTCAATAAGCGTTGTACGATTCATCTGTAGCAGCTTTGAAGCTTGGTTCTTATTACCATTCGTTTTAATAAGGGCCTGCTTAATTAAAGACTCTTCTACTTCATTCATAAAATCTTTTAAATTGATACCATTATCTGGAAGACTGACAAGATCATCAGTATCAATTGTCGAGCGATTAGTAAGAGCTAAAATCTTTGGTGGCAGATCCTGAGGTCTAATTTTATTTCCACCTCTTAAGATAACAAGTCTTTCAATTAAATTTTCTAGTTCACGAACGTTACCAGGCCATTCATAAGACATAAGAATTTCAAAAGTCTCATCATCTAATTCAATATCATTTCTTCCATCGGCACTTACAAAGCGCGATAGGAAGTATGAAATTAAAAGTGGTATATCCTCTCTGCGATCTTTTAATGCAGGAATCTTTATCGGAATAACATTAAGTCTATAGTAAAGGTCTTCTCTGAAGTTACCTTGCTGAACAGAGTCTTCAAGATTTCTGTGTGTTGCTGTAATGATACGTACATCAACTGGAGTTGTTGTTGAAGAACCAACGCGCTCAATTTCTCTTTGTTGGAGAACTCTAAGAAGTTTAACTTGTAAAAGTAGTGGCATATCACCAATTTCATCTAAGAAGATTGATCCACCATCAGCAGCTTCAAAACGTCCCATTCGACTTGATACAGCGCCAGTAAAGGCTCCCTTCTCATGTCCAAAGAGTTCACTTTCTAGAAGCTCACCAGGGATGGCACCACAATTTACATTAACAATTTTATTATGATTACGATTTGAAGATAAGTGAATTGCCTTTGCTACAAGCTCCTTCCCCGTTCCAGAAGGGCCTCCAATTAAGATCGTTGAACTCGAAGCTGCAACTTTCTTTATGCGCTCAAAGATTTTTCTCATTGGCTTAGAGCGGCCGATCATCCCACAAAACATATCATCTTCAGTAGGCATCTCTAGCTTATACTTAGTTCCAAACGAGCGCTTATCACTGGCAGAACTTGTTCCAGCATTAATCTCAAGGCTTTCTCGATATTCAAGCTTATGAACAAGGGCCCTAACCACAAGGTCTTTAAGAGCTTCAAGTTCGAAAGGCTTAGTTAGATAGTGAAAAACACCTTTCTTAGTTGCCGCAATTGCTGTTTCAATAGAGGCAAAGCCTGTCATAGCAATAGAGCTAAAAGTTAGGCCACGCTCTTTTAATAAGTCGATTAGATAGAGTCCATCAGACGAGTTATCTTCAAAGCTAATGTCTGTAATTAAACAAAAGCGATCAACTTGATTCTTAGTAATATGCTCGATTGCAGGTGTTGGAGAAGAGAAACTAATAACTTCTAGATTTATCTTCTTACTTAGATACTTCGTTATCATTGCGGAAAGAGTTTGATCATCTTCCACGACAATAATCACTGGTTTTCTTCCTTGATCGATTTTTACTTCATTTTCTGATTCATCATTTGAGAATGTATCAGTTAGAAAATTAAAATCATTCTTCATGTGTTGTTGCCTCTCATCGTGTGAGGTTAAAAATTGTCCCACTAAAATGGTATCGAATAAATCGTGGACGTGTCAATTTTTTAACACCATGATAAAACTTCCGAAACTAGCATAAATAGCTAATATCACAGGTTTATATATAAATATTAGTGTCTAAAAGTTTCTTACAATATCTAAGAAATAATGAACAACTTTGTCTGGCCCACCGGCCATTATCCAAATAAAGAGGAAGAAGCTTGAGATAGCTGAGCAAAGAGCAAAGAAGATTGGAGGAAGAGTGTAGCCTCTTAACCAATAGTAGTACGCAAAGCGGCCACCAATGATCATAATTGGAATTGACCAGAATGGTGTGTAGCGTAATGTGAACATGAGGAATTCATTCATAGGATAAGTATAGTCGCATTTGAAAAAAAAGAAAGGCTCCTATTACTTTCAATGACTTTCCCATTGGCCTTGAAACAACAAAGCCGGGCTTGAACCCGGCTTGTTGAATATATTCTTTAATTTCATTGCGAAGTGGCCTAGCACCGCAAACAATAGCCCGCCTTAGGGCGGCCAATTTCGCGGATGCTTATAAGCAAAGAGCTTTTAACTTCTCTACGTAAGAAAGCTCTTCCCAAGGGAAGAAACCATCTTTAGTTCTACCAAAGTGCCCGTAAGCAGCAGTTGGAGAATAGATTGGTCTAAGTAGATCAAGTCTTTCGATGATAGCCGCTGGCTTCATATCAAAGATTTGGTTAACAGCATTGTTAATCTTAGCAACGTCTACTTTCTCTGTACCAAAAGTATCAACAAGAAGTGACATTGGCTCAGCAACACCAATTGCATATGCAACTTGTACTAGAGCTTTATCAGCAAGACCTGCAGCAACGATGTGCTTAGCAATTTGTCTTGTTGCATAAGCTGCTGAACGGTCTACCTTAGTTGGATCTTTACCAGAGAATGCTCCACCACCGTGAGCACCGTGACCACCGTAAGTATCAACGATAATCTTTCTACCAGTTAGACCACAGTCCCCCATTGGTCCACCGATAACAAATTTACCAGTTGGGTTAATGAAGTATTTCGTGTTGTTATCAACAAGTGATGCTGGAACAACTTTATTAACAACTTCTTCTCTCACTGCTTCTTGAACTTGTGAAAGAGTCATATTGTCAGAGTGTTGAGTAGAAACAACAATTGCATCGATACGAGATAGCTTACCATCTTCGTACTGTGCAGAAACTTGTGTTTTACCGTCAGCTCTAAGCTCACCTAGAGTTCCATTCTTTCTAACTTCTGAAAGTCTTTCAGCAAGTCTGTGTGAAAGATCAATTGTCATTGGCATGTAGTTATCAGTTTCGTTACAAGCGTAACCAAACATTAGACCCTGGTCACCAGCACCTAATTCTGTATATGTACCTTCACCAACGTTTACACCTTGAGCAATATCTGGTGATTGCTTATCAAGAGCAACCATCACACCACAAGTATTAGCATCAAAACCTTTATCAGAGTGATCGTATCCAATCTCTCTAATTTTATTTCTTACTGTTTCTTGGAAATCGATATTAGCTGTAGAAGTAATCTCACCTGCAAGAACAACTAGACCTGTTGTGATCATAGTTTCACAAGCAACACGAGATTTTGGATCTTGTTCTAACATCGCATCAAGTACCGCATCACTGATTTGATCCGCAATTTTATCAGGGTGCCCTTCTGTTACTGATTCAGAAGTGAATGTAAAATCTTTTAGCACTGCCTCATCTCCTAGCTATAAATAATTAATACACTAATAATTGTATGAATATACTGCTATTAGCGCGTTTTAACAACTAGTTTCAACTACTATTTTCAATAGCTTATACTCAATAAAAATTAGTAATCATCGTTCTTTACGAAGTATTTGAAATAATGAGGATTACGGTATTGATAGAACTTACCGCTTTTGGCCGAATGTACATAAACTTTATTTTTATAGCGATATACATCGTAATTATGTTCACCACTATCTTTAAAAGAATATAAGTAGTTCAAGTTCTTTCGAGTAAGCAATGTTTTTAATCGCTTCGTATTGTGAATCAAAGGCCCCGGACGCTCTTCCATACTAGAGTACTCATCCCACAAAGAAGACATATCCATTCTTCCAAGCATTGAAGCTCTTGAGAAGTAACGTGTTGCCTTGAAGTCTTTATCTGGATTATGTAATTCATCCAAAATCATTTTTAAGTTCTTACGCATTAACTTTCGTGCAGACTTTGATTGGTCAGGACAAAAGATTCCCTTCGAAGCAGGAATAAAAAAGTATGTAAATGAAAACTGGCCTCTTTTAAAGAGTACATTAAGCCACGGATACTTTTCAGTATTCTTTACACCTGCTTTAACAAGAGATTGATAGAATGGTTCATCACTTTCAATCGTATTATAGCCAGGATTTGTCACTCGATTAATTACAACCTTGGCCACATCTCTTCTTTCACTTCCATAGTTATCATCGAGGCGTCCAACTTCATGAATCAAAATCGTTTCAAGTGCATATAGCTTGCGATAAATCTCTTTTTGTCTTTTCCAAAATTTATAAACCAAGGCCTCTTTGTCATAGATATACTGGCTTAAGGCGTAGCGGGCCTGATTCTTATCTTCGAAGATTTTCTTTAAGATATCATCTTTTGTTTTACTCTTATTAAGTAGGTCAACGTAATAGTCTTCACGTTCAATGATCTTTTTTTGCCAGTACTTTGTTCTTGCATAAGTCTTCTTATGACCTTTCCTTAAGACCCCATCAAGACGAGAAATTAAATCAGAAATATCATAACGAAGATCTTCAGTTAAGAATGGTTGGTCAAAGCCAACAATACGTAAGTAGACAGAGTCAATCAGAGAGCGAAGACTTAAATCAGAGCGGCCTTTTTTTGGATCAACACTTCCGTCTTCAACAATTTTTCTCAGTAAGTATGCAGAGTTTGACTTCTGTTTTCCTTCTGCTGTTTCTAGGTCCTTAACCTTGTCGTACTCACTTCTTAAATGTAGGTGATCAACAGGGAAGTTAAAAGACTGTAAGAAAAAAAGGCTATTTAGATATCTTTCAAGATCTTTGAGAAATTGTTTGATCTCTTTTTTTGATTCAAGGGCCACGTGAGACTTAGCCTTTAGATCCTTGATATAGCGATACTTATAATTGTGACGCATGGCCTTTTCAAATTGACTTTGGATCTGACGATTGCGGGCCAGGACATTTCTAAAAGAGCGCATTTTAGAAAGGCGTTCATTAACACCTTTAATCCACTCTCTCTTCTTTTTCATTAAAGGAACGTATTCTTTGATTGTTCCTTCATCGAGATCTCCACTTAATTGAAAAGGAATAAAGATTCCATTCCCTAAGAAATTCTTATAAAGCTTTTGAGACTCGTTATAAATTTTCATCGAGCACGTCGTTTTATACTGCTTGCGATGAAGCTTCATATACTCATTGATCACTTGTGCATCTGATAAGTTCTTTGCGTGAGCAAACTGCCCAGAGAAACTTGTAAAAGCGATGAAGAATGGAAGAGTTGTCTTAAAGTGTTTTAACAAACTCGCTACTCCATAAACCTAGACAAGAACTATTACTCATAACAAGCTGAACACTCTGCTCACTGCTATTTTCTTTTATTAACGTAATCAAAGGTTCTAACTCTGTTACAATATTAGTTCTTATTCCACTTTTTTCTAAGTCAGACTTTAGTTTATCAACATCAAGATCACCTTGGCCCTTTGCCGTTGTAGGACGTGATGGTTTGATAATTGTTGCACTGGCCGCGCCTTTTAAAGAGTCCGCAAATCTTTCTTGGAAAAGATCACTTCGTGCAGTTGCTGAGCCTGGTTCAAGATAAGCATGTATTTTCTTTCCTGGATATTTCAAAGAAATTGCATGCAAAGTTTCTTGGACGGCAGTTGGATGGTGAGCAAAGTCATCAATAATAGGCGAAGAATTGAACTCACCTTTTACTTCCTGCCTTCTTTGCACCATTCTAAGATCTAAGATGCCGGCCTGAATTTCTTCTGGAGTCTTTCCAGCTTTTAAAGCGACAATAATAACTGACGCTAAATTAAGAATATTATGATGGCCCATTAGGTTTGTTTTAAACTCATGCTCACCAACTGAACATTTCATTGAAAACGAAGTCAGGCCATTATCGACATTAATGATTTTTACATTTTCACGATCATACTCTGACCAAGACTTATCCGTGACCTTTAGATCATTGATACTTTGCCACTCTGAGCAAGCTATCACTTCGTCGACACTTGGAAGAATTGCTTTAAACTCATTTTTAATATCTTCAATTGACTCAAAAATATCAGCATGGTCAAACTCAAGTGATGTGATAATTAATTTATTGATATAGTAAGAGCGAAACTTTGAGAATTTTTCAAAGTATGCAGAATCGTATTCGTCAGATTCAATAAAGAAGTAATCACCTTTTCCCACTCTAGCAGGTGGACGCTCATCCATTACCCCACCAATTAGATAACCAGGTTCCATTCCTAGTTTTTCAAAAAGTTGAACACCAAAGTATGTTGTTGTTGTCTTTCCATGAGTTCCAGAAATACCAACAACGGTTTTATCTTTTAAAACTAAGGCTCCTATTGCCGCCGGAAATGAACAAAATGGAAGGCCACTTTCTTCAATAAATTTTGCATCATCAGAATTTCTTGCGACGACATTTCCTACAACGATTAAATCGTAGTCTTTAATAATCTCTTCAATATTGTGTTCTTCAAATTTATAAACATCAATACCCGAGTTATCTAGATAGGTACTCATTGGTGGATAGAACATGCGATCCGCACCAGCGACCTCAAACCCAGCTTCCTTAAGAAGGCATGCAGCCGCTCCCATTCCCGTCCCGCAAATACGGTAAAAGAACACCTTTTTAAATTTATTTGATTCTTTCAATGCAGATAGTGCATTTATATCTTTGTAATTTTCTAAATTCATAACTTACCCTTTATCCGTCAATTTTAACCGTTTTTCGGACAAAGGGTAAGGGTAAATATTATGATCAACTAATTACTGTTGAGATAAGAACATCTTAATTACATCCTTACAAGTCTTGGTAGAATTTGTTGGCGTGATACCGGTTGGATCAATTTGTTTCCACCACTCAAGCGTTGCTCTAACTTTGTAATCACTATCGGCCTGCACCGCTGATCTTTCAAGCTCTGTTTCTTTAAGAAGACGTCCTATTTTTTCTTCTACTGAATCCTGAATTGCTTCAATATCTCCTGCTGGTTCAATTGAAATAATCTCATCAGGGAAGACGATCAGTGGGATCATTTCTTCTAGTTCATTATAATTTGAAACAAGATTTAATAAGCTTCTATTTTGAGACATCTTTAATGCCGCTATTTTTTGGCCGTGGTATTCACTAGCAAAATTATCCGCAACAGAAAGAACTGATCCCGATAAATAAGGAGAACCTAATGGCTCAACACTATGCCCTTTGAAAACACCAGCAAGAGACTGAAACTCAACTGGCATATGTACACCTGCTTTCTTGCTAATTTTCTTATCAAAGTAGGTTTTTAACGAACGCAGTCTTCTCGTGTAACTCCCCTGGTTCTTTGTTAGAAGCTTGGCCATTAAGAAGTGGCCACCATCATTGGACTCACGAACAAGGTCATCTCCTAAGCCTCTAAAGCTCACAAAGAAGTCATCACTAGGATTTTCAATTTCCTTTACCCATCTTTGCCATGCTGCAATCTCAGTTGGCTCCATTTGTTCCCATGGCATATACGCTTCAATTAACTCGGCCACTTTTTTGCGATTATTAGAAGCAATATAATCATCTAGTTTGAGATCTTGCGCCTCAAGCGCCTTATGAAGAGCTTTCCATTGTTTAGCTAAACCATTACGAATCGTTTTTTCAGCACGTACCTTCTTCTTAAGATTATTTGCAATCTTTGCTGCATGTGCCTTTCTAATTTCTGCATATTGTTCAATTTTACTAAGTGCTGCATCTGCATTTCCGGCAAATTTACTTCTCATTAGATTAGATAATTTATCCATTGCATCCACTTCTGCTCGTGCTAAGAACTCACGAGAACGCATTGATCCATGTTTTGCATTTAAAGCGGCTTCGGCCCAAAAAACGGGATGCTTTAAAAAGTCATCTCCACGTGTAATTTGATTCACGTGAATGGCCTCTTCTAAGAGGACAAGTGGATTATTATACCCTTCTTCCGTAAGGCGCACCTTTACAAGAAGTCCCTTCTCAGGATCAATATCTGGAACAATTTCAGCAAGCTTTCCATCTTCAAGAGTCGCATTCTTTTCAACAACAACTTCAAAGCTATAATTTGTTTGTGTAATTTGATTTGCCCTTTTAATCATTTCATTGAACATCTCAACTGGATCTTTATTAAATTGTGCTTTGAATTTTGTGTGTGAGTCAAAATCAACTAATAAGTCTTTTGTCGCCTGATCCGGTTTAAAGAATGAAAGATGGCAGAATTTTTCATCAACACAAACATCTGAGTTATTAACAGTTGGTAAGAAATTAAATTTTAAATTACCGTTATAAGTAACTTGGGCATCAAGACCAGCTTGTTTAAATGCTGATTGTGAATAAAGATTTACAAGGAAGTCACTATCAAGACCTACGTATTTTGGAATTGTAACATATTCCTCAGAAGGAGGTCCTCTTATGAAATTGATTTCACAAAATTTAGAAACCTTTGCAATTTCATTTTCAAAATCTTTAGCAGCTTCTTTATACTGATCCACTAATTCTTGTGTGTCAGCATGAATATTAATAATAATCTTATCAGTTTTTGGGTGCCACTTTCCGTCGACAAATTCTTTATCAACAGAAATCTTAGGCATATGCCCAAATTCTTCTAATTTCCTTAGAACATAACTCGAGACCTCAGAAGACTCTGTAATTCTCTTTGTAAAATAGTTGTCGCTAAAATTATCAACAGAATCTACTGCCGCTTGAATCTCCGCCTCAGAGACATTCTTACTATCCTTTAGCATAGAGAAAATATAGTATTTTAGAGTGTTGGCCTTATTTCCAAGTACTTTATCGATTGTACTTCTTAGAATTCCAATATGGTTATCAGCAGTATTTACACCTTGTGGAATCCCAACCTTATCTCTATCAAGCATTGCATAGAGAAGTTTATTAAGAGAGTTTCTTCTTTTAGCTCCAGTTGCAGAAGCAAGAGTCTCACCTTCAGACTTAAGAACATCTGATATTAGTAGATAGGCTTGAAGATCGTCATCTTGGCCATTTAATATTTTTCTTAAGTGACTTACTTCAACTTCGACAAAATCAGAATGACTTGAACTTTCTTCTAACCACTCATTTGTTTCAATAAATGGAGAATATACATGATCAACAGTACCACCAACTTTGGCACCATCAATATCCATAATTGTTCCACGAAGCTTCTTACTCTCACCATCTAAACGCGTATGTGAAGGGATAACAAGATCACCTACACTATACCCTTTCTCTGGGAATGCTCCAGCTGTTCCAATATATGTAATATTCTTATGACCTGTATTTTTCAGTGCCTTTGCAAGTGGCGAAATTTCATCTCCCCAACTATTTGCAACAACACGCCATACAACGTCTTCTCCTTCAGAGTTTTTAAAGACAATGTCTGACATCGAAATAACATAATTATCATAGTCATATTTCTTAAACTCAAAGGGCTCAATTCCTTTGCCCTTGATTGTCTTTTCTAGCTTCGTAAAGGCCGTTTCAATATCTTTTTTATTTTTGAAAATATCGTATTTCTTGATATCTCCATCGGCCATGAGATCTTTAAAAGAATCTTTTAACTTATCTGAGATGTGAGATAGAACCAAGTCTGGCTCGTCATCGTATAGGTTTTTAAGAGCACGAACTTTCCACAGCGTTTCAAAAGTTCTCTCAATAGCACCTTTCTGTCCGATAATGACTCTTTCAGACTTTGGTAGGTGTCTAAAAATTCCAGAGAGCTCATCTTCCATCATCTTATGAGTGTCATCAAGATCACCAAAGATACGAACCTTATTTGTTACTGTATGTCCTCTCTTAGATAGACCAAATTGTAGCATTAGGTGATTTAGTCGATCTTTTCCACCGATTGCTGTAATCGCATAACGATAAGTAGACTCACCAGGGTATTGAACGGCATAGATTTTATTGTAATTATTTGCAAATGGACGAATTTCTTTAAGTATCTGACCACCATTGGCCTGTAGATTCTTTAAGAACTCTCTAGAGTTTTCAAGGTGAAATTCAACATCACGATTACTTTCAACTGCTTCCCAGAAAACAGCACGTGTCGTACGATTTGAAATATAGTGATCAGCATCTAATGTCAGCTCACCATTTTTAATTCCTTGATCAGGAAGAGTAAACTCAGACCTTGGTTCTACTTTAGTAATAGCAGAGTCATCTTTTGGTTTTATTTTAGAATCAAGAAGAGTAAAACCTTCATTTAATTTATTTTTAAAGAAGTTATAACCCCACTCATAACTAGCCTTTGTCCCAGAAGGCTTCTTACCTAGACGATCTTTTAAGATATCATAAATAATTGCATCGTATTTCTTTGCATCAAAAATTCGAGAGTCAGTTGAGTACTTATCAATAATATAATCAAGCTCAACTTTCTTAAGTTCTCCTAGTGCTTCATCATCAATCTTCTTACCAAAATTATTGATATATTCACCGATATAGTAATCGAGTTTATCAACAGCTAGTAACGTCTCTAAACGTTCCATATCAGCAACGGAAGCAGGTGCTCGAGTGCTGAAGTATGAATACTCAGAACGATCTACTTGCGAATACTGTGTAAGAACAGTAAGTGTTAGAAGTAAGACGGAAAGTAAACCAAATGCTTTCTTATGCATGAATTCCTCTTTTATTGCCTCTTTTACTGTAAGAAGCTCTTAATAGCGTATAAACAATTATTAATTTTAGGCATTTCATCGATCACTTTAACTTTCCCCTTACTAGAAGAAGAAAACTTATTCTTTAAATTACTAAAGAAGTTACTAATCTTCTTTGCAATTCCGACATTCTCATTAGTTGCCCCAGTTAAGTTTGTTTTTAATTTTGGAACAAGATATGCCTTTTCATAATCATTAAATTCACTTGAACGAGAAAGGATTTCATCAGCGATTCCCGGACCTTGTGCATCTCCATAAATCCTAACCATTTCTTTCTTAAGGCCATCATGAAGTGCATCTTTGATTGCTGAACGATTAACCTTTTCCATATAGTCTTCATCATAGAAGCCGACCATTTCATCAGGAAACGTAATTAATGGTGCTAAGTATTCCATCTCAGATTTAAACCCAGACATTTGATTAAACATCAGAAGTTCTGGATCAATTAAGAATGCCCCCATGGCCCCTTTAGCGTCGGCAACTGTTTTGTCATCCGCTATTGAAAATCCAAAGGTATAACCTGTATCAAAGTTTGAAGTGAACGAAAGGAATGGACTTCCCTGCGCTTCAATAGAGTGTTGCCTAAGCATTGTTGTTAGGCGTGCAGTTTCAACAAATTTAGAATCTGTATTACTTGGATTAGAAGCAATTTTCTTTCCATACATTGTTTGAAGAGAGCGAAGTCTACGATTATAAGTTCCTTGATTTCGAGTTAAGATAGTAGACATCGAACCAAGGTTTGCTTTCTTTACAGCATCTTCATACTCAAGCTCTTGGCCATCAACAATCTGAGGAAATAAGCGGTCACCGTATGTTCCACGGTAAACCAGAACCTTATCTTTTGCAGGAATTGGGTTTCTCATGCGCTTAAGAATATGATTCCAATATGAATCTTCAATTGGAGTCATCTGTTCCCAAGGAAGATATTTCTCTAAAAGATCTGCAACACCTTTGCGATCATTATTTTGAATTAATACCTTTAACTGATGATTCTCAGCAGCTTTATCAAGTGTGGCCATTGCACTCTTACGAGCTGTTTCTTTGGCCTTCATTTCTTTTTTTACAACCTTAAAATCGCTTTCTAGTTCAGAGATACCTTCTTCAATAATTTTGCGATCTTCATCATAAATTGCAGAATCACCTAATGCCTTCATCTTTAAATTTTCTAAGGCAATCTTTGCACGAAGATCACCTGCTTTAGCATTGTGAGCAATTTCAAAGAATGAATAGATATTTACAATATTCTTCCTTTCATTAATTTCAGAAAGAAAGTTGAAGAGTAAACTTTTAGATGACTTAGTCATGGCCTCATCATTTGTCGAACGAATAACTTTTAAGACATGAACACCATTACCTTCAATTGTTGTATCAATTGCAAAAGCCTGTCCCTCTGGAAGCTCCATTGACTCTAGCGAGATCATAACTGCCCTCGTTTCACTCGAGTCATAAGCTCGTTTTTGAAGATTAACATTATAATGTGCAACTAACTCTTCGAGATTTCGGTCAAATAGATCAGGTGCTTCTGTAATCGTATTCAAATAAAGCGCCGGTTGATTATCAACCTGGTCTTCGATACTAGAAATTGATCTTTTCGTTTGCTGGCAAGAAACCAGTAAGAACGAAAGTACTAAAAATAATAATTGAAATCGCTTAAGGACGAGTCCCATTTTTCATCTCCGATAAAATACTTGATATTTATCGGCAATTATTAACAATTTCTTAATTTAAGGTGTAAGACAAAGAGTAAAATCAATCACTTACAAAAGAAAGTATTTGCAATTTCCTTTCGTATTTCGCTCAATTTCTTTCGATCATACCAATATTTAATGACCTCATTTGCTAGAATCACGACACCTTTTTGTGAATGGGGCTCGATCCAAATTGATGTCCCAGTAAAACCAAGATGACCAAAAGTATCTTTATTGGAACACTTACCAGCAAGAGAAGTTTCAGGGTTTGTCACGCTATCCCAACCATTAATAAATCGCTGATCGCTTTCACGCTTCGTTTTACTAATTAACTGGTATTCACCATTTGCTTTTAAGAGTGTTTTACAAACACCATCAATTGTTCCAAAAAGTCCTGCATGAGAAACTTTCTCAGCGATAACAAAGGCGTTATCATCGTGCACTTCTCCATCGATGATCTCTCTATTTCTACGGCCAGTAGGAACACAAACCTCATCTTCAATATCTAGCCAGTGCTTAATCTCTTCATCCCACATTGGTGAGACAAGATCATAGAGCCCATGCTTCTTTTCAATTTCAAGCTGAAGCCTTAGAGCACTGAAGTCAGAATAAAGAGTCTCACTTTCTTTAACTGGATAAGAAAGAATTTGTTCTCGCCAATTATCGAAAGAAAGCCTTCCCCAAGAGTTTAATCCACCTCGATGATTTAAAAGAAGCTTCATCTCTTCAGAAAATATTTCAGGTTTATTTAAATAGGCAAAACCAAGTGTTAACGGCTTTGTCAGAGAAGCAAGATCAAAGTAAACTCTTTGACCTTTTAAAAAAGGATTTTCAAAAAATGAAAATGATTCATAAGATTCATTTTTAAAATCAATATAGGCAAAAGCAAGGCAGTTAAAATTATAACTGCCAAACTCTGCTTTTATTTTTTTTGTTAATTCTTCTATCGACATTACTTGTTACGAATTACGGCCTGAGCAGCTGCCAGACGAGCGATAGGCACTCGATAAGGCGAACAAGATACATAGTCTAATCCAATTCGATGACAGAAGTCGATTGACTGAGGCTCACCTCCGTGCTCACCACAAATTCCAACGTGAATTTCTTTGTTAGCACTTCGTCCTTGCTCAGTTGCAAACTTAACAAGATAACCAACACCTTCTTGATCAAGTGAAACAAATGGATCATTTGGAAGAACTGATTTTGAAATATACTCAGTTAAGAAACGTCCAGCATCATCACGAGAAAGACCAAAAGTTGTCTGAGTTAAGTCATTTGTTCCAAACGAGAAGAAGTCTGCATGATCAGCAATCTCTGCAGCAGTAATCGCTGCACGTGGAAGCTCAATCATTGTTCCTAGCTTGTACTTAAATTCCTTATCACCTTTTGTCTTATCAATTGTTGCCTCTAAGATTTCTCTAAGAATTGATAATTCTTTAGCTGTTGCTACAAGAGGAACCATAATCTCAGGTCTCACATCAATGCCTTCGGCAAGAGATTCTAGAGCAGCTTGAGTAATAGCAGTAACCTGCATTGTATAGATCTCAGGATAAGTGATACCTAAACGACAACCACGGTGACCAAGCATTGGATTGAACTCGTGAAGTCTTTCACATCCATCTTCAATAGTTTTTACTTCTACATCAATATACTCAGCAAGTTCTTTTTTCTCTTCATCAGAATGAGGTAAGAACTCGTGTAAAGGCGGATCAAGAAGTCTGATATTAACAGGCATACCATCAAGGGCCTTAAAGATTCCCTTAAAGTCTTCTTTCTGATACGGAAGAAGTTTTGCAAGTGCCTTTTCTCTTTGAATCGTTGAATCAGCAAAGATCATCTCACGAACAGCAAGGATTCTTTCTGGCTCAAAGAACATATGTTCTGTACGACAAAGACCAATACCTTCTGCACCAAACTTTACGGCCGTTTCACTATCTTCAGGGTTATCAGCATTAGTACGAACTTTTAGCGTTCTAATCTCATCTGCCCAAGACATGAACTCAGCAAAGTCAGCATTGATTTCAGCATCAAGAGTTGGTACTTCACCTTCAATAACTTCACCTGTTCCACCATCAAGTGTAATGAAGTCACCTTCAACATATTTTTTATCGCCAACAATCATTGTACGATTTTTACTATCAACTAAAATTTCAGAACATCCTGCAACACATGGTTTCCCCATTCCACGAGCAACAACGGCCGCGTGAGAGGTCATCCCACCACGTGCAGTTAGAATCGCTTGAGCTGCTGCCATTCCCGCAATATCTTCAGGAGAAGTTTCCTGGCGAACAAGAATAACTTTCACCCCATTTTCATGCATACTAGTTGCATCGTCTGAGTGGAAAACAATTTTCCCAGCACCTGCACCAGGAGAAGCTGGAAGACCTTTAGCGATAATATTCTTCGTTGCATCTGGATCAAGTCTTGGGTGAAGAAGTTGATTTAGTGCTTCAGGATCGATTTGCATAATTGCTTCTTCCTTCGTCACAATCCCTTCTTTCTCAAGATCAACAGCAATCTTTAAAGCGGCAGCTGCTGTTCTCTTTCCATTACGAGTTTGTAGTAGATAAAGCTTATCTGCTTCAATCGTAAACTCGATATCTTGCATATCTTTGTAATGTTTCTCTAGTTGCTGATAAAGATCTGTAAGTTCAGCAAATGCCTTAGGCATATATTCTTCAAGAGTTTTTTCATTTCTATTTGAATCATTCTTTGAACATTCATTAATTGGTGCCGGTGTTCTAATCCCTGCAACAACGTCTTCACCTTGAGCATTAACAAGATACTCACCAAAGAATTTCTTATCTCCAGTCGATGGATCACGAGTGAAACAAACACCTGTTGCACAGTCATCACCCATATTACCAAAAACCATGGCCTGTACATTTACTGCAGTTCCCCAGTCTCCAGGAATATTATTCAGCTGACGATATTTAATTGCTCGTGGGTTATTCCAAGAACCAAAGACGGCCTCAATTGCTAGCCATAATTGTTCCATTGGATCAGTAGGAAATTGCTTTCCAGTTTCTTGAGCAATAATTTGCTTATAAACCTTAACTAAGTTTTTAAAGTCTTTTGCATCTAATTTTGTATCAGAATCAACGCCCTTTGCTTCTTTTAAGTCTTCTAGAGTTGACTCAAGAAGAGAGTGGCTCATTCCCATAACAACATTGGCATACATCTGAATGAATCTTCTATATGAATCCCAAGCAAATCTTTCATTATCAGATTTCTTTGCAAGGGCCTCTACTGTTTCATCATTTAAACCTAAGTTAAGAACAGTATCCATCATCCCAGGCATTGAGACTCTTGCTCCAGAACGAACAGAGAAAAGAAGTGGATTCTCTCCACCACCAAATGTTTTCTCAGTTGATGACTCGACTAGTTTTAAGGCCTCAACAACTTGTGACTTAATTTCTTCATTTATAGTGTTTGCTTTTTGATAATCGATACAGGCTTCAGTTGTTACTGTAAAACCTGGAGGGACTGGTAATCCAAGAGCAGACATTTCAGCTAGGTTGGCACCTTTACCACCTAGAAGATTTTTCATGCTTCTATTACCTTCAGTTTTTTCTTTTGAAAACGAGTAAACCCATTTACTCATAACTGCGCTCCTTGCTTAGTATAGAAAAAAGGCCACGAATCTGTGGCCTTTCAAAAAAATATTTTAAATGTAGATTCTATCTCTTAAATAGTTTTTAACTTGATCGAGGGCGATACGCTCTTGATTCATGGAATCTCTGTCACGAATTGTAACAGCGTTATCATCTAATGAATCGAAGTCAAAAGTGATACAGAACGGAGTTCCAATCTCATCTTGACGACGGTAGCGCTTACCAATTGATCCTGCTACATCGTATTCAGCAGCAAATTCTTGCTGAAGTTCATTAAATAGTTTTGTTGCTGGCTCATTTAACTTCTTTGTTAATGGAAGAACAGCAACTTTAACAGGAGCAAGAGATGGGTGGAACTTCATTACCACTCTTTCATTCTCTTTATCACCTTCGTTTTCAATTCTAAAAGCATCACACATAATTGCTAGAAGTGAACGATCACAACCAACAGATGTTTCTAGAACGTATGGAAGGAATTTTTTATTCCCATCCTGTAGATCAGTATACTTTAAGTTCTTCCCTGAGAACTCTTCGTGTTGACGTAGATCGAAGTCTGTTCTTGAGTGGATCCCTTCCATCTCATCCCAACCATGTGGAAATTTATACTCAATATCTTCCGCAGCATCAGCGTAGTGAGCAAGCTCATCTCCTAAGTGTGGATGCCATCTTAAGTTTTCAGGACGTAGTCCATTTGATAAGTGCCAATTCCAACGAATCTCTTTCCACTGCTCCATGGCCTCCATTTGAGTACCTGGCTTAATGAAATATTGCATTTCCATTTGTTCAAATTCACGAGTTCTAAAAATAAAGTTACCTGGAGTAATTTCATTTCTAAACGCTTTACCAATTTGAGCAATACCAAATGGTAGCTTCTTTCTCATTGTTGATTGTACATTTAGGAAGTTTACGAAGATCCCCTGAGCTGTTTCAGGTCTTAGGTAAACTTTAGCTGATGAGTCTTCTACTGGACCCATTTGCGTATTAAACATTAGGTTAAAGTCACGTGGTTCAGTGAACTCACCTACTGCTCCACAGTTTTGACATGGAGCTGATGTATCAATTTTATCTTCGCGGAAACGTGACTTACATTGCTTACAATCAACCATAGGATCATTGAAGCCATCAACGTGACCTGAAGCTTTCCAAACTTGTGGGTGCATGAAGATCGAAGCATCAACACCAACGATATCTGAACGTAAAGTCATGGCCTTCCACCACTTATTCTTTAAGTTTCTTTTTAACTCAATTCCGTATGGGCCGTAATCCCAACAAGAAGATAGACCGCCATAAATTTCCGAACTTTGGAAAATAAATCCACGGCGTTTAGCTAGACTAACAATTTGCTGCATGTCCTTAATATTACTTTCTGACACAATGCCCCCTACTATGGTAAATAATTGCACAAAGTATACCTTTTGAAATGCCGAACGGCTAATTATTTTCCCATTAAGGTACGCGCCACCTTTTTGTAATATTACTAACTTATGCGTCAATTTTTATTGAAATTAATAGAAATTCGACTAGTTTATAAGTACTGCCTAATAACGAAACTCGACTTGGATAAGTAGTCTTTATAATTGCGAAGAATTTGCATGAATTTACTTATTTTCTATATATAAATTACTGAAATCACGATTTGGTATCGCGTACCTTTTGCTCTCGTGCTAAAAGCAGGTCATGAAAAAATCAGAAATTCTCGCCCCTGTGGGCAATATGCAAATGTGCCTAGCGGCAATTCACGGTGGTGCGGATGCCATCTATGTTGGAATGCCAGGATTCAATGCTCGTGGGAGAACTCACGATCACTCCGTTAATGAATTAAAAGAGATTATCGACATGTGCCATCTCTATGGAGTTAAGGTGCACGTCGCATTTAATATTCTCATCTTTGAAGAAGAAATTTCTGATGCTATTGAAAGATTAAACGAAGTTGTGGCCCTAGGCCCTGATGCCCTAATCATTCAAGATATCGGACTAGCAAATATCGTCCGACAATTATATCCAGAGCAAGTTATTCACGGCTCGACTCAAATGACAGTGACCAATCACGATCATATTACATTTCTTGAAGACCTTGATATCAAGCGATTTGTACTAGGACGTGAAAACTCAATTCCAGAAATTAAAGAGATCAGATCAAATACGCAGCGTGAGCTTGAAGTCTTCACTCACGGAGCTTTATGTGTCGCCTACTCTGGCCAATGCTTTACTTCAGAAAGTATTGGAGGGCGTTCTGCGAATCGTGGTCAATGTGCCCAAAGTTGTCGCTTCTCTTACGAGATGTTTGTGGATGGAGAAAAACAAGACCTCACAAAACACGGACGAAAGATGAGCTACCTAGTTTCGCCACAAGACCTTTGCGGAATCGAAGAAGTCAATGAGCTTCAAGACATGGGAATTGATTCTTTTAAAATTGAAGGACGTCTTAAAGGGCCGGCCTATGTTTCGACTGCGGCAAGTGCATTTAAAGCAAAACTTGAAGGAAAGAAAGTTGGCCAAAAAGAGCTCGACAATATGGCCCTTACATATTCACGAGGACTCTTTTCAGGATGGCTTCACGGTGTTGACCACCAACAACTTGTTAAAGGTCACTACGGCGCTCACCGAGGAATAGAACTTGGAAAAGTAAAAAAAGTTTCTCCTCCATTTTTAGAAATCGACACTGATCGTGAATTAGAGAATGGAATGGGTGTTGCAATATGCGACGACAATAAGGGCCTTGAGGTTGGATCTTCAATCTTTGGTGTAAAAAGAAAAGGAAAGCGCGTAAGCCTTTCACTTGCTCACGATTTTAAGTGGAAGCAAGTTCGCCCAGGTATGGATATCTATTTGAACTCGGATCCAAAAGTTGCAAAAGAGAGCGAGTCCTTAATTAGTGATATCAACAAACAAAAGCGTATTCCAATCCAAGTAACACTTATTGCAAATGTTGGAGAGAAGCTCACATATAAAATTAGCGATGGTTTTAACCAAGTTATAATTGAAAGCGAAGACTTAGTTGAAGAAGCAAGAAAGCCAGCAGATTTAGAAAAAGTTGAAAAAGATGCATGTGCCCTATCTCGTACAATCTATGCTGTTTCAAATTTTGAATTGATAACAAATGAGAAGTCTCCCTTCATTCACTCGAAATCATTAAAGAAGTTGAGACAAGAAGCCGTCGAAGAATTAAATAACAAGCGAGTCTTTGTTAAGGCCCCTCAGACCCAATCTTTTAATCTTTCAAAGAAAGAAGTTTCTGAAAACGATATTACTCTAAACTTCCTACTTAGAGATATAGATCAAGTAAAAGAAGCATTTGAAGTTTTAAAAAGCTGTGAATACGAAAGACTATTAATTACATTAGACTTTGAATTTGGTAAGGACTACAAGCCTTCACTAGAGCTTTTAAAACAACTTCCAAAGTGCCAAGTTGGTATTGCTACGAATAGAATTTTGAAACCAAAAGAATATCATCACTTAAATGTTCTAACTCGATTAGAGCCTGATTTTATTCTTTGTCGTAACCTTGGTTCTTACCAATACTTAAGGTCTAAATGTGACATTCCACTTAAAGGTGACTTTTCTTTAAACGTCGCAAATTCACAAACGGCCAATTACTTACTAGATAAAGGTTTTGAAACCTTAACATCATCATATGATTTAAATGCAAAGCAATTGGAAAACCTTCTTGCAAGTACTGATGCTGGGAGAATTGAAGTAAATATCCACCAATATATGCCAAGCTTTCATATGGAGCATTGTGTGTATGCTGCCTTCTTATCGGAAGGATCATCATTTAAAGACTGTGGGAAGCCATGTGAAAAGCATCATGTGGAACTTAAAGACCAATTTGGAAATATGCACTTTATTAAGGCCGATCAAGAATGTCGAAATACAATGTTTAATGCTATTGCACAGAGTTCGACAGACTTAATTGACGAATTAATTGCAAAAGGTGTTTCTCAGTTTAGAGTCGAACTTTTAAACGAACACGGAGAGAAGCTCAAGAGTAAACTTGAAAGTTACCTTAACTTCTTTAATGGAAAGATTTCCACGAATGAGTTAAAGTCTATGTTAGGCACTCAAGAGAAGTACGGAATTGGTACAGGAATGCTTATGAAAGAAGACACATATCAAGCGAGAAAGAATTAATGGCAAAGGCCGACAAGTGGTTTGTCTACATTATCGAAACAAAGAATGGGAAGCTCTACACAGGAATTACAACTGATGTAGAGCGAAGATTTGAAGAACATAAGAATGATCCTAAAGGTGCAAAGTTCACCAAGGCCAATCCACCTAAAAAAATTCGTTTTACAGAAGAGCATCCAGATCGCTCAAGCGCAAGTAAGCGAGAAGCTCAAATAAAGAAGCTTACTCGTCCTCAAAAGCTGACTTTAATCAAGGAGTCGTAAAAATTAATACCTACTAGGGTATTGATTTCTTGTGCTTCAATTAGAGATTTTATAAATAACACCTATGAAATTACTAATTGCACTCCTCATCACAAGCGCAACGTTTGGGGCATTTACTGAAATACGCTACGATTTATCAACTCATCAAGAGAAACAAATTTCTGTTACTAAAAAGAAGAAAGTTCTTATTTTCCTTTCGCCTAGTTGTCCTTGTTCACAAAAACAATTCGACTATATTAACTCTCTTGCAAAGAAGTTTAGCAATATTGAATTCATTGGTTTTAGCTCGAACAAACATATCAGCAAGAAGAAGGCTCTTGAGTACTTTGACCAATTCAAAATCAACTTTCCTATCTTCATTGATAAAGACTTAAAGTACGCAAATAAAATGAATGCCCTAAAGACTCCTCATGTCTTCTTATTAAATGATAAAGAGGAAGTTATTTACCAAGGGGCCGTAACAAATAAGAGAAGCCCTGAGCTATCTTCAAAATTCTATTTAAATGACGTGCTTACAGCACTACAAAATAATAAAGAACTGCCATATAAAGAATCAAAGGCACTTGGGTGCTATATCGCGAGGTAAATATGTTAAATACATTTAAAACATTAATTGTACTAGTTATCACTGCTTCTGTAATGGCGTGTCCATTTCAAATCGAATCACAAAATCTATGCGTTGATATGGAGTGGACTAACGGGCCATTTGATGGAAAGCCTTCAACATTTGAAGCAATTGTTTATGACAAAGACTCAGGAGAAAGAGTCTCTCCGAAAGAGCTTAAAGTTTATGTATGGATGATGATGGCAAACGGTCACCAACACGGTGGACCAGCTATTTCTTGGTCATATGATGAAGATCAGATCATCAATGGGAATGCAAAATTCTTTATGGGACATATGAAAGGTTACTGGCAAGTTCGTTTTGAACTAGATGGTGACATTGCTGCAATTGATGTGGAGCTTAAGAAGTAATGAAGTTATTATCACTGACACTTTTATTCTTATTATTCACAAGTTGTGGAAAATCTCCATTCTCTGGCGACCTAAAAGAATTAGTTGGTGGACGTGATAATATAACAAATCAATTAGAATTTAATACAGAGGCCCTGACAATTTCTCGTCAATGGGAAAAAGGGCCACTGCTCTACGATAGCTCAACGATCACGATCACATTTAAAGATTCAGCAGATAACCTAAAAGATCCAATTGGTGATTTTTCGGCCTATATCTGGATGCCAGATATGGGGCATGGTTCCTATCCAATTACTGTCACGAAGGTTGCGACGGGAATCTATGAACTAACTGATATCTACTTCACAATGGGTGGTCTTTGGGACTTTCACTTACAATTAAAAGATAACGGAAACTTATACGACACTGTCTCATGGCCACTTACGCTCTAATTTTACTTACATTCTTCTTTTCACTAACGACTCAAGCATCTTCATGCTGCGGTGGTGGCGCAAATATTCCTAATATTATTTTAGGCGACCACCAGTGGGAAGCAAAAATCAACTATGCAAACTCTGCAGTAACAAGTGAAGCGGGGGTTGACGGCAAGATTCATAATATTAATTCTAAGAATGAAGTAACTGAGACTATCGCGTTTCAAGGTAGCTACCTCATTGACAGTTATTTTCAAATCGCCTTTGATATTCCAGTTAAAAAAAGAACAGTTGAGTCTTCAATAAAAGAAACAAGTACCACTGAAGTTGTCGATCCAAGCTTCCAACTGACATGGGAGTTTCTACCTGAGCTGACTTATAATCTTTTAAAGCCTCGTGGCTTTCTATTCTTTAAGCAACTAATCCCAAATGGTAATTCTATTTACAGCTATGACGATCCCCTCTTATCAGACTCACTAAGCCGAGGAGTCTACGAATCAACTCTAGGACTTGCTCTATTTAAGGTTGTTTACGACTATGACTACTCTGTGACATTAGAAGGACACTACGGTTTTAAAAGAACGATTGATAATAAAGAAGTTGAACCAGGATTTGGATATTCGTCTTCTTTAGGCCTTGGTTATAATCCCAATGCGAAGATGCGCTTTGGTACTTCACTAACCTATTGGCAAGATAGTGCCGTTAAGATCGATGGTATTGAAGGTGAAAATAAGTACTATCTTTCAACAAGCTTTAACTACTCGTATATGTTTACTAGAAGTTCTCTCGTTTTAAATTATTCAGATGAGACCATCCTAAACGTAGCAAAGAATACAAATCTAGCTAAGGCCATCTCACTTACTTACAAAGTATTTGAAGACCTATAAGAGTAAGCTTAAGGACTTGTAGTGCTCACGTTGAACGTGCTGATGATAACAAATATAATTAACAAGTTGGTTTAGCTCAGATTTTTGAATCTGTGTTCCTACTTGATATTCTGAATACTTGCTTGCTGCAACCTTTAGCATTTCACTTCTAAGGTCCTTACCTTCTTGTCCATTAACTAATCTTTGCTCTTCTAAGCTTAGATGAGAGAAGTGAATATACCCACCTTGCTCAATTGATAATGAAACAAAATCATTATCACCAATTTCAACCCCTGAGACAGCACAGGTTTCTGTTCGAGGAAAAATCCCAAGCTCAACCATTGCCTTCACAAGAAAAATGAAGAGTTCATGATTAGCATTAAAGTCACTCGCTAGAACTCGGCTTTCTAAGCGAAAGATAGCATTTGAAAGAAGGCGAAAAATTCCTTCATGACTTTTCTCACTTAAATCAAGATCGTCTTTATGTGTAATTTGTGGAGCAAACGACTGACAAAGTTCACAGAAGAAACAAAGTAAGTAGAAGGCCATTGGACTGTGGGAAATATTCTTATGGCACCATTTTTCGACATGGTCCTTACTCGTTAGAATTTCAAAACTATTTTTAACTCGACCGAAACCGACTTTAAAAAGGTAACCAACTTGTAAGATAGAAGAAACTTTCTTCTTTCCTCCTCCTTGTCCACCATAGAACATCACAGAAATTTTATTTCCGTTTCTAAGGAGTAAGTTTCCAATCAAGTGCTTGTCTTGATATGGAATCTTGTTAATGAGAATGCCTTCTAATTCAACCATAATAATAAGTCCTGACTCATTATAAAGAGATAATTACATATCTTGTAGTGAATTCTTTCCCACCACTTCCTCCCTTTCTCTAAGACCCCAATATATTGAAATTCTTCTCCAAAGCGACCACCACGACCGATCATTTGAAAATTTGTGGACTCACTAGGTTTATAACTAATATAAATATTTTCAATTCCATGTAAATTAACTCCATGGCTCAAAGCACTAGTAGCAATGATCAGATTTGCAGGATTTAGATTCTCTCTGGCCACAAAGTCTTTAACTTGTCCTCCTACACAGTAATCACATGAAATGCCTAATCTTAGAAAGAACTTATGCCAGAAAAAGACTTCTTTTCGTGACGAACAAAAAAGAATGGTTCTTCCCCTTTCAAAGAGTAATTGTTCAAAGATAAGCTTTAGTAGAAGAAGTGGGCGAATCAACATACGCTTCTTCTTATACATATTCTTCTTTTGAAAGTTTCCAATATTAAGAAAACAGAAATGCCTAAAGTTATTTTCGACATCCCTTTCGATCACACGATATAGCTCATCTGTAATAGTTGCACTCAGTCCTATCACTTTGGTACTTTTAGAAGATGAGATTTGATAAAGGAAATCAAGTAATCTAGGACGAAAGGACTCTCCCCATTCATAAAAGAGATGAAATTCATCTAACACAAAAAGAGAGTTGGATTTTAAAGCAAAATCGAGATCATCTTTAGAAAGTGACTCCACAGTTGTTAAAAAGATTCCCTTGTCAGTAATATTATCCACAACACATTCCCTCTCCTTCAAATCTTCCAGAATTGAACGCAACGGAGAGACAATAATAATCCTTTCAAAGTCTTCTAATAATTGCCAAATAAGTCTTGTTTTCCCCCAGCCCATTGGTGCCATAAATAATGTGAATGAATGCTCTCTATTGACGATCTGTGACAAAGTTGCTTTAAAATCCATACCCAAGAGGTGCAAGAAGTGGTAAAAGAATTAAAGCTATAACTCATTAAAATTAAAGAAGATGAACTCTGTCATAATTAGAAAAGATCAAATTCGCGACTCAAAAGTTGTTCTCACGCAAGAGCAATCGAGACATTTACGTGAAGTTGTAAAGGTAAAGGTTGGTGATGAACTCAAGGGAACGATTCTTGAGCAAGGGCTAACGACTCTTAAGGTAAGCAGTATTATCGACGCAATTGTCGAAGTGGAAGTTGGCCTAACTCGCCCGGGACTTCACTACCCTATCGAGCTAATTATTGCGGCATCAAGGCCACCTACGATGAAGAAAGTTTTCGAGCATTGTAGTGCAATGGGAGCGGACAGCTTTCATATCTTTAAGGCCATTCTAAGTGATAAGAGTTACCTCACTTCTAAAGTTTACGAGCGTTTTCAAGAACTATCTGAATTGGGTGTAAGCCAGTCAGCTGTTTTCTACAAGGCACCTAAGCTTAAGAAGACTTATCAATACGAAGACATGCAACCACAAGGTGTTCAAAGATTTATTCTCTCACCTTATGCCACAACCAAGTTAAAAGATGTTAAAATAGATATCGAAAGACCATTACAATTGGCCATTGGACCAGAACGAGGATGGACTAACCAAGAGATTAACGAATTTAAGAATCTTGGTTTTAAAGAGATAAGCATTGGCCCTTCAATCATGAGAGTGGAGAATGCTTCAATCGCAATCCTTGGCCATTTAAACCAATTAATGGATAGGAATTAATATGCTTAGAAAAATTGAAAAACTTTTTGATGAACAAGTAAGGCCAGCACTAGCTGCCCACGGTGGGAATATCGAATTAATTGATTACGATAATGATAAGCTCTACGTAAAGATGACTGGTGGTTGCCAAGGCTGTTCTGCTTCACAAGCAACTCTTACGGATGGTGTTGCAAGACTTGTAAAACAAAATTTTCCAGACATTGTTGAAGTTGTTGATGTAACAGATCACTCAAAGGGTGATAATCCATTTATGTAATTAGTGCTGTTTAAAGTACTCTATTACGATTTCAGCAACTTCATCTGGTTGCTCACTAGTTAGAGCATGCCCAGCATGCTCGACTTCTTTATAAGTTACCTGATCCTCAAGCTCTTTAGCTAATACCTTTCCGGCCAACTCGGGAGGAGCAATAAAATCTTCACTGGCCTGAACAATCAAAAATTTCTTTCCTGCTGCCATCTTGTATTTATTTGCATCAATGGTAGAGGTCGCATGAATTTGAGCGGCCGCAAGTTGTGGGAACCATCCATTTAACCAAATGGAAGCATCATTACCTTTTGCAAAGAATGCACAACTAATCATTTCTAATCGCTTATCTTTTTCTAGTCGCATATTAAAAGAATTCTTCAAACAATTCTGTGCTTCATTAGTCATTTGAAAATTGCCGCCAGCTGCAAGAAGAGCAAGCCCCTTAACATACTTAGGGTAATATGTTGTAAAGCTTCGTGCTAACCTATTTCCAAAAGCATGGCCCACAAGCCAAATCTCTTTAATTCCTAACTGATCAAGAGTATCTCTTATGTCATCGACAAGCTCTAGCATCGTCGTACTCTTTCCACTTAGTTTGCCAGTGCTTCTTCCGATACCACGTGGCTGAATTAAAACAACTTGATAACCTGCCTCGACAAAACGATTTGTCAGAGTCGATTTATATTTCTCAGTGTAATCTTCAACCCCTCTGCCAAGCGAAGGTAGGATAACGAGATACTCGCCAACTGATGCCTTTTCACTGAAAATTCTTACGTGATTTGAAGAATACTTATGTTTAATGATCGTTTCTTTTTGAAGGTATTTAACTGTTGGTTCTTGTGTCGTACTACTACAAGAAAATAGAACGAAATGAAGTAAGATAAAAACTAAACGCATTGAAACTCCTCGATAAGCTTTTTACTACTTATCGAGAAGTCTACTTATACAAGAACTTAATTAAGTTTAAATTATGCAACTTTAGTGTGTTCTTCTAGTTCTGACTCGCGCATACCATAGTCTTCATTGGCATGAGAAATTGACCTTCTTACCCTATCTTCAGTCTCCCAATAACTTAGTCCTGAAAGAATAATATTTCCGCTGGTGGCAAATGCCATGACTGTAGTCACGAGTATAATTTCTAGTAATTCCATATTTGCCTCCTAAATCTAATCATAAAGACTTATCGGCAGGTAATTATGAAATACCTCCAAATTCTACTCAATTTTCAATAAATTTAAACAGTTAGACTATAGGATAACTCGTGAACGTGTGTTAGAAATTTGCTCTTTATTGAGTCTTACAATCGAAATTCCCTCAGCATTCTTTTGATCAGAAAGAACTTCTCCCCATGGATTAATAACTAATGAGTGTCCATAAGTATGAATTCCTGGATTATTTTCTCCACACTGTGCACTGGCCACAACAAAGCACTGTCCTTCAATTGAACGTGCTCGTAATAAAGTATGCCAATGGGCCTGTCCTGTTGGAACAGTGAATGCCGAAGCAAAGGTGATCAGATCAACTTTATTATCGTAGTAATATTGGAGGAAGCTTGGGTAACGAAGATCAAAGCAAATTGCGATACCAATCTTCCAGCCAAGTACATCAATAATTAAAGGATCTTTTCCTGCGGTATAGATATCGGCTTCGTTAATTTTTTTTCGTTTTCTTTGCCCTTGTTCATCTACAGTTGTGATGTCACAAGAAAATAGATGGCACTTGTCGTAGCTACCAATAACACGACCTTGAGGATCCAAGTTAATGGCCTTATTAAGAATACCTGTATCAGTTTTAAAAGCAACAGAGCCCCCAATAAGGAAGAGCCCAGAATCAACGGCCAATTGCCTGATGTTATCAAAGTGTTCATTGTCCCACTCCATAAGGTACGGGCTTGGCTCGCGGCCATTAGAGATTGAATAAAAACATTCAGGCAAGAAGGCCACTTGGGCCCCCTCTCTTTTTGCCTGAGATAAGTATGTTTTAATTTTTTCTAGATTTGATTTGTAATCAAGAGATGAAGAAATCTGAATATTGGCGATAACCAATTCATTCATTAAATTTTCTTCCCAATCGCGTAGTAAGTGAAACCTTCACCTAAAACTTTTTCAGTCTTAAATAGGTTTCTCGCATCAAAGATTACCTTTTCATTTAAACGTGTAGCGATTTCTGCAAAGTCAGGAGTTGAAAACTCTCTCCACTCAGTTACAGTAACCATTGCATCACAACCACTTAAGCAATCGTACTTATTTGATACTTCTTCTAAAGATGTGTGATATTTTTCACCTACCGCTTTCATGAAGTTTGGCCCACCTTCAGGGTCAAAGAAACGAATTTTTGCACCAGCATCAATTAGATCTTTTGCCATATAGATCGCTGGAGACTCACGTACATCATCAGTATTAGCTTTAAATGCGACTCCCCAGAATGCAAAAGTTTTTCCACTTAAGTCTTCTCCGAAGTGCTTTTTTATTTTTGTTGCCATGTAAAGCTTTTGCTCATCATTCACATCTTCAGTTGCTTCAACAATTCTTAAAGAATGACCGTGCTCTTTGGCCGTATAAATTAAGGCCTTCACATCCTTTGGAAAGCAAGAACCACCATAGCCTGGCCCAGAATATAAGAAGTGAGAACCGATTCTTCTATCACTAGCGATCCCTTTACGTACTTCATTAATATCAGCACCTAAAGTGTCACACAGTCTTGCAATATCATTGATGAAAGAAATTTTTGTAGCAAGGAAACAATTTGATGCATACTTTGTCATCTCCGCTGACAAATTCGACATCATAAAGATAGGGTTCCCTTGTTTTAGTAATGGCTCATAAAGTTCTTCCATGGCCTGAGCAGCTTTTTCATTATTGTGTCCAATAACAACACGGTCTGGTCTCATGAAGTCTTCAATCGCCGAACCTTCTTTTAAAAACTCTGGGTTGTTAACGATATGAAATTTCTTATCAGTATTCTTAGCAACAATCTCTCTTACTTTTTCACAAGTTCCAATTGGTACAGTTGATTTAATAACGATGATTGCATCATCAGAGATATTCTTTGCCACATCTTCGGCAGCTTGAAATAAGTATGTAAGGTTAGCACTACCATCATCACCAGAAGGAGTTCCAACTGCTAGAAAAATTGACTTGGAATCTTTAACTGATTCAAGCCCCGTCGAAAAAGCTAGTCTTTCGGCCTTAATATTTCTTTTTAAGAGGTCATTAAGTCCTGGTTCGAAAATTGGTGATTCACCACGTCTCATCATGGCCACCTTATTCTCGTCAATATCAACACAAGTTACCTTGTGACCAATTTCTGCAAAACAAGTTCCGCTCACTAAACCAACGTATCCCGTTCCAATTACTGTAATTTTCAAGCTTTTATCCTTTTTAAAAATTGGTACTAGATTAGCACCTTTTATGCTAAGTTTTAAGCCTAAATAAGGAATTTAACTATATGCACAAAGCGTCAATTCAGACAATTCTCAAGGTTATTTTTGCGGCTGCAATTCTCACATGGCTTGCAAAATCAGATAAACTTGACCTTAGTCTGATCGGACAGGTACTTGAGAATGGTCCTTGGGCCTTAATCTCACTTGCACTTTTAATATGCAGTTCATTTATTGCAGCATTTCGTTGGTCACTACTTCTGAAAACAAAGAGTGATAAAATTCATATTAAGAAAATCTACCCAATTAATTTAATAGGACAATTCTTTTCAACGTTTCTCCCAGGTATTGTCACGGGAGACTTTTTAAAACTTCTCTACGTTAGAGATTGTGACAAAAACTTAAAGAGATCTTTTCTCTTAAGTACCGCACTAATTGATCGTATTATTGGCCTTATCGGCCTTCTCATTGTTGGTGGGCTATCTTCAATCTATTTTTATTCAGAGTTAACTGTTTTATCACCAAAGGTTAAGCCGCTTATCTCATTTAATATTATGTTATTACTTGGTGCACTTGGATTCGTTCTTGTGCTTTTTATGCCAGTAAGAATTAAGATACATGTGATAGAGCTAATTAAAATTCTTCCATTTGTTGGAGATAAGATTGCTAGCATCACTGAGACTTTTTGGAAAATTGGAGAAAGCAGAGCTGTTATCCTAAAGTCCATTGGCCTTTCAGTTATTGTCCACATCTTTGCCATTACGGCTTTTTGGAGTCTAGTTCACTCATTTCTTCATGCTAATATTGGTATCAAGCAGCTCTTTAGCATTATCCCTGTGGGGCTTATCTCAATAGCTATTCCTATCTCACCTGCTGGAGCAGGAGTTGGTCACCTTGTTTTTGAAGAGCTTTTTAAAGCGCTAGGCCAAGATAAGGGTGCTTCATTTTTTAATCTCTACTTCTTAGTAGCAATCTCAGTGAATCTTCTAGGTGTGATTCCATACGTTCTTTGGAAAAAGAAGCACACATTCAAAGAAGCTGAAGCACTGGAAGAAGTTCAGTAGTATTATTTAATTAAAAACAAAAATCTTTTTCGGATCGATATGACCGTATTGGCGCCACTTTGTTTTAAGGGCCTCAATTCTTAAAAGAAATTGCATATCTCTTTTGCGATCATTTAGTTTTCTGACTTTCTTTGATTCCTTAACAAGTGGCCCTCTTGCATCATATGGAAGAACAGAGATGTCATCGAGTAACATTGTCTTTCCTTCGTGGCTAATTGTGCGGGCAATGAATAAGTCATCCTTTACAAGTTGTAATGTAAACTCATTCTTAGGAATGTAGAATTTTGTATTGTGAAGAATGTCTTTAAAGACATGCTTTTTAAAAAGGTTTTGTCCACGGTACTCAAAAAGAGAATGGTTAATACTTAACATTGAATCTTTTTGATTTTCTTCAATTGAGATTTCATTAACAAATTTCTTAATTAACGGGCCATTATCATCGAAGTCACGTTGAGTGATATACCAATAGACGAAACCATTCATACGAGATTCGTAATCATCATCTTCTTCAGATAATTTTCCAGCAAGCTTGAAATACTCTTCTTTTGCTGACCTTAATTTGTCATAGTATTCATTTGATGAAAACTTCGTTACAGCATCATCTAAAATACTTCTCAATTCTTCCATGTTTATTTTTTCCCACCACTACTGTCTTCATCTACAGCAAGTACGGCCAAGAATGCTTCCTGTGGAACCTCAACAGATCCAACCATCTTCATTCTCTTCTTACCTTCTTTTTGTTTTTCAAGAAGCTTTCTCTTCCTTGAAACGTCACCACCATAACACTTGGCAAGTACGTTCTTACGAAGTGCCTTAACAGTTTCACGAGCAACAATTTTAGCACCAATTGCGGCCTGGATGGCAATATCAAATTGTTGACGGTCAATAATCTTTCTTAATCGTCCAACAAGATCACGTCCCTTATAATATGCATTATCAGTGTGACAAATAATTGATAGAGCATCAACTTTTTCACCGTTAAGTAAAACATCAACCTTAACTAACTTCGAAGGCTCGTAACCTTTAAAGTCATAGTCCATTGATGCATATCCTTTAGTGTAACTCTTTAACTTATCGTAGAAGTCAAAAACCATTTCACTAAGTGGAAGATCGTAAGTTACTTGTACACGCTCTTCCGTAATATATTTCATATCAGTTTGAATACCGCGTTTCTCTTCACAAAGACGAATGATCTTACCAACGTACTCATTTGGTACGTGAATAGAAATTGAAACGATTGGCTCAGTAATCTCTTCAAACTTACCAGGCTCTGGCATCGTAGAAGGGTTATCAACTTCAACAATCTCACCATCATTCATCTTAACTTTATAAGACACAGAAGGCGCTGTTGAAATTAAATTTAAACTAAATTCACGCTCAAGTCTTTCTTGAATAATATTCATGTGAAGAAGGCCAAGGAAACCACAACGGAAACCAAAACCTAGGGCCTGAGAAGTTTCAGGCTCATATGTAAATGAAGAATCGTTAAGAGCTAGTTTTTCTAGTGCATCTTTTAAAACTTCATAGTCGTTAGACTCAACAGGGAAGATACCACAGAAAACCATTGGCTTTACTTCTTCGTATCCACCTAAACTCGGTGTATCTTTCTTTTTGGCATTAATAACTGTATCCCCAACTTTTACGTCACGGATATTCTTAATCCCACAAATTACCATCCCTACTTCACCGGCACCTAGCTCTTTCACTTCAGTAAAGAACGGAGTATTAACCGCAAGCTTAAGAACTTCATACTCTTGATCAGAGTTCTTAAGATAGATCATATCTTTCTTTTTAATTGTACCTTCAACAACTCTCAGTAAGAAGATAACACCTTGATACGGGTCAAACCACGAGTCAAAGATTAGACCTTGAAGGTCCTTATTAGGATCACCTTTTGGGTGAGGAATTTTTTCGATAATTGATTCTAGAAGATCTTCAACTCCTAGACCTGACTTTGCAGAAACTTCATCAGCATCTAGTGCTTCAATCCCTACAACATCTTCAATCTCTTGCTTAACACGATCTGCGTCCGCATGAGGAAGATCGATCTTGTTCAGAACAGGCATAATCTCAAGATCATTTTCAATGGCCATATAAACGTTAGCAAGAGTCTGGGCCTCAACACCTTGAGAGGCATCAACTACAAGTAGTGCACCATCACAAGAAGCAAGAGATCTTGATACTTCATATGAGAAGTCAACGTGACCTGGAGTATCGATGATATTTAGGTAGTAAGTCTGTCCATCACGGGCCTTGTAATTCAAGCGTACAGTTTGGGCCTTAATTGTAATCCCACGCTCTTTTTCAAGTTCCATATTATCGAGAATACGATCAGATTTCTCACGATCAGTAATTGAACCTGTTTTTTCAATTAATCGATCCGCAAGTGTCGACTTCCCGTGGTCAATATGGGCAATAATGGAAAAATTTCGAATTAGTTTCCTATCAATCATTGTATCTATAACTCCGCTAAATTCCACGAATCATAGCACAGAAATCAATGGATAACTATAAGCTTCGACTGGTTCCAGCAGACTTTTACGTAAGCGATGCATCATTTCACAACGCTGCGCTTACGTAAAAGTCTGCTGGAACCTACTAAAAATCATTAAGATGCCTGAACTTCTTTTGACATTACCATCAAGTAATAATCGAGTGACGAATCGCGTCCACGAATTGGAATAACTGACGCGTAGCCTTCATAAATATATTCAACAACTTCTTCGGCCTCTTCATGCCCCTCGGCACCCTCATCACCTTCAATATCAACCTTTACAGAAATCTTATCTCCAACCTCTTTATCTGATTTAGTTGAGTCATCGCGCTTAGCGATTTTGATTTCCTGGTTTTCAATCTTTGAACGACGCTTAATGGCAAGTTCATATGTTTCAATGATGCACTGAGGAATAATTGAGTCTGTCATCACCTTACCAATCGTATCCTCAGACTGAACCTGAAGAAGTTGGTAAATCTGATTATTCATATACATCAGTTCACCCTTAGCATTCGTTAAGAGAACTGGCCTCTTAACCATATTGGCGAGTACATCAAATTTTCTATTTTCAACTACGATCTTATCCGCGCGCAGCTCTTCGAATTTCTTAAATGAGTGAATCATCTTATTCATCTCTTGAGCAATTTCACCAATCTCGTCATCTTGGGAGTAGTAGATGGAAACGTCGAAGTTACAATCTTGAAGCTCGCGAATCGCATCCTTAATTTTTTTAAACGGCAGGGCAATCTTTCCAGGGATAACTAAACCTAAGATTATTGTCCATAGAAAAGCGATAATAAGAGTGATCATCATCTTACGTTTTGTTTCGTTGATAATTCCCTTAATCTTCTCTTCTCTTTCAACATTTTGATAATACTGAATATCTTGAAACTCGGAGAAAGCATCAAGAATCTTATCCGCAAGTTCCCCAATGGAAGTCATTCCAATATTATTTCGATGAAATAAAGATGCCTTACTTAGGATAACTTTTAGAGAGTCGGTATAGGAGAGCATCTGCCCGATAATCTTTTTTACTTCCGGCTCATCGTAGTGAGTGTCGAGTCTTTGAAGTTGCGATGTGAATGATTCACAAAGATTTAGGATCCTTTCAACCATCTCAGGAGTAGGCTTCTTCGTTAAAATTCTTCTTTGGTTTTTAAGAATTGCAACCGCTGAAATCCTAACCTCATCTGTAATGAGAGTTACTTTATTAGAACGATCTGTAATCGACTCGATCTCTTTATTGAGATTATTTAAATGATAAAAAACGATGAACGCAAGTAGGATTACCACAGCTGCGGCAAACGAAAAACTCCATGCGACTCGGTTTCTTAGTGATAAATTCAAAGTTATTCCCCTTTATGCGACGTTAAAGACTTATGCATCCTCAAGATCAGCAAAAAGTTTATTAAAGTTTTTCTCACTTCCTACAAGAACAACGATGTCATCTGACTCGATAATATCCATCGGCATCGGACAATCATTAATCTCCATACGATAAGCGGACTTACCGTCTTCAGTGATATATGGAACCTTCTTTTGAAGGGCAACAATATTAAGTGAATAGTTTTGACGAATTTTACTCTCGACAAGAGTTTTACCTTCAAACTTCTTCCCAAGCTTTAGCTCGACAATTGAATAACCTGCTGCAAAGTTGTAGCGCTGGAGAACGTGTGGAGCGATGATCTTAGAAGCAACAATCTCCCCCATCTCCTCTTCAACTTTAATAATTTCAGAAGCACCAATTTCATGTAAAACGTGCTCGTGAAGCTTAGAAGTAGCACGGGCAATGACTCGACCAACCCCAAGCTTTCGAAGCATTGTTACGGCCATAATCGACATTTGGATATTATCCCCGATGGCCACAACTGCTGTATCAACGTCAGAAATATTTACTGATCGAAGTGATCTCTCATCTGTTACATCAAGAGCAACAGCGTGAGTTGTACGGTCTTTAATTTTATCAACGAGCTCATCATTCTTATCAATAGCAATTACCTCGGCACCTTTTTCGAAAAGTCCTACCGCAGTTTTTGCTCCAAATGTCCCTAGCCCGATAACAGCAACTAGCATATAAAATCCTTTATTTAATTTTAACCAATCATTATTCGTCCGTCAGGATAGTCTAATTTACCTGAGTATTTCTGTCTCTCTCCAATAGCTAAGATTAGTGTGAGAGGCCCAATACGTCCAATAAGCATTAGCATCGAAATTGCGATCTTTCCTGCGACAGTTAAAAATGGAGTAACTCCAAGTGTAAGCCCAACAGTCCCCCCGGCACTCAGCACTTCAAAGAAGAGAGGCAGGAAGTTTTGGTTTGGCTCTATTTTCATCATGACAAAAATAAATGATGTTGAAACAACAATAGAAATGAACATTAGGGCCGTTGCCTTAACAACTACAGGGCCTGCGATCTTGCGATCAAACATCATAACGTTCTTATCACCTTTAAGAGTTGAAATAATAGATTGAACTAAAATTGCCAGAGTTGTTGTCTTTACCCCACCGGCCGTCGAACCTGGAGACCCACCAATGAACATAAACATGGCCATCATATAAATCGTATATGAGTGGAGGTTTGTCAGAGGAATCGTATTAAACCCGGCCGTTCTTAAAGTAATGGACTGGAAGACAGATATTTGAATTTTCTCCCAAAGGTTATAGCCATCAAGAGCACCTAAGAACTCTCCAAAGAAGATGAAAATTGCTCCACCAACAGTTAGTGCAAGTGAAGTAATAAGAACAACTTTAGTGTGCATTCCAAGTCGTACGATAGTCTTTTCTCTTGTGACAACTTCCTTTAATTCCTTAAGGGCAATAAATCCAATCCCACCAAGAGAGATTAGAATGGCAATCGTTCCGTGAATTAGTGGATTGGTTGCATAGTTTTCAAGAGAGTTATCAAAGAGAGCAAAACCTGCGTTACAAAAAGCAGAAACACTATGAAAGAATCCGTAGTACATTGCCTGACCAAATTCAAAGCCTTCAAAAGTAAAACCAATCGTTAGAATGATTGCACCCCAAAGTTCAATAATGAAAGTGTACTTAACAATATTGATAATCATGGCAAAGAGTTCTTCAAGTGATGAAACATCGAGAAGGTCTTGCATGATGATACGATCTTTCATCTTCATCGATCGACCAAGAACGATGGCCATCGAAGAGTATAAAGTCATGATGGAAAGCCCACCAATTTGAATCAGTCCTAAAATAACAAGTTGGCCGACAATACTAAAACTTGTATTTGTTCCAAGTGTGGAAAGGCCGGTTACACATGTTGCGGAGGTTGCGGTAAAGAGAGCGTCCACAAAGCTAATACTAACTCCATCCGCAGCAGATAGAGGAAGCATAAGTAATAATGTTCCAGCTAAGATAACCCCACCGAATGTGAAGAGTACAAGCTGAGCAGAAGTTAATTTTATTTTACTAAAGAGCGTATCAAATCGATTCTTATATTCCCGATTTGTTGTCTCTCCCCCATCATCATATAAAGACAAGATTGTTGAGAGTAAGTGAGCACTCGCTAGTAGATAAGTAAATTTTAAGTCACCCCAAGTAATAAGTGTCGGGATAAAGACTAATAACGAAAATGAATAGCGACGGAAAAAGTCTTCACCATTCTTTGCTTCAATCATGTTCTTAATAACCGTTAAAGCAATGGCAATTGGGACTACCCAAACCATTAAGTCTAGGGTATTCACGATAAACTTTTGATTCCAAGTGGCAGGTATCTTCTTATTATCAAAGAGAGTGAATAAGAGGATAAAACTACCGTTGAAAAAAAGTTCAAACAGGAATGACAATTTTTGTAATAATGATGCCATATTATTTAATAATATTACTAATTTAGCTAAGTTGATACTTATAGCAGATTGAGACATATTTTCCTATGACTAAAAAGAAGAAACCAAACAAACAGATCAAGTTTCCCCTAGATTTCCCAGTGGACTTCAAAGTCGAACACCTCGACTCTCTTGGTCAAGGCGTTTCAAAACTAAATGGAATTACCTTTATCCAAAAAACTCTCCCAGGAGAAGAAGGCAAGGCCCTTGTCTACAAGTCTAAGAAGAGCATTCAATTTGCAAGCTTAACTGAGTTAACTAAGAAGTCCCAATTACGTACCGATTCGAAATGCCCTTACTATAGTGAATGTGGTGGCTGCCATTTCCTGCATACTAGTTATGAGAATGAAATTGAATTTAAGAAGAAAGCTTATCTCGACAATTTCAATCGACAATTTAAAATTGATTTAAGTGATTCACTTATTATTCATAAAGCAAGTGATCGCTATCATTATCGAAATCGTATTCAGCTTCATTATAATAAGAAGGATAATTCACTTGGCTTCTTTAATGACTCTAATTCAAAAATCACTTCAATTAAAAATTGTTTAATGGCCAACGATGATATCAATAATGAATTAGCTAAGTTGCATGACAATTGGCAAGGTGAAGCAAAGAAGACAAAGGGACATGTTGAGTTATTCCAGCGTGATGCAACGATCTTAAAAACTTTTGACTCTTATTATTCCGCGGAGGGATTTCTACAAGTAAACCCACCAATGAATGAGCTTTTATTAAATCTAGTTAATGAAAAAATGAAAAGTGTCACAAATGACTCTTCAACAACAGTCGACCTTTTTGGAGGAAATGGGAATATCACAAAGGCCCTTTCTCATCGAACAATTGTTATGGATGCAACTCCGACAAAATATATCAAGTTACAAAATAAAGAGTATCAAGAATATAGTGAACTCGATATTTATGACCAATCGGCCATTAATAAACTTGAGGCCTTCAATATAAAAGATATCGACCTACTCGTTATTGATCCTCCTCGCAGCGGCCTGAAAAATATTGATGAATTTACTAAAGTACTTAATCCAAAATATATCGTCTATGTAAGCTGTAACAACCAAACACTGGCCCGAGATACTCATAAGATTCTTGAAGATTATCTCATTGAAGAAGCGCACATGTTCGACTTCTTCCCAGGTACCCGACATTTTGAATCGGTTATCTTCTTTAAACATAGGTAACGATTGTAAGCTCTTAGATTAACATTGTAATGGGCGCTGAAAGCCATTACAATTAAAGAGTATATTCTCTTTTTAATCTAACGTTTTTGGTGAAATGATGAAACGAACTACAGTTACTTTTCTATTTGCAACATTAATTGGAATCATGACAACTTCTTGTTCTTCAAGTCAGAAAACGGAGCAGTTGAGAAAAGCAGAACTCTTCTATACATATGGAACTCAAAAGATGATTGATAAGGATTACTCTCAAGCACTTGAGGCCTTAGAGAATGCCAATCAATTAAAGCCGAATGATACAAAGACGCTAAACAATCTTGGACTTGCTTATTATTTCAAAAACAGACCTGAAAAAGCTAAGTTCTATTTCAAGCAAGCAATCAAAGTTGATAATAAGAACTCTGATGCCAGAAATAATCTCGCTTCAATTTACTTCAAGGAAGGTGACTACAATAAGGCCGAAGAACAGTACAAAGTTGTTCTTAAAGATCTTATCTATCGCTACAACTACCGAGTAAAGTACAACCTATCTCTAATTGAACTGAAGAGAGGAAATAAAGATGCGGCCATCAAATATCTTCAACAAGTAACAGGCTACACTTTAGACTATTGCCCGGCCCCGTATCAACTGGCCATGATTTATAAGAAAGATGGAAATATTAAAGATGCCATTAAAAACTTAAATATTGCAACAAGTGGTGAGTGTAAAAAAGAAATTGCACCAAAATTTGAACTTGCTGAAATTTATCGCTCTCTTGGAGAAAGTAAAAAGGCACTACCTCTTTATAATCAGATCATTGAGCAGTTCCCAAGAACTGATTATGCAAAAAGAAGTTTAGTAATAAAAAATAACCTAATGAAGAACGTATATTATTCGAACAAGTTTGAAACTGATAATTTATAATTAATTAAAAAGGCGTAATAATGGAACAGGAAGTTGCAAAAGAAGCCCCAAACCTATCTCTAGGTCAGTACCTACAAAAGGCCAGAGATAAAAAAGATTTAAGTATCGAAGCAGTAAGCAGACATACAAGAATCAATCTTACCAACCTATCAGCACTTGAAGCAGATGATGTTGAAAGGCTTCCCAATATTGCATATGTCAGAGGGTTTGTTAAAACTCTTGCAAAGACTTACGATATCGATGCAGAGGAAGCGACAAGAAAGCTTGAAGAACTTTATGGTGCAGTCGCCCCTGAGAAGTCGCAACCTCTTGAAGCAGATGACTTCCCTCAGGCAAATGTTGAAAAGAAACAAGATCTTGTAAAACAAGAAGTTCAGATTTCTGATTCATTAAAATACAAATTACTTGGCGTTGTAGCGGCTTTTTCAATAGGTATCTTTATTTACATAAATCTTGATAAATCAAAAGAAGTAGATACTGGAGAAGATACTAAAGAAGTTGTTGTTGAGGCCCAGGTGCTAGATGAAAGCACTCCGATGCAAGACACGACCGAAGAAGAAACGACAAAAGAAGTTGTGGCCGAAGAAACTCCTGCCCCAGTGGTTGAGGAAAAGAAGCCTGAAGTAGTCGTTGAGACAAAAAAAGAAGAAGAAAAACCTGTTGAGGAAAAAAAAGAAGAAGAGGAGGAAAAAGAACTTAACTTCTACAACCTACCTTCTCCTCTCTTTGCTTTCAAAGATATCTCTGAAGAAGAAAAGAATGAAATCATTCCTGCAAATATCAGGGCCGCTTTTGAAGAGGGAAAACAAAATATCTTCCTTAAGGCAATGACTGGTGACTCTTGGATCGTTTATCAAAGTGATAATGACCCAATTAAGAAGTTCACACTAAAAGAAGGACGCTACCTACTAATTAAAGGTGACCAAGTTCTTCTTCGTCTTGGAAATATTGATGCCTTAAATGTTTTCTATAATGGGGAATTACTTGGAATGTCTTCACGCTCTGGCGTTAAAAGCTTAGTCTTCCCTGTTGAGATCGCAAAAGATCACAAACTTCCACTTTTCATTTTTGATAAAAATGGTGGCGTCCAAACTTCTAAGCAGTACTTAGAAGAAAAAGAAAATTCTCAAAACTAAGAATTCCAATCTAATTTTTTATAATAACTAATTCCGATAGCTCCTGTGATTACTGCTGGTAAGAACAGGACTAGAGGGATTGGGATATTATTCTTCTTTGCCAAAGACACCCCTGAGAAATAGAGTGCGTAGTAGATAATCGTCACAAGAAGCGCCAGAGCACTTGTATTTCGAGTCGCACCACGTCCCTTCTTAACACCAAAGACAAAACCTAGAAGGGCAAAAATAACACATTGAATAGGAATCGTATAACGTCCCCAATACTCAATGCTCCCCTTTCTTATATCATCTTCAAGATTATCTTTAATTCTTTTTGTCTTAGCTTTCTTAAGTTGCCCTTTTAATTTTCTAATATGCCTTCTAAGTTCATTAGATGACATCATGCTGGCCTTATTAACAGTTGAAAAACTTTGACTGGTAACAATTGGATACTCATATGTTTCAAAAAGAATCTTTTCTATCTCATGGCCTTCTTTATCAATTGAAATAATACTGCCATTAAAGAAGTCAAAACGAATATTGAGGCCGATGGAGTCTCCGTCTACTTTCGGTTTATTTAAAACTCCTCTTTTTGCCATAATCACTTTATCAACATTATCTTTTGATGAAATCCTTAAGAATACATTTTCTAGAACTTTCCCTTCATCTTTTACATCTTCAGCAAATAGAATAACTCCTGGAATTTCAGTAAAGAATTGCTCCTTTTTAATGTCTGTAAGGATTCCCTTTGAACCAAGCTGCTTAAAAGTATTTCTAAAAATCTTCTTAGATGTCGGAATCATATTCGTATTCAAAGAGACAACCGAAGCTGCAATTAGAATTGAAATAATGAAAAATGGAGAAAAGATACGATGCTTATTGATCCCCATGGCCCTTAGGGCAACAATCTCAGAGTCTTCACTTAATTTATTTAGTGTATAAATCATGGCAAAGAGAATTGATAAGGGAGTCGCCATTGGGATGAAACTAATTGAAATATGGCCTAGTATTTCTAGGAATTGTAAAATTCCTACACCTTTTTTCGTCACAAGCCTCATGAATCTGAACAATTGTGTCGTTAAGAGGAAAGCAACAAAGAAAGTAAGACTCATCGTAAAGGGTACGATAAAATTTGACGCAAGGTATCTTTGAAATATCTTCGTTGGGATTAAATCTTTGATCTTTTTGACTGCGTCCATGAAAACCCTTGCCGACTTTTGTCATACTTTGTCTTTTTGTGTACTTACTGTTAGTTTATACCCTCTTAAATCACTTTGAAACCCCCTTTTAAGGAGCAAATATGAAATTCACTTTGAATTTAAATTCTAAAGAAAGTTCAAGTGCTGATTGCTATGTAATTGGTGCTTACTCGACAATGACAAAAAAAGGTAAAAAAGAAGTTGCAACTGTAGCACTTACAGGTTGGCCAAAAGAGCTTAAAGCTACTTTTGAATCAATGAGCAGCTCAGAAGACTACACTGGTGCGAAAGGAACAACTTACTCTTTCAACCACTACGGTAGCGATGTTCTAGTTGTTGGTCTTGGTGATAAGACTAAAGTAACAACTGAAGATATTAGAAAAGAGTTAGCAAAAGCTTACAAAACTGTTTCTAAGTACAAGAAAGTAGCAGTAGCTTTTGATACTTTCACTTACAAGTCAAAGAAAGAAGAGTCTCTAGCTGTTCTAGTTGAAGCTTTCGAAATGACTGCATACAAGTTTGATAAGTATCTTTCAGACTCAAAGCCAGCAAAGCTTAAAGAAGTAATCATCGATACTGCTGAAAAAGCAGCTAAGAAGAAAGATTTTGATAAAGCGATCAAGAACGCACAAATCGTTGCTGAGTCAGTAAACGTTGCACGTGACTTCGTAAACGAGCCACCAAACGTTCTACGTTCAACTGAATACGCTAAGCGTGTTAAGAAAGATGTTGAAGGTATGGCCGGTGTTAAGTGTAAGATCATGGGTAGAAAAGAACTTAAGAAAGAAAAAATGGATCTTTTCCTATCTGTTAACGACGGTTCTGCATTTGATGCTCAACTAGTTCACCTAACTTACACTCCTTCAAAAGCAACTAAGAATACTAAGCACATCGCTTTCGTAGGAAAGGGACTTGTTTTTGATACTGGTGGATACTCACTGAAGCCAGGTGGATCAATGATGAATATGAAGTTTGATATGGCCGGTTCTGCAACTGTTTACGCTGCATTTAGAGCCGCTGCTAAAATGAAACTTCCAGTTAAAATCACTTGTATCCTAGGTATGACTGATAACGCTGTTAACTCTAAAGCAACAATGCCAGATTCAATTGTTAAAGCTAGAAATGGTAAAACAGTTGAAATTCTAAACACTGATGCTGAAGGACGTTTAGTTCTTGCTGACTGTCTAGACTATGCTTGTGACCAAAAACCAGATGCAATCATCGACGCTGCAACTCTTACAGGAGCATGTCTAATGGCACTTGGTACTGAAGTTTGTGGTCTAATGTCAAATGACAAGAAACTTGCTTCTAGCCTACTAAAAGCTGCAGACTCTGCAGATGAGTATATGTGGGAACTTCCAATTATCCCTGAGTGGCAAAAAGATATGAAAGGTACTATTTCAGACCTTAAGAATATCGGTGGTTCACGTTGGGGTGGAACAGCTAAAGCAGCTGCATTCCTACAAGAATTCATTAAGAATGACATTGCTTGGGCCCACCTTGATATCGCAGGTGTTGGTGATTCTCAATCTCACCTTCCATACTGTCCACCAAAAGGTGCTTCAGGAACTGTGATTAGATCTCTTGTTGAGTACTTAAAGCAAAACTAAGAAGTCATCCCAGTGAGTAGTAACGCAATTTTTAACATTGTTCTATATGCGCCAGATATTCCCGGAAATACCGGGAGTATTGGGCGTACTTGCATCGCTCTAGGTGCAAGACTTGTCCTTATTAAACCTTATGGCTTTGATCTTTCAGAGAAAGCCGTAAGACGAGCAGGTCTTGATTACTGGAAACACGTTGAAGTTGCCGAATATGAAAACTGGGAAGAGTTTCTTGAAAATGAAAGGCCACAAGAAGAAGATCTATTCTTCTACACTAAGACAGCTAAAGAAAATCACTTCTATGGACGTGGTTACACAAAGGGTTGTTACTTAGTCTTTGGCTCGGAAACGAAAGGGCTACCAAAGCATATCTTTGATAGCTACCCTAATCGTTTATTTTGTCTTCCGATGTTTTCAGAACATGTGAGATCGTTAAATCTCTCAAATGTGGCCACGGCCGTGGCCTACGAAGCATTAAGAGTAATTCAATACTAGAATTGGTACCCCATTCCTAAAGTTACGCGATACTGATCAAGCTTAATATCTTGATTTGCAATCTCTAGATTTCCGTCTGCAAGATAATCGAATGCTAGTGTAATATCCATTCCTGCTTCACGATAACCAAAATCAACAGACGTATAAATTTGCTCAGATGAAGAGTTGTTAATCTCAAGATTTCTATATTCAATCCCAGGAGTTACGTATAGGTATTTTGTATAAAGAACTTCAAGATCAAAGTTAAACTTCATTCTCTTATAATCTCCAGTCTCGTAACCATTGTCTCCTGACTCATATTCAAAATCAGTATCAAATTCTAAGTTACTATACTTTCTCGTTCCGCCAATAAAGAATTCCTTGCGAGTTCCACGATTAAGCTCTTGGCTCTTCGTCTTAACACTTAACCCAGCTTCAGCAGAAAGAACCTCATCTAAGTATCCACCAGCAAGAGTTAAGTCTGCATAGTAACCATGTCTTTGTGAGTTTGGTTTTACATACTTATAGGCACCACCAAAGCTTACGCGATTAATATTAAACATTGTTGAAGCTTCAACTTCAAAAGTATTAATATTCTTATTTTGCATATCTCTTTCAATATTGCGGTAACCGAAACCAAAAGAAACTAAATCAACAGGTCTAAACCCCATTAAAAGAACGACCTCTCTATTATGACTAACTTCAGTAATGATTGGCCTAGTCTGTGCGAAACCAACATTGTCGTTATAAGAAAATTCCGCTGAAAAGACACGATTTCCAAAAGCACCATTGATATCAAAATCAGAGCTATCTAGAGTATCGATATCTTGAATCTCGGCACTCCCACCTTCGAATTGAGTATTAAAAAATTGTCTGCGGTCATTTGCCACGGCCATTGAAGAGCTGTGTCTCGTTTTACCATCTTTAGAAATTTCAGGCATAACTCGGTTTGCAAATGCAGTTGATGATAATAATAGTGATAGTGCAAAAATTTGTTTTTTCATAATCCCTCTTAAATAATTTGATTTTATTCTAGAGGATATAAAAAGGGAGGTCAAAGCCTCCCTTCTTACAAATTATCAATTTCTATATATCAATTAGAAATTGTAACCAACGTTTAGATTGAATCCCACACCATCAGCGTCGATGCCCTGTATCTCACCAGTCGAGTAACTTAGACCAAAAGTTGTATCTAGCCCATTTGCTCTGTAACCAAAATCTGACTTTACACTGAGAATCGAAGAATCTGAATCAGCAGCCTTAGGTAGAGTTGTATTCAAGAGATAAACACCTGGAGTGATATAGAAAGTTGGACCTACTAAGAATTCTGCATCAAGTGAAATTTCGAGTTCAGAGTAATCATTATCTGTTGGGCGATTCTGTAAGTAATCACCATACTCATAAGTAAGTGATCCATCTAATTCAACATCATTTACAACCATTGTCCCATTAGCAAATACACCTAGACGAGTATCTGTTAGAACAGCGTCGTTCCCTTTAGTTGTATATTGAATTCCTGTCTCCCAAGAAACAGATTTATCTTGCTTACCAAAAGCAAGAGTAAGAACAGTGTAATCACCTTCTGTTAAAACAGCATCTACCATATGATGAGCAAGTGAAGCACCTAAAGTTGTTCCATTAACAACAATTGTTCCACCAGCTTCAAGAACTGTGTCATCAATAGTATCTGATAATTCATCTACAGTTAGTCCTAGACCTAGAGTTAGGTTTCCACCAGTTCTAAATCCCATAAGTATATTTAGCTCAGCTAAATCTTCTTCTGAACCCATAGCCTCCATTTTATTTTTTGCATATGAGCCTTCAAATGAAAATGTATCAGTTGAAACTGCACCAAATAAATTTGTAAATGTAATATCAAGGTCAAATGAAGGAGTCGTATCTGTTTCAAGAGATTGAGAAATATATTGGCCAGCAATGAAGCTTCTCTTTTCTTGAGAAACAGCAAGTACTGATGTGTTTCTTGTTTTACCATCGCGTGAAATTTCTGGCATTAATACATTAGCGTATGCTGATGTTGAAAGTGCTGCAAGCGCAACTGCACTAATTAACTTCTTCAAATCTTCCTCCTTGAAGCAATAAAAATAAATATTAAGATTTATTATACTTCAAAAAGGCTTAATTAAAACAAATATCCTACATTTAGTGACAGGCCTAGGCCATCATAGTCAATATCGTTTTCTTCACCGACAAAGATATAGCTCGCACCAATTGTTGCATCTAGTCTTTTTGTGCGATAACCGAAATCAGTTTTTATTCTAACGTCAGAAGTATCACTTGAAACACCCGGCGCGTTTTCGGCAGAATAATTAATTCCCGGAGTAATATAGAAGTTTGAACCTACGAGGAATTCTGCATCGAATTCAAAGTAAAGTGCATTATAGTTATTTCCATCTAGAGAATTACCTTCACCTTTTAGGTAATTTCCAAATTCATATGTGAAGCTACCATCAATCTCAATTCCATTAACAACTTTTGTCATACTACTAAAGAGAGTAAAACGCTTTCCTGTTGTTAAATCATCAGAGCCTTCTGTCATTAACTGCACACCTGCTTCAACACTATTCTTTGCATCTTGCTGACCAAATCCTGCACTTAGAACAAAGAAGCCACCTTTTGTGGCAGAAGTTTTATTTTCAACATATTCAACAGAACCACCTAAAACCTTGTCATTAACTTTAAGACTTCCTCCCGCCGCAATGACGCTTTCGTCTGTTGAGATATCTAACTCAGACTTAGTGTAGCCAAGCCCTAAAGTTAGCTTCTTATTTACCTGGTATCCACCGAGAAATGAGAAGTTGGTTGCATGATTTTTTACCCCCTCCATATCATAAGTCGGTATCTCCATATTTAACTGGCCACTAAAGCTATTAGTCGAAAATCCTCCAAAAATTCCTGGAGAGCTTTGTTTGATTTCAACTGCTGGAGTCGTATCACTTTCAACACTTAAGTATTCATACTTAGCTGCCGCGAAATTTCTTTTTTCTTGTGAGACTGCGATGACAGATGTGTTTAAGGTTTTACCATCACGTGAAATTTCAGGAAGAATAAAATTTGCAGATACATTAGTACTAATAAGTGAAAGTGCACTTAGACATAAGATTTTTTTCGACTTCAACTCGAACTCCTAGGGCGTATGAATATTGTAATAGATTATACAAAGAGAAAAGGGAGATGAAAATCTCCCTTTTTATGACATTGATAAGTTTAAAATCAGTTTTTAAAATAAGTAAGCGACATTAACCTTCCAGGCCATTTCATCGTAATCGACAGTTCCAACTTCTCCAATAACTGCATAATCAACACCGAATGTCGCATCAATTCCGTTCATACGATATCTAAAGTCTGCAGAAAGATCGAGCTGTTTAGTGTCTGTTCCATCATTGTCTGTAAGAGTATATTCAATACCTGGAGCGATAAAGAACATTTTATGTAGCATGAATTCAGCATCAAAATTTAAGTGAAATTGAGAGTAATCACCACCTGCTGTTGTAAAATCACCAGTTGTGTAGTCAATATCACCATCAAGTTCTGTGTTATTTAGTACCGTTGTCATACCTGCAAAGATTTTAGTACGAGTTGGAGACTTAATATCATCATCTTTTTCTTCAAGATCAAATTGAAGACCAGCTTCCCAAGACATATTATCCTTATTTGACCCTAGTCCAAGAATAATACGATTATGAGAACCATCAATTGTTCCGTTATCTTCATCTACAAGACTGAATGAACCACCAAATATTAAGTCATTCATATTAAATGATGCCGCAATCTCTATTACAGAGTCCTCGCTATTTGGATCTGTATCAACCATCTGATAGCCAAGGCCTAAGGCAAATTCTTTGGTTAATCTAAAACCGGCCTTAATATCATAAACTGTAAAGTCTGTATCTGTTGCACCAGTATCGACATTCCCAAAGTCTAAGTCCGCTTCAATCGAAACCATCTTATTTGACCAAGCACCGTAAAAATCAAAGTTAGTTGTATCGATATCACCACCGGTATCGGGTTCTAAATTTGAAGAATTATACTCGGCCGCAACAAAGGTTCTCATTTCTTGTGTTACTGCTATTGTTGAATCGTTTTTGGTTTTACCGTCACGTGACGTTTCGGGAACTATCGTATTCGCAAACGCTGTCGTTGTAAGCCCAACTAGAGTTGCGGCCATAAAGATATTCTTCATTTATTCCTCCATAAAAGTTGTATATGCAAATTTTCAACTAAGATGAAAAAAATAAAAACTTAATTTAATTTAAAAAAATGATGGCTTGAATGAGTTAGTTAGAAATAAAAAAGGGAGATCTAAGTCTCCCTTCACGTATATTCTAAATTTTAAAATTAAAATTAGAAGTTGTAAGCTACGTTAACTTTCCAAGCCATTTGGTCAGTATCATATGCGCCAGTACCATCTATATACTCACCTGATAATTGATAATCTACTCCTAAAGTAGCATCAAAACTATTTGCACGATAACCAAAATCAGCAGAAAGACCTAGCGAGTCTTCTTCAACTGGTCCAACAACACGATCATTATAATAAAGTCCAGGTGTTACATAGAACATTTTACCAATTAAAATTTCAGCATCAAGATTTACGTTTAATTTCTTATAGTCGTTACTACTTAAATTTGTTTCTACTAAGTTATCACCAGTTATATAAAATATATCTGCATCAAACTCTATATCGTTAATTACTTTAGTAATACCAGCAAATACTCCAAACTTTGAATCACGCTTTGTAGTATCAGAACTCGAATCTCCTTCAGCATTATATTCAATACCAGCTTCCCATGACATGTTATTTGCGTTTGAACCAACACCCAAACGATATCCATACCAATCACCTTCAGTTTCTCTAACTAAGCTAATTGACTTTATCGTAGTTTTTCTATCGCTTGAATGATGCGCAATTGATGCTCCAATAACTAAATTATTTAACTTATAAGATAAACCAAATTCTGTTTCAGGGAGTTGTGAGTCAGTATGAACGACTGCAGAGTCAATAGCTTCTTTGTCAACAGTATGAGCTAGACCTAATGAGAGTCTCTCATTTAAACGGTAGCCAATAGCGATATTATAATAATCATAATCATAATCAGCGACTTGATGATAGTCGCCTTTTCCATCTCTTAAATCAGCAGCAAACGTAAACATTGAATTTGACCATTCTCCATAAATATCAATACTATTTCTATCTAGCTCACTGTCAACGTTGTCCTTTTCAAAAGTTGAAGAATTATATTCAACAGAAACAAATTTTCTCTTTTCTTGTGAAGTAGCAATAACTGAAGAGTTTCTTGATTTACCATCTCTAGAAATTTCAGGAACTATAATATTTGCATATGTAGAAGATGAAAGCATAATTACGGCAACAGAACTTAATATTTTTTTCAATGTTTACTCCTTAAAAAACTAACTACACTAAACATTTTCCACATACAGCAATAAAAACACAAGCAAATATTTTCAATGTAAAAAAAAAGGGAGACCTAAGTCTCCCTTCACGTATATTCTAAATTTTAAAATTAAAATTAGAAGTTGTAAGCTACGTTAACTTTCCAAGCCATTCCGTCGAAGTCAACATTGCTTGACTCACCAGCAACTGTATAATCAATACCAAAAGTAGCATCGATTTTGTTAGCTCTGTAACCAAAGTCAGCTGAAAGATCAAACTTAGTAGTTTCTGCACCATCTTCATCTTCATTTGAGTAAGCAAGACCTGGAGTGATGTAGAACATTTTCCCTACTAGGAATTCTGCATCAAAGTCAATTGTGTATTTAGTGTAATCACCACCAGCAACAGTGTTGTCACCTGTAGTATAAGTAATGTCACCATCAAATTCGATGTTGTTGATAACTTTAGTTGCTCCAGCAAATAGCTTAGTTCTTGAAGCTGATGTGATATCATCATCTTTCTCTTCAAGATCAAATACTAGACCTGCTTCCCATGACATGTTGTTTGCGTTTGAACCAACACCAAGAGTTAGTCTATTGTGTGAACCATCAACAGTTCCGTTATCATTAGAAACGATTGCAAATGAAGCACCGATTACTAGATCATTCATGTTGTATGAACCAGCGATTTCAAGAGTTGTATCTTCTGAATTTGGATCAGTATCAACCATTGTATAACCTAGACCTAGACCAAATTGCTTGTTGATTCTGTATGCGGCTTGTACACCGTAAGTATTTACATCTGTATCATTGTCATCAGCCATGTTAAGGTCTGCTTCTACAGAGAACATTTTGTTTGACCATGCACCGTAAAGGTTCATGTTTGTTACTTCATCTTTAATAGCTGGTGTTGTATCTGTTTCTAGGTCTGTTGAGTTATACTCACCAGCTACGAAAGTTCTCATTTGACCAGTTGTAGCGATAACTGAAGCGTTTTTAGTTTTTCCATCACGTGAAGTTTCTGGAACGATTGTGTTTGCAAATGCTGCAGAAGAAAGTACTGCCATTGCGATAATACCTGTCATTTTTTTCAAAACTTACTCCTTGTTTTGTTTTATTTAAACTAGCGTTCTAGTTCGATTTTAAAAAATAATTTACTAAATTATACCCTTTTTGTTTTTGTGTGCAATTTTTTTTTACTTTTTTTTAAGAAAGGCCGTGGTTACGCTTCCACGGCCTTCTGTATATAATCAAAAATTTAATTAGAAGTTGTACTTCATTGCAACTCTTGAATCAGTGTCTTCACCGTTTGTACCAGTGTAAACATCAATATCAACAGTTTTATAATTTAAAGTAGCACCAACAGCAACTCTAGTTGTGTTTTCAAAAGAAGCATCACCATTTGTGTAAGAACCATTGTAGTTAGCAACAACAGCTGATGCTAAAATATTAGTTGGTCCACCTGTTGCATTTGCAAGGTCAGTAGATTTTGCATTTGAGTAAACAGATTGAGAAACAGAACCTCTAAGAGTTAACCAATCAGTTGCTTTAGTTTCAGCACCAATAATAACTGGAAGATTCATTGTTTCTAGCTTTGCTTTACCAGGAACAGCGTTAAGTTCAACATTGATTACTTGGAATGCAGTTCTTACGAAAACCATTCCACCTTCAACTTTGTATTCTTTACCTGCACCAAGATCTAGACGAGAAAGATCTCCATCTTCATCTCCTAAACCTCTTTCTTGATCCCAAGAAAATGTTTTATATGAACCGTAGAATTTAGTGTCTTTATTGATTGTGTAAGAACCACCAACTTGTACACCTAGTGTTCCATCAAATTTGTTACCAGTCGTTTTGTTCTCAGAATCAGACATTAGTGATACGTTGGCATAAGCATCCCAGTTATCTTTGTTCACACCAAGCTTTACTGCCATTGCACTATCTTCGTGCATATGGAAAGTACCTGGTGCAGGTATGCTTTCAACATTTCTTTCTGAAGAAGCGTAAACAAAAGCTGCCCCCCAGTTAACACCAGCTTTTCCACCAATGAAAAGTTCTAGTTGATTATCCGATGTAGAAAGATATCCACCAGATGCTGGAGAAGATGCAAGAATTCTTAAAGAAGAAGAAATATTTGATTCATTACCTAAGTAAAGACCATAAGTGAAGCTCCCCATTTTCTTAAAGAATCCACCCATTGCTTTAGGGTCACCATCAGTATCAAGAGTAGTTGATCCAGAACCAATACCTTCTGCACCGTACTCAAGTACAACCATATCTCCGTAGTTGTTTACAAATGAAGCGTTAGTAAAGATATAACGATCATCCATTGTGTAGTAGTTGTCTTCAACTTCATCACCTAGAGCAAGAAGTCTCGCTTTAGTAGCATAAGCACTTGTACTTAGTAGAGCTAAAGTAGCGGCACCTAAAAATACCTTTTTCATATTCGTCTCCTTGAACGAGTAAATCCTTGAGCTTAAAAATTAAACTCTTCTAAAAAATGTTAGTTCTTAAATTTTCAAAGGAGATGAGATGAATGTCAACACCCCGAAATTGCTAAAGAATTCGTAATTTCGGGGTTTGTATAAGTATTTTTTATTTTATCTTTGCTTGGACGGCCATGCCACGTGCCAGGAATTTTGACGACATCCAAGAATCTACGAATGTAGTATTTTTTGTCGCCGCCTGCTTCAAAGGAGCGTTGAAACTAAAGAAGATTAGATGATCTTCATTTAAAGTTCCGTCTGCAATTGAAGAATCGTCAATATCTGGACAATAAGAATAATCTCTTAAAACCACGCGCTCCTTTGACTTATTCTCATCAAAAGCGTCAAAATTCTTAGCTAGGTTTTTCTTCAAAAGATTGATTTTTTTAGAAATATCTTCTTCTGTGCTCTCTTCTTTATCCACAAAAGTAACAAATTTCGCTGTTTGAGCATATCCTTCACTCTCAGAATCACAGATTTCACCGATAAAATGTCCCCAATCGTGAGTAAACGAAAGAGGAAAAAAGTATGTCTGTTCTGCATCCTCATCCTTAGTAATCTTCTCTTCTAAGTCTAAGTGAACATATAAAGAACAAGGAGTTGTCGTGCTTTCACAGAATTCGATAAACTCACTAGAAAGAGTTTTCTTTTCTTGGAATAGCTCTAAGAATTTAGATGGAGACTCTCCCCAATAAAGATTTTCACATTCAATAATTAGCCCATTTGTCAGGCATACTTTCCAGAAGGCCTGATCAATTAACTCTTCAGGAGTTGTGCGGAAAATTTCTTTGATTCTTAGGCCATAACTATTTTCTTTAATTCGCTCGAGAAGCCCTTCTTTATTAAGAGATGGAAGAATTTCAGATGGTGACAATTGAATATGATTATCAATATAACTTTCTTCTCCCCAAAGTAGTGGCATTGGTTTTGTACGTGATCCAAAAGCGTGAAACTTTGAATCTTTATAAAAACAAGAGCTACTAATTTGAGCTTCTTCAACTAATCCAAGCTCTTTAAAAATTGAAATATTTTCTTCACCGCGAATTAATGATGGCCCCATCAGTTTGAAATTATCTTCAGTAATTTCTTCCTCTGAAAGGAGCTTTACACTTGTCGCATCTAAGTTATTTAAATGGTCAAATAAGTCGATCGCAAAGATATCATTTCCAACAATTAAGTTTTTAATAAATGTCTTCTCTTCTTGTTTAACTTCGACTTTTTTAAGCTTTAGAATATCGCTATAGGCCATGGTACCAAATTCCTTGTGTGTTGTGTTTGGCAATACAATAGCTTATTTTTTTTGGAATTTAAATAGCGAAACCACGCATTAAAGCGTGGTTTCAGGTATTTTCACTATTTTTTTCTTACATTTTTTTAGATTATTTAATGACGAGTCTGTCACCTGCTCTAATTTGTCTCTTCTTAATGATCTTTAAGTTAGAAACAATTAGAGTATCAAGACTAACTCCAGTTTTGCGTGATACCGACCATAAAGAGTCACCACGTTGTACTGTATAGTACTTCGTTGGGTTGTTAATTTTCTTTCCACGCTGTTTAGCTAGTCTAATACGATTGCGATACTTTCTCTTTCTCACAACTGACTTACGTGGCTTATCATAAAGGTCAGCATACATATTATCTTTCTTACTCTGACCAATTCTAAAAGGAAGAGTTACATATGACCCACGCTTAACTCTGGAACGATGTGATTTGAAATCATCGTTTAACCAAGTAAGAACTTCTTTATCTTTAATTTTGAACTTTCTTGCAACATCATCAAGGCGAGTTCTCTTTCCTCTTACGCGGTACTTTTGAAAAACTTCCTGGCTTGCAACGTAGTTCTTCTGTGTACAACAAGCTGCCCATTGCTCTCTTTTTCCAACAGGAACTCTTAATGTATAAGTCTTATGAGTCGGTGGTGTAAACCATCTTTGAATCTCAGGGTTCAAGTAGTGTAGATCATCAAATTCAACATTTAAGTCTTTTGCAATCTCAAATAAATCCGCTCCACCAGGAACAGAAATTTCTTGAAAGTCTAAAGGCTCATGCCAATCAATTTCTTCAAAACCAAATGACTTAAGGTTCTTCCCAATGATAGCAAGGGCCATAATTTTTGGAACATAATTTTTAGTCTCTGGCTTTAGGTAGCGACCTTTTCTAATTTTCCAAAAGTTCTTTGTACGGTAGCGACGAATCGCTCGAGACATCTTTCCTTCACCAGCATTGTATGAAGCAGCGGCAAGTTCCCAAGAACCAAATTGCTTAAATAACTTTCTTAAGTATTTCGATGCTGCATATGAAGACTTAATTGGGTCACGTCTTTCATCAACATACCAATTAACTTCAAGTCCATAACGACGTCCTGTGTACGGCATGAATTGCCAAGGACCAACAGCTTTTGCCCAAGACTTGGCCTTCGTTTGAAAACCTGACTCGGCCATTGCTAAGAAAATTAGATCCTGTGGAAGTCCGTTGTCTTTTAAGACTTTAGAAAGAATTGGTGCATATCTTCCAGCTCTCGCAGAGTATCTTTCAAAGAAGCCACGGCCACGAGTTGTAAAATACTTAATCCACTTCTTAACAGCAGCATTGTAAACAACAGGGATATCAAAATAATTATTTTCAAGATTTAAGTGCTCAGCTCCATATAAGAAGTAAGTCTTAAGTTCGTGAGATGTCGGATGCTCAATCTTTGCAGACCCAACAATTTGATCACTTGAGAACTCTGCACCGTGCTTAGCGCTACGTGCAATGATCTTTTCTTCTGAGAATTCCGCATCTGCTTCAATTTCAGCATCTGTCTCAACTATTTCAGAAATGTCCTTCGGGCTCGGGACATCTTTCTCAACAGAGATACATGAAAAGAGCAGTTGGGAGGCTACCAGTAAAATTAATCCATTAATTCTCATCGATCATCCTTAACTATATATGTGTATTCAGCGTTCATAAATATAAGAGAACCCTAAATTTAGGGTTCTCATATTTTTTCAAATTGTCGTGTCTGAGTCAACGAGGAAAAGATTTTTTCGGTTAAGTTCCGTACTAAAATCAATACTTTGTATTGTTTATTCTTTATTTTTCAGCATAGAGTCAACAACAACTGTTCCCATGGCATCGCCAAATACGTTAACAGCAGTTCTGAACATGTCCAGAATTCTATCAACTGCTAAGATAAGACCGATCCCCTCAATTGGGAGACCTACTGCCGAAAGAACAATCGACATTGTAATGAGTCCAGCTCCAGGAATTGCTGCAGCACCAATGGCCGCAAGAGAAGCTGTCATAAAAATGATAATTTGTTGTGTAAGACCTAAGTCATAGCCATAAGCTTGTGCAATAAAGATGGCCGCTACTGATTCGTATAAAGCAGTTCCATCCATATTAACAGTTGCACCAAGAGGAAGAACAAACTTTGCAGTGTCCTTATCAACTCCGAGATTTTCTTCAACATTCATCATTGTAATCGGTAGAGTTGCCGCTGAAGAAGCTGTTGAGAATGCTGTGATAATGGCCGGCCCAATACCTTTTAAAATTTCAAAAGGTGAAGTCTTGCTGCGAACACTTCCTACAATAAGAAGGAAAATACCGTGACAAATAAGACCTAAAATTACTGTAAGCATATATTTTGAAAGTGATACAATCGCACCAAATCCAGACTTAGCAAGTACACCTGTCATTAGAACAAAGATCCCATAAGGAGCTAAGCTCATTACACCCATAGTTAGCTTATTTGAAAGGGCCTCAAGAGAGCCAACAACTTTAACAAATGGCTCACTATCTTTTGGAATAAATAATGCCGTCATTCCCATGAGAATTGAGAAGACAATTACTTGAAGGATATTTCCATCGGCCATTGAGCCAAATGGATTAGTAGGTATAGCACCTAGAAGAACTTCCTTAATTGAAGCAAATAGTGAAGCCCAACCGCCGGAGCTACTTGCAACTTTAGATTGCATCGCTTCTGATAAACCTTGTACACCGGCGGCCCCAAGATCAGCGCCAATACCAGGGTTGATTAGGTTTACAAAAATGATACCAAATAAAACCGCAATACATGTTGTTACAAAGTAGTATGCAACAGCTCTTACACCCATTCGACCTAAAGACTCAGGAGTACCTAAGTGATACATGGCCATAAAGATTGAAGAGAAAACAAGAGGAATGATTACCATTTTTAAAAGGGAGATAAAGGCATCTCCGACAGGAGAAATAAATTTTACGTATTCACCCTTTCCAAAATAATGTAACAGAAGACCCAAAATTAATCCGAGTACCATTGCAATACCAATCTTCTGCGCTTCCTTCTTTGCTGCTGGTTGCATTAAATTCCCCTTTTAACTATAAAAATTCAAATCGTTTAAAATAACGTATGGTTGAAAAAAATCTTAACAAAATTCTAACATGTTCATTTATTCTCTTATCATTTTGCATATTTATCAATCCGGCAAAAGCTAAGGTGGAAGAACCAAATTACGATTTTACCTTCGATAAATTCAGGCCATTTCACCCCGGACAAAAACTGTCGGATATAAAGAAAGAGTACAAAGCAATTAGGCTTATTAATGATAAGAAACCAGTGGCAACGTATGAAATTCAAATTCGCCACCAAAGCTACTTCTTTCCAGTTTTTATTCATGTACAAGATGAAATCGTATTAGACTTCTATGCAAGACTTCCAAATTATTTTCTTCACAATACTTTTCATCAATCACTTATCAATCGTTATGGTAAGCAAGATAAATTTATCAATAATGACGGCACATCTGTCTATATCTGGAACGATGAAGCCGGATTCGCCATAACATATTCAGGAGCATGTACAATTACATGCTTCCCGATATTCATTCATATGATTAAAAAAGATGATGTGAAAAATAAGGACTCTTTTCTCATTAAACTTTTAAAAAATTAACTTAACTCTTTTGCAATATCATTTACTGCAAACTTATAGCTCATAATATTCTTGGCAAGAGTGGCCACCGCTTGTCTTGTTGCCATTGGCATCCCATTGGCACCAAAATAGGCCGAATGAATTGCTAGAAATGCTTGAGCATCTTCAAATCTCATCTTTACTGGCCCTAATTTATGAAGGGCATCTTGTTTGATGAATATTTCTGATTTTCTAAGCTTATAAACTTCACTCATTGTAAATATATTTTGATTACGATAATCAATATAGATCACCTCACCTTTTACTTCGGCCATACGACCTAAGATAATTCCCTGCTTTGTCTTTCTTCCCCACAGGCCAATAATTCCCATTGGTGCCAGTGCCCATGTAAGAAAGCGATTAATCACCACACGACTTTCAAATTCTCTTTCAGTGTGACCAAGTTCTGGAAATGTTCCCATAAGCCACTCATTTGAAGCCAGAGAGAGAACAATCATGGCCATATTCTTATAGCGGTAAACATTGTAGCCAGGCTTTTGAACGATAGATTCTTTCCCGTACTTATCGTTATCAAAATTTGATCTGATTTGAGCAGCAACCATCGGTGTCGCCTCATCAATTGTCATAACCTTGGCCAGCTGATTAGACGCTAAATTTTGTTGGGCCAACTCACTTTCTTTTTCACCTAGTTCGGTAAAGTTCATGATTTGTAAAAATCCCGCGATCTCAGGATCAAACTCCGCAACGCGCAGTCTAATATAAACAGGTAGTGCCTGCTCTTTAGCATATTGATAATATGTGTATTTTTCAGTACTTACAGATTGCATTAGTGCCTCCATTCAACTTAATTTTTCGGTATTTTTTCCGACAAAATAAGCTCGGAAGCATTTCCGCTTAGCGCTAGGCAAAAAATCCTCAAATAAAGGAGTGTAATTGCGTCTTAGTCCTTGACAACAGGCCCAATTATTAATAAAAATCCTAGTTTCATAAAGTTAATTTCAGTCCGAGGGAAAAAAGAGTTCGCGATATAATATAGCAACCCCCAAAGACTGCCTTTCATTAGGAGAAAGTATGTACGGAGTAGTAGAGATCTCAGGTCACCAGTACAGAGTAGAAGCTGGTATGACTATTGATGTTCAGAAATTAGATCAAGAAGCTGGTTCAACAGTAGAATTCGATAAGGTTCTATTTGTTGGTGGTGAAAGCGCAAAAGTTGGTGCTCCAACTGTTGCAGGTGCTAAAGTTGTTGCTGAAGTAGTAAGACATGATCGTTCAAGAAAAGTTATCGTTTCTAAAAGAAAGCCAGGTAAGTACATCAAGAAGAACGGACACAGACAACACTTTACAACTTTAAAAATCAAAGAAGTTAAAGCTTAATTAATTATCAATTTTAGGAGTTAGATATGGCACACAAAAAAGCCGGTGGTTCAACAAGTAACGGTCGTGATTCAAACCCAAATATGTATGGTGTTAAGAAGTTTGGTGGTGAAGCAGTTGTTCCAGGAAACATCATTGTAAGACAAGCGGGATCTAAGTTCCACGCTGGTAAAAACGTAAAAGTTGGAAAAGACTTTACTCTATTCGCTACGAAAGAAGGTAAAGTACAATTTGGTTTCTATAACAAGAAGAAACAAATCGTTTCTGTTGTTGAAGCTTAATTAAAATTACCATTTTACGCTATTAATTAGTTGTAAATATTAAAGGGAGCCTATACATAGTGCTCCCTTTTTTTATATAAGACCTTATTATGAAATTTATCGATGAAGTTAAAATTACAGTAATTTCCGGAAACGGAGGAAACGGATGCGTAAGCTTTCGCCGCGAAAAGTATATCCCATTTGGTGGACCAGATGGTGGTGACGGTGGTGATGGTGGAAGTATCTACTTTGAAGCCGACGAAGGAATGAACACTCTTGTTAACTTCAGAGGGAAAAAGCACTACCGTGCTGAACACGGACAACAAGGTGGCGGCCGTCAAATGTGTGGAGCATTTGGTGATGACCTCACAATTAAAGTTCCTGTTGGAACGATTGTTCGTCATGCAGAAACAAATCAAGTTATCGCGGATCTAACTGATCACGGAATGAGATTGATGGTTGCCCAAGGTGGACGTGGTGGCCTTGGAAATATTCACTTCAAAACTGCAACTAATCAGGCGCCACGAAAAGCAACTGCCGGAAAAGAAGGTATTGAACTTGAAGTAGAACTTGAGCTTCGCCTACTTGCAGATATTGCACTAGTGGGACTACCAAATGCTGGTAAGTCGACACTTATCTCTTCTATCTCTGCGGCAAGACCAAAAATTGCAGATTATCCTTTTACGACTCTTGAGCCAAATCTAGGTGTTGTTACACTTGGTGAAGATGACTCATTTGTTGTTGCCGATATTCCAGGGCTAATTGAAGATGCCTCGGAAGGAAAAGGACTTGGGATTAAATTCCTTAAACATATTGAAAGAACAAAATCTCTTGTTCACTTAGTTGATGTTTCTTGGTGTCTTGATGAATACGAAGCATTTGAGCAATACGTAATTATTCGCCAAGAACTTGGTCGCTATAGTGAAGATCTTTTAAATAAGAAAGAGCTTATTTGTTTAACAAAAATTGATGCTATGACAGATGAAGAAATTAAGAAGTTCCAAGACTTCTTTGAAGCACAAGTTGATAGAAAGTGTCTTCCGATCTCTTCAGTATCTGGACTTAATATAGACTTACTTAAATCTTTAATGCTTAAAACGATAAAGGACTAACCAATGTCACAAAATGAATTTATCACAAAAAACGTAGATGAAATTACAGATAATTCAAAATTAGAATTCCCTCTAAATATCGCAATGGCCAGTGCTTGGATCCTAGGAAACTTTAAAGGTATCAACCTTAAAGTTCTTGATATGAGAAAGACGACTGCACTTGCTGATTACTTCATCCTTGCTTCGGCTACAAACTCTTCAATGGCAAATGCTATGTCTGATGAGATTGCAAAACAAATGAAGAGAAAGGGACAAACAGTCATCTCTAAAGAAGGTCTACACCAACAAACAGACTGGATTCTAATTGACCTTGGTGACATTATTGTTCATATCTTTGATGAGTCAGCTCGCGAAGCATACGATATTGATAATCTATGGTCAGTACCAACAGTTGAAATTCCAAATGAGTACTACTACTCTTCTGATGAAGCAGAAAGTTCTGCAGACTCAGACAAAGGTTACTTCTAGTAATCTATGAAAGACAATCACGTTATTGTCATTGGGAAGTTAAAAGATAAGCATCTTATCGCGCTTGAAAATGAATACTTAAAGCGCATTAACTTCCCAAAACTTCACATCCACGAATGTAAAGGTCATCAAGAAAATATCGACCTTGAACTCAAAGAACTTCTTAATAAAGTCGAATCCATTAAAGCAAAGTTTGGAAACCAACATATTGTTGCCATGACAGAACATGGAAAGACTTGTGACAGTGAAAAGCTAAGTCATTACATCTATAATGTTATTGAGAATCAGCAAAAGGGTGTTTGCTTTTTAATTGGTGGAGCAGCAGGCTTTCCTAAAGAATTCTTAAAGACAGTTGATTACCAACTCTCCCTGTCACCAATGACATTTCCACACAAAATTGCACGACTTGTTCTTATCGAACAAATATATCGTGCTCAGACGATCAAACAAGACCACCCTTATCATAAGAATTAAATAGAATTAATTAGAAACGCCAATGGCCTTTTTAATACGTCTTAGGTTCTCTTGAGCAATTGGACGAACCTTTGCAGCACCTTCAGCTAGAATCTTATCAATCTGAGATTTATCTGCCATAAGCGCATCGTATTTTTCACGAGCTTCTTTCATCTCACGATTTACGATTTCAAAAAGCTCAAGCTTTGCATAACCCCATCCAATTCCATCTTGATAGCGTTTTGCTAAGGCATCTTGCTCTTCTTTTGTGGCAAAGAATTTATAGATATCAAAAATAAGAGAATCATCAGGATTCTTTGGAGCTTCAGGAGGAGTTGAGTCTGTCGTGATTTTATTAATCATCTTCTTCAGTTTCTTCTCAGGAACAAAACAAGGAATATGATTATTATACGACTTACTCATTTTACGTCCATCAAGACCTGGAAGTAGCTTCACTTCTTCCTTGCTAACAATAGCTTCTGGAAGCGTTAGAAGATCACCATATTTGTGATTAAAGCTTGAAGCGATATCACGAGCAATCTCAATATGCTGAAGTTGATCCTCACCTACCGGAACATAATTAGTATTCATAAAAAGAATATCTGCGGCCATAAGAACTGGATACGAAAATAATCCCATATTAATACCAAAGTCCTCATCGCGATTTTCTTCAGCATTCTTATCTTTCTTAGCCTTGTATGCGTGAGCACGATTCATTAAACCTTTAGAAGCAAAACAAGAAATAATCCAGTTAAGTTCTGTAATCTCTGGAACGTCACTTTGCTTATAAAGAACGGCCTTTTCAGGATCAAGACCTGCCGCTAACCAAGTTGCAGCAACTTCGTAAATATCGTTACGAAGAGTCTCACCATCATGAACAGTGATTAATGAGTGGTAGTCTGCAATAAAGAAGTAGCCTTCCATTTCAGAATTATTAACATTATCAATTGCTGGTTTGATGGCGCCAATATAGTTTCCTAAATGTGGCATTCCTGTTGGTTTAACACCTGTAAGACAAATTTTCTTTTTACTTATGTCACTCATATTTCAAGCCTAATTCTTAAAGTTCACAGTCTTTTATAGCTAAATTTTGCACAAAAAAAAAGGGCCCAGTTAAGGCCCTTTTCTAACAAAATATCTACTCTCTTAATTATCGTATTTTACTACAGAAGATGATTCCATCAGCTCTGTTAATAACTCAATTGAAAACTCTAGTGCTTGATCACCATATGGAATCGATGAGTTGCCTTGGCAAAATTTTGACTGTTTAACTAGTGAAGCACAAATTCTCATAACTTCAGCAGTCCCATCAAAAAAATCCGCTTCATCTTCCGTCGTCACAATATGTGCCATAAGCATATTAATTGTTTTAATCGCGCGAAGTTGTGCAGGCGTAAGCTCTGAAGTGTCGATATCAATCGTTAACTTACTATGATTTTGCATTTCCATCTTCTAAACTCCAAAAATTTTATTTTTTAACATCCCTCATACAGAGTTCATATCGGAGCGTCTTCTAGAAATTTTAGTAATTTATGTCTGACAAATTTAATTTGACATAAGACCTTTCTGATAATATATTGATTTTACTTTGTCGCGGGGTGGAGCAGTTGGTAGCTCGTCGGGCTCATAACCCGAAGGTCGTTGGTTCGAATCCAGCCCCCGCAACCAATTCCTTACTTAAAAAACCCCAGTCATTTACCATACTTACCGTCATTTAAAAACTGGCGCTAACGCTTGTTTTAAAATTTTGCATATTAAGCTCCTCAGCGTCATAAAGCCAACCTTTGCACTTTTACATCTTCAAAACTAAATAAAAATTCGTCATAGCCGAGAAACTTTTATATATAAATATTTAATTATTATGAAAGATCGTCTCAATACAATTCTTATTCACTTTACTAATGTGATGGCAATGCTCTCACTGGTTAGCTACGCCTTTAGGCATCATGATTATATTAATGATGCTGTTTTACATTATTTTGTTCTGCCGATCTCGACTCTCTATCTGGCCTTCTATTATTTTGACTATAAAGGGCAACATCTCCTTAGAAACCTATCAAGTCTCTTTCCATCTTTTGCAATTACCTTAGTTCTAATTACTTCTTTTGGAGGAATTCATGCACCGGGAGTATTTTGGATAGCAGGTTTTCCGATTTTCTTTGCAATATTTTTTAGAAAGAGGGGTATGATCATTGGTATCTTACTCATGCTCGCTATCTACGCTGTTTACTACACATTTGAAGCTCAGATACTTTCGATGACAGTAGAAGTTCCACACGAGCTATATATGGCCGAGAAGAGAATGAATGTTATTCACTTCTCAATAGTTATTACCCTCTTCTTTCTCTACTACACTTGGCTGGAGCAAAGAACGCGAGATGAAATTGAAAATTCAAAGGAGCAGCTCGATACCCTTTTACACGTCGTACTCCACGACCTTTCAAATCCTATAACAATACTAAAACTTAAGCTTGAAAGTCTAAAAAGACGTTTTCATATTAAGGAAGTAGAAACAAGACAGATAAAAAAAGCTTTCACAAAGATCGAAGAGATTATTCAAAATGTTAGAAGCTTTCAATTAAGCTCCGAGGGCCTTCAAGAAGATAGAAAATTAATCAGCTCTTCTGAAGTGAGAACTTATTTAAGTGAGCAATTTAAAGAAATGAATAAGAAGCATCTAAAATTAGTTTTTAACGACTTAGGTGGATTTTACATAAAGTTTTCACCATCTATCCTAAAAGACCATATCTTAAGTAACCTCCTTTCAAATGCAATTAAGTTTAGTCATATTGAAGGGGTCATTGAAGTTACATTTAAGGCCCAAGATGATGCGGCCATCTTAAGTTTTCGCGATGAAGGGGTTGGCATACCTGAGGATATTATCGATGAAATCTTTGATTTTGATAAGAAGACATCGCGGATTGGTACAATTGGAGAAACTGGTACAGGTTATGGGCTACCAATTGTTCGCTACTTCACTGAGTTATCAGGGGCCAAAATATCTGTTCACTCACCTACAAGTACTGGAAAAGGCACGGAATTTACTCTTAGTTTTCCATTAAAAAAACCATAAATAAATTTCACTTTGCTAGTATAAGATTTCATTTTGAACTAATGTGGCCCAAATGAAATTAAATTTTAAACGCGAATTCCTTATTCAGCGCTACCTGATTATTTTCACACTGATTATGGTTTCGATAACAGTTTGTTATTACTACGTAGCATACCCACAGGTTCTCTTTCACAAAATCCCAAAAGAGTTCTTTTACACGTATACAACAAGTCAGGTCTTACTTTTCGTCGTTTCATGCTTCTTAGGTAAGCATAGACTGGCCAGGGCCATCTGTGTTCTTCCTTCAGTCTTTATCATGATCATCATTGTATTTACATTTGGAGGAGTTAAGTCACCAGGAATCCTCTGGATTACAGGAACACCAATTTTCTTTGGGGTCTTTTATAAGCGCTCAGGTCTTCTCTTTGGTGTACTTGTTATGATCTCAACGTTTGCATCTTTTTTTATGCTCGATCATACCATTAGCTCTCTTTCTTACCCTCTAACTTCTAAGCAGTACTACACGCTTTTAAAATTTAATATTGTCCAATTTTCAATTCTCACAACGATTTATTTCTTCTTCTACGTTTGGCTAGAATCGAATTCACGACTAAAATTAGCGCTTTCTAATAAGCAGCTCGATACACTACTACATGTTGTCTTACATGACCTTTCAAATCCTGTCACAATTCTAAAACTTAAGATTTCAAGCTTACTTAGAAAGAGTGTTATTGATGATTCTTCGTATACACAAATCAATAACTCCCTTAGGAAGGTACAGGAGATTATTTCAAACGTTAGAAGCTTTCAGCTGGACTCTGAGAGTCTTCTGACAGAAAAGAGTATGATTCATCCGCAACTAATTAAGGACTACTCTGAGCAACACTTTAAGCTTTTAAATGATAAAGACCTTAAACTCCATTTTGATATTCATACAAATAGTGGCTTCTTTTGCGAACAGAAAATTTTCTTCGATCATATACTTAGTAACTTAATTTCAAATGCCATTAAGTTTAGTTATGAAGGACAGGACATTCTCATTAAACTTTATGATGATGCTGGCCGTGTCTATATCGACATCGTTGATAAAGGGATAGGGATACCTAAAGATATCATTGAGGGCCTCTTTCACTTTGAAAGAAAAACTAGTCGCCTCGGAACCAAAGGTGAAATAGGTACAGGTTACGGACTTCCTATTGTTAAGTACTTCACAGACTTTTCAAATGGTAAAATTAATGTCAGTTCAGACGTCAACATCGGAACGAGGGTCTCTCTCTCATTTCAAGTCGCAAAGAATTAATGCATACTCTCATTTGGTAGCATTAGTAATTCGCTCCAAAAACTTAAATGCTCCTTGGCCTTATCATTTAAGCTAAAAGACTCTTGGCTAATGCTCTTGTAGCACTCAACCCATACCTCACGTATTTTCTCAGCAATATCAACTGGTATAATATTGGCGTCAAGATAGGCCTTGTCTAAGTGTTTTAGTGAAGAAAAGTAAAAGACATCGTTTACACGCGAGCGTTGTTCTCGCGTGTAGTGAATGGCCACAACCACCTTCTGTGCAAATGAAACTCTAGGGTCATAATCTCTCATAATTTACTCCAAATCTCTCAAGATTATTTCGGAGCAAAGTTAACAAATACTTAATTATGAACAGGTTATGCAGAAATATTATTGAATCGGTGAACAACACCATCAAAACGATCTTTGATCACTTTTAGGCGTAATTCATTCTTTTGAGGAAAACGGCCAATTCCCTTACCTAGTAAGTTAATTTCGGCCTGAACGAAGCGTTTCTTTAAAGTTGTTTTTCTAACTCCCTTAAGTTTACCAAGGTAGTTAATATTTGATGAGGTCATATCACTCATCTTAAGAATAATGGACTTTTCTACAAGCTCTCTTTTCTCTTCGATTTCAGCAGCATCTAGATGATTCTCAATAATATCAAGTTGCATTGTTAAACGACGAAGCTCACGAGAAAGAGCATCTGTTGGTAAATTAGTTTTAATCACGTCTACACTCCATAAATTTAAGACAGATTCTTTATACACCAGAATTTGTTGCTAATGACTATGGAGTGAAATTAAGTATAGGGATGTTAGGAAATTAGACACAGGCTCTTTGAACCTGTGTCTATTATAAGAAGGATTACATTTTTTCAATAAATTCAAGCACTTGAGAACCTGAGTTTACATCAGGAGCTCCACCTTGAGCAAAGTTAGGGCGTCCACCACCACGGCCAGATACTGGCTCGAGGATCTTTTTAAGGAGGTCACCGGCCTTAACGTCTGAGTTAGACCATACAAATGACTTCATTCCTTTATCGTCTTTAGAAAGGAGACACACAATTTGTACCTCGCCCTTATTAATTAAGTTATCACCTAATTCTTTTACGGCCTTAGCATCTGCTTCAAGTGTTGCAGCTAGCATTTTAAAGCCTTCATAGTCGCGCTTAACTTCTTTTGTGAAGTTAGTTGAGCCACCTTTTGCGGCCTTCTCACTCGCCTCTTTAATCTTCTTCTTCATCTCTGAGCGAAGATCTTTAATACGCGCTGGAACATCTGAAGGCTTTGTACTTAGCTCTTTTGCAGCAGCATTTAAAAGCGCCGACCTTTCTTGCATAACTCTTACTGCGGCCGTTCCTGTTACGGCCTCAATACGACGAATTCCTTTTGCAACAGATGTCTCTGTTGTAATAACGAATAGTCCAATATCTCCAGTGCGGCCAACGTGAGTTCCTCCACAAAGCTCAACACTATCTTTTCCAAAAGCGATAACACGAACGTCACTATCATACTTTTCACCAAATAGTGCCATTGCTCCACTATCAATTGCTTCTTCATATGAGCAAAGCTTAGTCGTACGTGAGTCGTTTTGCATAATCCACTTATTAACAAGTGCTTCAACTTTGGCAAGTTCATCCGCAGATACAGCTTGTGGGTTTTGGAAGTCAAAACGTAAGCGCTCCGCCGTAACCATTGAACCTTTTTGGATTGCATGCTTGCCAATAACTTCGTGAAGAGCTGCATGTAGTAAGTGTGTTGCCGAGTGGTTTCTCATCGATGCCTTTCTATTTTCACCGTCAACGATTAATTCTATTTTCTCACCTGTCTCAATTTCACCAGAAATAATCTTAGCGATATGAACATGTGTATTCTTCACTTTCATTGTATCGATAATCTGAAGCTCACCAGTTGAAGTTCTGGCCGTTCCAATATCACCGGCCTGTCCACCTGACTCTCCGTAGAATGGAGTCTCTTTTGTTGCAAAGTAAACTTCATCTTCTGTACGGTAGATCTTTAGAATTTCACTATCTGTTTCTAGTGAGTCGTAACCAGTAAACTCAGTATCGGCAACTTCAATAAACTCAAGTTCAATTCTTTCTTGGTCAGCACCAACAGAGCTCTTACGAGAGATTACACGAGAAGCTTTTCTGTGAGCTTCATAACACTCGTTATATTCAATTTCTGCAAATTCAATATTCTTAGAAGCAAGCTCAGCTTTAATTACTTCCAAAGGAAGCCCATGAGTTGTTACAAGTTCAAAGGCTACATGCCCTGGGAATAATTCTTTTGATTTTGAATTTGAAGATAGTTCTTCTTCAATCTTCTTAAGTCCATTTTCAACGATTGGAACAAATTCATTAATCTCTTGTTCCATATTGTAGATAATTGCTTCACGTGCAGACTTAAGTTGAGGGTAAAAATCTCCAAGCATTTCAATAGTTTTTTGAATATGATTTTTAAAGTTTGGCTTAACACCTCTTGAAATACATGCAGCAACACACTTACGAATTAGACGACGAGGAATATACCCTTGCCCTTCATTTCCTGGCATTACACCTTCGGCAAGAATCATAATACTTGCACGCATGTGATCAGAGATCATACGCTCTGTTTGCACATCAGTATTTTTTCCTAGAAGTTCTTTTGAAAGTTTCATCAGTGGTGCCAGTAGATCTGTTTCATAAACAGAGTCACAACCATTCATCACCATTGCAAGTCTTTCAAGACCAGAACCAGTATCAACAGACTTAAGTGGAAGCGGTTCAAATGTTGCATCCTTCTTCTTATTAAGTTCCATGAAAACACCAGCATTCCAGATTTCAATGTAGCGACTTACATCATCAAAGTGTCCACCTGGTTTATACTCTGGCCCATACTCTGCTCCAGTATCATAGAATACTTCAGTACATGGCCCACATGGCCCATGATCTCCAGCTGGCCCCCAGAAGTTATCTTCACCTAGAACAACGATATGATCTTCAGGAACACCACACTTCTTCCATGCTTCAATTGATTCAGTATCTGGCTTGATACCTAAGTCTTCATTTCCACCATAAACTGTAAAATAAAGTCTTTTTGGATCAAAGTTTAACTCGTGAACAAGTAGGTCATAAGCAAGCTTACATGCTCTTTCCTTGTAATAGTCACCAATTGACCAAGAACCAAGCATTTCAAAAATTGTTAAGTGGTGGCGATCACCAACATCATCAATATCTTTTGTACGAATACACGGTTGGTAGTTTGCTAACCTTGGAGACGGAGGAGTCTCCTTCCCAAGAAAGTAATTCTTTAATGGGGCCATCCCAGAGTTGATAAAAAGTAGCGTCGGATCGTTTTGAGGAACGATTGAAGATGCACTAATTTTTAAGTGATCCATCTTTTCAAAGTAATCTAGGAATCTCTCTCTGATCTCGCGAGATGATAATGGCTGCATATTTTCTTCCTTATAATTCAAAGCACAACTAAGTGCATCATATCTATTGTGTATAAGTCTCCAAAATATACTATAAAATCGCTGTTCCGACTACTTCTAGCGTTAAAAAATATGAGCTGAATTAGAATAAAAATGGTTATCAATACAGTTTAAAAAGCATATATTTAGAGGCATAAAAAGAACTAAGAACAAGAACAATTATGGACTGTAAAATCGAACCGGAGATGATGTATGACGCAATTTTATACAGACATGGGAATTAACATGGAGCGACCAAATAATAAGATATTTGTAAACTCTGCAAGAAGTTTCTTAATCCAAGAAACAGTAGCTCGTGGCATTGGAAAACTAACGAAAGATGGTGCCCTAGTTGTTGAGACAGGAAAACATACGGGGCGCAGTGCCAATGACCGTTATATCGTCCGCGATGAAACAACTGAAAATACGATCTGGTGGGAAAATAACTTTAAATCAATGACACCAGAAACTTTTGCTAAGCTTAAGTCACATGTAACAAATTATCTAAATAAAGATCGTGATCTATTCATTACAGAAAGAAGTGTAGGAGCTGATGAAGTACACAACCTTGGAGCAAGGCTTGTGACAACAAACCCAAATCACGCACTTTTCTCAACTCACCTTTTCCGTGAGAAAGTAAGAGACTTTAACGAAAATGACTTCACAATCCTTCACGCGCCAGAGCTTTTACTTGATCCGGCGGAGTTTGACCTAAGATCAGAGACAGCAGTCGTTACTTGTCTTAAGTCTAAGATCACTATTATTGCAGGTACACTTTATGCGGGTGAAATCAAAAAGAGTATGTTTGCAGCAATGAACTATCTTTTACCTGAGTCGAATATTATGCCAACGCACTCTGGAGCATCTCGCCTAGATAACGGTGAAGTTTCAATCTTCTTTGGTCTTTCAGGAACCGGTAAGACAACACTATCAACTGATACGGGAACATTTCTAATTGGTGACGATGAGCACGGAATCAGTGAAGCGGGAACTTTCAACTTTGAAGGTGGATGTTACGCTAAGACATATAAACTTTCTAAAGAAGGTGAGCCTGAAATCTATGCAGCATCAAATCGTTTTGGAGCACTATTAGAGAACGTTGTTCTTGATGAGAGCTCAGGACGTGTTGATTTTTATGATAAGTCACTATCTGAAAATGGCCGTGCTTCATACCCTCTAGAGTTCATTGATGAGCTAGAAAAGACATCACGTGGAGATATTCCAAAGCATGTTTTCTTCTTATCAGCTGATGCCTTTGGAGTTCTTCCTCCAGTTGCAAAACTGACAAAAGAACAAGCAATGTTCTACTTTGTCCTAGGTTACACAGCAAAACTTGCTGGAACTGAAATTGGAGTAAAAGAGCCAACTGCGACCTTCTCTTCATGTTTTGGAGCGCCTTTCATGCTTCGCCACCCAAGCGAGTATGCGAAACTTCTTGGTGAATATATCGACAAGTTAGGATTTAACGTTTGGATGGTAAACACTGGTTGGACTGGTGGTGCTTACGGAACAGGTCAGCGCTTCCCTCTAAATATTACAAGACAAATCATTCGCAACATTCAAGCAAATAATCTTCAGAATGTTGAAACTGAACAAGATCCAATCTTTGGTCTAAATATCCCTAAAGTTGTGGGAGAAGTTCCAAGCACAATTTTAAATCCACAAAAATCGTGGGAAGATCAAGATGCTTACACAGCTAAGGCACAAGAACTTGCAGTTAGCTTTCACAAGCAAATGAGCACATTCGGTAATTTCTATGAAGAAAATATCACTGGTGCTCCAACATTTGGAAAGTAATGAGTTACGAGTATTTAAAAGCATTACATTTAATTAGTATCGTTTGTTGGTTTGCTGGACTTTTCTATATTGTCCGTCTCTTTATTTACCATACAGAGGCCCAAGACAAGAGTGATAGTGAACGAGCTATTTTAAGTGCTCAATTTAAAATTATGTCTCGCAGGCTGTGGTATGGAATTACCTGGCCTGCGTGTATTGCCACAGTAATCTTCGGGGCCTCTTTAGTTTATACGACTTATTGGCCAATGAAAGGTCACTACTGGCTTCACCTTAAGTTAACTTTAGTTCTTCTATTGTTAGTGTATCAATTTAAGTGTCATAAGATTTTTAAGGCACTTCAAAACGACACATTTCCTCACTCTGCAAAATTCTTACGAGTGTGGAATGAAGTTGCCACTCTCTTTCTTTTTGCCATTGTTTTTCTTGCAGTCATTAAAAGCTTAGAAGGAATCCTTTACGGAGTTGGTGGAATAATTGCTTTAGGAGTTATTCTTATGGCAGCAATCAAATTTTATCGTAAAGTAAGGAGAGACTAATGAGTAAGATCGTTAAAGGTGGACTATATCAACACTACAAAGGCATGAATTACATCGTTCATGATATCGTACGACACTCTGAAACTTTAGAAGAGTTAGTTTACTACGAATGCCTTTATGAAAATGAGCTTGGAAAGCTTTGGGTGCGCCCTCTTGAGATGTTTCTTGAGACAGTTGTTATCGATGGTGTCGAAACACCTCGTTTTAAGTATATCGGTGATCAAAAGGCGAACTCTCGCTTATGAGACATATTAAACTTAAAAAGGTAAAACATCTTTCTTCTTGGCGTAAAGTTTCCATGAATACATGGAAAATGCCTGTTGATCCTTCAACATATGGACTCTTAAAATTTGATGCGACAAATTTTCAAGAATATACAAAAGAGAAAGGGGTTACACCGACTCACCTTTTCACAAAGATTATTGCGCAAGTCTTTCACGAGAATCCTCAAATCAATCGAATGATTCGTGGTTCTCATCTTTACCAAAGAGAAAGCGTCGATATCTTCTTACAAGTTTCAGTAGATCATAGCGGTCGAGACCTTTCAGGAACAGTTATCAGAGATGCTGATGAGAAGAGTGTTTTTGAAATTAAAAAAGAACTCATGGATAGTGCAAAGAGCATAAGAAATGATAAGGACAAGTCTTTTAAGAAAGTAAAAAAGGTTGTTGCCCTTATTCCAAACTTTCTTGCCAGACCGGCCCTTGCACTCCTTGATATAGCTATGTACCGACTCAATTTCTACACGGGGCTCTTTAGTGTTAAACGTGACCCATTTGGTTCATGTATGATTACCAGTGTAGGAAATTTTGGAGCTGAATTTGCTTTTGCGCCAATTCCAACAATCTCTCATGTTCCAATTGTCTTAAGTCTATTTAAGGTCAAGGAAGAGGCCATCGTTGAAAATGGTGAGATTATCGCAAGACCAACTCTAACAGTTGGAGCGACTCTGGATCATCGAATTATTGATGGAGTTTATGCGAGCAAGATCATTGCTGGGATAAAGAAGTACACAGAAAGCCCACAACTACTTTAAATTACATCTGTTTTCTTTTTAAACGGCCTAGTAGTTATTTCAAAATTCAATATTATTTCCTTAATTCGCTCTAGAATATGAGCATGTATGTAAAATCAATTCTCATATTCATCATGGCCACGAACGCCCTTGCGCTTCAGATTCCATTTTTAGATCGAGACTATGTTATTGATCAGGCAAACGAGGACAGAGCAACATACAGCTATAAAAAAGATGAATATGGCAGGCTTGAGAATACTAGGTGGTACGAGTTAACTTGGCACCTTTTACAAGATGACTACCGAACAGATTTTAAGGCCTATACTAATGAATACAGAGGGACGACCTTTAATGAGGCCAAGATTAACTACTACTCTCAATTTAACTTTTCTATTGAAGCCAGACACCACCTTGTGGATGAATATCCACTAAAAGAGTGGGGCTTTTTAAACCACTCACCTATTAGAGAAAAGATTAATGATCTTTCTCTATTTTCTAAAGACTTTGAAAAAATTGATTTTAAAACAATCGAGCATCCTTATTTCTCAACAGACTTTCAAGTCAGAATGGATGAAGTATCCAAATCTCAACTGAGTTTTGGAAATAATATAAGAGTTCTAGAGAATCATCATTCTTATCAAAAAAAATTGAAATTAATTCGAGGAGCAAAATCAGAAATCCTAATGTCTTCGCTTAGCTTTGTTTGTGACAAATCGGTAAAGGTACTTGTAGATGAGCTAATAAATGCTCACCAAAGAGGTGTCAAAGTATATGTAATGGACGATAAGATGATGTCTAAGGCCCTAGGTCATAATGAATGTCCTAAGAAACTAAAAAAGAAGGGTGTACAATTTATAAGAGCAAATGACTTCTGGAAATATGAAGGACGTACCGTTTATCACCATAAGAAGCTTGTTGTCGATGGTAAGACTGCAATTATCGGTGGTCAGAATCAATTAAATGCAGACAATTTATCGCAAGATACGGATTTTAAGAATAAGGATATTGATGTCATTATCCAAGGTCCACTTGTTACTGATATCGCCATCGGTTTCTTAAAAGATTGGCAATATTTTAAAAAGAAGAATACTCGTATCATAAGAGGAAATAGAGGAAGTATTATCAGACGTACGGGGCAGCATATTGCAAACCTAGATAAAGAGCTTAACTTTTACAAAGCAAGACAAGAGTGGGAAACAAAGAACGAGTTAAGGGGTCAGGCCCAATACCACAAGGTATTAAATAATAAAGAAGAGCGCATGAATGGTGTTTGTCGCTTTATTCAACAATCCCCTTATGAGTATCAAAATAATATTGGAGACGCCTACCTATTGGCCCTTAACCATATTCAAAATTACCTGGGTATTATGGATCCGATTCGCTCTGACACTTATTACAACTCGGTTTTTAAAGATGCACCACTCATTGAGAAATTTGATACTTTTAAAATGTTCAACAAACTTCATTACAAGTTAAAAGGTCTCCAAGAAAGAGGTATCTCACTAGATTTCATTACAACAGGCACAGATATGACAGGTAATGAAATAATCGATATAAAAAATGAAGAGATTAAGGATCTCATTTTAACTGAAGGCATTAGCGATAAATTGCTTCGTAAGAAAATAGAGAAAAAACTTAAGAGCATAAAGAAGTGGAACGACCACTTTGGAGAGGCCCATTTTGCAAACTTAATCAAAGACTATTCAGGATTTGATAATACGCGTGTTTGGCTACACATTAGCTTTCTTCACTCAAAAGTTTTTTATTTTGATAGAATCTTATCAAGTATTGGTAGTTACAATTTCCAACACAATGCTACCGATCATTCATACGAAAACACCCTACTTTGCTTAGACAAGGAGCTTAATCGAGAGCTAGATGAAGTCTTTGTTAGAGATATGGCAAACTCGGTTCCACTAAAATTTAATAATTTAAAATAATTTCCGATGAGTGCCTAGGAAACTATTCTTAGGTGGTAATATGAAGCTCAGTTATATCTTTAAAATTTCATTAGTGACTATTTTTGCAATAGTAATTCAGGCTTCTGAAATGAAGATAAAGCTTAATAAAAGCTTCTTTCCTAAAAAAGAAATCACTATTGATGCTGACTCTCCTGATCGTATAATCGTCGAGTACGATCTTATGTACTATATAAGTGATGGCTGTGCAGCTGATGTCATTACTTCTTATAAGCTTGGCGGTTGCCCACGCAAAAAATACAAGACCCTAAGAAAAGAAAGCAAGTATATCGTTGAACTTGGGGACTCAAGTGCACGAAAAGGCAAAGGGCCACAAACGATTAGGCTTTCTGTGAAACAAGAAAAGAAAGACTCTTACGATATTATACCAGTGATCACAATCTTAGATGGCAATGAAGACCAAATTAAAATTGAAGATCCTTGGTTTAGTGCAACGAAAGTTACTCTAGAATCACGCGATCATGTCATTAACCAGTCGCAAGCTAATCAAAAAGGTGGCGAGCACAAAGGCCAACGAAACCATAAAGACAACAAAGTGAAATCTCACAACCAATAGAGATTTTAAACACTTAGAAAAGAACACATTTACTCAAGTATTTCCCCCATCTCTCCGATAAGAATAAAGTAATGAGAGAAAGGGAATTATCGTAATGATTTATTCAAAGAAAAAAATTTTAAAACTATGTGGACTCATAGCTCCACTACTCTTCTCAACACCTTTGCTTGCAAATGACGACAAGGTTGTGGATCAAATCATTGAAGGACATGAGTTCTATGAAGCAAGTGTTCATGGTTCAAAGATTAATATTCTAGAGTCAGATGCCTACAAAACGGCATTTACAGCACATTTAAAAGCAAGACTTACAGAAGTTATTATGGAAAAGGCCGAGCCTCTTTTACAAGAGGAAAAGGCATTATTAGATAAGATTGCCAATGGAGATACATCAACAAGTACCCGCGATATTCTTAGTAATGTTCGTGCAAAACTCGACGTATATCGCGATAGAGAAGAAGTAAGAAAGCTCTACCGTGAGGTCAAAGAAGAGGAAGTGAATAAAGAAAGTAATTACTGCTATGATTATTCACAAACGACTCTTAGAATCGTCTCAAATGGAGAGATGACTATTCGTTGTATTCAAAATGAAAGTGCTCGCAATATTGTAAAGGTCGCCCAACTAAATCCAAAGGATCGTAGTGACCTTGAAGTAAAAACAACTTCGGCCACTAGGCCAGAGCCAGTTGAGGAACAAACTCCAGAAATTGAGAGAAGGTATTACTTCTGTTACGAGAGAACAAAGAATATCTTAGCAAAAGAGAATAATTGTCGACCAAAGAGATTAGAGCTTTCTGAGGAAGAACTTGAAAAAGTTGGACGAAGTAATTGTTATCCAATCGATCAAAGTTATAAGTACGACCCTAAAGATGGCTTCACACCAACCGCGAAGCTATACGGAAAGTGTCGTGATGAGATCTGTACAAATCAAAGTGAACAAATTGATTTTGCAAGTTTTGAACTGATCTCTTTCTCACAAGAAGATCCAAAGCAATGTATCGATGATAACTCAAAGTCTCGAGTGTGTGCTCAAACCTACAAGTGTAAGAATCAAACTTACCAAATTACTTGTGAGTTCAATGATGAGGAGACTGTTGACGAAAATCCATGTCACGTAAAAACAATTCTTAATTCAACGATTGAGAACAAGTGTAGTGTTATTGAACTAGGAACGGAGGTATAAGATGAAGTTTTTAATTTCTGTTCTATTTTCAATTACTTCAATTTTTAATACGTACGCATTTACGGTTCCGACTGTATATAATACGGGAAAATTAATTAATGTTACGAAAGAACACTACTTAATTCAAACGAAGTCGAAGAAATATATTAAGGTTAAACCATTTTTAAAGAACCCAAAAATAGGGATTCAAGTAACCTACCCTATTTCAACAACAGATGTTGCAGTTTCAGATAATTATATTTATCAGAAAGCTTTAACGATGCTTCCACAAAGTGAATATACTTCAGATATTATCGAAGCTTATCTGAAAACTCTTGCCGAAGTATCACGTAATGGACTTTATAAAGTTGAAAGTACAAATGGCGGCAGGTATTCATTTAACTTTGTCATGGATATGCTAATTCCTACGGCCTGTGCCGAAGGACAAGATTGCAATAATATGTGTTACTTTGGAGGATGGGCATCCACAAGAAAAGGGAGTTATTGCCAAGCACCTTGGAAGGTTTCGGGACTTGATAAAGTTAAGAGTGTCGATTCAGAAGTTTATACTAATAACTATAGCTGTGGTGGAAAAAACCTATTCCGTTGTAACCCAAAAATATTCGGAGCCTACGACTCTAGTCTAGACCCAGTACAATTTGTTGCGACAAGAAACTCAAAGAGAAATAGTGAAGCTGGTATTTGTATCAAGGTCTCACCTTCTTATGCTCATGCGACAGCGCAATGTCTTGAGGCTTCTGCAAAAGTTCCTAACTTTAAAGAATCTCTAAAGGAACGCTACAACAATAACAAAGAAACATTTGAAAAGATCATTGATAATGTGAATTGTTTTTGTGAATCAAAGAGTACACCTAAGAAGGCCTTCAGCTGTAACGCTCTAAAAGAGAGACTTGCAACGATTTTTGAAAAGCCAGAAACACCAGAGGTTCCAGTTGTTCAAGAACCAGTTGAGGAACCGACACCTCCACAGGTCGAAGAAAAAGAACCAGTGGCAATTCCGGAATCAATTCCACGTGAAGCAGATGGTGGAGACGAAGAAAAATTTGTTCCTATTCAAGAAGAGATTGAACAAGAAGAAGAACTTCTTCCTGACGATTTAATCTATTACAATTGTAACTTTGACTCGGATGAAAAATTATTTGAAGGAAAGAATGCTAATTGTTCGAATAAGGGAGTATGTCTTAAGAAGCTAATTTGTGAAGCACACTCTGAAAAACAGAAGAAATTTGATATCAAGTCAAAACTTCTGGCTTACTGCCCTTGTGATGAAAACGATGCCACACAATGTGCTAATGCCAAAGCAGATAAGGCCATTCGAACAGGAACACCTGACTCATCAAATTCAACATCTGTACAAGAACAGTAATTATAGTAACTCTAATAATTCATCAATTTTTGCATTAACTAGTTCAAGCTCATGGCCTGCGCTAGTTATTGCATCGGTGTCACCGGCCGCTGAAGCATTCTGAATTTTTTCTTCAAGAACAGATTGATACTTTTCTAAAGTTTCAATCTGGGCCATAACCTCTTCCTCTTTGTATTTATTTCCAGATACTTTAGGCTCTTCTTTCTTAGCTGGTTCCACTTTTACAGGCGCAGGCTTTTCTTTTGCTGGTTTAACATCTTCTTCCCAGCCAATCTTTTCAAGGAATTCATCATAAGTTCCTTCAAAAAACTCAGCGCCATCTTTTCTAAAGATCACAAGCTTATTAACACAAGACCTTAGAAGGTCTTCATTGTGGGTAACAATGAGGCATGCCCCTTCGTATTCGTTTATGGCCTCACCAAGAGACTCAATGCTCTCCATATCTAAGTGGTTTGTCGGCTCATCTAGGAAAAGTAGGTTCGTTTTTTTTGCCAGAATCTTTCCAAGCATAACTCTTGCTTTCTCACCACCTGACAGCACAGAGATTCTCTTATCAGAATCTTCACCAGTAAAGAGCATTGTCCCAGCAATGGCCTTTACTCTTGTAATAGGAAGTTCTGTATTAACTTCTTGAATCTCTTGAGCAATTGTATTTTCCGCATGAAGGCGTTTCACATTAGTCTGGCCAAAGTGACCAAGAGCAAGACTTGGGTGTTCCCAAATCTCTCCAGTCCCTTGCTTAAGTTCATGGGAGAGAACATTGAGAAGAGTCGACTTCCCCTTTCCGTTTTTTCCAATAATCCCAATTCGATCTTCGCGGTCGACTTCAAAACTAACTCCTGAAAATAAGTCTTCATCACCATAGCCAAAGCTTAGGTCATGAACTTTCATAATTTGTTTCCCAGGACAAGGAATATGATTGAATGAGAAGTCTAAGTCAGCAATCTTTTCAAGTTGCTTCATATCCTGCATTTTCTCAATCGCCTTAAGACGTGACTGAGCTTGCGATGCACCCCTGGCACTTACACGGTACTTATCCACGTAGTCCATCATGTGCTTTATTTTCTTTTCTTGATTCACACGAGTTTGTTCATAGATAATTTCATCTTGCTCAAGTTGCTCGTAGTACTTCTTTGTCGGCCCTTTTATTTTTCTAAGCTTTCCACGGTGAACACCCATAGTATGAGTTGTCACTGAGTCCATAAAGGAGCGGTCGTGAGTAATGATAATGACTTCACCTTGAAATGTTCTTAAAAATGAACGAAGCCATTGAAGTGAGACAATATCAAGATAATTTGTTGGCTCATCTAATAATAGGCAGTTCGGCTCAGTCAAAAGAGTTTTGACCAGATTAATTCGAATCTGATATCCACCAGAAAAACTTTGGGGGCTTTTTAAAAAATCTTCATCAGAAAAGCCTAGTCCAGTTAAGAGTTTTTCCGCACGATAAGTCTCATATTCAAATTCAGGCCCAAGGGCCGACATGCATTCAGCAAGTACAGTCTCATGTGTAAAGTGGATATGTTGATCTAACGTACCGATTTTATAAGATTTTGGTATCTTCACCTCACCACTATCATGGGACTCGACACCAGTAATAACCTTAAACAAAGTCGATTTACCAGTTCCGTTACGTCCGACTAGGCCTATTCTTTCACCCGTATTGAGGGAGAACGTCACTTCTTCAAAAAGCGTTCGGCCACCAAAAGATTTAGTTACATTTACAAGCTGAATCATATATATTGTGTAGCAAATAAATTCATTAATAGAAAGCAGATAAGACAGACAAGAAAGGGGCACAATGAGTCAATTCGAGAAATTAAAAAACATCGCAGTAGTTGCGCACGTTGACCACGGTAAAACAACCATGGTTGATGAAATCCTAAAGCAATCAAACACTTTTGACGAACGCGCTGAAGTTGAAGAGAGAGTAATGGACTCTGGCGAGATCGAAAAAGAACGCGGGATTACAATTACAGCTAAAAACTGTTCTTTCTTTTACAAAGACACAAAGATCAACCTACTTGATACTCCAGGCCACGCGGACTTTGGTGGAGAAGTAGAAAGATCTCTAATGATGGTCGATGGTGTACTACTTCTAGTAGACGCTTCAGAAGGTCCTCTTCCACAAACTCGTTTTGTACTTAGAAAGGCACTTTCACGTGGACTTAAGGTTGCCGTTATTATCAATAAGGTTGACCGTCCAGACCAAAGAATTGACGAAGTTAAAGGTGAATGTGAAGACCTACTTCTTGAAATTGCGACTGAACTTGAAGTTGAAGATTTCGATATTGATATCCCTTTCATCTATGCTTCAGCTAAGAATGGTTGGGCCGCAATGGAGCCAGGTGTAGTTAGAGAAGACATGATTCCAGTTCTAGACTTTATGGTATCTGACTACTTCCCAGAGCCAGAAAGAGATATTGAATCTCCACTACAACTTCTAGTATCGAACCTTACATACTCAAAATTCCTAGGACAACAGTTTGTAGGTCGTATCCACAAAGGTACAATTGTTAAAAATCAACAATTCACTTGTATCGGTGATGGTAAAACTAAAAACTTTAAAGTTTCAAATATTCAAACTTACTCAGGTCTTCAAACTGTTGAAGTTAACGAAGCTCACGCTGGTGAGATCGTAATCTGTGCAGGTATTGAAGAAGTTCATATTGGAGATACAATCACTCCAACGACAGCTCAAAACCCACTAGAAAGAATTGAAGTTGAACCGCCAACTGTTGCAGTTAACGTATCGGTTTCAACATCTCCAATGAGTGGTCAAGAAGGTGAATACCTAACTTCAAGAAAGCTTGAAGAATTCTTACAAGATGCTTGTCGTCTAAACGTTGCTCTTAAGTATGAAGCAACTGATGATGCAAAAGTATATAAGCTTAAGGGCCGTGGTGAGCTTCAAATCGCTATCGTATTCGAAGAGCTAAGACGTAAAGGTTTTGAGCTAATGGTTTCAAGACCAGAAGTTCTTTTCCAAGAAATCGACGGCCAGAGACAAGAGCCATATGAGCTAGCAGTTCTTGATGTTCCTGATGATTTCACAGGAGTTGTAACAGAGAAACTTTCAATCAGAAAAGGGATCATGTCTTCAATGATGCCAATTGGTGAAGGCCGTACAAGAATTGAATTTGAAATTCCATCACGTGGTCTAATTGGTTACCGTGGTGCTTTCATGACTGATACTCGTGGTGAAGGGATCCTTTCAACTGAATTCTTAGGTTACCGTCCATACGCAGGAGATATGCTTGCTCGTCAAAACGGTGCTATTATCTCGGATAGAGCTGGTAAAGTTACAGGGTACGCTGTCTTTAACCTTCTTAACAACGGTGAATTCTTTGTTGAACCAGGTGATATGGTTTATGAAGGTATGGTTATCGGTGAAAGTAAGAAAGAGAACGATGCCAACGTAAATATCTGTCGTGGTAAGCAGCTGACTTCAGTTCGTACTGCTGGTAAAGATGAAAATATCATCCTTCCACCAGTAAGACCAAGAACTCTTGAGTGGGCACTAGACTGGATTGATAACGATGAGTGGGTTGAAGTAACTCCACAAAATATCCGTATCAGAAAGAAAGAGCTTGCTGCTAATAAACGTTCAGTAGTTAGAAAAGAAAAAAAGAGTAAAGATTAGGCAAAATTGTCGGCATTAAAAATTTTTAAAGCTACGAATATAGGCCCCTAGAGAGAAACTAGGGGCTTTTTTTTATCAAGATTACAGCTCCTTAAGTACCTATAATTAAAGAAATTCTATAAATTATTCCCCAAAGACGCGGTGAACATATATTTATCTTATTGACGACCATATGAACCAACCTTTAAAATCAATACGTTATAGTTCAAAACTAAAGAACGAGAAGTTGAATCATGTCAAAATCTTTAAAGGCACATAAGCCACACGTAACAATCGTTGACGACGACAGCGATAACTTAGAAAACTATCAAGATCTTCTTGAGGATGATTTTGATTTGGAGTTAATTCAGAACCCTCTAGAGTTACTAAGTTTCTTAAACACTAATAAAACAGACATCATGGTACTGGATCTTCACATGCCTGAAGTGAATGGTTTCGAACTATTCAGCAAGGCCAGAGAACTAGCTCCTCGTACACCTGTTATCTTCTTAACGGGAGACCCTTCTGAAGAAGCTTGTGTAAAAGGGCTTGAGATTGGTGCACAAGACTTTATTGTTAAGCCAGTTACTATCAATGAACTAGTTGCTCGTATTAAGAATAAAGTTGAAGCTAAGAAGAGTAAGCACCGTCGTAAAAAGAAGAATGAGATTAATTTTGAAGATCATAATTTTTCAATCAACCTTGATCAGCAAAATGTCACTCTTGAAGGTAAAGAGATTAAGCTTACGACAACTGAGTATAAGATCATCACGCTATTAGCTTCAAACCCTAACAAAATCTTTTCAAGAGATCATATCTCTCAAGTAGTTTGGGCCGACAGTGATGTGAACTCACAAAATATTGATACTCACCTATCAAATCTAAGAAGAAAGATTAAGCCTTTCTCAAACTACATCAAGACGATTAAGTCTCGTGGTGTCCTACTAAGACTGTAGAATTTCTTTTAATATAATCTCACTCGCATGCTCCCTATCTTGAGGGGTAGCATGTGATGGGATCTTTTTAATTTCTTCAAGTAAATCACAATTCCCAAATTCATCTTCAGTAATAACAACCGATCCCAAAAGACGATTTGCTTCCATTGCATTATGATACTGTTCATTTTTTTGAGCGATCTTCAGGGGAATATAAAGACTTGGTTTTCCAATTGCAATTAACTCCGCCACCGTTCCCGCACCAGAGCGAGAGATAATATACTTTGCGGCCTTCATTAGATCTGGCATTTCATCACCAAGGAAAGCAACTGGATAGTAACGACTGCTTTCAAGAGAGCTATATTCATCAATATACTGGCTCCCCACTTGGTGGATAACAACAAATTGCTTCGTTAGCGAATCCAAGTTCTCTTTAATTTTATCATTTAAAAGTTTTGAGCCATTTCCCCCACCAGTGATAAAGAAAATAGGTGCTTCGGAGTCTTTTAATTCAATACCTTTGAAAGTACGAGTTTTTAACTGAGTTGTTTTAAACTCATCACGTACCGGATAACCAGAATAACGAACAATCTTTTGAGGAAAGTATTTTAATGAATCTCTAAAACTTACAAATACACGGTGAGCAAAAAGTGAAGCAATCTTATTTGCAAGTCCAACACGAGAAGTCTGTTCATGAACAATAATTTTATAACCGAGGAGTTTTCCTGCAATAACAGTAGGAACACTAACAAAGCCCCCCATTGATACAATTGTATTTGCTCTCATTCGAATATGGGCAAGATAGTAAAAGCATTGGACTAGCCCAATCATTAAGCGAAAAATATCTGTCACATTTTGCCAGTCTAAGTATCTTCTAAGCTTACCTGTTGAAACACCAATATAGCGATTAACCTTATCCTGAGTGAGCTTAGACTCAATTCCCGTATATGAGCCGATATAGTAAATCCTTACTCCATCCTGCTTTAATTTTTCAATTAAAGTAAGGGCAGGAACAACGTGTCCACCACTTCCACCACCAGTAAATACGACTGCTTTTTCTTTTCTCTTATTTCTCATAGAGAAATTATACATATTTTGCAGCTACATAGCCAGAGGACCAGGCCCATTGGAAGTTATATCCTCCTAGAAGTCCTGTAACATCAAGAACTTCACCTACAAAGTAAAGATTCTTTTGCAATCGACTCTCCATTGATTTAGAGCTTACTTGATTTGTATCGACACCACCTCTCGTAACTTCGGCCTTGCGGTAACCTTCAGTTCCACTTGGTACAAAAGTCCAATGGTGCATAACTTCGATAAGTTTTTCTTTTTGCGCCCCAGACAATTCAGCACAATTTCTATTTAAAGGAAGCTCATGTTGAGCAAGCCAAAGCTCTACAAAGCGTGTTGGTAGATGTCCCTTTAAAGCATTCACTAGATTCTTTTTCTTATGTTCTTTTAAGATTTCATAAAGATCAGATTTAGGAAGAAAATTAATCTTCACTTCATCTTTCTTATTCCAATATAACGATGCTTTTAGGATCGATGGGCCACTTAGTCCCTTGTGAGTCCATAGAATATTTTCTAGAAATTTCTTATTCCCTACTTTTACTTCCGACTCAATTGCAATACCTGCCAGGTTCGCATTAACCTTATCTAGCGTAAACGGAACAAGTGCAGGTGTCGTCTCGATTAATTTATGACCAAATTTCTTGGCCACACGATAACCGATATCCGTTGCTCCAAGCCCAGGAAAAGAAAGACCACCAGTTGCAAGAACAAGTGTTTCACTTGAGAAGGTTGTCCCATCACTTAAAGAAACCACATACTCTTCTTCGTGTTCCACGTCGATAACTCGACTATTTACTCTCAATTCACAGTTACTTGGAATAGACTTTTGTAGCGCCTCGAGAATTCCACGAGACTTTTGATCACAAAAGAGCTGCCCTAGAGTCTTTTCTGTATACGTTAGATTGTGTTCAGAAATAAAAGAAATAAAGTCCCAATTCGTATACTGGCTTAAGGCCGACTTACAAAAATGAGGATTACTTGAAACATAGAAATTAGGAGTGACATCAAGATTAGTGAAGTTACAACGGCCTCCACCAGAGACAAGAATTTTCTTTCCAGGACCTTTGGCACCTTCAAGGATTAAAACGCTTCTTCCTCTCTTGGCAGCATGAATGCCGCAGAATAAACCTGCGGCACCAGCACCAATGATTATGACATCATATTTTTTCATTTAATTAGAATGAGTTGCGAGAGTTTCCTCTATTACCGTTTGAACGTCCAGAGTTGCGACGGTTACCAAAACCACCACGACCGCCACGATCACCACCGCGTCCACCGCGATCGCCACCACGACCAAAACGTCCACCACGACCACCATCGCGTCCACCATCACGTGAGCGCTCTTTTGTCGCTTCAAATCTTAGCTTTTTATTACCGATAAATACTTGTTCTTCACCGTTAATAAGTAGCTTTCCACTTTCGATAGGAATATCGATGAAAGAGAATTTATCTTTTAACTGAACGTTACGGATCTTTCTCTGGTCAATATTAAGCTCACCTGCAATTGCGTCTAGGAAAGACTTAATTTGAGCTCCATCATCACGTCCGTAGTTTACGAAACAACGGATATTTCCACGGTTGTCAGCTCTAACTTCACCACGAGCACCACGCTCTCCTCTCTCACCTCTTTGTCTTGGCTCCATATCAATGATTGGATTCATTTCAAAACGCTTTAAGTTATCAGAGAAAAGTGACATGTACATCGCTCTTAGTACTTGCTCTTTTTCTAGGTGATCAAAGTTTTCAGCGAAAATATTGAAGCTTTCATCAAGGTTGTCATCACCTTCAAGTTCTTCAAAGATTTCATCAAAGTGATTAAGTTTACGACGAACCATTGCACCTTTAAGAGTATCAACAGTTGGAATTCTTTCTCTTTCGATCTTTGCTTTTGTTAGTCTTTCAAGAGCAGAGATCTTTCTAATTTCACTTGGTGAAACAACTGAAAGAGCTAAACCTTTTTGACCTGCACGTCCAGTACGACCAATACGGTGTACGTAAGACTCTAGATCTTGTGGAAGGCCATAGTTAAAAACGTGAGTTAAGTGATCAACGTCAATCCCACGAGCAGCAACATCAGTACATACAAGAAGTTTAACTTTCTTGTTCTTGAATTTCTTCATTGTTACATCACGATGCTTCTGGTCCATATCTCCGTGAAGAGAATCTGCAAGATAACCTCTTAGGTTTAGTTCATCACAAAGAGAGCTTGCTTCAAGCTTTGTCTTTGTGAAGATAATCCCGTAGTAGTCTTCAACAGCATCAAGAAGACGACAAACCGCTTCTCTCATGTTTTGATCTCGTACTAGGTAGAACTTCTGAGTGATATTATCATTTGAAAGAGTCTTCTTTTGAACTCTTACGATCTCAGGGTTATCAAGGTAGTTTTTGATTAAATCAAGAATTGCAGGTGGCATCGTTGCAGAGAACATCCACGTCTTCTTATTTTCTGCTTGAGCAAGAATTTCCTTAACATCATCAAGGAATCCCATATCAAGCATTTCATCAGCTTCATCTAGAACTGCATACTTAACATTTTCAAGTTTAAGTACACCACGATCGATAAGGTCAAGAACACGTCCTGGAGTACCTACAACGATTTGTGGTCTAATCTTTTTTAGATTTCTAATTTGATTATCAATTGGTGTACCACCATAAACCGACATCGTTTTAACTGTTTCAAAAGTTGAGAATTTCTTAATCTCTTCATTGATTTGGTTAGCAAGCTCTCTCGTTGGAGAAAGGATAATTGCTTGGATATTTTTCTCATTTCCATCAATACGGTGAAGTAGTGGTAGAGAGAAAGCCGCAGTCTTACCTGTCCCAGTTTGGGCCTGACCAACAAAGTCAGTGTCTTTTTCAATTAGTAATGGGATAGCATTAGACTGGATATCTGTAGCTGTTTCGAACCCTCTATCTTCGAGTGCACGAAGCAGCGATTCCTTAAGTGGAATTTCGTTAAAATTCAATTTTGACTCCTTAAACGCAAGCCTAGAATGCTGGCCACGGATTTTTTGCTCGACAAGAGCGGGATAATGACTAAGTGACCGTCATTTTTAATAGGCGTAATTTCTTAATTTCCGGGACTCTAACACGCTAGACGCTGTGTTTCAAGGGCCGTGGAAATAATACAATTGTTCAATTATTAATTGTATTAAACTCTGATCGTAAATTTTTGGCCATGTTGCTAAAAAATGTTGAGACCGTGATGGATTTATTAAGTAACCAATGGTCAGTGCTACAAGTAAATGTGTATGTATAGCGAGTTTTGCCACCGGAGGCAGGCATTATATAGTAAACCCCACCAGAGGTTTGCATCACACTGTTATTACTAAGAGGAGAAGAGATATAGGCCTTAGATTGCTTATCATTCAACATCTCCATCGTGATCTTGAAACCATCCATATATCGATAGACACGAATAAGGTCATTATATGTATAAAGACCGCGATTATATGACCTGCGCTTTACGACAAAACGCTTAATTTCATTCTTATCCAGTTTTTTAACTTTAAGATTTTTAATGATTACTGATTCGATTAGTGAATCACTCGAGAATGGACATGAGATATTTTTAGCAGAAAGCGTACGCTTATCCCTGTACTCGTTATTACAACGCTTATCAAAGGCAAGAACTGTTTCTAGAACCTTATCAACAGGCTGAGCAATCGTATCGCTAATTGTTCCCTGATAGAAGCGAATGCCCTTCTTTTTTCCAGAAAGCATTGAGACATCAAATTCCTTTGATTTTTCACGGTAGTCTATTTCAAATTTTTTGATATTGATTGCATATGATGAAATCGCCGCAAATACTAAAATAAGAGTCTTCATGCCATCTATTTACCACCATTTGAAAATTTGGGCAAAGACAATAGGCTCTAAATAAAACTATATTACTCTCTATTGTCTTTGTGATCGTTGAAGAAGCGATTAATGGCATCTTCTCCGTCTTCCGCGCTAACTTCTAGTAATGTATTCATCGCATCGAGAATACGATCTTCTTCATCAGCAGAATAGTCATTATGAGCAAGGCGATCTTCTAAGTTTCTTATAACATGTTGTAATGCCGTCTCTTCTGCTAAAATCTGCCTTTTTAAAAGAAGACTATCAAGGGCCTTTTGCCTTTTTATAATTGAAATATTAAGAGCAGTACTCTCTTGCTCATGATGATAAATTTCTTCTTTGATTGTATTTAGCTTCTTCTCTAACTCAAGATCAAGATCACCAGCAAATGAGCTAGCTGAAATCAATAGAGTAAAGAATGCGATTGATAATGCCTTCATGATCATTTCCTTTAATTTTAAAATTGAACTAAAGTAAGATTATCATCAACAAAGAATATTTCACTCAATCTTGAAAGCATTACAAGTGCTGTACAAAAGGTACACACGAACTTATCGAGGCCCTTTGAATACTAAAAGGCCTCAAGTAGCTGAAATTGTTTTAGAAGTCGCGAAATACTTCGTCTTCGATGAATTCAGAAGTTTCAAAATTCTTAAACCACAGCCTCGCAGAGATAGTCTTAATGATCTCACCCGTTTTTACATCTTTTATTCCGATATCAAGATTGGCAATGTCACCAGCGATCTCATAACACTCTTCCATCGTTGTATTATCAATAATGCGCTTTTTGGCCCACTCATGAAAGACACGACTCATTTTTATTCTAACTGGTAAGTTGTCACCAAAGTTTCCCTGTACCATACAAGCAGTACTAAGTGGTACTGGCATTGGCTCAGTTGTTTGGTCACTATCCGTTTGATCATTTGCAAATGAATTAAGCCCCGTTAGAAGCACAAGTAAACACAGTAATCCCTTTAACATTTTAGGCATAAATCCTCCCTCTCAATAGAATTCACATTTTGATATGGGAAAACCTATCAACATCTAAGAGGCTCGACAAACCAAGTTCATACAAATTGAGAAAGATTAAGAAAATATTAACCTTGTTCTAATACCGTTAGAAATTTGTCATTGGAGATATGGGAAAAATAACTTCAGAAGTAGCGGAATATTGAGAACGGCCGCCCCAGTAATCGATATACTTATAGCGAAAGTAATAGCGTCCATCTCGGGTGCTACGCCAACAGAATTCAGACCTATCAGACCAGAGTTCCCTAACAATTCGCTTCATCTTACTATCGCGATAAATTTCAATATAGTACTTCTTTGCAGTCTTATAATCAGGAAGATCGACTCGGTAGCACTTATCTTTTGAATTATACTTCATCACATACTTATTCATCTGCTTCGGCTTACTATTTTCAGGGGGAGTAAGAATGAAATTCTTTTCGCCAAATGAAACGAGTTGATCATTTTCAAAATGAGAAATTTTAATTTTATAATGGCCGGTTTGGTTTTCTTTGAAGTCATATGAACGTTGATTAACGATCTCTCTATTTATTACTTCATCTTTGCTATTGAGAACTTCTACAACGTATTTACCAGATTTAGATAATTGATTTAGCGACGTCCAACTAAAGGATTCGGTAATCATATCTTTCTTATTTTTAGGAGATCCTCTTTCAATCACAATCTGCTGAATTTCGACCTTCTCAACAACCTTGATTTCTTCAACCACTTCAGCCACTTCAGCCACTTCAGCCACTTCAACTTCAGTAGGCTTCTCTTTTGTTTTGGTAACTTTTGGAACAGGGAGAATAGGAATGACAGCTTTATCCTTAGAAGGATTTATAAAAGCTGAAGCAATGACCACTCCCACAACGATCAAGGAGATTAAAATAATTTGATTAGTTCTATTTTTCTTACTTTTTAATAATTTTTTCAGAACTGATCTCTCTTCTTTTCGGGTTTGAAAAATCATACTTTTTTCTTACCGCATGATACTCCATTTGAACTGTCTCAAAGTCTTTGTAGTATAGAGTAAACCCAGGAAAGATAAGATCATAGTCGTCAATGATCTCTTTATTATTATCCCAAATATTAATCCAGAAACGACTATTGCCTTCATACACTCCCTGTGAAATTTTTCCCAGAGTATCATCCTTCTTAATTAAATATGGCTCGCCTTCAGGTCTTATATATTCCAACTCTTCAGGAATTCTTGGAACCTTAATTGTTTGTCCAACATGCATATCAACTGTTCCATTTAATTCTCTGATCTCTTTCCACTTACGAATATCTTTGTAGAGATAGAAAGCAATTTTCATGGCCGTATCAAATTCTTGAACGACATATAGGTCATATTCCATACTTGAAGACGCTGGAGCACGATGACCTTTTAAAGAGATTTCTTTTTCAATGATATTTCTTTTTGGAATATCTTCGTAAATAGTATCCGATCGCAAGAGATCACTCTTCTCACTAACAGTACCAAGGTTAAAAACGAGATCATCCTGAGTTAGAACGAGAGTATCCCCTTCAACTACTGAATCGTCATCTGCAATAAACTTGGAAGCATCAAATGAACAAGATTGAAAAATAAGAGCAATAAATAAAACTGAAATTAAATTATACTTTTTCACATACACCTCAATATATATTGTCGGTATTAGTGAATAAAAGTTTAAATTTTATAAAATATAGCCAAAACCTAGTCCCACTCTTAGTGTCGTGATATCTGATGGGCCATTCATCCAATGATATTTAATTAAACTGTGAGCAAAGAAATTATTCCCGACGTTTTTAAACAGGTATAAGAGAATTTTGCTACCAGTAAAGCTTTGTGTATTCTCTGCGTTAGCTAAACTTATGCTTCTTTGAGATGATAGCGACTGTGAATAGCTTAATTTAGTAAAAATCCTATGTCCTAGTACCTCTATTGAGCGAGAGGCCCCTACTGTGAGGTAGAGCACTTCATTTGTATCGAAAGTAACAAGGTCGTTCTTCTGTAAATTTTCAAGATTGAAAGTATTAAACTTTTCAAAATCGAAGCCTGCATACAATGAGATGGCAGGAGACTGTAAGCGATATGAGAAATAGACGTTACCACCAATTTCTGGATCCACCTTAACTTCATCACTAGTATAGTTGTCAATCTCAGCAGTCGTTAGATAAGAGTAATAAAGACTACCAGAAATATTATATGAACTATCCTTTGGATAATAAGCAGAGCTTAGACCTAATGAGACTGGTGAGTTTTGTAAAAAGCTAACATCTGCATAAGATGGATTAGCTTGCGAAAACTTACCATAAGAGGCCATATAAAAAACTGAAGAACGAAAGGACTTTTGGCCAAGCTGCTCCTTTATCCTATTCATACTTTTTTGACTTATTTGTTCTGTCTTATTAAGCCTATGCTGGAAAACTGAGAATTTATTATAATCGAGTAAATCGACAGAAATATAAAGTTGGAGAATTGTATCCTTTTGTAATTTTGAAAAGTCTAATTGATTGGCCTTCATTGTTCGCTTAACCATTTCGTGGTTAATGCTGACGACTGCTTCATCAATAATAAATTTCTTATATATTTCAGATAGTCGTTCTCCATCAAAAGCTATCCGATATGGAAATTTTATGAAATCGACATTCTTATTTCTTACTACTTCTTTAAAATCAATTGGCTCTGCACGCACAGAGAAGAAACAAAAGAGAGTTATTAGTATTACTTTTATAATTTTCACTTAAATCCGATTTTTAACTACAAATTGTATTTAATTATAACAAATGATTGATTTGAAGCAACCGCCTTCGTGCAGAGTGGAATATAGGATCGTTTAAACAAGTAATACGATCAATTCATCTTACGAAGTTGAGAGCTAAATAATGACAAAATTAAAGTTGAAGAAAGGCAAAAAAAAAGACCGCGAAAGCGATCTACCAAAAAGATGGTGCCCAGAAGAGGACTTGAACCTCCACGCCAAAGGCACTAGATCCTAAGTCTAGCGTGTCTACCAATTTCACCATCTGGGCACAATTAAAAATTTTTCAAAAATTTCATTGGTAAGGCGTGAGAATATTTATAAGGGACTTCATTCAAAATGGCAAGAAAAAAATTAAGCTGCTGATTTATTTTTATTATTAAGCTTTCTCTCTAAGTCTTTAATTTTATTTGAAAGGATTTTATTTTCCTGATTTATTTTATGATTATCTTTTTTTAGAGAAGAAATTTCTGTCTCCATCTTCGATTTAATCTTATTTTGTTTATCCATTAGCTTCTCAAGATGGGCAATTTTCTTATTATTTACTCCGCCACTAGCAGCTGCCTTCTTTGCCTTCTCTAGTGTTTGTATTTGAGACTGAGCAAATTTAAGCCTTTGCTTGTACATCTTGATTTCAATGTTAGCATCCTTAAGTTTTGTCTCCAGATCTTCACCTGAACCAGCACCACCAGATGCACCTCCATTAAACTTTGATAATTCTTTTTCTAGGTCTTCAACCTTTAAAATCTCTTCCTTTAGCTTTTGTTGGGCAAGCGAAAGCTCTTGCTTATCTTCTGCCGCAGATAAATTGGCGGCATCAACCTTTTGGCTCATCACTTCGATGGAGTCATTTTTGATTTCAAGCTCTTTTGAAAGTTGCTTAACCTTATCCTCAAGGTCTTGCATTGCTCGCTGCTCTCCCATAGACCCTAAAGGAGACTCACCATCCCCCTCGCTTACAGGAGCGGCATTATTAGGTGATTGCTTGGCCTGCTCTAACTTTGCCTGCATTTGCTCAAATAAGTGGCTCATACGAGCAACTTTCTCTTTCATGGCAAAGTATTCTGACTCTCTTATAAATTGCTCTACAGACTTGCCACTTTTCTCCAACACTTCTTCAGCAAGACTTCCCTCAACATCTTCTTTAACTGTTTCAAAGTCTTCTTTTGGAACGTTATAATTTTCTTCGACATAGCCCTGAACTGAATTAATGTATTCATTATAGGTTTCAGGCCCTTTTTCATTTAGAATTTTAGATTTTATTTCTTCTTTTAGAGCATCGTTATCAATTGGCCAATTTTCGGCTTTAACAAGATCTTTTAAAGTTTGTCTATCCACCTTATTAAAGAAGTTTTCGTTAAACTCTTCCCTACTTTGTTCCTCAAAGCTATTAACTACTGTTAATCTAATCGCTTCTTTTAAGCTCTCTGTTCTTTCTTTATTAAGTGCAGATTTTTTTATAAAATCAATATCATCATCAGCAAGAACTTTTAGAATTTGCTTATCAGGATAGGCTTCTAGGTGATCGAGAAATTCATCATTTGTTACTTCTCTTTTTGATAGAAAATCAATAATTCGCTTTAACTCTTTAAGAGTTACCTTCTTTACGATTGGGTCATGGTAGTTGGTGTGATCAACAATTTTTTCACTGGCATTTGCTACAGTTTCACTATTAGAGATGATCCTAGAAGCTCCCACTTCATAATCAAAACGCGCAATATACGATTTTTTCTTCTGAAGAGAGAATCTTAAATCCATCTTTCCTTGCTTACGATTTATTCTTAGGCAAAGGTACGAAAAATCATTCGAAACAAAACGATAAATTTCATTAATTAACTCATCGTCTACAAAGATCGATGAGACATTCATATTAATGAGCAGCTCTTCATCACTAAAAAGCATCTCCATTTCAACAGGAGCACATTGTCTTTTTAAAACAATGCCATTTAAAACTCCTTGTAAGCTTGTCGAAAGCTTTTCAATATCAAATCCATTCTCATGGGCCTTAAGATTTGCAAGATCACAATAGTAACCGACACTAAAGCGAGAAAGAATTTTGTACTGCTTAACCTTTGTAAATTGAGGAAATGTACGGTTTTTAGGTGTTTGTAAAACACCGAAGTAATTTTCAAGTTCATTTAAAATAAATGAATTCTCTGTATACATAGCATCAGGAGTAAGGCTGACTTCACCGATTTTGACTTCTTCGCTAATATAGACAACTTTCCCCATTGGGTTAGTATTCTTATAGCTGACGTCATCAACAATAATATTTTTCTTATCCGCTAGCTCTGTAATATTTTCGACTTGAATAAAACTTAAGTCTTCACACATTAATTCACCTAGCTTATCAAAAAGCTCTTGTGCAATAAATGTGTAAACTTCAATTCTATTAGTCATCTAAGCACTCCTCCCAATATCTTCTTGAGAGAAAATTTCATTGAAGTAGCGATAGTCTTTTACATTTTCTAAAATGGATTTAAAGATGACTTCAATATCATTAGAGTCAAATTCTAACTCTAAGGCGAACACCTGGTCATGAATCTTATGCCATAGGTTACTAATATCGTCGTCCAAGTTATAGTCGAGCTCAAAAAAGTCCTTACTTAAACTCTTTAGATACTTAATATTCCCATAAGACTCCTCCAGGCTTGCTAGCCTATCTGTTACGCTTGTTCCATTGCGGCAAACATATGAGAAGTAAGTCATTAGGACTGTATTAAAAACTTCCTTTAAAAAGTTAAAGTCGAGATAACCAGATACTAGTGACAAGTAAACAACAGAAGAAGCGATAACTTGTGCCTTCTTAAAAGTGATAGCACTTGTTTTAATAAATTCTTCTTCAAGGTTTATCTTATCATTGTTGAACTCATAGAAAGTTTCATGACAAATAAAAACGAAGTCTAGTGTTGAAGACTTTTCACCTTCATTTAAGGCGCGATAGAAGTCCACTAAAATAAGATTACGATAACGTAGCTTAACCTCTTCTAACTGGGCCTTTTGAAGATCCATAAAGTGGTCAACGACCTTAGAGACGCGCTCTTCATCGATGATTATTTTTTGAAAGAATTGATCGTTTTGTTGAGAAAGTTTTTCTACTAACTCGAGATTTGCAAACTCTCCAGCACGGCCTATAAGAAGGCGTCTGCCACTTGGACGTGACCAATACAACTCTCCCTTAAGTAGAGGATTGTTTTGTATTTGATGGAGGCTTAAGTTTATCTCTCTCATAATCCCGTAAGTTAATAAAATTAGGGCCTATTTCTAGGCCCTCTTAACAATATTTATCGGAATGTTGAGTAAATAAATTAAGCTATTTTTTAATAGTAGAGCGTTTTCCTACGCTTTACCTTTAAGCTTTGGATCTAGAGAGTCACGAAGAGCATCTCCAAGAAGGTTTAGTGCTAGAACAAGCACAAACATCGCTAGTGTTGCCGCAGAAAGTTGCCACCAAACACCACGAGCAAGTTCAAGTTTTGAATCATCAATCATTGTTCCCCAAGATGGCTGTCCTTGAACACCAAGTCCTAAATAAGAAAGGATAACCTCAGACTTAATCGCCTGTTGAAATCTTAGAGAGAATTGAATGATAACAATGTGGAAGATATTTGGAAGAATATGCTTAAACATTCTTCTCATATTACCTGCACCAAGAGCTGCCGCTGCTTGGACATACTCTCTTTCCTTGTGACGAAGAACTTCACCACGCACAAGACGACATAGACCTACCCAAGAAGTTACCCCAAGAGCTAAGAATAATGACGACGTTCCTTTTCCTAGTACCATTGTTACGGCAAAAAGAAGCATGATATATGGAATCGATGCAAGTGACGTGTAAAACCAAACAATGATTTCATCGACTTTTCCACCAAAGTATCCGGCCATAAGACCTAGAGTCACACCAATTACAGTTGAGATCATTGCTGTTGAGAAACCAATCCCAATTGCCATCTCTGCACCTTTTAGAGTTTTATAAACAACAGAGCGTCCGAAAATGTCTGTTCCAAATAAAGCATCGGCACTTGGTGGCATATAAGATGCACCAATTTCTTTTGACCATTCACCTGCAATTACACCAAAGAATGTAAGTGCAGCTAGTAATACATATAATCCAATAACAACCATACTGAAGACTGCGGCTTTATCTTTTTTAAGCTCAGTCCAAGCATGTCCCCATAGTGATTTTGATTCGCTTGATAAATTTGCTGACATGACAACTCCTACTTTAACCTTACTCTTGGATCAACGATTGTATATAGAATATCCGTAATTACTGTGAAGATGATATAGGCCATTGCCGAAAGAATCGTCATTGCCTTAATAACTGGAAAGTCATTATCAAATACAGCTTTTACAGTTAATCCACCTAGCCCTGGAATTGAGAAGAAACTCTCAAGAAGTAGAGCACCTAAAATAAGGAAAGGGATTTGAATAACTACATATGTAATAATTGGAATTAATGAATTTTTTAAAACGTGCTTTAATAGAACGACTCTTTCACTAAGACCTTTTGCACGAGCTGTACGAACATAGTCTTGGTAAATATCATCTAGAATAACTGTTCTAAAGTAACGAAGGTCAGGACCTAAGTTTAATACGACCATAATAATAACTGGAAGAATTACGTAAGGAATAAAGTAAGGGAATCCATGTTCGTAACCTGAAATTTCAAACCATCCTAGCTCATATGCAAAAAACTTTTGGAAGAAAAGAATATATGCAAGAGATGGGATACTCATTAAAGAAACACTTACAATAACTAACGTGCGGTCGATTGCTTTACCTCTAAAGAACGAAACAACGATTGCTAGTAAGATTGATAGAATAGTCGAGATTAAGAAAGCTGGAAGAGTTAAAGTTAGTGATGGTACAGCACCTTCTTTAATCATTTCAATAATACTTTGCTTAGTTGCCCATGAACGACCAAAGTCGAATGTAAACGCAGACTTTACGATACCAATATATTGTTCAACAAGAGGACGATCTAAACCTAGCTCGTGTCTTACCTCTGCAATTTGCTTCGCGCTTGCGTGCTTACCTAATAGAAGTTGGGCAGGATCATACCCAGAAAGGTTAAAGATTGCGAAAATAATTAAACATACCCCAAGAATAATAGGGATCGTATAAAGTAATCTTCTTAAAATATATGACCAAGTATTCACAAAAACAGCTCCTTAGCTCTTACTTAATTAAAGCGTTTCGCTTATTTAAAAAAGCAACCATTTCGATTGCTTCATTAAATAAGCGCCGGAGAAAACTCCAGCGCTATAAATCAATTATAATTTTGATTGCATATTCTTTTTAGCTTCAAGATCAATATCTAGGTATTGAGCTTGACCAGCTTCAAAGTCAGTTGTGATGTAGTTCCTTAACCAGCTATGCTTGATTAGGTATGACTGACGGTGAACACCGTATAGCCATGGAACTTCTTCAGCTGCCATCTTATTAAGCTGCTCATAAATTGCAGTTCTCTCTGGAGAATCTTGCATGATTGAAGCTTTTGCGAAAAGTTCATTGAACTTAGGATTGTTGTAACCTGATCCGTTAGCACCTGGTGAACGATTTGGTCCGTAAAGAAGCTGTAGGAAGTTTTCAGCATCTGGGTAATCTGCACCCCATGCGATTCCGTAAAGCATTACCTGGCGAGCTGTGATTTTCTTTTGTAGCTCTGGCCATGAGTTTTGAACAACTTTGATATTTACACCAATTTCGGCCATTTGTTTCTTGAATAGTTCACCAATTTGTCTTGAAGTTGAAGAACTTGGACAGTCATAAGTAATTTCTGGAAGACCTTTACCTTCAGGGTAACCAGCTTTTGCAAGAAGTGCTTTAGCTTTTTCAAGGTCACGGCTTCTGTATGGACTTACGTAATCTGGCATATTACCAGCGATCCCTGGAGGAACAACTGATTGTGCCGGAAGAGCTGTATCATTATAGAATAGCTTATTAAATTCTTTAACATTGTAAGCTAGAGCAAGAGCTCTTCTTAGGTCAACATTGTGAAATAGTTTTAGATCATGATTGAATGCTGTGTAAGTAACATCTAGAGATGGTGAAACTGAAAGCTCAATTCCTTTCTTAGCGAACTCATCACCAAGTCCCTTACCTGGAGTAACAGCTGATTCAAAGTTATCTTTTGGGATACCAATATAATCGACTCTACCCTTTAGGAAGTTTAGCCATCTTGGTTGATCTTCTTTGATAATATTAACTTCGATTTTTTTTACGAAAGGAACTTGTTTACCTGCGTACTTAAGCATGTGCTTAAATTCATCACTTGCTTCAGTTGGGAAAAGTTTCTTTCTAAAGTTAGGGTTTACCTCGTAAGTAAATTTCTTTGCAGACTGACGGAACTCCTTAAGCATAAATGGCCCTGTACCAACTGGGTGGTTAAGGAATTCTTTCCCGTAGTGATCTACAACTTCCTTAGCAACAACAAATGTAAATGGCATTGCAAGAGAGTATAGGAATTGTGGGAATTGCTTCTTTAGTTTGAACTGAAGAGTATACTTATCAAGAGTCTTTAGTCCCTCAACAACTTCTGTGTAATCAACAGTGTCTTTTTTAGAGTTTTTCTCACGCCACTCATCAAGACCTACAATTTTGTCTTGAAGTAGCCACCAACCAAGCCCCTGAAGCTTTGGATCAGCAAGTCTTTTAATTGAGTATACGAAATCTTGTGCAACTAGCTCACGACCTTTACCATCTTTAAAAGCAGCATCATCGTGAAATAGAACACCTTGTTTAATTTTGAAAGTATAAGTTAGTCCATCTTCAGAAACTTCTGGAAGAGATTCTGCAAGGTTTGGCACAAGCGTGTATGGTCTTTTTAGGTAATGATACTCTAGTAGACCTTCATAAACACGACCAACTTCATTTGAAGAGTACTTGTCGTTTGAGTAAATTGGATCCATTCCCTTCACTTCTGAAGTAACGGCCAGGTGTAGAACTTTCTCACTAAGATCTACTTTTTTTGTACATGAAACAGTTAAAGTTAAAAGTCCCATGATTAAAAATGAAACAAGATTCCTTGATTTCATAAACCATCCTTTGTTCAAAAAATTATTGCATAGAATAATACTAGAGTAATTTATACAAGAGATAAGATAAATTTACTAGAATTTATTAGGAATCGGTGTTGCGCTGCTAGATAGATTCACAGCTATCGACGATTAAATCTAAGGCCAAAATTCTCTGCTCTTTCTGTGGATTCTTTGTGTGCCTAATGCCTTCGAGTCTAATGAATTTATATTCGTTGGCCTCGAGCTGGCTGAAGCTTGCGTGATACTCATACTTTCCAAGCATCTTTCTCTCGAAGTCTACATTGCCATTGCTGTAATGTGTAAGCTTCCCTTCAAGACACCCACTGTCACAATAATTGCTGTCGACATTTTTCAAGTCACTGAAGAAGAGACGATTTTTAAGTAAAAAATCATCCAAAATTTTTAATGAAGTATAACGCCCTGCCTTCACTAACTCAGTTGAAATTTTCTTATAAAGAGTTCCTTCAACTGGTCTCGTTGCGTCGAGTGGAAGAATAAGTGTTTCTTGTCCTTTAAAGGGTACATCAATGGCCAAGCTAAAAGTCTTTTTATTTAAAATGGCATTGTATGTAAATCGGTCCTGACTTTTGCCAAACTTTAAGCGGCCTCGGCCCTTAAACTCTTTACATAGTCCACTACTAAGAAGCTTATGGGCCACAACTTTATCAGTTGAGCCCTTAGCATTTATGTCTTCTTTAATTGGATTTGTTGTACAGGATATTAACGAGATGCCGGCAAGCGCACAGAGTCCAGCTTTTCGATATAATTTAGAATTTCTTCGCGTTCGTTTACTTTCGTACAATTTTTAAGTGCCTCGACATAGTATTGACGAGCCTTTTCCGGCTTCTTTAATGAAGTATATATGAGCCCTAAGTGCTTTGCAATGACCACATCATCACTAACAAGAGCGAATGCCTTCTTAATTTCGCGGTATGCTTTTTGATACTCACCAGTTTTATAATAGTACCAACCTAAAGAGTCTCGGATATACCCATCTTGTGGATTAAGCTGAACAGCTCTTTTAATATAAGCATAGGCCTTATCCATATGAACACCTTGCTCTAAGTATGTATAGCCTAGAAAGTTTAGTGCATGAGAATTATTAGGATCACGCTTTAAGATATCGAGCATGATCTTTTCTGCTTTTGTGAAGGCCTTATCTTTTTCATATAAAGACGCAAGGTAGTATGCGTGGCCATCAGTATAGCTATCGTGCTCAATTTGAGATTCCATTAAAGCAATCGCTCTTCCAAGGTCTTTTCTATTTTCATAGTAGCCCGCAAGAATAACTTCTAGTTCAAAGCGTAACTCTTTCGATGCTTTTGAACGCTCTTTCACGAATTCAACAAAACGCTTTTCTTGAGAACGATCTTTTTGAGCATAGGTATTTAAAATATTGGCAATCTGAATATTAGACTCATGAAAGAGAGAGCTGTCTTCTTTAATACGTGAGAAATAAGTTACAGCTAAGTCACCCTCATTAGACTTCTGATATAGACTTGCTAGGTAGTACAGAACCTTATCAGAATCTGGTATTACAGAAAGGATCTCTTTAAAGATACCTTTTGCATCTTCAATTCTTTCTGTCTCAGTATAAATAACCCCAAGTCTCACTTTCAAATTTAAGTTCTCAGGATCAAGGGCCAAAAGCTTCTCTAAGTATGGAACAACCTTCTCATACTCTCCATCCGAGAATAATAAATTCACGTACTTTCCAAGAGCTGTATAATTACTTGGTTCATACTTTAAGAACTTATGATAAAGAAGTTTCGCAGAGTTGAAGTTTCCTTCTTGCTCATAGATCATACCTAGAAGGATCGTACTCTGCTGATTTGTTGGATCTAGTTTTAAAGAGTTATTAAAGTACTTCTTTGCATTCTTGTAATCAGACTTTTCAAAATAAATCTTACCTTTATGAAAGGCATAATCACTTCGATTATCACGATCTTTTTTAGAGCAGTAACTTAATGTTCCAACTGCTTTTTTAAACTTCTTTGCATCAACATATGCCTTCGATAAGTAAATACAAGCTTCACTAAGAATTGGCTTAGTTTTATAGACTAGTTGACGGTATAGCTTAATTGATTTCTTTGAACTACCTAGGGCCCCATACACCCCTGCAAGTAGCAATTTGGCCTTCACCTTAATTTCTTTATCTGCATGTTTAATAAGGTACTCAAGTTCCTTCTTTCCATCTTCTAGTTGGCTCGACTTGATTAGCTCAACAGCATACTTTTTTCTAAGGTAAATATCTTTAGGTTTTAACTCAACAACGTGCTTTAAAATTAGAGAAGCTGAAACAGAGTCACCACTTAATGAAGCATCTGCGGCTTTTAGAAACAGGTCACTTGCAATAAAGTTCACTGTTGCCTCACCCTTTGTCTTTGCTTCCTCTACAATTTCCGAAAGAGACTGATCAACGAACTCTTGGGCCCGCCTTGCCTTCTCAATATCAGTAATCGTACTTGAAAGCTGAGATTCTTCATTTATCTTAGAATCAGAATCATCTTTAACACTGCTAGTCGTCGCACAACCAACAAGTGTTACTAAAGCTACGGTGCAGAGTGAATTTTTAATGAAAATTTTAAACATTTAATATCCTTGGCCTTACTGCCTCAATCACTCATCGTCCTAAATAGATATTTCTTAAAGAAAATTAATCCTTAATTTCGTAGGGGCAACATAAGTAAGTACTCAAGAATCAACAACTTGCATTAGCTCGACCTAATGCATGATAAATAGTTGAAATCATGGCAAATAAATGGATTCTCTTTGAATTTAGATAAAATTAAGAAGCCTATCCCTTGACAGTTACTGTCATAGACTGTTACTTCTCTGATGCAAATTTCAAAACGCTCAGCAATAGACACAGCGGGAAATCAATAAAATCTATGAACACCAACCTGTCTTTTGTAATAAGTTGAACTTGTAAGTATTTAATTTTACTTAATATGTCTTAACGGTGAAATTTATACAAAAAGCTTAACTATTAGAAAGCGTCGTGTTAATTATTAACTCGTTTTAGCTCAAGAGAATTCTAAAATTAAACTTGAGATATATTCGTAAACCAATAGGGGTAGTAGAATGAATGATGTAAGAATTATTAAAAGGTACCAAAACAGAAAACTTTATGACACACACCAAAGTTGCTATGTAACACTTGAAGAGATCGCTCAAATCATCAGAGAAGGTCACGAGATTCAAGTTATTGATAACAAGACTAAAAACGACATCACTTACATGACTCAAATTCAACTTCTTTTTGATCAAGAGAAAAAGTCAACTAAGCCAGGTGACGTAGAACTTCTTAAGAGAGTTATCCGTGGTGAAGAAGGTACATTCACTGGATATATTAGAGGTCTAGAAGGTATTGAAGCTCCAGTAGTTGAAGAAGCTCCAGCTCAAACTTTCAACGCTTTCAACAGTGCAGCAAACCTAAACTCTTCTGTTGAAACTACGACTACTTTAAACTAATATAAGGCAGTTATTACTGCATATATATTTAGTTTAGAGGGTGAAATGATTTCTAAAATTTCAAAATCTATATTAAGGCCTGCAGTTATTCTAGCAGGCCTTTTTATTTTTGGTGTTCAAACACAAACACAAGCACAAACAGTTAAACAACTGACTTCTTCAAAATCAGCGAAGAAGAATTCAGATGCTGCAGCAGCGGCGGCCCTACTTAGTGGTCAAGAGCTTCACATTCACTCAGTTGGGATCGGAATTGGTCAAACACTTCTAATGAGTGATCTAAAAGACAACGGTGAAGATAAGATTACGGCCGAATTATTCTACAATTATAAGGCTTCTTACTCATTTGATTTTTACGCCAATCTACATTATTCAAAACATGAATATGAAGGCACTTATTCAAAAACTGCAGGACTTCTTTTTGGAGCGAAAGGAAAGCTATTTCATTACGATGCTTTCCAACCATTCCTTGCAGCAGGTCTTGGATTTTTTAGACCTCAGATTAAGACTGAAACGTATAAGTCAGATGCGAAGACAGTATTTGGTTATCAACTTGGCGCAGGTGCAGACTTTGATTTAAATAGAAAAATCTCTGTTGGTGCTATGGCCACATTCAACGATCCGTTTGATGTAGATCAAGAGAATCGCTCAGATGTTGAGGGATACTACTTTAAAGTTCTACTTACGGTCTTCTACAAATTCTAATGAAGTTTAAAGACTTATATATCGTCACGGGAAAAGGAGGCGTTGGAAAAAGCCTCACTTCCCTGGCGCTTACTAAGTCGATTTCTGAACTTAATCATAATAAGAATGTCTATTATTTCTCGTTTGAACAAAATGAGGATAAAGAACTTATCAAGTCTCTTGATATCAATACCGTTGAACTAACTCACCTAAGCTCAGTCCAAGAATATATTGCTCGAAAGCTCAATTCTAAAACAATTGCAAAGTGGATTGTTTCAACTTCTTTCTTTAAGGCCCTCTTTGATATGGTGCCAAGCTTTGGCCAACTCATTTTTCTAGGGCACATTATTGATCTTGCAAAAGACGAAGAGAATATTGTGATAGTAGATGCACCAGCATCTGGTCACCTACTTTCAACAATTCACTCACCTAAGGTCTTTAAAGATATTTTTAAGATTGGGCCAATAGCAAACGATATCGATAAGATGCATAACTTCTTAACGAATAAAGAACACACTCAATGTGTCGTGGTTAGTATTCCAACAGAGCTTGCTGTTGAAGAGGGAGTTGAGTTAAGAGCTGAACTCACTGACGAATACAATTTATCGACAATTGAAGTTCTCAACTGTGACTTAACTTTGAATAAGTTCCCTGAAGATGATACTCCAGACTTTATTAAGGTAAAGATTGAGAATCAAAAACAATTACAGAAGAAGTTTCAGGTAAAATATGATCTCCACTTCCCGCTAATTATTGCTCAAAATCAAGAGCAACAAGTGGAGGCGTTGAGTGATTTAATTATAGAAAAAATGGATATCTTTAAATCCAAATAGGCTTGCTAGTGAAGGACTTTAAAAAAATAGAAATTTTTTGTGGAACAGGAGGCGTTGGAAAAACAACGATCTCAGCATCCCGCGCCTTCTCATTAGCCGCTGATAATAAGAAAGTTCTACTAATCACAATTGATCCGGCCAAGCGCCTAAGACAGCTTTTAAATTTAAAAGACCAATCTGAAATCGTTGAATTTAAAAGTGAAGAGATTTCTTTTGATGTTCTTCTATTAGATTGTAAGTCATCTTTTGAAAAGATTCTTGGTTCTAAAGTTGATAATAAAATTTTAGAAAATCTAACCAGTTCAAGAGGTGGTCTCAATGAGATTCTTGCAGTTCTTGAAATTCAGACACAAATTAATCGCAATATCTATGATGCAATTGTTGTAGACACAGCACCAGGAAAAAACTTTTTAGACTTCCTAAATTCATCAAAGAAGATCAATCGCTTTTTCAATAAGACTTTTGCAGAAGCTTTTAACTATATAACAAATCAGAATAAGCCAGGACGTTTTTTCAATCGCATTATTTCAACAGGAATTGAAAAGTTTCTAAGCTACTTAGAAAGCGTCACAGGACAGGGCTTTATTAACGACTTCCTTGAGGCCATTTCAATCCTCTATGGAAATCGTGAGAAATTTATCGATGGTTTAAGTGTAGAAAAGACATTAAATGATCCAGCTCACTCTAGGTGGTACTTAGTAACCTCGGCCGAACATATGAAGGAAGTTGAAACAAAGCAAATCTTTGACTCAATTCAGGCCCAAATGGACACCGAACGTTACCTCATTATCAATAAATCATGGTATAACAACCTCTCATCATGGCAGCCAAAAACGGCGAAGATGAAAGAGTTTAAGAAAACAATAATTAAACAAGAAGAAATAAAAACTTCCATTTCGAAAAAGTCTAATATCGAAACTCTAACGTTTCCAGATCTTGTGACTTTTGATCCTATAGAGCAATTAAGGGCCCTACAGAAAAATTGGAAGCAAACGGAGAAAGAAGTATGATGAAAGGTGCTAAGGCAAACGTTGTTGAAGCAATTGGTAATACGCCAATCGTAAAATTAAATAGTATCGGAAAAGATACAAATTGTGAGTTCTACGTAAAATTAGAATATATGAATCCTGGTGGATCAACGAAAGATCGTATCGGTGCTTATATGCTTGATCGTGCCGTTGAAGAAGGCGTTCTTAAACCAGGTGGAACAATTATTGAAGGAACATCTGGAAACACAGGTGTTGGTCTTGCAATGTGGGCAGCAGTTCACGGTTACAAATGTATTTTCGTACTAGCTGACAAGCAATCAAAAGAGAAAATTGATAACCTAAGAGCATTCGGTGCAAAGGTTGTTGTCTGTCCAACAAATGTTGAACCTGAAGATCCACGCTCTTACTACTCTGTTTCTAAAAAACTTTCGGAAACAATTCCAAATTCATTTTATGTAAATCAATACGATAACCTACATAACAGAAATACTCACTACACTTGGACTGCTCCAGAAATGTATGAGCAAACGCAAGGTGACTTTGATGTTTTCATGGCAGCAGTTGGTACAGGTGGAACAATCAGTGGATGTGGCCGTTACTTCAAAGAAAAAATGGATAAGGTAGAAGTCGTTGGTGTTGACTGTGTTGGTTCAATCATCGCCGGTTACCACAAAACAGGAGAGATGGGTCAAGCTCACTCATATGTTCTAGAGGGTGTTGGTGAAGACTTTATTCCTGAAAACTACGACTTTGATCTAATTGACGACTTTGAAGTTGTTAATGATAAAGAATCATTTCTTATGACAAGAAAACTTCTTAAAGAAGAAGGTATTTATGCTGGTGGTTCTGCTGGTGCCGTAATTGAAGGTGCTTTAAAGTACGCAGCTAAACAAACTGAACCAAAGAAGATCCTAATTCTTCTTCACGATTCAGGAAACCGTTACGCTTCAAAAATCTATAATGATGATTGGATGAGTGATGGTGGTTACCTTGATTCATCATTTAATGTTCAAATCTCTGAAGTATTAAATACTCTAGGTAAGGACGGAAATATTATTACAGTACAAGACACGACAACAATTGGTGAGGCCATTACGCTAATGGAAGAGAAAAACATCTCTCAAGTTCCTGTTCTAAACAAGGACGGTGATGTACTTGGTCTATGTACTGAAAGAAGTCTTATTAAACCTGTTATCATGGGCGAGTTCCAAAAAGATGATAATATTTCACTAGCGATCACAAATAAATACCGTGTTGTTGATTGTAATGAACTACTTGAGACTGTAGCTGATGCTCTTCTTAAGAAGGAAGTTGCAGTGATCACGAAAGGTGGAAAAGTTTCAGATCTACTTTCTGAAATTGATGTTCTTCAATACATGTCTGAAAAAGGCTCAAACTAATGAAGAAGCGCACACTGAAGTCTGCAGGTAAGTCATCAGTGTGCGTACATGCTGGTGGTCATCCAGATAAAGAAACAGGGGCAGTTATGCCTCCAATTTATCAGACGACCACCTATGCTCAAACAAGTCCGGGAATTCATCAAGGCTATGAATACTCTCGTTGCCACAACCCTACTCGCAGCAGACTCGAAGAATCACTTGCAGCTCTTGAAAATGCAAAGTATGCACTAGCAACCTCAAGTGGTGTCTCAATTGAAATGCTTATTATGCACGCACTATCAGTAGGTTCAACCATCCTATGTGGTGATGATGTCTATGGTGGTACGTACCGACTTTTTACAACAGTCTTTAATAAAATTCATAATTACATTTTTGTCGATACGACAGATATTAAGAAAGTTGAAGCGGCCTTAAAAGAGCATAAGCCTAAACTTGTATGGGTTGAAACTCCAACTAACCCACTCTTAAAAATTTCAGATATTGAAAAGATATCAAAGCTAGCAAAAAAGCATAAGGCCATGACTGTTGTTGATAACACATTTATGAGTCCATACTTCCAAAACCCACTTAATTTAGGTGCCGATATTGTCATGCACTCAATGACAAAGTATATCAATGGCCACTCTGATGTTGTTGGAGGTGCTTGTATGTTAAATAACAAAAAATTCTATGAGAAGTTATGGACATTACAAAAGTCTCTTGGCCCAACACAATCACCATTTGATTCTTGGCTTGTTCTAAGAGGAATAAAAACTCTCGCGATACGAATGGAAGCTCATGCAAAGAATGCTATGAAAGTGGCAAAGTACCTAGAGTCCCATCCAAAAGTCGAAAAAGTCTCATATCCTGGCCTTAAGTCTCACCCACAACACAAACTTGCAAAAAAACAAATGTCAGGCTTTGGTGGAATGATCACTTTCTTCTTGAAAGGTGATATTAAGAAGTCTAAAAAGTTTTTACAAAAAGTAGAGATCTTCTCGCTTGCTGAGAGTCTTGGTGGAGTTGAAAGCTTAATCGAGCATCCGGCCATTATGACTCATGCTTCTGTTCCAAAAAATGTTCGTGAAAGTATTGGTCTGACAGATAACCTTATTCGATTATCTGTCGGTATTGAAGATGTCGATGATTTAATCGACGACCTTGAGTCGGCCTTTAAATCGATCTAGAAACTACCAGGTCCAGCATTCTCATCAATTTGAAAATCACCAGAAGATTCAGTTGTTGAATCTACCTGAGTACTCTCTTCTTTTGTTTCAGCTTTTTCTTTGGCCGCCTTAAATTCAGCTCTCTTTCTTTTGAGATCTTCTGGAATTCTTGCAATTGGCTTTTTTATCATTAGGTAATCATAATTACCGTTACGGCCAAAGACTGTATTAGCATTTAAATACTCTTCAACTAAAAGCTTTGCACAAAATACACGGCCATGATCATCATTAAGACTATTCTTTGCACCTGAAGCGAAGATTAGGCCATCATCCTCAATAATCTTTTTAATCGTTTTATACTCATCACAAAACTCATTTGAAGTCGCGTGACACTCACCTTGTTTGCGATAAACATCAACAGAATTAGAAGTCGATTTCACGTGGATTGGATCACGACAAATATCAATAAGCCAATTACGATTCATGTACTTATACTGGTTATGAGCTATCTCTATTTCACACTCTTTCTTGCTAATAGTAATTGTCTTATTCAAAAGACCAAATGGCGCCGATTTATGTTTTACAGAAACATCAAATGTCGATTGAAAACACTCTGTTCCAGTAAAGGCCATGGCCCCAGTTGTGACAAGAATAATGATACTAGATTTTAGAAATTGCATTTTTATCTACCTCTACCATTAAGATGGTTTGATCATTTGGTAAGAAATCATCTTCATTATATCCCTTTTTACTCTGAAATGTTAATTCACTAATTAGCTCGACCGGAGACGACCAATTTTTCTTAATAAAAGAAATATATTCTTCACCATTTACGATATGGTCATTATTTTTAAAATATCCAGGAGATAGTAAAAGAACTCCTTTTCCTTTTTCTAATTGTATACTTTCTTTTTTAATTTCATATGAGTTAGGGAAGCTAAATTCATTAGACTTAATAAGAATATCATTATGAGAGAGAATTTCATGGCCGCCAATATTAACACTCTCAAGTGTGAGATCGGCCAGAGTTAATTTCGCAACAAGAATAGAAGCTTCTCCAAATTCAGAAAAATCTTCTTGGCGACTTTCTAGATGATTGAGAATCTTATCCATAGAAAGAGTGCCTTCTGCCTTCCATCCTTCAATCATTGTTAAGAAATTTCCAATTAACATATATGAGGAAGCGTGAAGAGAGATAATCCACACATCTCCACCAACCTTAAAGAAGTCAAAGAATTCACCGCCATTAGATGTTCCAGCACAAAAACGAGAAGTGATTCCAACACCACGGATCTTTTCACTTCTAAACGGTGCCATATTCTTATGCATCTCTTTGATGCTTTCTACTTGCCCAACAAGTCCTTCCATAACACTATTCATTTTATAAAGAAGTTTCTTTTGTAATTCCATGGCCTTTAGCCCTTCAACAGCATTCTTCATGTTGAGCAGGTTCTCTTCTACTGTTTTATCAGCAAAAAATACTCCTAGGCACATTTCATTTTCTAAAATAGATTTGTCGATCTGATCTCCATCATTGAATACAATAATGAAATACTCGTCGTTTGATACATCGACTTGTGATTTGGTAAAGGCAACTTGACTTGCTGCTGACTCGTTATTTTCTTCTGAAATTTCTTTATTAAGATCTGAAAGCTCTAACAATTCTAGTAGATTATTGAGCTTACCTACGGCAATTTTATCGAGATTCGTCTCGACGATTCTAATACGCATAACTCTTCCTAAGTATTTAAAATTAAATAGCGATGACACGAATTTTTGGCATCTTGAAAATCCATTTTAGCATATTAAGCGACCAATATCATATAAATGAGCCGATTAAATTAAAGATTCCTTAAGAATGACCCGAAGAATTATTAGAATATGGGTATAACCCGACTGTAACACTAGGTCTTATAAATGAAGAAGAGTAAAATCGTAAATTTGGGAGAGAGACGCAAGAAAGCTAGTACGCGCAAAAGCACGTCAGCAAAGAAGACTCACTCCAAAACAATCTCTGGAAAAACCGTAGTTAACGCTAAGGGTGCAACTGATGATCCTACACAGAGATTAGAAGCTGAAAATAAAGCATTAAAGCTTGAGCAGAAAAAGATTTGCGAAATGGCCGCAAGAACAATTCTTCATGCGCTAGATTGTAAAGACCATTATACTTACGGACACAGTACACGTGTTGCCTATTTTAGTTTAACTCTTGGGAAAGAAATCGGACTGAACGAAGATGAATTATATGATCTAGAACTTTCGGCCCTATTCCATGATATTGGTAAAATTGGTGTACCAGACGAGGTATTAAATAAGCCTTCAAGACTTACAGAAGATGAATTTCTTCAAATGAAAAGTCATCCAGAAAAATCATTTGAAATCCTTCAAGGATTTACTCACTTTGAAAAAGTTGCAACATTTGCAAAATATCACCATGAAAGATGGGATGGGCGTGGATACCCAGACGGACTTAAGGGTGAAGATATTCCATTATTTTCTCGAATTATTCTAATTGCCGATACTTTCGATGCTATGACATCAACTCGAGTTTATCGTAAGGGACTTGATTATGAAGTTGCTTATGCTGAGCTAGAAGAGTTCTCTGGATCACAATTTGACCCAGAGTTAGCAAAGGCATTTGTAAGAGCGATGAAAAAAGAAGAAGTGAAACAAGAAAAGACTTTCACTCTTACAATCATCGACGGCCTATTTAAGAAAGACGCCGCTTAATTACAATTTGGCGTTTCAGCAACAGTATTAATATAGTACATCTGTAGAGTTCGACAGTCGTATTCTGATGCTAAAATCTTAGAAGTTGCGCACTCATTAGGCTTTCCTTCTTGCTTGGCCCAGTTCATATTACCTTCACATTTAATATAGGCTTCGCGATCAACACATGCCCAGTGCTTTCCTTTACAGTTATAAACTAAACCTTGGCCAAACTCCGTATACTTTGGAGGAGCTACATAATCTAATTTCTTAACAACTTCTTCTTTCTCTTCCTCTAATTTATCAACAATTTTATCTAATTGATTATCGAGGGTATCGGCCTTTTCTTCGTCTTTATCATCTTGTTCTCCAAAACTGATATTAGAATCAACTGGAGTTGATGGGATAATGACTGGCTCAGGAGCAGGCTCAGTATTCTTTTCACCAAGATTCAAACTAGGTTCAGGTTGTTTTTCTTCTACCTGAGGTTCACTAGGAACCACTGCTGGTTCTTGCACTTGAACTTCAGGTTCTTGTACTGGTTGAACTTCAGGAGCAGGCTCAGGTTGAACTTCTTTAGTCGGCTCAGGCTGAACTTCAACTTGTTGTTGTGCTGGTTGCTCGACTTGAGGTTCAGCTTGTTCCACGGCCTTTGGTGACTCTTTTGTTTCAGTGACCTTCTTTGGTTTCTTCTTACGAGGTTTTTTCTGTCTTTTGACAGGTGGGACTTCCGGTACCTCATTATCACTTTCATCAGTTAAAACAAATTGATCGATCGCTAAAAGAACAACTGCAACGATAAGAACGATTTTAATTAGCTTACTTTTATCTTTGGCCTTTTTATCATCATCCTCATCTTCGTCATCGTCTTCATCATCATATTCGTCACTATCTTCGTCTTCTTCATCTTCATCGTCTTTTTCTTTAGACGCTTTTTTCTTTAAAAGCTTAGCAAGGAATGGAAGCTGTTTTTCAAGGAAGGACTTATCTTCGTCATCATCCTCGTCTTCATCATCTTCATCATCCTCTTCACTTTCAAGATCCTCATCGTCCTCATCTTCATTATCAGATGATTTTTTCTTAAAAAGCTTTGCTAGAGATGGGAAGTACTTTTCAACGAAAGATTCATCTTCTTCGTCTTCATCATCATCGTCTTCCTCGTCATACTCTTCGTCTTCCTCTTCATCATCTTCATCCAAGACTTCCTCTTGAGATTGTGGAGGAATAACATCAGCTGCATCGAAGTCATCTTCAAGTTCAGTATCTTCTAATTCTTGGGCACTAGGAATTTTAACATCTGTTGATGTTGCATCATCAAAATCAGAATCAGAATCATCCTCATCAGATTCAAATTCATCTTCTTCAAATTCTTCGAGTAGCTCTTCATCTTCTTCAGACTTCTTTAGCTTCCCTTTCATCTTGTCAAAAAAACCTTTCTTGGCCACAAATACTCCTAATCTAAACCAAAGAACTCTTCCATTTTACTGTATAATTGAGAATCCTCGAAGGAATATTATCTATTTAGCATTCTTGTCCAACTACTTAACTCGGTTATAGTAGCAAATATTTTTTACGAAAGGTGGTGATAGAATGACAGAATCTTTATTAAGATACTGTTTATCACCAAAGTGAAGTGTTCCCTCACCTAGAGTTTTTGTTACATTGAAAATAACTTCACCCATGGTGCGACGATAATTTAACTCAACAAGTGGGCAAAGTTTTAACTCTCCACTCTCATCTTCATAAATCATATTATCGAATTGAATTTTTTGTATTGATTTATTTGGTAAGTTCTCTTTGATTAAATTGATAGTAGAGTTGAGGTCGAATTCCAATCCAAGCTCATCTAAATCGATCAAACATCCACCCTTAAACTGTCCATTTGGACCAGTTAAATTTTCTACAACAAAGAAGTCATCAGTTTTTAAATCGTAAGTAACCCCAAATGTTTTTATAACCTTAACATATTTAGACAGAACACCAGGTAAGTTCACACGCTCTAAATCCGCATGATTCTTAATAATCTTATTACCAATTCCGGAAAAGCTTTGATCAGGACGGTAGAAACGCCTACCATGAATTTCAACACTATCACCTTTATTGATAATTAGATCTTCTAAAGGCTTATACCAACTGGCCAGCCAACACTTGGAGTTTAAAAGCTGGGCATTGTTAAAGTCTCTAAGATCACCCCACCAATTAAAATAATTACTCAAGTCTGTTGTTACTGTCCCTGTTATAAAACCAAAATGACCTAAGCTATCCAAGTACTCTTGTGAATAACTTAATTTTGTACAAAGAGTATTTTCACTAGAGTCATTAACTAAGAAGAAGATATACTCCAGCTCTGTTAAGTACTTATCAATTTTAATTTTTGGATTATTAGCAGCAAGTGCAGCATCAAAGTCGAGATTAACACGATACTTCACTTCCACTCCTTGCGATTTGTGACGATAAATTCATCTTTAAAATTCTCAATACGAGAAATAAAGTCGTCATCCATACCTGTTCTTACTCGCCCCTCACGATCAAAGATCATTCCCTTTGCACGTGCAGGAGAAAGTAAATCTGGTAGAGACTGCACATAGAATTCCCATAAATTGCTTTGATTACGCCACTTATTTAACCAGTGCACACCAAAGCCAACATGAGAAATCTCATCTTCGTAAACAACATTTAAAATTGCTGCTGACTTTTTGTCATCAACACCTTGAAAAATATCACGATAGAATTTTGCAAAATCTAAGTTGGCCGCTTCAAAAGTTAAGGCCATCACAGCAAAGTACTCTTCAAAGCTTGTGATTTTTTGCATCTGTCGCCAAAAGAAATCGTTAACAGGTAGATCTCCAAAATCAATCCCAAAGTCATTCATTCTTTTGCGATAAAGATTAAAATGTTTAATCTCATCATCAATAGTTTGTAGCAAGCCTGAGGCGATCCTCTTGTATTGCGACTTATCTTCTATTGGAATATACATCAAAGCAGTGGCCATCATTTCGATTGCCAAAAGCTCATGATTTGCAAAGAAGTGAAGGGCCATGGCCTTCTTTTCATCTAAATGAAAACTACCTCTTTTTGGAAATTTTAGTTGTTCGCAAGAGAATATGATTTTCCCCTCTCTCGCTGGACGAAGATCTTTTATTCCATCTTGTGTTTTATGGTAATTTAGATCCGTAACAACATCAGATGTTGTCAGCTTATCTTCAAGAAATGGAGATTCTAGCAATAGCCTTGCGTACTCGAAAGTATTCATTATCTCTAAGGTTTAGAAGTAGTATTTTTTCTCTTACGACTTACATTTCTTTTTCGACTCTGTCCAGGACGCCCTTTACCTTTGAAGTTTCTTCCTGTTGATCCTTTAGAGGCTCCACCCTTCCCAGGTTTACCTTTAAATCGTCCTCCACCAGGTTTACGACGATTGGCCTTACGCTTCTCAAAACACTCTTCACAGATAGGAAAACGAGAGTCTTCTGGCAGCTTAACACTACATGAAGAACATCTAGCAATAATCTTTTGTGAAAGAAGTTCATTTAGTTGATCGATAGCAAGCTGCTTATTATTTAAGAGCTCAACTTCAGAATAGACAAAGTTTTTATTATTAAAGTGTCTTGAAAGCCATTGATATAGCTCAACACATTTAATCGAAGTTTCAAGATAATCAATATCATTTGAACCGTGTTCAATCGGTTCACAAGGAATCCCTTCCATATTAACGTATTTATGAAGGATCCAATTATAGAATTGAACATGATCCATTAGGCCCAGGTTTACTGGAGCACAAGCAAATCCGAAGATTTCAGCATCAGTAAGAATACCATTTGAATCAGCATCCTCTACCATCTCTGCTAACTCAATCATCTCCTTCATATCAACACAATAGAAAGGAGCTTGGAAAGTCATCGTGTTAAATAGACGTAGAAATTCTGAAAGCTTTAGCTTTGGTAAATTATTATCAATTAGTGCTTTGTTAACTTGGTTGAAGATATCAAGGTCAGGACCAACCATACACTGATCACTTTGTTCAAGTGTCGCACTCAATGCTTCATTGATTGACTCAATTCCGTCTTCGACCTTTCTTAGACAAGTTACTGTTCCGCGAGGAAATCTCTGGAAACGTCCAGCACGGCCACCGATCTGCTTTATCTCACTTACAGAAATATCATGTTGATGGCCATCAAAGAACTTAGAAAGAGTTGAGAAAACGACTCTTTTAATTGGTAAGTTCATACCCATCGCAATAGCATCAGTTGAAACGATAACGTCAGTTTCACCCTGATCAAATTTACGGGCCTGCTCTCGACGTACTTCAGGAGAAAGTCTTCCATAAACAATCGAAACTTTATAACCTAAACGCTCTAAGTCTCTTTTATGTCTTAGGGCATTCTTTCTTGAAAATACAATAAGGGCGTCGTTCTTTTGCATATCAGCTAGAACAATTGGATGCCTCTCAACTGATAGCTCAGTCATACGAGTGTATTCATTAATAATTAGTTCATCGCCACAAAGATCAACAATCACTTTAACAAGATCAAGAGCAGAAGCATCACCACAAAGGTGAACCTCATCGGCCATAATATTAACAAGTGCTCTCGTCCATGCCCAACCACGTGAAGGATCAGTAATCATTTGAATCTCATCAATTACACAACAGTCAAAGACTTCTTGTAATCGCGCCATTTCAATAGTTGACGAGTAGTGTGTTGAACCTTCTCTCTCAATAACTTCTTCACCAGTAAGCAGAGTTGTGACAGCACCTTTTGAATTTAGTGTATCGTAAAGCTCTGCGGCCAGAAGTCTTAGAGGGGCCAAGTAGCAACCTTTAGGGACACTCGATAACTTTTCAATTGCGTGATAAGTTTTTCCAGAGTTAGTAGGTCCCATATGGTAGACGATCTTTCTCTTCATTTGCCTGGCATTTGAATGTGTCCAGAACTCTCCAAGATACTCTTGAAGAATTGTCGACGAGACGTCTTTCTTCTTTAGAATGATAATTGATTTTACGAATTTCTTAAATTCACGCTCTAGGTATCTTTCATTTCTCCAGTAATGAGTTGAAAGAGAGCGGTAGAATTTGTCATACTCCGCATCCGTAATTAGATCAGTACTTAGCTCATTTGCTTCTAAGTATTGATCAAATAACATACTTACATTTCTTCGGTGAAGAGAAGCAAGTTCTGATGGATAAGCAAACTCTGATTTAAAATATTGCTTAACCTGATTCTCTAACCTATTTAGAGAAGATCTTTTAATAGTATTTCTTAATTTGTAGAAATTCTTATCGAGAGTTTTTTGAAGATTGAATACGATATCTGAAACAACATGAATTCCATTATCAATCTCTTCTCTAATTTGCTCTTTCGTTGATTCAATGATTTCAACACAACTTTCATAGACTGAGTCTCTAAGAAGTGCTCTAAAGTCATTTACACACTTAATACACTGACACTTCAGCTCACTGATTTTATGTTTTGTTAAATCAACATCTGAACGAATAAAGGTTTGAGTCTCATTATGCTGATTTACAACCTTTTGTCCCCACTCATAGAATGTTTTCTCGTGAAGAGAGAGGATATTTTGAGACAGCCCACCATCTTGACCAAAGAAGATTGCTTCCTTTTCTGGAATCATACAATCATCAATAAAAATCAAATCAAGGATATTATCTTGTTTAATTAATAAATTAAAATTGGTGAAGTCTTTGTTAAAGAAATAAACTAAAGATGGATTCTCATCAAAAACTGTCCATAACTTAGTTAGCGTTGACTCAAGAAAGCCAAGAACGACAAGAGCATCTTCACTTGCTCTAACATAACTATCATCATCGGAAAAATTATTGACCTTAATAATCGTTTTACGTTCTGTTTCTATATTTTCTCGAATTGCGGAGAAGTCAGGTAGCTTATTTATTTCTTGTGAGCTCATTCTTTAAGAGTACGTTGAGGGAAGAAATTGTGCAAGTAATCTTAGGTGTTAAATACAAAAAAATACATTATAATTAAGCAATAAACATATAGAGAATGGATTGCATATGATGAAAACATGGCTAACTGAAACTTTTAATATTAAATACCCTATTATTATGGCACCGATGTTTCTTGTGACTAGTATTGATATGCTAGTAGAAGCTTCTAAAGCAGGTATTATGGGTTGTATACCGGCACTTAACTGGCGAACTCCAGAAGAATTTGAAGAAGGCCTAAAGGAATTAAAAGAAAGATGTGAAGGTCCATTTGGAATCAATATCATTGTAAACCAGTCAAACATTCACATGCACAAACAAATTGATCTTTGTGCTAAGTATGCACCAGACTTCATCATCACTTCACTTGGAAACCCGAAAGAAGTTATCGAAAAATGTCGTCCACAAGGAACTAAGATCATCTGTGACGTTGTTGATTTAAAATATGCTCAAAAGGTACAAGATCAGGGAGCCGATGCGGTTATCGCTGTAAACTCAGGAGCTGGCGGGCACGCAGGTCCAACACCTGCAAGCATCCTTGTTCCCCTACTTAAGAAGAACTTAGATATTCCAGTTATCTCGGCAGGTGGGATTGCAACAGGATCAGGCCTATTTAGTATCATGGCGCTAGGATGTGAAGGAGTCTCTATTGGGTCACCTTTTATTGCCACTAAAGAATCAATTGTATCTGATGCATATAAAGAAGCCGTTGTTCAATACGGAGCTAAAGATATTGTGATGTCGAATAAGATTTCAGGTACACCTTGTACAGTTATCAATACTCCTTATGTTCAAAAAATCGGAACTGAACAAAATATTGTTGAAAAGGCCATGAGCAAGAATAAGAAGCTAAAAAAATATGCAAAGATGCTTACTGGTTACAAGGGAATGAAGGCCGTTGAAAATGCAGCTTTCGGAGCCACATATAAAACAGTATGGGTTGCCGGTCCTTCTATTGAGTTCATTGAAAAGATTGAAACAGTAAAAGAGATTGTCGATAGAATTGTTTCAGAATTCGATACTTCCGTTGATGAATTCTTAGCTAAAAGATCCTAATTATGTTCAAGCTTCCTAAGGTTTTACGTTATCAAAATTTTAGAAGGCTCTATATTGCAGGTCTGACATCTGAGCTTGGCTCATTTGTTTCAGAAACAGCGCTAATGCTCTTAGTATTTGAGTTATCAAATCATAATAAGAGCTATCTTGGTGCCGCACGTGCAGTATTCCTCTTCTTTCTAACAATCGGAAACTTAATTGGTGGGGTCATCGGCGAGAAATATAATCGCAAGAATGTCCTTCTGTTTACGAACTATATTCGTATCCCAATTATTTTCACAATTATCTTTGCTAAAACTCCTGAAGTGGTCATTCTATGTGACGGCCTAATCGCCCTTTTTACAGGGATGTACAACCCCACTAGACAGGCAATGGTAAATGACATTGTTCCCCAAAAAGATATGAATCGTGCCAATGCACTATTTGGCTCGGCATTTGCTGTTCTACACATGATTGGGCCATTTCTTGGTGCAACAATGTTTACGGCGTTTGGTGGTATTAAGGAAGTCGTCGCCCTCGATTTTCTAACTTACATTGTTGGAATCTACTTTATTATGAGCTTAACCTATAACCCGCCAAAACAAGAGGGGAACAGTGAGAGCTTCTTATCTGAAATAAAGAACGGTATTAAATATGCCCGAACACAAAAAGAGCTCTTTGCCGTCATTTCAAATGTCATCATTGAAGGTTTAGTACTTGGGTTTATGTTTCCCCTGATTCTTCCATATCTTACTGAGACCCTCGGGGCCACAAAGCAAGATTACGGGATAGCCTTAGCGCTCTTTGGCCTTGGTGGCCTATTTGGTGGTTGGGCCAGTTCTACAATTTTCAAAGATAAACCTGTTGGAAAATTAATTATTACGACACTCTATTTAGAACCTGTTCTCATGGCAATATGGCTATACACGGCTTCTTATACTGCAACATTAATGATTTTCTTTGTTTGGGGATTTGTTGTATTCGTTCGTATTACAAATCAACTAAATTATGTTTCCCTTAAAGTCGAAACAAAGTACCTAGCGAGGATATTTGCCCTACTAGATCTTGGCTTCGTTGTCCCAAATATATTAGGTGGGATTATCCTTACATTTATTGGAAATCAATATGCTACAGAAGAGATCCTTATTGTCGTCTGTATTGCATTCTGTGCACTTATTTTCCCGAGAATGTTATTTTCAGATATGAAAGCATTATTTAACTTAAACAATGAAACCGTCGATAGGGATACATCAATACAGGATAAAATCTAATTAAAGACAAGGTTATTAAATATGACAACAGTATGGTTAAGAGATGAAGATAAGGCATTTGAAAAAAGAACTCCTCTAACACCAGAAAATGCAAAAAAGTTAATCGATGCAGGCTATAAAGTAGTCGTCGAAAAATCAAATGATCGAATTTTTCCAATCGAAGAATATGAAAATATTGGCTGTGAAATAAAAGAAAGCCATGCTTGGGTTACTGAAGCACCAGTTGGTGACGATATTTTTATTCTAGGCTTAAAAGAACTAAAAGAAACGGATGAATTTCCACTAAAACACAATCATATTTACTTTGCCCATATTTACAAGGGCCAAAACGGATCTCAAAAAGTCTTTGATCGCTATCGAAAAGGTGAAGGAACCCTATTCGATCTCGAATTTCTACTAAACGAAGATAAAAGACGTGTTGCCGCTTTTGGTTACTGGGCAGGCTATGTTGGGGCTGCACTTAGTATCGAGAACTTCTTCTCAAATTCCCCAGCTACCCTGAGGCATTACTCTTCTAAAGATGAGTGGCTTAAGATTATCAATGAGAAAAGAAACGGAAAACAAAACCCTTCGACTTTTATTATTGGTGCCCTTGGACGTTGTGGAAGTGGGGCACGAGAACTTCTTACAGACCTAGAGCTTGAATCAATTAACTGGGACGTTCAAGAAACGAAAGTTGGTGGCCCATTTAATGAAATTCTTAAGGCCGACATTTTTATTAATACAGTTCTCATGACAACGAAGATTCCTCCATTTCTAGATAAATCACTTATGGAGAAGAATCAAAAACTATCATATATCTGTGATGTTAGTTGTGATCCTAATAGTGACCTCAACCCTATCCCGGTTTACGATGTTCATACAACTTGGGATAAACCTCTTCATAAAGTAGAAAGCTCGATTGATCATGAATGTAATATTATTGCGATTGATAATCTTCCTTCAGCGCTGCCGAAAGAGAGCTCGATTGATTACTCGAATCAGTTGATTCCTCATCTACTTGAGCTTAAGAATGCGAAGGATTACTTTACATGGTCACATGCTAAAGAAATCTTTGAGACGAAAAAATCTGCTAATAAGTAAGCTCTATTGCTAACTTTAGCAAAGCTAAAGTATCGCTTCTTCTTTGCGATGGCTTTCCCATTGCTCCAGAGGAAACAAAATCGACATAAACGTCGATTTGTTTAAATAATTATAATTTTTAAGCTAAAGAATGGGGAGCTAACACTGCATCATATCTTAGCTTCGCTAAGATGCTGCAGCTGTTTTTACATGGTCACATGCTAAAGAAATCTTTGAGACGAAGAAGTCTGCTAATAAGTAAGCTCTATTGCTAACTTTAGCAAAGCTAAAGTGTCGCTTCTTCTTTGCGATGGCTTTCCCATCCTTGGCTCCAGAGAGACATCCTGCGGCAAAAGTGCCCAGCGGGCAGTTTTGAAGCTGAGATGAATGTGATTTAAGGAAGCTAGCCGTAAGCGCGGCTTTCGGTTATTTGCCACAATCGAAAACTTTCCCATTGCTCCTGAGACAACAAAGCCGACATAAACGTCGGCTTGTTGAAATAATTTTTTAGCTAAAGACTGGGGAGCTAGCACCGCGAACAATAGACTGGCTTTGGCCAGTCAATTTCGCGGTTGCTTAAATAAGACCACCACGTCTAAGTAGTGCATCAACCTCTGGCTCACGTCCACGGAACTTCTTGTAAAGATCCATTGGATGTTCTGAACCACCTTTTTCAAGGATATTTTCTCTGAAACGATCTGCAATTGTTGTATTAAAGATCCCTTCTTCTAGAAATAACTCAAATGCATCTGCATCTAGAACTTCGGCCCATTTGTACGAGTAGTAACCAGCAGAATATCCACCTGCGAAGATGTGACCAAATGAAGTTGAAACCATTGTTCCAGCAACTTTAGGAAGTAGTTGAACATCTTGAGTTGCAAGATTTTCAAATTCTTCTACATTTGTAATATTTGATGGATCACCTGAGTGCCATGCCATATCAAGTAGACCTAGGCTTAGTTGACGAATAGTGTGACGACCCTCTCCAAAGTTTGAACTATCTTTTAGCTTTTGTACTAATTCAGCTGGAATTAACTCTCCAGTTTCATAGTGCTTAGCAAATAAGTCTAAGCATTCTTTTTCAAATGCCCAGTTTTCCATAATTTGTGATGGAAGCTCAACAAAGTCCCAGAATACATTTGGACCAGACAGCATACGGTACTGACACTTAGTTAGGATACCGTGAAGCGCGTGACCAAATTCGTGGAATAACGTTGTCACTTCATTGAAAGTAAGAAGTGATGGCTTCGTTGTTGTTGGCTTTGTAAAGTTACAAACATTTGCAATGTGAGGACGGATATCTTCACCGTTAAGAACATATTGTTCTCTAAATGCTGTCATCCATGCTCCACCACGCTTAGATGCACGTGGGAAGTAATCACCGTAGAATAGTGAAATGAAATTTCCATCACGATCAGTAATTTCATAAGTCATTACATCTTGGTGATACTTTGGAACATTAGATACTTCTTTAAAGTTTAGTCCATAAAGCTTAGTTGCAACTTCAAAAACACCATTAAGAACATTTTCTAACTTAAAGTATGGTTTTAGCATTTCATCATCAATGCTATATCTTTCTTTCTTTAACTTCTCATAGTAGTACATATAGTCCCATGAAGAGAAGTCTTCCACTCCGTCTTGCTCTTTAGCATAGGCTTTAACTTCATCCATATGCTCAATTGCTGCAGGCATTGCTTTTTCTTTTAAGTTATTTAGAAGATCAAAAACATTTTGTGCACTCATGGCCATACGTTCTTCTAAGATATAATCAGCGTGGCTCTTGTATCCAAGAATACCAGCTCTTTCAAAACGAAGCTGAGCAATTCTTTTTACGTTTTCTTGATTATCAAGTTCATCACCTTTAGCACACTTAGTCCCAGAAGCGATTGTCATCTTCTTACGTAATTCACGATTTTGAGCATAAGTAATGAATGGCCCAAAGCTTGGGTAATCTAGAGTGAAAACCCACTTACCTTCGTGACCCTTTTCAGTTGCTGTCATTGCAGCAGCTTCAATAAGTCCTTCTGGAAGTCCTGCAAGATCTTCTTTGTTATCTAGAACCATTTCAAATTTATTAGTCTCTTTTAAAAGGTTGTCAGAAAACTCTAGACCTAGTTTTGAAAGTTCTTCATCAATCTTTCTTACTTTGTTCTTATCTTCTTCACTTAGAAGAGCACCATTTCTTACGAATCCTTTATAGATCTTTGTAAGAAGAGTCATCTGCTCAGCATTTAAGTCTTCATTTTCTTTGTTATCGAAAACAACTTTAACTTTTGCAAAAAGATCAGCATCAAGGTTAACGTCGTTACCATGAGCAGTTAATAATGGAGAGAATTCTTTTGCGATTTCATTCATCTCATCATTTGTGTTTGCTGACTTTAGGTTAAAGAAGATCATTGAAATATCTTCAATTGCACTTCCTGAGTTTGCATATGGCTCAATGATATTTGCAAATGTAAGTTCACCATCAAAGTTTTTAATTGCTTCGATTTCTTCTTTGTGCATCTTAATTGCTTCGCGAATTGCTGGCATGTAATGCTCGTTTTTGATTGTATCAAATGGTCTTGCACCATGTGGATTTGTGAATTTTTCTAATAATGGATTAGACATATAAACTCCTAAATGAATCTTATTAAAGACATTACTCCGAGCGAAATTTAATGGCCATAAAGGCCGCTAGAACTAGCCAGAGTAACACTGATATTATTAGCATATTTTGAGTAAAAGCCAAACTTGTAAACACTAATAGTAGAGCTGAAATACCCATTTTTGACGCACGGTAGACAACCATATCCACGATATACTTGGCCCCGTACTTTTGTTCTTTGCTCAAAGGGAAATATAGCATCTCCTTAGCTGCCGAAAAGATCGAATAATCTAAACCTTTAAAGCCTACAAATAAAATTGCTGTTCCGAGTAATCCCAAGTATTCCATGCGATCCAAAATAATCAGGATAAAGAAAACAAATGGAATAAAGATATGGACTGATGAAACTTTAAAATATTTAAATGCAATTGGAATAATAACAATTTGAACAATTAGTGAAATGGCATTAATCGATGAATAAATATTGCCAAGATAGGCACCCTTCTCATTAGCATCTTTAAATACTTCAAGTCCTAGATTAAATTTATAATTTGCCAAGTTAATTACCACTTGGGAAAGAATAATTAGTCCACAAATAAAGAAGACATAAAGCTTCTTATCTGCGAGTGAAGAGATTGGAGACTTTTCTTTGAGTGCTAAGAATTGCTTTTGGGTAAAACTAAAAATAATAATAACTAGAGCTAGAATGAGTAGGCCACAAGAAGCAGCATAGAATACTCCCATCCCCTTCATTAGCTTTGTCGTAAGGAGTCCTCCAAAGATTCCTCCAAGAGAACCCAAGGCCCCTAGTGGACCATAGACGAGTTTTGCGACTCTAAAGTCAATCACAGAGTTAAGATACCCCAATGATAAATGGACGACTAAAATAATATAAACTTCCTTCCAAACGGCAAAGACAGCGCTTCCGTAAGCAACTCCATTTCCAAGTGCAATTAGAGCGCCTCCCATAAGGGCCAGCGATATTGCCACAATCCCATTAAAGATTATCGCAATGGAGAAGTACTTTTGTAGTTCATTGATGATACTAACGCTGAGACCAAGAAACATTACCGAAGATAACCAAATCCACGGTGTACTCTTAGCGCCAAAATTCTGAATAAAGAGAGCAGTTGAGCTCGAACGAATCATTGGGTATGAGAAGAATGCTAGAAAGAGTGTAAATGTAACTAAGAGAATATTTCTTCTCTCATTTTGAGATAGCCCAAAAAGACCAGCATTGATCTCCTTAACGGCCGTAATAATATTTTTCATTATTCAATCACCATAAGAGAGTATTCTTTATTTTCAAGCTTAGTCAGTGAAGTTAAGTCGACCCATTTTCCTAAACTAAAAGTTAAAGTCGTTAATTGGTCCTTATTCTTCTTACTTCTTAAATCGAGAAGATAAATACTCCCCTTCTTCTTACAAATTGCATGATAGACTTCACCGCCGAAGTCCATTTCAAAACTATTGCCTTGAGAACTAATAATGTCCGAGAGCTGCTCGTTGACCTTATCATTAAGCTTTGTCACTTCTTTCATTTTGAATTTACACATCTCTTGAGTGAAATGAGACACAGAGCCTTTCTCTAACTCATTTGGAAAGTATTTATTTACTAATTTTCGAAATAATTCTTGGCGATATGATTTAACTTCTAAGTTTAAGCAATTCTTATGAGAATCAATTTTGATTTTTTCACCATCAATAACGTATTTCAACAGATCCATACGAATGGTATGAATTGGCCGTTTACGATTAAAACAATACTCAGTTGCTGATGCAGTTGATAGTGATATGCCCAGAATTAAAAGAAATAAGAATTTAAGCGTCTTTCTCTTCCTGTAAGTACGTATCACCCTTTTGACCTTCCATAAATTCTTCAGCGGACTTGTAGTCACAAAGACTTAAAGTTGTCTGAAAATTAAAACCTTTAGGAAGTTTACCACTTTTTGCAAGATCGTCACATGAGCAAGAAAGTGTCTTCATGAATTCAAAGAATTTCGTACTAGTTTCCTCACTTAAAAGGTGCTCAATCATACAAGAGTCTTTTTCAGCGACTGTTTCTGAAACACCAACAAAGTCTTTTAGGAAGTAATAAAGAAGAGTACGAGAAGTTAAAGTCTTGTGAACTTCATCGTGACCGTCATCAGTTAAGAGAAGAAATTTTGTATCATCTTCCTCTTTAACTAGATTACGTTTTTTAAGATTATTAAGGGCCGTTGAAACTGATCCCTTAGTTAAACCTAAGTCTTTGGCAATATCTGTAACTCGAGCATAACCCTTGTCTTCTTTTAGCTTATGAATTGCTAAAAGATAGTGAACCATTGAGTGAGATAACTCAGCTTCACGCGGTTTTTTGTCATTAGTATTAGCTTTTGTTGATGTATTTGCCATGATATTTCTCACAAATTAGGTTATGCCTTTAATCTAGCAATTTCAGGTATTTTTGGCAACTAATGGCCCCTAGAAGATGCCCCAAATTATGTGCATCGTTTTTTCAGATTTCTAAAGCAACCACTCGCATAACCCACTGAATTTACATGGTTTTTAATGAGGCATATATTACAGACCTCCCGAGTAGCACCACAGCGTGTTAAAATCAAAGAGAATCTAAATAATTGGGGTTAGCTAATGTTGAGGCCAAAATCAAAAATATTCACCACTCTCTTGACGTTATTTTTAGTAACGAGTTCAATATTGTCTTATGGACAAAATAGCAACTACGAAGCTCCTTCGGAAGCCGATGTTGAGTCTGGAAATATTACGGACAGAGATAAGCATACAATGGAGAATTATACGCACGCCGGTTATCAGCAAAGAGAAGCTGATGAAAAGTGGGCCGAGGAATGTGGGACTTCTCAAGAGTGTGAAAGTATAAGAAAGGGTGGCGATGCAACTGACGGTGAGAAATTCATGGGAATGTCACCTTCAATGTTTAAGGCCGTAGGACAAGCCTACTCTATTATTATGCCGGCCATGTCTCAAGCTGGAGGCGGTGGTAAATTCAATCAAATCGATGTTGTGACTAAGAAAGATGTTGCTGCCAAGTACAGTGATAAGGGGATTAGTTTTAACCAAGAAGGTAAGGCCGAGGCCATGGCCGACTCTAGTGCTACACCTGAAGATCTAAAGGAAGCGCAATCAGAACATGACAAAGCAAGCGAGAAAGAAGGTACTGATTATTGCCAGTATATTCCGATGGGGGCCGAGGTTATTGCACGTGTGACTCAGCAAAAGAGTGATGAGTTTGCGCTTGCTACTGAACCAGATGTTGAAAATGCTCAAAGCCAGGCGCTTTATAAGCAAGCACGTTCACATCGTGATCGTCAAAAGTCTGTTGATATCCAGAGGAAAGGATGGGGAGCGACGACTGTTTGTTATATTGCCTCGATGGCCACACAAGGTGGATTCACAAGTGGCTGGAGTAACTGGGTAAAGCTAGGTGCTTCAACTCTTATGACGAGCTACTATATGTGGGAACACAAGATGCATGGTGATGCTGCTGACAAGTTAAATAACGTTGCCAATAAATTAAGTGGTAAAGGTAAATGTAATCCTGTTTCAGATCGTGATTGCTATTGTAGCCAGCCTGAAACAATGAATGATGTTAAGTATTGTTATCCGCAAATTAGACAAAGAACTGCTCAGAATAATAACTGGCAAGTTACTTGTGTCGACAATAATGTGAAAGAAGACCTTAACTGTACTTGTCGCCAAACAAATTCATGTCTCGATTCAAGAATCTCATCAAAGATTGGAGGAATGTATATTCCGGGTGGACTTGGAACAAGTCTAGATGACTTCTATAAAATGACAAACGGTATATCGACTCCAGGAGATAGCTCAAATAGCTTCAAATCGACGTCAGGAAAGATTTTTGCGATGGCCAACGATAAACTAAAAGAAGGGCTTAACAAAATCAATCTACCAGATAGTTATAAGAAGAAAGATGCAAAAATCGCAGAAGGCTTAAGACAACTTGGATTTGACGGTGCCGTTGCAAATGCGATTTCTGCAACTCCTGAGACGAATGAAAGTAAGTCAGCTGAAGCAAAACTTAAATCTCGTGCTTCAGGCCTTAGAGGGAAGTCTGCTAAGTACACTGCTTCTTATAAACCAAAAAATAATGGACTCTACTTTAGAGGTGGTAGCGGTTTAGACAATAAAAAGAAGAAAAAGAAAAAGGCCGTAAATCCATACGCTCACCTACTAAAGAAGAAAAAGAAAGATAATGCAAATGCTAGTGCAGAAATTTTAGACTTCTCACAAAGAGCACAAAGAAATGCAGGAATTACAAAAGATAAATCTAGTAATATTTTTGAGATCATATCAAGAAGATATCGTTACTCAGCGACTAAGAAATTAGGAGCACAATAAAAATAAAAGGTTGTTTTCATGGAAGAAAATTACAAATTACCAATTCTCATTTTCGATGATGAATGTCCACTATGTGTCAGATTCAAGGATTCTCTAGCACGCTTAGAAGAGGCCAAGTCTGTTAACTTTGTAAGTGTTAACGATGAAAAGCTCTATCAAGCTTATCCCGAACTAAATAAAGAAGAATGCCAAGAAGTTGTTCACTACATCACAAGTGATAAGAAAGTTTTAAAGGGTGACGAAGTGATCACTCACCTTGCTAAGCTATACCCACTTGTAAATAAGTTTAGCTGGCTAATTGAAAGTAATATGGGCCAAAAGGCCACAAGCTACTTTCACAAGACAACTAGTGCTTACAGAAGAATGCTAAAAAGAAAATGTCCAAGCTGTATAAAGCACGCTTAACTAGCGAACAAGACTTCGACGAGAAAACATACTGCGGTTAAATGGCTCTAGTGTTAGGGCCGTTAAAACCCAAGTCAAACAAAACTCAGCAAATTGCACTTTATTATCACTAGGAATAAAAAGTGTAATCACAAGAAGAATCATGAAACTTATAATATGAGTTGCCTTTGGAACAGGCAGTGCAAATTTATCAATGAATTGCTTTGCCTTTTCAACTTTAAGATATGAAATAGGAACAGCAAAAAGATAAATAAATAGAATAACTCTTAGAAAGAGGTTCCAAGACTCATGAGAAACTCCACGAGCAATTAACCAATTTTGAAAATTTGTTTCGAGAAGAACACTATTGATATCCCTAAACATTTCAGGGGAATTCCAATCAAAGATACGTTGTCCCCAACTCACCTCTTCCAAGGCACAGATAACATAGAACACACCTTGAATAACGAGCATAAGAAGAAATTTTGAATCTCTAAATTTTGCGAGAACTCTGCGTCTGTAAAAATAACCAAATGAAATGAGACATAGGCCAACAAAAGTAAACCATTCGAGTAGTCCATTTTGTGCGCTAAGTACTTTATCAAAATAAGCTAAATCAGTTCTTGATATATATAGGCTATAGATACCAATAACTAAGATAACAAAGAATGAGATATATTCAGTCCATTTAACTTTAAACATAAGATTAATTTTCACCGAGGTCAGTGAACATGTCAATGCGAGTCTGATGTCTGCCGCCTTCAAACTCAGTCGATAGCCATACCTTAGTCATGGCCAAAACTTCTTCACTAGTTGAAATACGGCCACCAAAGCAAATTACATTTGCGTTGTTGTGCTCACGAGAAAGCCTTGCTAGATCGACGCTATGACAAAGAGCTGCTCTAATTCCTTTAAACTTATTGGCAACCATGCATACTCCAATTCCCGACCCACAAAGAAGGATACCTTTCCCCTCTTTTTGCACGGCCTTTGCTAAAGCGATTGCATACTCAGGGTAGTGACATGAATCTGTCGAATGCGTCCCAAGATCCTCTACTTCATAACCTTCTTCAATTAAGAATTTCTTAACTGCTTCTTTTTGTTCGAAAGCACCGTGATCTGTTGCTAGGAAAATTTTCTTACTCATTATTTGGACCTAAAAGTAAAAAGCCTCCCGAAGGAGGCTTGAGTATTTGTTAAATTAATAACGGTAGTGTTCTGGCTTGAATGGACCTTCAACTGGTACGCTGATGTATTCAGCTTGTTGAGGAGAAAGAGTATCGATTTCAACATTGATTCTCTCAAGGTGAAGACGAGCAACTTTTTCATCAAGGTGCTTAGGTAGCATATAAACTTTGTTCTCATACTTACCAGCATTATCCCAAAGTTCCATTTGAGCAATTACTTGGTTACAGAATGAGTTCGACATAACAAATGAAGGGTGCCCAGTTGCACAACCAAGGTTTACTAGACGACCTTGAGCAAGAAGGATGATTCTCTTACCATCTTTTCCTGTGTATAGATCAACTTGTGGCTTGATATTATCTTCTTCAAAGTTATTGTGAAGGTGCTTAATATCGATTTCATTATCAAAGTGACCAATGTTACAAACGATTGCACCATCTCTCATATTATCAAGGTGAGATGCATTGATTACGTGGTAGTTACCAGTTGTTGTAACGAAGATATCACCTTCAAGAGCTGCTTTATCCATTTTCATTACTTCGAAACCTTCCATTGCTGCTTGAAGAGCACAAATTGGATCGATTTCAGTAACGATAACTCTAGCTCCAAGACCTTTGAAAGATTGAGCTGAACCTTTACCAACATCACCGTAACCAACAACAACACAAGTCTTACCTGCGATCATAACGTCAGTTGCACGCTTGATACCGTCAACAAGAGACTCTCTACATCCGTAAAGGTTATCAAATTTAGACTTTGTTACAGAGTCATTGATATTGATTGCTGGCATCTTAAGAGTTCCGGCCTTAACTCTTTCATATAGTCTGTGAACACCTGTAGTTGTTTCTTCAGAAAGACCTTTGATTCCTTCGATTAACTCAGGATACTTGTCGTGAACCATATTTGTAAGGTCACCACCATCATCAAGGATCATATTAAGTGCTGATCCATCTGCCCACTTAAGAGTTTGCTCGATACACCAGTCAAATTCCTCTTCGTTCATACCTTTCCAAGCAAAAACAGGAATTCCAGCAGCAGCGATAGCCGCAGCAGCTTGATCTTGAGTTGAATAAATATTACATGAAGACCATCTTACTTCAGCACCTAGCTCAACAAGAGTTTCGATAAGTACAGCTGTTTGAATAGTCATGTGAAGACAACCAGCGATCTTTGCACCTTTAAGTGGCTTTGACGCTCCAAACTCTTTTCTTAGAGACATTAGTCCCGGCATTTCAGTTTCAGCGATTTTAATTTCTTTTCTTCCCCAGTCAGCTAGAGAGATGTCTGCTACTTTGTAATCTGTAAAGCTCATGTTTCCTCACTTTATGTATGAATAAATCTTAATATATTTTATGTCCGAAACTATAACAGTATATCCGTCAAGTTTGAAGCCTATACAGAGGAATTTAGCCTATTTTATTGAGGAAAATGAACGAATTTTTACCAACTTAAGGCTTTTTCTTTGACACATACCTAAATAAAGCATAAATCTCGCCTATGGAAAATTATAAGAAGTCGAACAAAGTCATTAATGACAAAAGTTTTTATTTTGCCTCATGCCCGAGAGGTTGTGAACAATACCTAGTAAATGAGCTACGTGCCAACGGAATCGAGGCCAAGGCCGGCCGTGGTGGAGCTGCATTTAAGGCCCGCAACAAGGCAACTATTGAATATATTTTCAATGCTAGAATTGCTTCTCGTGTTTTTAAGGAAGTTGGCTTCTTCTATATCCGCAACGAAAAACAAATCTACAAGAGAGCAAGTGAGCTTCCTTGGGAAGATTATATTACTCCAGAGCAAACTTTTAAAATCAATACTCTTTTAGATGGAGAAAGTAAGGAGCTTTTCAGAAGTTCAATTTTCTTATCTCAAACTCTAAAAGACTCTCTTGTTGATTATATGAGAGAGAAATTTAATAAGCGTCCAAATGTTGAGACTAATGAACCAAATGTGAGCTTTCTTCAACGTGTTGAAAAAGTTAAAGAAGGTTGCAAAGTTATCATCTATGCTGACATGGTTGGAACTTCTCTTGATAAACGTGGGTACCGTGAAAGTGGTCACCGCGCACCTCTAAGAGAAAACTTAGCCGCTTCCCTTGTCGCTGAAACAAAATGGGATTGCCAAGGGCCTTTCTACGACCCAATGGCGGGTTCTGGAACGATTCTTATTGAAGCAATCTTCTACTACTTAAAATTATCGCCGGCCTTCTTAAGGCTTAAGCAAAATACAACGCCATATTCATTTACTGGGCAACCATGGTTTCACGATTCAAACCTAGTTGATTGGTACTTTGATAAAGTTCACGAAATTATGAAGGACTCTCAGGAAAGAATTGATTCAATTCCAAGTGATAAGTTCTATTGTAATGATGCCGATGTTGAAAACTTCAAGCTAATGAGAACTCACCTTCTCAACTGCTTTGGCCGTGTTGACTTCGTAAACTTTGGTTGTGAAAACTTCATTGGCTCTCAAGCGCCAGCAGGCTTTGAAAGAGGTATGATGCTATTTAACCCTCCATACGGAGAACGTATTCAGGCCATTGGTGGACTAGAGATTAATGACTTCTACTTTGAGATGGGTGAAACTCTTAAGAATAACTTCAAGGGTTCAACTGCATTCATTCTTACGGCTCATGGGCCACTTAGAAAGAATATTCGTTTGAAAACAAGTAAGAAAACTGAGTTTCTAAATGGTGATATCGAGTGTCGCTTACTTAAGTATGAGTTAATTTAAGTTAATACTTTAGAATATTGATATCCAACATATAGAAGGAAGAGTATTAAAACTCCTCCAATAAGAGTTTTCCTACTTAAAACAGCTCTATTGTTTTTTCTGAAGAGGTAAGTAGAAAATACTGTCGATATCAATACACTTATCGAATAGAGAATAATTATATGTTTCGAACTAAAGAGGCTAAAAAGCAAATTCGTAACGATTACAGTCGTTAGAATAAAAATAATTACTGTATTAATGACTTTTAACATTTTCTCTATCCACAGCTTGATCTACTAATTCCCTTCTTACACCAATGCAATTTTGGAAACCAGTCTCCGAAAAAGCACCAAGAACATGATACATTCGATCAAAGTTATCAAAGTTGCCTTGAAGCTCGCTTGCTTTATCAAGTATCGCTTTATCAAATGCCTTATTACCAACATGAGTTTTATCAATAGAGTAACCCTTTAATGAATTTCTGGATACTTCTTTTATACGTATTTCACCTCTCACAGGAGCACCAATAGCAGATAAAAGAACTTCCCCTGTAGTTTTCGGAACTAAGTCAATCTTAGTTAATGTATCACTGCCTGGTTGACCAACAAATAAAACACGATGAGCAGTAAGATTTCCAATAATAGGTATATCAACGGGTCTTGATGCTTCTATAGCATTAAAGCCTGTTGGATCAATGAAGTTAACAGGATCACCATTCGAGTATCGAACCCCATTTCCGTCGTCTAGATTAATCCCAGAAAACGTCTTAGGGGAAAGGATGCTCATATAATCCAAGTTGGCCCACTCACCTAATTCACTTAAATAAATTCTAGAGTCAGATACATAATAATTTTTTGCTCCTCTTGGCATAACCATACCAGCAAAGCGATAGCGAATATATTGAGCATTTTCTGACTTTTTAACAACTGTTTCTGTTAAGTCCCCATAGGCTGAGTAATCAAAATAAGACAGCATCTCACCTCTGTCATTCATAATTGCTCTTACACTATGTCTCCAGTCAGTTAGGATATGAAAATACTCTTCTTTGTAAGGTCTTCGACGATGACCTGTTTCTTTAACAACAAATGCACCAATTAATCTACCATCATTGTAGATATAGCGAACTAGAGCATCGCCAATAAGATGTGTATCCTTTTCGTAATAATACTCATTCCCAACACCTAAAATATCGCCATAACGGCTATAAGAAATACTCTTTTCATCTATAGAAACAGGTGAGTTTTTATTAAATTTAATTTTTAAGTTGTTATATTCTTTAATACGTCCTAACTCATCTCTTTGAATTGAAGGCTTTAGGGAAGTAATTAGCTTGTTAGCACCATCATAATTATACTTTTCTGATTTACTTGATCCGTCAGAAAACTTTGTTATACGAGAAACGATAAGATTGTCCTCATTATAAGAGTAAGTCTCATAAAAGAAATTATTTTCGATTTTTTCAATTCTAAATTCTGGACCATAGCTCCACTTCAATAAAGTTTTACGATCATCAATCATTAATTCAGTCATCTTTGCACGACCGTCATACTTAATTCCATCGACAAAGGTTAAATAAGTGTCTTTCTTTGCATACTGATCCTTACAAATACTATATTCTTGATTACTCCATGAAATAGGTGAAACGATACGTGACAGCCGTCTCTCAGAGAAACAAGACTGATAAGATTTACTATTATCCATAACAAAGAAACGGTTATTTCCGAGAGCATCATACTTAAAAGACATTTTGAAATTTTGTTCATTATTTGAAATTTCACTTCTTAGTTTAAAATTATGCTTAAACTGAGATTTTACTGAGAATTCAGCTCCCGCTTGGAATGAAGTGAGATTTCCGACAGCATCATATGTATATTCAACATTATTATTAGCACCATTAAACTCGTAAATTCTCATTTCATGGTCTATTTTTTCAATGAAGTTATTATGTTTTGTTTCATACTTAGTTCTATTTGCTTCATAGATTAAAGCACCATCATAGTAAGCGAGAGATGGTTTATCGAATATATCATAACCATATGTAAATTTATCATAAGAGGAAACAAGGCCATTTATTAAATATGATCTCTGAAAAGTACCGTTGTCGTGCTTTAATTTATATTCTTCATTCTTTAAACCTGTCGATACTTCAAATTCTTTTGCAGAAGGAAGTTTTTTTATCGACCTATTTTCAACATAGTTGAAAACTTCATTCTCATTACGTTCAACATTCTCAATATTTAAAACTCTGCCAAGAGAGTCATTTGTGTACTCCCTTAAAGGAAAGACTTGTCTCTTTTTCGTTTCTAAATTGTAGCCATCAAAATAGAACTTCTTCTTCTCTCCGAATTCATCAAATTCGAAAATCCCATTTAACACTAAGTTTTCATGATAAAAGTCGTAGCTTTGAGTCTCATTGCCATATAGGTCAGTTACGACTTTAGACTTCTTAGTTATCAGACTATCAAGATAGTTTTTTTGACGATTGGTACCAATAAATAAATGAGAACTTTCTTGTGCATCATCACTGTAGATAAGTGTTTGCTGTCTAGAGAATAATTGTCCATGTTGCTTTTGGTAGTAGTAAGTAGTTTTATCATCAGTCATAGAGTCAGCTAACTCACTAAAGTCATTATACGAGAATCTCTCCATTTCATATAAACAATCTAAACCACACCCAAGGTCATATGAACGAGTAATATAGCGATCACCGTAGTTATTATATAGATCCTCAATTTTATCTACAGGCTGCTTATTTCGATCCGTTGTAATAGTCGTATATTTTAATAACCCACTTTCAACTGATTTTTTCGTTTCAACTTTAATAGTACCATCAAATACCGACTCAACTTCCCCTAGAGAGTTCCTCTTAGTTACTTCATTCAGTAATACTTTGTCATCACAAAGACTAACCTTCTTAGTGATCATCTCTAAGTTATTTCTTCTAATTGAGTAATTCGTACAAATTTGTGGTGTTGCTAGCCTTAAAGGATCGGCTTCAATCGACTCTACTAAATATACTTTTCCATTTATAGAATTAAATAATTGAGATAACGTAAATTCTTTTATGTCTTCGTTTCTTATTTGTTTTATAACTTTCTTATACTTACGAATACCCCAATCTTTTAATTCTAAATTTTCAAGCTTAGTCTCAACCTTCTCGTAAGTTTTACCTTCCTTACTTGAGCGACCTAAAATGGATAATTCATTGTAGAAGTAAGGCTTATTATTAAATGAAATCGACACTTTATTTACTGTATTATAACTTCCTTCAAAACTGGAAATACCATCACAAGGCTGTTTTAGGCACTGAGAAGAGTAAGCATTATAAGTTTCAAATTTTGGGCCAATATCGATTTGAGCAAACTCTTTAAAAAAGAATTTACTCTTATTTCCATTTGAAACTTTTGTTTTCACAGAACGAAATGATTCAAATCTCTTTCTAAACTTACTCGAAAGTTGACCTTCATATGAGAATAAAAATTCTAGTTTTGAATCAACATTCTTCATCTTTGAAAGTGTAAATCTACCATTTTTACTAGTATAGTCTAAGCTCCAATTAGCCTTATTTCGTAACTTGTAATTTTTTAACAGCTTTAAAGTTGGAACATAATTACATTTCTTATATCCACCATGACCATTATAGATTTCAAAAACCCCATCTCCGTCAATGTCGTAAGCTACAGTTGCTCCATGTCCGGCAGCATAAGGAATCCCATGTTCTCCAAATCTAATATTATTATTTCTAAACTCTTTTTTGAATTTATTTAAATCATTTTGGAGTCTTCTCAATACCTCTTGACGACGAAAGCCTACCTCTCCAGAGATTTGACTATAATTAACAGATACAAACTCATTAATATTATCAAGTTGATTCTTTTCTCTTAACTTGAAATAATCTTCAAGTTTTAACTTATAGTTTAGATCTGAATAGCTATAAAAAGATTCAGCATTTCCGCCATTCCCAACATAGAATTTATTATCTGTAACAAGATCACTAACGCCATCACGATTTACATCGGTAACAATTGTTCCTCTTGAGCATATAAAACCGATCTCTCTTCTTGTGTACTGAACTTCACTATTGCTAAAGTATGATAAGAAAACTTCACCTTTCCTTTGTGAATTACAAAGCAAGTAATCAGTATAACCGTCACTGTTAATATTAACAGGAATAAGACTTGCATCTTCAACTAAACGTCTATCTCCTGGGTACTGATACTTCACTTGTCCAATATCAAAGTAGTCATAATCCTCAAATAATAACTTCTTATCTCCTACCTCATAACCATTCTTTCCAAATATCCCTAAGCTAACATATATACTAGTACGCCAAGCATCCTTTGTTTCAATAGTTATAAAGTCTGTGATTCCATCGTCATTATGTTGCACAGGAAGAATAATTCCGTGATTTATTTCACCTTTAGTGTACTCATCAATAGACTTTACATTAAGAAGCCTAAACAGCTCTTTTCGTGTATAAACCTTTGCCTTTCGTCCTGGAACAATCGCTAGGATATCATTTCCTGTTACTCTTTTGTATTCATACTTCCCATCAAGAAGCTCTGATTCGTCATACACCTGTTTATCTGTGACACAAGAATATCTATTATACACATCATCACTAGAAAATGATTCGTATGTTCCTGTGAAAAAAACATTATCGTAAAAATGCTTATTAACAACGAATCGATCCCAGCCAGCACTTATCAAATAACCTTGGTCATAACGAAAATTAATAGCTTTTTTTATGTCTTGGCGACCACTAATAAAATTTCTCTGACTTTCATCCACATCGTAAGCAACCGTCTTAAGACACTTGCGACTTTGACTTAAGACACCAGCATATACAAATGGAATGCTTCGATATTTTTGGCTGCTAAATAGTTCGCAATCCTCGTAGTTAAAATTTATTTTGACAGTATTGTATGTAATTTCAAGTAAAAGTGATTGATCCCATTTATAGTATATTTCGTGTCCTACATAGAATGATCTTTCATAAATGAGCTTTCCTGTATTCACATCAAATAACTTAATATCACCATTTGGATATGTAAGTTTGTTCCCCTTTAAATTTCTATAATTTAAAACACCTGAATGAGATTCAAGCTTTGCAAAAGTATTGTGAAATAATTCACTTCCATCACTACTATTAAAATATGACGTTTGTCCTTTATCATGAAGAATGTGTGTGTATCCTTCTCTACCCTGCTTCTTTTCTAAATATGGCAAATCAATCGTAAACCCAACTCCATAACCAAGGTTATTTTGAAACCTTGAATTATAATTAAATCCAATATTTTGTCTTATGTACTCAGTTCTTTTTTGAATTGGAATTTGAAAACCAACAATGGCATCACCCGTTGATGAAGCCTGGTCAAAGAGTTGCATTTGATTTTCATTAGAGTTTTCAGTAGATACAAATCCGTAACTATTAAAAGTAATCATTAATATTAAAGTCAGGATCTTAAACATTGGCCTTAATTCCGTTGTATTATTAGCTATTTATCTCTTAGATAAATAATAACTCAATAAAAAACGACCATGGCCAAAGTTGAACATCTTACAATGATGTCAAAAACATAAACAGATGTAATTTCAATAGGTTAAAGTAGAAAAGTGGGCCTATAATAGGCCCATTTCACTTATTAATTAGATCTTAGCTTTCTAAAAATTCAGTTAGATTCATCGCAAGCTTAGGAAGGGCGTATTTAAGAAGAGCATTCTTATTTACGACTTTATCCTTATGCTTTGTCGACTTAGAAAAGAAGTATGTTCCAATATCAGAATCTTTTAAGAATAAGGTATGTCCTTTTCCTGCAAACTTTCTAAGAACGTAATCTGAGTCCAAGAGACAAATATCTCTAATCATAAAATTACGTGCAAGATAAATGATAATTACACTTGCAGAGAGATCACAAAGTGACTTTCTAACCTTCACACCTTTTGGTGAAGTTTGATCACCCCAGTGAACGACAACCTCAATTCTTTTTTCACCAACGTAGAAATCAAAGCCACGTTGAGAAGTCGACTTCTTCTGCATTAGTCCGAAGATACACTTTGCGTACCACTCACCTAACTGCACAGGGAGCTTCTTACCATTGAAGATAATACGTTCATCACGAAGGATGTCATAAACCTTATTAACTGTTTCAATGGCATCAAAAATTCTTTTATTATCTGGTAAGTGAATAATTAGAACTTGCTTAGCATGAGTTCTCTTCATCTTGCGAGAGAATTGCTTTTCATACCATTCTAAAAATTCTTTATCACCTACAAGCTCTAAGGAGTCATAGATAAAACCACGGCTCAGTAAGCCTTCCTCATCAAAGCCTTCAACTTTCTTCTTCATGAAGCTTAAAGGAGCATACTCTCCTTTTTTCTTCATAATATAAACATTGTCTTTGTAGTAGTCTGTACTACCACGAGTCGCCTCATTAAATAGGTCGACACCTTTTTCCATTATTTCCATCTCTCACATACCCTTGTGCTTAATCTTTAATTAAACATTAATCGAAGTTAAATCTTCCTCGAAGTTTAAAACACTATGTGCGAGTCCAATATTTCTAGTTAATTGGTACTGACAGAAAACTTTAAAATCATCGATTTTAGACTGATAATATTTCTTCTCTTCTTCACTTGTTGCTGTCTTTAACTCGTTTTGAGCAATACAAGCGTGTTCAAGAAGTAACCATGAAACAACAAGGTTTCCACAATAGCTTAAGAAATCAGTTGCATGTGCAAGTACCGCACTCTGATTTTTTGCTGCCATGAAAGAACCAAATTTCTTCACAACTTCTTCACTCATTTCCATTGATTTTCCAATCATTGAAACTTCGTGTGGATAAGCCTTCGCTTCTTCTCTATTCATTGTTGCGTGAATCTTCTTACCAACATTAAAGAATGTTTCACCCTTATCCATTAGGATTTTCCTCATGACAAAGTCGATGGCCTGAATTCCATTTGTTCCTTCATAGATTGTCGCAATTTTTGTATCGCGCATAAACTGTTCAATTCCATACTCTGTACAATAACCATAACCACCGTGAACCTGAACACCATCGCTGGCGATATTCACACCCTCATCTGTACAGAACCCTTTACAGATTGGAGTGAATAGAGCGATTTCTTTATCCGCTTCTTCATCACCCTTTTCGGCCTTATCAAATAGATTTGCCGTATAAAGAGACAATGCCCTAAGCCCGCGTCCAGTTGATCTCATTTTAAGAAGCATTCTCTTAACATCTGGCATATTAATAATCTCAGTACCAAATTGAGAGCGCTCTTTTGCATATTGCTCAGTTAATTCAAAACAAAGATTTGACTGTGCTTCACCTTGAAGTCCGCAAAGAAGTCTTGCTTCATTCATCATGATGAACATATTCTTCATTCCATCAAACTCTTTCCCAATGAGTTCACCAACACACTCACCATCTTGCCCAAATGTAAGCTCACAAGTTGCTTGTGCATGGATTCCCATTTTGTGCTCAAGCTTCGTACACTTAACATTATTTGACTCACCAGTTTCAACGTTAAAGCGTGGGACGATAAATAGAGAAAGTCCCTTTGTTCCTTCTGGTGCACCTGGAGTTCTAGCAAGAACGAGGTGAATATTATTTTCGTAAAGATCACTCTCCCCAGAAGAGATGAAGATCTTCACACCATTAATTGCATATTTTCCGTTATCAAGAGGCTTTGCCGTCGTGTTTGCATTTCCAACATCAGATCCCGCACCAGGCTCAGTAAGACACATCGTGCCTCCCCATTCTCCAGTCATCATTTTGGTAACGAAAAGATCTTTTTGCTCTTGAGAGCCAACCTTAAGAATTACATTCATGGCACCTTGAGACAGTCCGTAGTACATCGACCACGCAACATTTGAACCAATTGCCATTGAAGTACATGCAACTTTCATTGCGTGAGGAGCTGGCATTCCACCAACCTCTTCAGGATAACCAAGTGCATACCAACCATTCTCATAGAAGGCCTTATTTGCTTGGTGAAAAACTTCTGGAACAATAACTTTTCCATCAACGTGCTTTACGCCAATCTCATCACTGATCTGACGAGTTGGATAAATTTCATTTTCAACGAATTTATCAAATTGAGTTAGGATATCTTTTAAATCAGCTTCACCATACCCAAGCTCGCTTGCTTCGTCTTGAATTTTGCACGCTTTAAATAGATTGAAATTCACATCCATTAAATCTGTACGATACTTTGCCATATAATAGTCCTTTTTTAATACTAAAACACTTCTATTATAATGGATGTTCAGATTTCATGCACGTGTAGACACAAAATAGCCGGAGTAAATTAGGTTAAATTTAATAAAAAAGCGCAGACATTGCCGCGCTTTTTAGTCAGGTATAAACTTAAATACGTTTTTTATTTATTAGTAAGCAGAAACTCCAACGCTTGTAGCTCTTAGAACAGGTTGTTGCGCAAGTGGTGCATTCATATTGATAAGCATTCTTTTTCCATTAATTGTCACAATCCACTCTACTGAATAAGTTTGAGCAACTTGCTGACAAAACTGAATATATCCACCATAGTAGTTTCTAACCCAATTATAGTCGTTACACATTCCATCTTTATATGGTGCATATCCATTTCCGTAACGTTTAAAAAGTGTACCATTTGCATCTGACTCTTGTACTTTATTAGCTAAGAAGCTTGCCAACTCAGAAATAGTTGATCCAAATGCTCCATCTAAAGAATCATTACTACGTGCAAGTCTTCCATCTCTATATAATCCGCGATAACCACCTATAGTATAATTCAACGAAGAAGAAGATGATGATGAAGTACAGATAGTTCCTAAACTCATTCCAAATATTTCAAAGTCGTCACAATCTCCAGAATTGTTTGATCCAGATAAGTTATCAAAACTAGAGATTGTATAAATTGGATACTCAGTATCGCCAGTGCTTCTATTTGCAAAATTATTATTCACAATTGCTTGAGATAGTTCATCAGCACTACTAAGGCTACTTGGTAGACCTCTTGCTGTATCAACATATTCACTTGCTGAGCCTGCAGGGAAATTTCCATAGTTGAGGTTACCTCCAGCGCCACCTCCACTATCAGATCCACAGCTGACAAGCGAAGCTAGAACAATAACTGAAAGTATTGTGTTCTTAAGGTTAAGTTTCATAGTAATCTCCAATATTCTCTGTGTTTGTGTGTGTTTAAAGTATTTGCCTATATATATACAAGTTGTGTGCCAAGTTTTAAGATGAGATTACAGTCCTTTAGAAAGTCGTGGTGTTTAAAAAGTGAACACGATAGAGTATTTTGTCTAATCTTTGGGTAGTATTAGAATAAGGACTGAACAAGCTTTTAACGGGAAAATATTTATGTCGATCAAAAATATTAGTGAAAAGGCCCTTCTAATCATCTTAGATGGCTTTGGAATCAGTGAAAACACAGAAAAGAACGCGATTCGAGATGCAAAAACTCCAGTTTTGGACGGACTGTTTAAAGATTATCCATATACAACAATCCAAGCAGGTGGGGTTTTAGTTGGCCTACCAAAGGGAGTTGTTGGTAACTCCGAAGTTGGCCATATGAATCTTGGAGCTGGTCGAGCAATTCGCCAGGACCTTGTCCGTATTAATGAGTCAATTAAGAATCATACTTTTGGTGAACTACCTAAACTAAAGGAACTCATCGAAGTTGCAAAGAAGAATAACAATCGCATCCACCTAATGGGACTTTTATCTGATGGTGGGATTCACTCACATATTGAACATACAAAAGAAATCATTAAGTGCCTTAGGAAAGAAGGCATTGAAGTTTTCTTACATGCTTTTATGGATGGACGAGATACACCACCGGCATGTGGAGAGATGTATCTAAAAGAGATCGTAGATTTTGAAGGATCACACTTTGCTTCAATGCAAGGGCGCTCAATTGGAATGGACCGCGATCGTCGTTGGGAAAAAATCAAGAAAGCATACGACATGTTCCTAGGCCATGGTGATGTAACAGACTTATCACCTCTTGATTACCTTAATAGTGAATATGAAGCTGGCCGCACAGATGAGTTCGTGGCACCAGCTCTCTTTAGTAAGAACTATGCTATTAAAGAAGGAGACTGCGTCTTCTTTACTAATTATAGACCAGATCGTGCCATTCAGTTAACAATGGCATTTAACTATCCAGAGTTTACTGAATTTGAAAGGCCATTCTTTCCGGCCATGTTTCTTTGTATGACACCATTCATTCCTGATGAAATGGAGCTTCCAATTTTATTTGATAAAGAGAAACTTCAGGGAACAATGACTGAATACTTAAGTAGCATAGGAAAGAAGCAATTAAAGATTGCTGAAACAGAGAAGTATGCACACGTCACATTCTTCTTTAATGGTGGAGAAAAGAAACCATTTCCAAACGAGGAGCATTTTCTTATTCCTTCTCCTAAAGAAGTTTCGACTTATGATGAAAAGCCACAAATGAGTGCGCCAGAAGTAACAGAGCAATTAATTGCAAAATTAAGTGACTTTGACTTTAGTGTTGTAAACTTTGCGAACTCAGATATGGTTGGTCACACAGGAAAGTATGAAGCGGCAGTTAAGGCCATTGAAACATTGGATGAATGTGTTGGGAAATTAGTCGAGAAGTGCCTTGCGGAAAATATCACAATTGTTATCACAGCCGATCACGGTAATAGTGATCAAATGACACATAAAGATGGAACGCCACATACTGCACACACAGGAGCACCTGTACCATTTTGTGTTGTTAATAGCGCATTAAAAGATAAAGCTTTTACAATTGCACCAGGAGACCATTCACTAATGGATGTTTCTCCAACGTGTCTTTATATTATGGGGATTGATCGTCCAGCGAGTTTTACTGGCCATCATATTTTTGAATAGGAATATTTATGAGCGAAGTTGAAAAAGATGTAAAGTCGATTAAAACAATTGCTGTCCTTTGCAGCGGGGGCGACAGCCCAGGAATGAACTGTGCGATTAGGGCAGTTGTTCGTACTTGTATTGCAAATGATATTGAAATTTACGGAATTCGTCGTGGATTTGCAGGTCTTCTTGAAGGCTCACAACACAAGATGGATGCTGCAAGTGTGGGAAATATTCTGCAAAAAGGTGGAACAATTCTACAAACTTCTCGTTGCCCTGAATTTATGCAACCAGAAATTAGAAGAGAAGCTGCCCACATTCTTAAAAGAAAGAATATTGATGCACTAGTTGTTATCGGTGGAAATGGATCATTTAATGGAGCTTGGGAGCTTCACAAGGAACATGGTGTTCCAGTCGTTGGAATCCCAGGAACAATTGATAATGATATCGAAGGAACAGACTATTCCATCGGTTTTGATACAGCTGTACAAACGGCAATCGAAGCAGTGGATAAGATTCGTGATACGGCCCACTCTCATGATCGTACTTTTATTGTCGAAGTAATGGGACGTAAGTCACCGGCCATTGCTCTACACGTCGGTCTTTGTACTGGTGCTGAAAATATCATCTTCCCTATTCAAGATGAGAGTAATGTTGATGTTGATACAATTGCTGCAGATATTAAACGTGGACTTAAACGTGGAAAAGGATCTTCAATCATTATCGCTGCCGAAGGTGAGACTGAAGGTCTTTCACACTATGTTCACAACAAACTGTTAGAAGATCATAAAATTGATTCTCGTGTTTGTATCCTTGGGCACATCCAGCGTGGAGGTAACCCAACGGGGCGTGACCGCTTTATTGCAACTCAAATGGGACACCTTGCAGTTAAATCGCTACTTGAAGGAAAGACTGCAATTGTAACTGCTGAACAAAATGGTCAAGTTGTTATCGAGGACTTAGAGAAGTGTCTTGGTAAGAAATTTGAAGTGGAAGAAAAATACGTAGACATGGTAAGAACCCTGTCAAAATAAAACGAAGTTTAAAAGTATGACAAATATTTCAAATAAAAAATTATTTATTATTTTCACATTCCTTTTTTCAATTCTCTACTTCTGGGATATTGGAAATATCAGTGCTCCAAGACAAGGAACTGAATCATTATATGTTCAGATCTCACAAGAGATGTATGACACAAATAATATAATGACTCCTCACTACCGCGGAGAAAGACATTGGTCGAAACCACCAGTTCACTTCTGGCTTCCGTTTCCGATTTATGTACTAATGGGAGAATCGTCTCTAACAGGCGCTCGTGCTTCTATGGCATTTTTAACAATCGCCCTGGGAATTTTAGCGGCAGTTTGGTTAAAGAGAAGATTTAGTGTTGAACCACTCTTGTCACTTGCCTTCTTCTTAGGAAGTTATGGTGCAATCAAGTTTGGCCGAACATTTATGATGGAGACATCACTATCGCTTCTTCCATTTATTAGTTCACTCTTTCTTTTTGACTACTTAAAAACAAAAGCAAAGAAATACTTTATCTGGGCAGTTCTCTTTGGAGCAGCAGCTGCGCTAATAAAAGGGCCTGTTACAATTGTCATGAGCTTTCTTGCCATGTCACTTTATCAAGTCTTCTTATTCAAGAAAGAAAAGCGCTTTATCATTAAAGAGTGCTTTTTCTACTTTCTTTCAATTACAGTCCTAAGTTGTCTTTGGTACTACATTAGTTATTTAAACTATGGAGAAGAGTTCTTTAATTACTTCTTTGTAAGAGAAAATGTTGGGAAATTTGATCAAAAGCCAATGCCAATGATTAAGGTATTCCAGGGCCTTATTCTATATGCACTACCATGGCTACTTGTTCTTCCATTTGCTTGGAAAAAAGTTAGAGAGAATTTCAAAGTCCTAAATGATGAAACATATTTCTTCTTTGTCCATTTTCTATGTTTCTTTATCACTTGGTTAATTCCATCACAAAGATCGCATCACTATGCAATCCCATCGATTCCCTTTTTAATGGCGTTTATGCTATTACAAATTGACCTAGAGACCATTAGAGAGAAGGCAAAAGGTATTCTTTTAATCTTCTTACCAATCAACCTACTCTTCTTGGCCGTTGGTTTTCTCCTACTGTATTTTTCGGATGGAGTAACAATCGTTGCTAACTTACTATTTGTTTCTCTTATTATTGTGACAAATATTTTTATTTTCAAAAAGAAAATGCTTATTGCTTTCAATACAATGGGACTTTGTTTAATTTTTCTTTGGTCAGTTGTTGCTTCACAATTCTATATTTTACCAGTTCCACAAGCCGCTCATGGCCTTTTTAAAGATAAGACAGTGGCACTAGTTGATCGTCGTTCTTATTTTCATGAACAAACATTAGAGATGAATGTCGAGCCGATTAAATATAGTCAAATTGCAACTTTCTTAGAAAAGAAGAATGCTGTTGTGATTACTGCTGAATCAAAAACTCCACTTGAATATCGCAAGGATCTTAGAACTCTTGCAAAGTGGCAAAAATGGAAAAGAAGAGTAAAGTGGCCTCATATTAAGGCGGCCCTTAAAGCACGCTCTTATGAACCATTAAAAGAAGAAGTTTACTTACTATCAAAGTAATGTTCTTCAATCTTCTTTATGATCCACTCTGGATCATCAATAGGTAAATCGTGTCCCGCTTGTTCGTGAAGTTCAAGCGTGGCACCAAGCCTTTTTGAAATTTCAACACTACATTTATAATTTGCCAGCTTGTCTTGCTTTCCTGCAAGTAATAAAATATCGGCCTTTATTTTCTTTGGAAGACGATAGTGAGACGCCGCAATTAATTGTCTAACAAAGTTAACTCGATTAAGTGGCCTCTCTTCAAAGTAAGCTGCATAAGCATCAAGTAAGTCATCAGATAACTCTTTCATTTTAACTGTTAATGAAAGGGCCTTTCGTTCACGCTCGCGGTGATCTTTATTAAAAACAAGTTTTGAAAACGTTCTCATGGCCTCAATAGACATACGGTGATAGATCTTTCCAGAATCACTCGTTGAAGTATTTAAAAGAACCGCATGCTCAAAGTCATCGGCGTGGCGCTCACACCAATCGAGGGCCATCATTCCCCCCATTGAAATACCAATAACACTCCATGGGCCCTCATTTTCTTCTTTAAGCTTGAGCCATTCATCTCTCATATCTTCCACATAATCAGAAATTTTTAAAGGAGACTTCTCTTCGTTCTTGCTACCAACACCTAAGTAATCAATGGCAAAGACCTTTTGTGTGCCCTTCATTTTTTCCACATATTCTGGAAATTCATACCAGTGACGACTATCTCTTGCTAAGCCCCTAAGAAGTAACCAATTCATAACTTACCTTTTCACCCATGCCTTTGAACTTCCAACAGCTCGAAAGAGAAATTTGATTAACATAATATGCCTTCTCATCGTTCGATCATAACGATGAGATTTGAGAGGATTAAATAAACCTCCTCTTCTAAAAATCTGTAATGGATTCTTTTTAACCCAAATCCAACTTCCCATCTCAAGGGTTAACGGAAGATAAACTCCGTCTGGATTCTTCGCTATATACTCATCATATAGGTAATCCCAAGCATCACCCTGAATCGTATAGCTCTCAGAAGTCGGCTCAACTCGGTAAATATGATGAGGATGAGTTTCATTTAATAGGTACTCTAGATTCTCCATTTCCGTTATATGCTTAAATGGCGTAAGCGTTCGAGCATACGGATACCAAAGACGGTCTCTAAGACCAAAGCCTGAGTGAAAGTCCACGGAGATAGCACGTTGAGAAGAGAAGATATGCTCTCTTACATAGTCCACAAGGGTTTGAAGTTCATGCTCCATTTGCTCGCTATTTCCCTGATACCAAGGAAGCTTCTCTGAGAGTTTATGACCAGAAAGTAGAAATTTAGTCTTCTCATGAGTTCGTGATGGTGAGTTTCTCATGAGATCAACATTATTGGGATTAGAGCGACGGTGGTGATACATCCCCCATGGATTGATTAGAGGAATGGATACAATTCTAAATTTCTCTAGACTTCGTCTTAATTCCTCATCCCAAGAAAGCTGCTTAAATAGTGAAGAAAGATATGTCACGACAACTTGAGTACCGACTTTTTCAAGTCCGTGAATACCACCAAATAAACCTAGAACAGGAGCACTAGTATCAGTGCTGCCAATTTCAAAGCTATGAATTGGGTAGCTATCACCTTCGTGATTGATTCGGGTAATTTCTCGACAACGAATTAGAGGATCTTCGATATTAGTTAACTCGCTTATGGCATTTAACTCATCGAAGTCCTTCATCTTACGACCTCTGGAAAGTCTTGTCGTTATAAGGGAATAAGAAGATAACGAAGAACATTGCACATCCTACAAGCTCTCCAACTTCACCTTTTTTACCATGATCAATTAGACTTACTAAGATAAACATTAGTAGGTAAAAGAATGAGTGCATTAACTTTGGAACAGGAACGGCAAAGTCATCAACGAGGTATTGAATAAATCCAATTGCTCTATATAAGAACGGAAGAATTAATACATAAACCCCAACGATAATTCCAATGATAAGACCAAAGATAATTTTATTAACTTTAAAGTCACCAAACTTTAAGTTGTGAAGTGTAATATCATTTTGCGTATTGTACTGCTGAAAGAACTCAGGTGCTGCAACATTGAAAATTCTCTGTCCCCAAGCAATCTCTTCTCCAAACCCAAAGAAGAAAAGGGCAGCAAATCCAAGAAGTGCAAAAGAGAATAACTTTGGCTTCGTACCTTTTAACTTAAAGTAGCGCCATAGACAGACAAATGAAACAAGTAATAAATAGATGGCCTGCTGTACTTCTAAGAATCCATCCTCAACGGTATAGACACCCGAAAACCACTCAGGGTTTGCACTTGCAAAATACATCCCAAAAATTACCATATGGGCGATTGATGTTAACACTACTGCTTCAAATATATTAATCTTGTCTTTAAATATGCTCATTTCGCCATTATAGTCACCTCTTCGACCAAAGGCAATAATAGTCACAATTAACGCCATGCACTCTTTTAAAACAACTATGAGCACTTTGGTAGTTGGGCCCAACCCGTCACATATCTTTGCGAAACCATCTCTCGTCTCATCTTCCAAGCTTGATTGTCGACTCCACATGCCATGGACCTAACCATGCCGCTGCCTTCTCGTCGGTTTATCTTATCAATAACTTCCATTAGTTTCACACTTCGTGGATCATCCAATTCCTCAAAGAGACTTTGTTGAACAATCTCTGAATCAGAAAACTCTCCTAACTTAACCCCGGCCTTCTTAAAGCAGACTCCCATACGAAAGAGATCATCAAGGGCCGCCCATGCGTATTTAATAATTTTTCTTGTGTCACTTGTTGGGCCAAGAAGCTTTACCTTATCTCTTCCATAGTAAGGAGTTTGATCAACCTTATGTGGATCGCTTAAGCAAAACACTTCAATTGTTGAGCATAGGCTTTGCTGGTTACGCATCTTCTCACTAGCATTTGTGACATAATTTGCTACTGACTCTCGTAAACTTTTTAAGTCCACAACACTTGAGCTAAAACTTCGAGAACAAAGAATTTCCTTCTTCTTAGGCTGGGCCTCTTCTAGCTCAAAGCAAGTAATTCCTCGCAGTTCATCTTGGGTCATACGCCCTAATTTTGTTAGAAGCTTTTGGATAACATGAGTATTTTTAAATTTCTTAAAATCATATGCTGTTTTCACACCAATACTTTTAAGCTTAATACTATTCTTTCTTCCGACTCCCCAAACGTCTTCAATCGGTGTGCGCTGAAGAGCAATATCCTGCAACTTCTCATCTAAAATACAAACGACACCTTGGGCCTTCTGTGACTTTTTGCCAATATGATTGGCCACCTTCGCAAGAGTCTTAGTTGGTGCAACACCAATACTAACGGGAATCCCAGTCCACTGAAAAACTGTTTGGCGAATACGCTGACAGTATTCGTTTAAATCTCCGCTTACACCAGTTAAATCAATAAAGGCTTCATCAACAGAGTAGATCTCAATCGATGGAGCGAAGGTTGCGAGAACGTGCATTACCCGATCACTGATATTTGTATACAGAGAAAAATTAGAAGAAAAAACATGAACATTGTGTGACTCACAAAGCCTCCTTACTTTAAAGTATGGGTCCCCCATTTTTACTCCCAAGGCCTTAAGCTCAGGAGTGCGAGAGACAAAGCACCCATCATTATTTGATAAGACACCAACAGGTTTATTTCTTAATCCAGGTCGAAATAATCTTTCACAAGAGCAGAAGAAGGAATTACAGTCCACCAGCGCATACACTTTTTCCATAAAGGCCTCACAACTCTTTCATGTCACGGGCCACGGCCACAATTGGCCCCCACACCAAGAAGTCCATCTCTTCAGAGATGATAATGTCTCGATGCAGAGGATTGTGTGAGCGCAAAATGGTTTCCCCATCTTGTCTAATGAATCTCTTGCACAAGAACTCTCCGTCCAGATAAACCACGGCAACTCGACCACTCCTTACTTCTAAAGAACGATCGATAACCAGGACGTCACCGGGCATAATCAGTGGTTCCATCGAGTCACCTTGTGCTTCAAAGAAAAATGTCGCAGAACGATTCTGTACAAAACGATCATCTAAAGATTGATAATTTTGTATGTGATCCTCACTGATTCCAAAGAGTCCACAATTTGCAATCGGTAGTTTTGCTCTAATTTTCTTTTCCATGAAAGTTAGTATAACTTACGCACAACTTACGCACAAGAAAAAGAATTACTTTCCGACATGGCAAATAATTACGATAGCTTACGAAGCATCTGGAAACTTTATGATCTCATCAAGAGGAATAAAGTACGTAAGTCCTCGAAGATCCTGAGTGTAGCTTGCAATTACTTTTAAGCTCATAGCATCTAATCTTTCTAAGAAGGCCTGTGATGTTTCATCAAATCGAAATGGCTCGATCTTTCCCCGTGTTGAGATTCTTCCTGCACAAAGACAGTCATTTAAGTTTTGTATAGGAAGGACCCCGGCCATCGACCAGTAAAGAATTAAAAGTGGCAATTCAAGCCAGCGATAGAGTTCTTCTTTAGAACTTAAAGAGGCCAAAACCATATTATCATCAATGCAAAGAACATAGCGCTTCGGTGAGATCTTTAAGTTGTACTTCTTAGAGAGAAAAATAAATTTTTCTTTAATAGACTTCCCCTTTGGCCCAAGACCTACGATTTCAAGACCAGGTACTCCCTTTGAAGCATAACCATAAAGTTCTGTTAAATGTCCCTTACCTCCAAGAGGTAGAAGACCTAGCATTTGCTTGTGCATAATCCCTCCTACCACTAGAAGTGCAAGAGGTGTGAAAGAATTAGAAATTATAAATTACTAGAATTAGGGATCTTAGCTTTTGACTGGTAAAAACATTTTAAATGAGGTGGGTAAATTTCTAGAATCATCGCTGAAGAAACTTCTAGAGAGTGAGCGAAGTCTTTCTTTAGGTTCTCACATGAACCTTTAGCATCCTTACAAAACTTCTCATACTTGTCCTTGCAAACCAACTCGAGGATAACAGTATCAGAAAAGTGACAAGATACTTTCCCATCAACAAGATCAAAGCGTGCTTTTGTATAGTTTAATTTTTTTGAAAACTTGGACTCGCAGAATTTTACAATTTCAAATTCTTTGCCCATGCAATCAATCTTAGTTGAGGAAGATTTACTCATTAACATTGCATCTTTTACACCAAAGAATTCGCACACCTTTGCGTAGCTGAAAACTTTACGATCAGCGCCCGTAACAAGCTCACTAGTGACACTAGCAAGACAACAGAATGTAAAAAGAAGTGTTGCAATATATTTCATAATAAAAAAAAAGCGCGCCCTACAAGGACGCGCCTATAATTGTCATATAAATATTAACCTGGGAAAAGACCTCTAAGTCTCATTGCTCTCTCTAGTCTTCTTAGAGCGGCAACGAAAGCGGCCTTCTTCATATCGATTTCATATTTCTGGTGAGCTTCGTAAACATTCTCGAAAGCATCTTTTAGGATGTCGTGAAGTTTCTTATTGATCTCTGAAAGATCCCAGAAGAAGTTCTGTAGACCTTGTACCCACTCAAAGTAAGAAACGATAACACCACCAGCGTTACAAAGAATATCTGGAACTAGGAATGAACCATTCTTAGTAACAATATCAATTGCTGCTTTATTAAGTGGACCGTTTGCACCTTCTGCAATGATCTTAGCTTTTACATTGTGAGCATTCTTTTCAGTGATAACACCATCGATTGCAGCTGGAATTAGAATATCAACATCAAGAGCAAAAAGTTCTTCGTTAGAAATCTTTTCAACACCTTCCATATCAGCAAGAAGGCCACCATTTTTGGCCCAATTAACTGCTTTTTCAATATCTAAACCATTTGGATCATAGATTGCACCTGAAACATCAGATACAGAAACGATCTTTGCACCTTGAGCGCTTAGGTCTTGTGCTGCAGGAACAGCAACTTTACCCCAACCGTGAATTGCAACAGTTGTATTCGTATCGATATTCATTCCAAGTTTCTTTGCAGCAAAGTTTACACAGAATGCAACACCTTTACCTGTAGCTTCACTACGACCAAGAGAACCACCAACAGTAATTGGCTTACCTGTAACAACACCTGGTACAGTATAACCTTTTAGCTGTGAGTATGTATCAAGCATCCACGCCATTGTTTGTCCGTCAGTTCCAATATCTGGAGCAGGGATATCAATCGTTGGACCGATAATCATATTAATTTCAGTTGTGTATCTTCTCGTTAAACCTTGAAGTTCTTGACGAGAAAGTTTTGTTGGATCAACACAGATCCCACCTTTTGCTCCACCAAGTGGTAGACCAACAAGGGCACATTTAAAAGTCATAAGCATCGCAAGAGCTGCTGTTTCTGCTAGGTCTACACCTGGGTGAAAACGTACCCCACCTTTTCCAGGTCCAAGAGTCATGTTGTGCTGAACTCTGAATCCTTGAAAAGTCTTAACAGTACCGTCATCTAGACGAATAGGAACTGCAACTTGAAGTGCTCTTTTTGGGTGTTTAAGTCTGTCAGCAACGTTTGGGTCTAGTCCCATAATCGCTGAAGATTCTTCTAATTGCGCAATGGCATCCTGGTATAGTGGATTATCTAGAAGATTGCTCATTTTTTAATAACTCCGTTAAGCGTGTAAAATAATGACTAATTTACTTCAAATATAACGGATGAGCCAGCTTTTGGTTGAGGCAAAAGCTGACTTTTTTTGGCTAATTCGGTTAATTAGAAATTGAATGGTGCATGATAATTGACGCGAAACACATGATCAGCGTTACTTCCCCCAACCATATCGATTGAAGACGCTCTGGCCCTTAAGTTATTTGTAATGGCCTGTTCAACATATAATTCTACCGTCGTCCCAGCAGGGTTATAATCAATCGAAGCAATCGTGCGATTATCATTGAACTTTTTCTGTAATTGCATTGTCACGCCATCAGATAGAGAAAGGTGTGTGTTTGCATCGAGATATGGATTTACAAATTTAATCGTTGCAAGGCCTTTTAAAACCTTTGCTCTAAACTTAACTTTAAAATTTGGAAGTAGCTCAGCTTCTGAACTTGGAGAAAGTGTATCTTTCATATTTCCAACAGCGGCCATTGTTGAGCCTTTCTTTGCGGCCTTAATCGAACCTGAAATTCTCTTGTCGATATACTTTAAAAATTGCTTATTAAAGTAGCGCTTTCTCTCATCCATTGTTGAAAGACGATACATAGTTGTCGTAGAAAGATCCCAATTCTTTACATATTCATCACGCTCTTGCAGCTGTTGATAGTGATTAGACATTCGCTGAAGAACACCAGCTCTATCGTAAACAAAGACGTAATCGAGAAAAGTCTTATATTCTTCAGGCTTTGGCGTATAATCCACATCTGCATAAAAGCTCTGCGGTGTACGGGCCTTGGCCTGGGCGACCTTAACTCTTGGGTTGAATGACTTAAAAAGTGAAATATCACTTGCGGATGCCTGAATTGTGAACACTAACAAGCCAAATTGGATAAATTTTGAACAGTGTGTGTAGATTTTAGCCTTGTTTACCATCATAAGTCCCTTAAATTACGTTGAGTAATGTCTCTTCTGTATTATAACTTGCAATGGTGATGCCAAGAGTCAAACTTAGGCTAAGAAAATATAAAAGAAGAGCGAGGACTATGCCTCGCTCTCTTACTTTTTATTAAATTTAAAATCTATTAACTACATATCGACGATATTTTGAGTTTCTTTTAGAAGTTGGTTTAGAAGTGCTTGTGTTTCTTTATCAAGCTTTTTCGTTTTTGCCTGTGACTTAAGTGTTTTGATGAAAGCATTTGCCGTTAGTCCCTTAGGAACTTTAGGTGCCTTTTTAACTTTACCAGCTTTTAGAACACCACCATCTTTAATGGCCTTCTTAAGCTCAGCTCTCTTAGTTAGTTCGCCTTTATAAAGCATCTTAGTCAGCTTAGTTTTTAGAGCACCTTTTTCAAGAGCATCAAGCTCAAGAAGAACGTACTTTTCAATATTAAATGCTTTTGCCGCTTCCTTAATTTTCTTGCCCATTTTAGCAATCATTAGAGAACGGTGTACTTCTGATTTTGAAATACCAAGTGCAGCTTGGATCTTTCTTTCACTTGCTTTCGTTGCCTTTTGGTAATTTAAAATACCGTCGGCTTTATCAATATAGTGAAGCGCTTCTCTTGAAGAGTTTTCAGAGAATTGAATTGCCATTAACTCTTGTTCAGACTTCTTATCAAGAATGAAACAAGGACACTTCTCTTTATTAATAAGTGTCATGGCACGATAACGTCTCTCACCACAGATTAGAACAAGTCTACCAAGTTTATCCTTGTGAAGAACAAGCGGTTGAATTAGACCGTTTTGTTTAATATTTTCCGAAAGCTCTTTTAAAGAACTATCATTAAACTTTGTTCTTACCTGTTCTTTAACAACGATTTCTTTTAGAAAAACCTCATCAAGTTTTGCGCCCTGAAGAAGGCGGTCACCTGATAGTCTTTCAACTACTTTACTATCGAGACCTTCAGTTAGATCGATTGTCTTTCTTTTTCTTTTAGAAACTCTTGGAGCAAAGTCTTTTGCCATAAATTCCTCTTCCCTATGTTGAGACTGTTTTCCTTTAAAGAGGGCCAGTCACACACACATGGCCCCTTTAAAAGCGAAACACATCCATGTGTCTCAAAAATTATAGATTATAGATTTAATGATTCCCAAAGTGCCGTGTAGTCACCATGACCACGAGACTTTTTCCCCATCTTACAGATAGGTTTTCTTAACGAAATTGATTCTTGCATTTGAACAAGATTTCTAATTGGTGGCGTAATATTGAAAGACTGAGCAAGTTCTTCAAGTCTTTGTCTTTCAATTTTTCTTCTAGTATTAACCATTGATGGAATAATTGAAAATTCCAGTGATGGATTTTCAGTTTCTTTAATAATTTCAAAAGTATCCATTAACTCTTCTAGGCCATCAATTGAGTAGTCCTGTGCTTGCGTTGGGATAAGAATTCTATTAGAAGCAACTAGTGCCATAATAAGTTCATCACCAAGCATTGGAGGAGTATCAATTACAACGTAATCAAACATTCCTTGAGCTTGCTCAAGTCTAAGTCTCATAAGCCTTTCCTTACGACCAGCTTCCTTTCTAATCTCACCTTCTGAAAGGATTAGTAGTTTAGAAAGATTGGCCATATGACGGCTTGATGGAATAACAGTGATATTCTTATGAAATTTTCCCTTACCTTCTGATGGAACCATAACGTCTTCAATTGTAACGTCACCGATTAACCACTCAGGAATAAGAGTTCTGTGAATTTGTAGATTAAAAGTTGAACTTAGATTGGCCTGTGAATCTAGGTCAATAACAAGTACTTTGTTCCCTTTATTAGCTAAGTGTGTCGCTAATTGGTAGCACTGCATTGTTTTTCCAACACCACCCTTGTTATTTGCAACCGTAATAACTTCCATGTAAGCTCCCTCGGTCATCCCTTTGACCGTAATAAAAGACTATCTATATAAAATGTTAAGAAAACTATCACGCAACGTCAAATACCTGATAAAACATTTTTTTTAACTTAGCGCAACACGAACTGGAATCAATTTTAAGGATGTTCAGGTGACAGGTTGGCCAGAATGTTTTAAATTCCAAAACGTCAATTATATAAGGAGATGACACAATGATTAACTTTATGGAAGTTGGTGAATTAAAAGATTTAATGGACAAGAATACAGACCTAATCTTAGTAGATTGTCGCGAACAAGATGAGTGGGATGCTGGCCATATTGATGGCGCAATCTTTATTCCTCTATCTGATTTCGCAAATCAATTTGGAAGTCACCTATCTGATAAGTCAAAAAAGATCGTTGTTCAATGCCGTAGTGGAAAGAGAAGCTTAACAGCATGTCAATTTCTACTAGAGGAAGGTTTTGAAGACCTATACAACCTTGAAGGCGGAATCCTTGCTTGGGGCGAAAGCGGTTACCCAATCAAATAACTTATTTAAAAATCGAGAAGGAAGAAAAATGTTAGATCTATTCGGAAAAGAAGAAGTTCACCGTCCGATAATTTCTCAAGAGGAGTTATCAGATGAAGAAGTACTAGTTGAGTTAAGAAAGATCAAAGAAGAACTTAAGGATCAAGTTGTGGTTCTTGGTCACCACTATCAACAAGATGATGTTATTGAGTTTGCAGACTATAAAGGTGACTCGCTTAAGCTTGCCCAAGATGCTGCTAAACTTGATAAAGACTATATCATTTTTTGTGGCGTCCACTTTATGGCCGAAACAGCTGATATGCTAACTTCTGAAGATCAACATGTAATCCTTCCTGATATGCAAGCGGGATGCTCGATGGCCGACATGGCAAATCGTGAAGAGATCGATAAAGCATGGGCCTTCATGCAACGATCAACTAACGATAAGATCATCCCAATCACTTATATCAACTGTGCGGCAACGTTAAAGTCATTTGTTGGTGAAAATGATGGAACAATTTGTACTTCATCAAATGCACATAACATTATTAAGTGGTCATTTGATCAAGGACAAAAGCTTCTTTTCTTCCCTGATCAACACCTAGGTCGCAACACTTGTTTTGATCTTGGAATTCCACTAGAAGATATGGTTGTTTACAACCCAAATATGCTTAATGGTGGATTGACTGCTGAGCAAATCGATAATGCAAAAGTCATTCTATGGTACGGATTCTGTTCTGTTCACCAAGGCTTTACTGCAACTCAAGTTGAACAAATTAAAAAAGATAAGCCTGATACAACTGTTATCGTTCACCCTGAATGTAACTTTGATGTTGTACAAGCAGCACACGATAACGGATCGACTGCTTACATCATTAATAAGATTAAGGATGCGCCGGCCGGTTCTAAGTTTGCCGTTGGTACTGAAATCAACCTTGTAAACAGATTAGCGAACGATTTCCCTGATAAAGAAATTACTTCACTGTCACCTTACCAGTGTTTGTGTACAACAATGTATCGAGTTAGACCTCGTTGGCTACTTGCCAGCTTTAGAGCAATTAAGGAAAATAAACCTATAAACATAATTAAAGTAGATGAAAAAACAAAAGAGTACTCATTAAAAGCACTTAATAAGATGCTTGAACTGAGTAAGTAATAGGTTTAATACACAAGAAAAGAAGAAGAGGGACAACATGCAAGAGATTTACGCTGATTACAATGGAAGTGCTCCAATTTGTAATGAAGTTAAAGAGTATATTATCAACCGACTTAATAAGGGGCCATTTGCTAACCCAAATGCCACTCACCACGTCGGCACTCGCGTAAAAGTTGCTATGGAGAATGCTCGTTCAGTTTGTGCCAAGCTTTTAGGTGCGCACATGAGTCAGCTAGTTTTTAACTCTGGTTCAACTGAAGGGATCTCTACTGTTTTTCAGTCTATTCTTTTAAATAATACAAAAAAGAAAATTATCATCTCAGGAATTGAGCACTCAGCGGTAAGCAACAATGCTCAATTCTATGCTGAGAATTTTGGTTGTGAAGTTTACACACTTCAAACAAAGCCAAATGGTATCGTTGATATTGAAGACCTTATCAATCATATCGACGACAATACTGCACTTGTTGCAGTTATGGCCGCCAATAATGAAACTGGTGTTATCCAGCCTTATAATGACATTGCAAAAATCTGCCAAGAACAAGGTGTAGCTTACCTTTGTGACACGACTCAATTTATAGGAAAAACTTGTTTTAACTTTGAAGAGTCAGGTATTGATTATGCAGTCGTAGCTGGTCACAAAATTGGTGGAATGACTGGTTCAGGTATTCTAATTGCAAAAGACCCAACAACTTTAAAGCCACTTATCATTGGTGGCGGTCAAGAGAAAGGTCTACGTGGTGGAACGCAGAACTACCTAGGTAATGAAACTCTTGCAGTAGCACTTACTTATTCGATGAATAACCTACAAAAGCACGATGCTATTAATAGCAAACGTGAAGAGTTTGAAAAAAATATAAAAGCTAAATTTCCACAAGTTGTTATCATTGGAGAAGAAGCGCCAAGACTTTCTTCAACAACATATCTTTCATATCCAGGAATCCACGGTCAAGCTGTTCAGATGGAGCTTGAGTCAGAAGGAATTTATGTAACAACTTCATCAGCATGTTCTGACAATAATCCTCAGACATCTAAAGTTCTTAAGGCCATGGGAGTAACTGACGATATTGGTCGTGGCGTGGTGAGAATTTCTTTAGGGCTATGTAACGAACCGGCCCTCTATGATAGAATTGAAAATGCACTTACAATTGCATATGAAAAACTATCAAAAATTAAAAGCTACTAAGGCTTGAGAAGTTACTAGAACTTGAAAAAAAACAAACTACTAATATCTATATTGATACTTATCGGAGTTATCACTTCTTGTAGTGATAGCTCTCGAAAGTATAGCTATATGAAAGCTGAAAAGAGCTTTCTGTCTAAACAAGACTCAGACACTATCTACTTTGCTTATACTTCTAACTTAAATTCAAAAGTTGAGTCTCATAATGATGAATTGATTGTTTCTTCAAAGATTCAATTCGGTGGAGATGCACTTCTTTATAAATTTATTTCGGCCCTTAGAGAGAAGCTTAGTAATCTTGTTTTAATTGATGGTGGTCAAATTCTAGAAAAAGAATATGACCTGGCCGGTGAGTTAATCCTCAACCAAATGGCCAACTTTAATTACGATGCAATTTTATTATCTGATCATGAGTTAATTAATTTAAAAAGTAGTCTACTTCCAAGAGAGCTTCCATTTGTGAACTCTAATCTTATCTCCCTCGATACGAACTCGGCTTTTACTCAATACGGGAACCAAGAATATATCATTAAGGAAGTTGGTGGAATTAAAGTAGGAATCATTGGGCTTACACCTTATAAGCCAAAACTAAAGAAAGAGGATGGCCTAGAAGGTATCCTTTTTGACGATATTGTCGCTAGAGTTATTGAAATTAAAAAACAACTTCGAGGAAAAACCGATCTTAATATTGCTCTCCTACACTCTCACACAGAGTGCAGCGATAAGATTGATTACAAGTTTAAGAATTGCTCTCTAGATAAGGAAACAACCGAGAAGATACTTAAGCGACTCCCTCCAGATACATTTGATTTAATTTTTACAGGAAATAGTTTTGAGCCTCATATGCAAGTGTCGGGCTATCCTATTATCTCAAACCTTGGGCAAGGTGAATTTATCACTCTCGTTAGGTTTAATAAGAAGACTAAAGAAGTAAAAGCAGAACAAATTAGAGTTTGCTCTCATTTCTACCAGGCCGTTGATAGCTGCTATATTGATCCAGAAGATATTGATGCTATTAAGAATGTTAGAAAGTCTCGTCTAAAGCTTAAGCCTGCTACTGTCTTTGGCAAAGAAATCTTATAGGCAAATTAGAATTCCCTCATCATTACAAAATGTACTTAGTCCCGGTGAGCAAAATCCCGCTGGAGAACCATTGAAGCATAAAGACGGCAGCTTCGTATCAAGAACCTTATAGCCTCGAGGACATGCCGGTTGGTTCTTCGTTCCACACTTATCCTTTCCACAATACTTACTTCCACCTTGCGCACAATTGAAGTCGACAACTTCGTAACTACCTTCCTCACAAAGATCGCACTTATACTTCACCACATCCTTACATTCGATATTTACACCATGGCAAAGGGTTCCACTTTTTAGTGTTTTAGTTTTTAAGTAATCCAAACCACCATTAACGTAGACATTACCAAAGAATGATTTCTTTAGCTGGTTATTAAAAGGGGCAAATTTTTTTGAGACAGAATGATTAAGTAGAGGATAATTAAAACTTTCTCCATCAATGATAAGACTAAGCTTTATCTTTTCTTGGACATGAAGATTCATTTTAAAGTCTTTAATTCCCTCTTTCGAATAAATTGCATCATCGCTAAAGCTACACTTCCCTGCTTGTCTTTTTGTGATTCGAGACTCTCCAAGAGATTTGTTAAAAGGGGTTTTATAGAAGTAGCAATACTTATTAAAGGTAAAAAGAAGAAGCCACGTATTCTTTGGTTCATAAACTCCCTTACTACCTTGATAGAGTTCATTCATTTCAAAATTTGTTGTAAAGGCCAGCTCATTTGCAAAGTCAAACTTCTCTTGCTGACACGACAAAAGGCCAAAAAGAAGAAATATACTTAGAATAATCTTCATTACAATGTCCTCATACAACGAAAAGCAATCTTATACTCAGGGCCAATCTCTCTAGAGGTAAAGGGATCAAATGCAATATTATTAAGGCCAAAACCTTCTCCATCCCAATAGCCTCGCATCCCCGTTTGATGAGCTTTTTGATGCCAGCTAAAGTAGAATGAGGCCAATTTGATATTTTCACTAGGATGAATAATATTTCTTAAATACTCCAGTGGGCCACCAAAGACTTCATAAACACCGGCCCAAGAAACATTTCTGCTATCTTTTTGAATATAGTTTTGATCAAGGCATTCACTTGAATAATCTTTTTCACAAAGCTTAAGCCTTTCTTCTTTTGTGATCTCATCGATATGAAACTCTTTCATGCGTTGAATTTCATTTAGAAGAGTTTTGGTGTTCTTTCTCTCCCATGGATAGAAAGGAGCTCTTAAGTATTTTGTTGTCGTATCATTAAGATCTTCAGGATGAATTGAAACAGCATCAAAGACACGGGCACTTAAAATTGATTTTCCTTGAAAAGAACAATAGGCTTCCATTTCATCAATTGATAGGCCGTAGGCATAAGAGTACTTATTTCTCTCTTTTATTTTCTCGGCCGCTTGCTGGGCCAGTTTATGCTTAGAAGCTTTCGCCCAATTTAGAACTTCCCAATTTTGAACATGGTACTTATCAACAAAAATATTGCGATTGAAGTTATCCCATGAAATTGTCACATCCCTCTTATTGGCCAAGAATGGATAATATCTTTGTGGTACGTAAACTTCCTGACAGCTATCCACGAAGCTAAGCTTAAGATCTTCACTAAAGCCTTCGGCCTTGACTGTATAGTCGTAGTAGCGATAACTAGGCATCTGATGGTAGCGGTAACTCCCTTTCATCGTAATTGGTACTAATTTCTTATTAATATGGACATTAACGAGCTTCTTTTCGAGTAAGCAGGCCATATACTCAGGAAAGCATTGATAGTACTGGTCATCGACATAGCTAAGTTTCTTACACATCCCCTCTTTATCAAGGTGTGCATTCTCCCATTCAAACTTCAATGTTTTAACAATTTCGATAATTTCTTCGTTTGAAAGCTTAGGTCCTAAGTTTTTCTTCGTAAAAAACCAATACCCGAGTCCAACACTCAGAATAAAAATGGAAGTAAAGATTATTTTTTTAAACATTTCTCACTTATATGTAACACCCAATCAATGGTAAAATTATAACTAGAAATCCCTTATGTTAAAAGGATTCAAAGGAAGATTATGGATTGGTTAGATAGTTTAAATGATTTAGAAGTTAACGGAAATGAAACAATGTCATTTTTTGACTACTACGAACTCTTTAAAAAATTTCCAGACAGAGAATTAAGACCAACTTCGGCCTATCTTCAGGACATGGTGGATTACTTTGGGCGTGATGATCAGGGACATCTTAATGTTTTTCAAAAAGATGACCAAGATGCCCCAGCAGTTTTTGGCCAATACAAAATCGAAGAAAAAATAATTGAGCAATTAAGAAACTTCGCGGAAGAAGGATTCAATAACAAATTCCTTCTACTCGTTGGCCCAAATGGATCTTCAAAAAGCTCACTTGTTAAGCGTCTAATGAAAGGTGCTGAAGACTATTCGAAAACTGATGAAGGCGCCCTTTACACTTTTAGCTGGATCTTCCCAATCAACACTGTCGTAAAAGGAAACCTTGGGCTAAACCAATCTCACGCTTCAGTTAACTTAAATTCATATGCTTTATTAGAAGACAAAGATATCTCGGCCATCTTGGCCTCTGAGCTTAAGGATCACCCACTTCTTCTTATTCCAAAAGAAGTGAGAAAGGATCTTATTCACTCAGCGTTTAATGATCAGCCAGAGAAATTAGAAGAGATTGAAAAGTCGTATCTAGTACGTGGCGATCTCTCAAAAAGAAATCGTATGATCTATGATGCTCTTTTAAAAAATTATAAAGGAAAGCACGAAGAAGTTCTAAAGCATATTCGCGTTGAGCGTTATACAGTTTCTCGTCGCTACTCTCGTAGTGCCGTGACAATTGAGCCACAACTACATGTTGATGCAAAGATGCAGCAGATTACAATGGATCAAAGGCTGGCATCTTTACCTCCATCACTACAGTCATTAAACCTCTTTCAAATGTCAGGTGAAACGATTCATGCAAACCGCGGAATTCTAGAATACTCTGATCTACTAAAGAGACCACTTGATACTTTCAAGTACCTTCTTATGACAATGGAGTCCGGTTCAATCAATCTTGGTGGGATTCTAACAGAGCTTGATATCTTCTTTATTGGAACATCAAATGAAGTTCACTTAACAGCTTTTAAACAACACCCTGACTTTAATTCATTTAAAGGACGTTTTACATTTATTCGCGTCCCTTATCTACTCGACTATAAGTGCGAAATGGATATCTATAAGAAACAAATTGATAGTATCAAAGACCGTACCCGCTTTGAGCCAGGATCACTTTCGGCCATCGCAAAATTTTCAGTCATGACAAGGATTCGCTCATGTATGAGTAAGCACTATGAGGACAATAAGAAATTATCTGCGATTGTGACGACTCTTAATCCTCTTGAGAAATGTGCACTTTACTCAAGTGATCGCCAGCTTCCTGCGCACCTTAATGTTGAAGAGGCCCAACTTCTAAAACACAATATTTCGAAGGTTGAATCTGAATTTGAATTCGATAATCTGTATGAAGGTAAATTTGGTATCTCACCTCGCGATATTAAAAATATGATCTATCGCCTGGCCGATTTAAATAAAGATATTACATTTATTGAAGTTCTTGATTACTTTAAAAGAATTATTAATAAGAAGTCTGAATATGATTTCTTAAATATGTCTGCTCATGGTGACTATCACAACCCTCAGAAATTTATTGAATTAATTAATGAAGACTGCCTTGATCAATTTGATCGTCAGTTAAGAGGATGTCTAGGTCTTGTTGATGATCGTTCATACGAAGATTATTTAAAGAAATATATCCAAAATATCAATGCGCTTATTAAGGGCGAAAAGATCAAGAATGAAGTAACTGGTAAATATGAAGAAGGTGACACTTACCAAATTAAAGAATTTGAAAACAATATTTCTTTAAAAGAAGACCCTGCAACATTCCGTTCACATCTTATCTCTAAACTGGGAGCTTGGTACTTGGACAACCCAGGACAGCAAGTTGATTATCTAAAGATCTTTCCTGATGTTGTGGATCGTCTCAAAGAATCATTTAGACAAGAGCAAGAGAAGGTTATTAAGAATATTTCTAAGAACTTAGTCTTCTTTGAAGCTGAAAAGAGTGGCAAAGACGTACAAGGTCATATTCCACTAAAAGAAGATATCAAGAAAGAGATTCAACAAATCCTAGATAATCTTCAAACAACTTATGGTTATTCACAGAATGGATCATTTGCGCTAATAAAGTATCTAATTAAAGAACGTTACTAGAAGGTTCCAGCAGACTTTTACGTAAGCAATGCGTTAATCTTAATGCTATGCTTACGTAAAAGTCTGCTGGAACCTAAGAAATTATGGCCATTCTCAATAAGAAATTTACAACGCAAGTATATGAAGTCACATACTATGTTGAGGAAACTCAGCATGGTATGAGACTGGATCAATATTTGCAGATCTATCTTGAGACTTGGTCACGCCAAGAAGTAAAGAAACGTATCAAGGCCGGCGATGTGAAAATCATTGGCCGTCCAGGAAAACATCGACCTTCAACAACTCTCCACTACAAAGAAAGAATCTTCTTCAAGATCGAAAGAACGACACAAGAGGATGAGTACTGGCGTGGTGAACTAATTGAACTCGATGAGAGGCCAGAGATTATCTTTGAAGACAAAGAGCTCATTGTGATGAATAAGCCTCCTTATATGGCCTGCCACCCTACTGGCCGCCACCTCTTCTACTGTGCAACAGTTATGTTTGAAGAGAAGTATGAAAAGACCATTCACTCGATTCACAGACTTGATCGCGAAACGTCAGGGGTTATGATGCTTGGAAAGGAGCCTCAGATTGCAAATCTTATGGGCGAGGAATTCATCCATGATCGTGTAAAGAAATGCTACTTCTTTATTGCCAAGGCAAATGAAGATTACAAAGGTGAGATCGAATTCTTTTCAGACGAGCGTCTTGGAGCTTCAGAGGAAGGACTTAAAAGAGTTTATATCGACTCTTACCCTGAAGATTCCCATGAAGGTAAACACGCCTACACAGACTTTAAGGTTTTATTTAAAGAAGGCGACTATGTCATTGGTCTGGCCTTTCCTCAAACAGGACGCCAGCACCAAATTCGTGTTCACGCCATGCTTAGAGGCCTACCACTTGTTGGTGATAAACTTTATCTTGGTTCATTTGAAATGTTCCAACGCTTTAAAGACAATCTTGCGAGTCCTGAAGAATATGATCAGATGGAGCATAACCGCCACTGCCTTCACGCGATTGGACTTAAGCTTCATTACAAGGGTGAAGATCGCATGTATATCTCCTCTCTACCAAAAGACTTCATCCCTTTAATTAAAGAGAGATTTTCAACTCCTGTTGAAGAAATTGAATCGACGATAAAAGACGCTGCTAAAGATTATTTTTCAGGTAGCTTAAAACCCCGCTAGGCCCTGCATTCTCACTTCCTTCAAGAATTACATGCGGCTTAACTGCAAGCTTATCGAGTACTGATTTAATATTTGAAACACCGATTGATGTCTTCACTTTATCAAACATTGATTGGTCATTAAGACTATCGCCAAAGTAGATTGCATCTTCGGCCATATTTAAATTTGGGTAGAATTTGTTGAAGAGAACCTTTGTTGCATTTGCCTTTGAAAGATTTCCACACCAAAAGTTTAAGTGCACATTTGATGTTGAGTAGTTAATTCCCTCTTCATCCATAAGATGGCAAATTTCATTTTTAAATTTATCATCTTCAAGATCACATAACTCTATAGCACGATCAGCAACTCTTCCAAGTGAATCACTTGTTAAATAAAGGTTAGGATATTTTTCTTTAAGCTTTATACAAAAGGCTTCAAGTTTTGCTAATTCACTTTCAGGTACAAGAAATTCATTTTGAATAAGCCCTGCTTTATCACGCCAACTAATTGCTCCCCCACCTTCTGAGATAACAATAGGAAGTGAAGTAAAGTGAGTGATAAGAAAGTGTGCCCAAGAAATTGAGCGGCCAGTAACAATGACAAAAGGAACTTTCTTCTCATCTGCTAATTTTAAAATATCGAAAAGCTCACTACTCATCTCAGTATGGTGAGTAAGTGTTCCATCAAAATCAGAGAGAATAATTTTTGTCATTGGATAGTCCTGTTAATTAAAAAGGCGACTCTAGGCCGCCTTCTTAGTTATATATAATTTCTGAAAGATATTATAGTGGAAACGATACACCAGCAAGGAATGCTGTGAATGAATCCTTAAGTCCAACTTGAACTTCCATTGTTCCGTTTAGGTGCTTGAAACCTTCGATTGGAAGTTGACCGTTGATACCAGTGTTAAGACTGATTGTTGTATCATAAGTTTTAGTGTCACCATTTAGTGAAAGTCCAACTGGTAGAGAAGCATATGGATAAGCTTCTTTACCCCAGAAAGAGAATCCCTTAGTAACAGTTGGTGCCATTGAGATTTTTGTGATCCCTTGGTCAAACTCAGTTGAACGCTCAAGAATCCCTTTCACAGAAACTCTTGGTTGTTGCATATAATCTGGATAGATTTCATAGTCAGCACCAACAAATAGTCTTTGTGAACGCTCACCACCTGAGATACCAATCCCACCGTCTACGATTAATTTTTCATCTAGTTTTTGAGTGTAACGAACTTGCATACCCATTCCGCCTTTATCAGACGTAATTCCAGTAAGTTCCGTTGCGATTTGCTTGCTTCCGCTAAGCATTGGCATTGTTGATTGACCAATCCCGTAAGCAAAAATTGAAGCTTGTGAAAGCATCATTAGTGATAGAAATACCTTTTTCATATATCCTTCCTAGTTTTTTGGTAACTTCACTAATCATTTTAATGCCTTGGGGCATTTATATGCAAGATATTCCTAGGACGCTTCGCACAAACCTTACACATTATGCAATTAAGTGTTGACTCATAAGGCCCAAGCATTTATAAATAATTCCACATTCTTATGGTGACCGTAGTTCAGTTGGTAGAGCGCCAGATTGTGATTCTGGTTGTCGTGGGTTCGAGCCCCATCGGTCACCCCATTAAAAAAAAGCCCCTTCGAAAGAAGGGGCTTTTTTTTTATATGTGGAGAATGATTGGGTTTTGTAGCAACGACAAAGTCGTGGGTGGCCCTCACGATGAGGGTCCCCCGCGAGGCCACGATGGCCGCAAAGCGGGGTCACCAGCTCTGCATACCTAGTAACAACCTTCAATAAAATTCTCATTCTCATTAAGACAAAACCTGTAATATGGTTTCCAATTGATTGTTCGGCCATCCACCATCTTGAAGTTAAATGAACCAAAGTTTTCATGGATAGCTGACGCTATTTTACCGTTATCATGAAACTTAATTTCACCATCCAAAACAATTTCCTTCCCTTGTAGAACAGTTTCCATGCTATCAATGCGTCCACTTATTAAATCACCTAGATCATTGAACTCTATTTGCCCGGTAAACTCAAACGATCTGTCTGCTAAGCCTACATTTATAGCAGACTCCGTTATCACTAACTTTGCAATCTCATCCTCGTGAAAAATAACTTCGCTTAAGGTTTCAAATGAAATGCCATTAAACTCAAGATCTCTAGCTTCTCCAAAATTTATTTTTTTTAAACCAAGGTTTGTCTTTAAGCTAAATGAGTTAACGGGGTTCCATTTGTTTTGATAAAATAAGAGCCCGCCGGCCCAGTCAGAAGAAGATGAGCAAGTGAATTCAACGACGTTCCCCATAGAGACTTCTAGCTTTATTTTTCTTTTTCCAGAACATATTAGATTCGTTGAGGATAAATTTAAATTTACTTCACCATCTGTATCAATATTTTTTAAGTTACCATTTTCATTAAATACAACTCTCAAAATGTCTCCATTCAGTATTACCAAACCAAGATCATTTAACTTAAACTTCAATGGGTTATTTACAGAAAAGTATCCCACTTCCTTTATCTGCGAATTCTTATAAAATGAGATCGTCTGTGCAGGAAAGTCTATCTCATTACTCCCAATCTTTATTTTTTGATTTTCTTTGTAAGACTCTGCATACCCACTTTTTAACTTGGAATCATTATAAAATGTTAAACCATTTTCTCTTCTAGTTCCGTTCCTCCATGAAAAGAGCGAGAAAGTTACCCCATGTGCATCGAAGTGACGAAAGTCAATTGACTTAATTAACTCAACGTAATCTCGCAGTGATTGGGATGAGAAACTATTCGTACTCAAACGAGCGTTTAAATACCTCGCAGAAATAGAGTTTGTGTGACCAGAAATGTTTACAGCTTCTCGAAGAATTAGCTCGTGCAAGATTGCTGAAGCCTTAGAGGTATTATCCATTAAGTCCCATAATTTTTTATCTATGGTATACCTTTTTTGACCTGGAAACCTTGGAGTCCTCTGAACAATAACTTGCTCCAAAGAACAAGAGGGAGGTATTCGGCCATCAATAGTATCTGGAACATCAATTAAGTTATCTAAAGTAAATTCGGTTTCAGAGTAAAATGAGTTAAACCAATTTCTGTACAATTTTTTTCGGCTCGGGTTTATATCTTCAAGTCGATTTATTGCTAGCTCAACTTTATTTTCAACACTTAATGTCTCAGCACCAAGATCAATATTTAATCCATAAACAGCTTTAGCCTCATATAGGTCATAGAATTGCACATAGGTCTTTCCATCTGTCTTAGTGCACAGTATTCCATCTCCACCATTTCCTGTCTCATGCCCTGCATACACCGCTCTTGATGTGATAATAGACAAAAATAATAATAAAATCTTTCTATTCATTTTCGATCTCCTTACGCTTCCTACTTAAAGGGAATAATTGAACTGACAATTTATAAACTTCTTTTTTGCTTCCAGTTTCGAGTTTCTTAGACAATCGCTTTCTAAACGACTTAATCATCTTTTTTGCTTCATCGATTTTAGAGGGGTCGATGGCCATTGTAACAGTTGAAAAATCCCTCTCTTCAATTGGATCATTGAGAACGGAATTCATAGCGAGTTCTAGAGTTTGAACTGTATGATTCTTTAATGAAACATTTAAGATATCTGTAGGTGTTTTATATTGGATGCCTGATGCTTCAAAGCTTCCATCTTTGTTTTCCACTAACATTTCAAGTTTTATAAGCCTATCTAGAGCGAACTTTGCTTCTCTCCGTGAAATATTTAATCTCTTGGATATCCATTCAGGCCGTGCTTTAAAATTTGGAATTTCGGCCAAAGATAGAATCGCAAAGTAATACCAATCAGAAATGGCCTTAAAATAGTCCAATGATAAATTAGATTCTTCTTTAGCTTTCGAACCTGATAATATTTTCTCCGACTCGATAGGATTAACTCCAAGACCAGACAAAATGTTTTGTCCCATCTTTTTTGTAATGGCTCTTTTTCCATTCAATATCTCAGATAAAGCTGAAACTTGAATGCCTAACCTATTAGCATAAGCCCTCAGCGAATAAGATGGATTCTTTGCCCTTGCATTTGCAAATTCATTTGAAAGTCTTTCTATTATCTCGTTTTGCATAAGAAGATTTTTGCAGATAAAAACTAGAACAACAACAAATTTTAGAACAAAGTGTTCTGTTTTATTTTTAGAACACAGAAATATTGTTCAACCATTTTCCATTACACATTATTCCTTGCCACAGCCGGATGTGACGCTTGGAAAAATTTTGGCCGTAAACGACAAATTGGTGGGAGGTCTTCACGATGAGGTTCACCCGCGAAGCCACGATGGCAGCAAAGCGGGGTCACCAGCTCTGCACCCCTATCTCTTTTTTAATATATCTAAAATCCATTTCACATAGAATATTATTCATTCATTGAAGTAAAACCAGAACTATTACATAATTTATACATGAATGAGAAAACTATCATATTCAATAGAAAGACTATCTATTTTGGAACATTTGTATTTTTTCTAAACATCATCACATTCAGTTTGGTATTAACTGAAGATGGGATAGATCAATCTGTTATTGTATTACCAGTTCTCACACTTTTATTTTTATACATGCTTAAGAAAGCAATAAATGAAAAACTAATTATGACAGAAGAGAAGGTCTACTATACAGACGGAAGCAATGAACAAGAAGTTTTTATCAAGAGGATTAAAAAGATAGAAGTGTCACAGGAGCTTCGTTATAGAAGATTGGATATTATTTTAAAGGGAAGTGAAGAACCATTTAACTTCAAAATACATGCACTAGAAGATCATTTTTTTGAAATACCAAGATGGATTCATAAAGTATCAAATGGCCAAGTTAATATAGATCATCGTCTACTAGATAATACGTCCTTTCTATACTTTACTCGAGTTCGTTATAATTTTTTCTCAATATTATTTTTAATAATTGCGCTGATAATTCTTTATCAAAGATATCTTTAGAAATTTTCAAAATAATATTTTATTATACGCAGTCAATGAAAAAGAAACTGGAGCCGAATTTGAAAGTGCTAAAAAGAATGGAAAGTCTTCAAAGTTTCAAAGAACGATTAAGCAAAACATAAATTGTATTTACAAATGGTTAATTGCAGAAGGCTTGATTTGTAATACCTTTCATATTCCAACAAGCAATATTCATATCGTTAATAAATCAGAGAAAGTTTCTTATGTCTTAAATAAAAGTGAAATAACACATCATTCATCAAAGGCAATTGAAGTAAATCATCCATGGTATCCACACTGGTTACTAGCGATTCATACAGGATGTAGAAATGGTGAATTATATGCATTAACCTGGGATAATATTGACTTCGATAGTAATCTAATAACAATAAGTAAAAGCTATAATAAGAGACTCAATGAAATTAAAACTACTAAAGCAGGTTACTGGAGGTATGTTCCAATCAACTCAGAACTAAAAGATTTTTTTTAAAATTAAAATCTACATCTAAAAGTAAGGAAGTACTCCCAAAACTGAGAGACTGGAGACATGGAGTTCAAGTATTTATACTAAGAGAATTTTGTGAACAAATTGGCATTAGACCAATTACTTTTCACTCTTTAAGAGCATGCTTTGCAACCCAACTACTCAATAATGGTGTGTCACTTCCTAAGATTATGAAAATTTGTGGATGTAAAGGATTAGATACCGCAAACAGGTATATTAGACTATCAGGGGTTCAAGAGCAGTCTGCTACAGAATCTCTACAGTTTTTAGCATCGTAAAGAGAGGGAAAAGCCCTCTCTCTATACAAAACCTAGGCTAGATAGCCTAATGGCCATAGCCATTTGTGAAACATTGAAAATTGTAGCAAGCTGAGAAATTCGATTGTCATCAATAGCTTCATCGTGATGAATTTCTTCCAGTATCGCATCTTCAGGCATCAACAGACAGGCTGCGAAGAAATTAGCTTCAATTTCTTTTTCATATTCACCTGTAGAAGATTTAGTATTTCTATAATATTCTTTAGCTGTACTTGATACTGAAACAGAGAAGCCATCATGTAGGGCTTCATGACCTAACTCATGAGCAATCGTAAATCTTTGTCTCTGAGGGCCATCACTTCTGCTTACAGTGATAATTTTCAAATCACCATCTACTAATAATGCGCCAGAAACACCATCCTCGAGATTTTCTGCTCTAAAGATAATGTCCTTTCTCTCTAAAAGATCATGGATATCAAATCCTGGCGTTAAGTTATTTTCTCGCCATAAATTATCTGCAATTCTTTTTATCTGCCTTTTTCTGCTACTCAGCATCCAAACCTCCTTGCTTAGCTTTATCTTTCTTCTCTCTTTCAAGTTTTAATATTTTCATCATTAAATCTTGCGTCTCAGAACTTTTAAACTTATCTTCAATTTCTTTCTCTGGAGAGATACTCATCAGCTTTTCGATAACATCCACTAAATCTAAATCAAGTGCCTTTATAAGCTTAAGAGTTGTATCTAGGAAGATTTTTTGCTCACCATTTTCAATTCTTGCAATAGTTACCCTATTAATTGATGATTTTTTAGCGAGTTCGGACTGATTCATTTTGAGACTCTTTCTTCTATCTCTAATTAAACTACCGAAATTATTATATATATTCCCTTCCATACTTAAATTCTAGCACGGCCAGACACGGCCAGTCAAACAAAACCGAAAAAATGTTAATACTACACTACAAAAGCTTGACATGTAACACAATTTAGATTATATTAATAGTAGCTTAGAATAACATTGATGTTTTACGTCTAAGTAGCGTTTCCGCGACAGTAAGTTGTTCAAGCGGATTCAAGGATGATGTCTGAAAATGCTTTCAGTCTGGATTAAATTTTAACTAACTCTTGAGTGAGGTGATTCATGTTTGGTTGATGTGATGATTAGTGATTATGAGTTGAACCCTTGGGGGCTAAATTAGCCCGGCCAAAGTTCAAAAACCCCACCTTGTTTGGCAAGCAAATTTGGTAGATATAATGATTGTGAGAATTTCAATATATCCCAGATTTAAATTTAAGGCAAGTGGGTAACCCTAAACTAATTCGATTTTTCTAAATCGAAAGGAGTTCCTATGGCTAACAAAAAAGCGCCACAGGGTTACAAATGGGTCTACTGCAAGTTTATTCGTAAGAATGGCAGAATCGTTTACCCAAAAAATGCCCGCTTTTTCAAATTTCTAGTGAAAGAGAAAAGGTAATTACAAAGGGGAGTAATCCTCCCCTTTCATTATTAACTTAAATTTAAATGGAGGTATATAAATGCCTAAAAACTACAGAAAAATCCCAAAGCATATCAATAAAAAAATAGAAACATTTAACTCTAATTACTTAGAAGTTGGGGCAATCTTGAGAGTAACAGAGACAGAGATACTTAATGGAAAGCTCGATCAATTGGGATTAACTCTTAACCAAATAAAGTCTCTGGGTGATATAAACTTAACTCCACCAATAGACAATGGTCTAGCATCAAAGAAAAACCTAAATGGCCATGTAAAAGTGAGAAAAGACCTTCCAAAGTATCTTAAAGCTTTTGATTTTGAAGTACCAATCTGGGGAGACTATTCAAAAGGTACTAATACTATCACTCAATATAGAGAAGTATACCCTAGGGATGTCTATGCTCCTACTAACTATTCTATTAAAATAAGATTACTTAATGTAGAAGATGGCGACCAAAAATCCTATATATTGAAATTCAAAATAGATGCTAACTTCATGATTGGGGAGCTTGATTTTGAGAAATATTTATTAAGTGCAATCAATGTATTACAAGAAAATGTTGGGGTAAGTGACGTATTTGAATTAAATGCATCGGATGATGAATACCTAAAAGAAGAATACCTTAACTGGGAAATCTTCCCTGCAGGAACAAAAGAAGAAATCTTCAAGTCACTTCTTACAGGGAATAAGAAAACAAAAAGCTATATGGGTGACAGAGTCAATGACAGATATGAAACCTTAGCTGCTCTTAAACCTGACTCATATATCAGAGGTACAAATGGATTTGGCAGCTACTTCGGAGCATTATTTGATGACGACCTTGTTGTTTTTGAGAATGTAACTTATGGGAATGCACTCTATATTATTAAGGACGACTGGAAAAAACTCTCTAAACTTAGCCGTACAGAACTAATGAAAAAGTACAAAGGTAAATTCGAAAGGATTGTTCACTCTAAAAGCTGGAAAAAGGACCTAAAAGAAACAATTTCCAGACTTAAAGACTCAAGCATCTAAATTATTTTAGTGGCGTAGGAGGAAACACCTTCCTACGCTTCTTAACTTGTTAAAAAGCTGCCAACACCTGTGAGAAATGTATTATCAACACCCTACAGTTAACCATGCCTCATTTAAGACGCAACTCTCTCCTGAAAATACTAAAGTAAAAGTTATTAGTTACCGATAACTTCTTAGGTAAACACCTGTATTTATGTTATAAGTTAGTCGATCAACTTGCCGCAGCGTTACCAACAAGGGTATTAGCGGTTATAATTAATGTTGATAGGAGAATATGATGACAAGTCTAACATCTCTATTTAGAAAAAAAGTAAAACCATCTTTTCACAATGGTCTTAAATTTAGTCCTTCAGGAAGCATTTTGATAGCAGACAAGTGGGAAACTAAAGAAGATAAAAAAGAGAAGGTGAAATCTTCCGATAAAAAAACCGATAAAAAGTAGTCCTATAAAATAGTATGGGATTAATTCTATTTTTTATTGTACCTGGTTTTATTACATTCCTAACAATAAAGAAATTATACAACTATTGTCTTCCTACTCTTAGCGGATGGCTAATGATTCTATCTCTTATGATAGCGTCTTCATTACTACTCACAGTCAGTTGGATTACCTATTTAGCTTGTGGATCTCATATAATTCAACTATTTCCTACCCAATATAGTTTAATTGCTAATAATTTTGTTGACCTAACCTTTAAGCCAAATATCCCATATATTGAACAGTATAATTTTATGAGAAGCTTGATTGATATAGGTTTTTTTTCGATCTTATTGAGCTTAGTATATAGTCTGGTCATTAGAATATTACACTCAAAACAATTAGACTTTGTATTTAAGATTATAGACAGCTTCCTAAACTCAATAGATAGGCTATTTAGAAAATACAGAAGATACTCATTTCGTGTTACCAAAAACAAAAAGTCCAACATTTTTAAGAAGATAGGATTTAGGCTTCTAAGTGTTATCCTACAAATTCTTGATCTTGTTCTGGTTTTTTTTAATGTATTATTTGTTATCAGTACAAAAATAAAAGAAATAGTCTCAAGCCCCTTTCTCTATATCTTTCAAAGGGACGATAGAGAAGACGTCGCTTTTCTAATGAAACTAATCAGAAACCAAAATCGCTTTAGATACTTATCTTTAATAACACTTAAGAATGATAAAATATATATTGGAGAAATTAGACAATGTGACCTTAGACCAGACTCTGATGACGATGATGGGATGAAAGTTTTGTTGCATTATTCTGGATATAGATGTCCATTTAAAAAAGTTCACGTTACTACTGACTACACAAAAAGCTCCTCTAAATCGAATTTTCCAAAGTTTATTTTCCAAAGAGAAATAACTGATATTTCACAATTTTCAATAAATGATGTTCAAAAATTTATTGAACAGAAATCTTTTCTTGATGAAACAAGCGATAAAAGCTTAACTGAAGATGAAGAGCATGAAGATGAAAATGAAAAAATAAACATAGATCAACTCGAAACACTTCTAAAAGATGCTAAATCTATAAAAGAATCTACTCATCAACTGGTTGAATGTCTCAACACAATTATCGAAGGGCCTAATGAAAAAGACAGTTAAATCTATAATTTTCTACCTTTAAGGTACAAATGGATTTTATTAATAAGCTATAAAGATTACGCCGGTCACCCCATTAAAAGAAAGCCCCCGTATTCATGCGGGGGCTTTCTTTTATATGTGGAGAATGATTGGCTTTTGTAACAACGACAAAGTCGTGAGAGTCACATACGAGGCCACAATGGCTGCAAAGCGGGGTCACCAACTCTGCACTTCAATTATTCAACTTTATTGATAGATACTTTTAATATCAGTGACCGGAATTGAGACGACATCCTCTGGATTATCTATGTCAAAAATATCAACACGACTCCCATCAGGAGATAGAGCAATTTCACCATCAAAGTTTTCACCAGTCTTTAGCTCTACTGTGACAAATTCCCCCTCAAATAATTTTACGTCTTGTCGTATTTTTTTGGTTTCCTTAGCAGGGTTAATGATCGAGACATCGTAGATTTTCTCATAAGCAAAAGTCATTCTTCTGCCATCTTTAACTGATGTAAAGTTTAGCGTCTTCTCACCTATTTCAAAATCAGAACCAACGATATTAGAAAAGTCATAACCGTTATGATAGTGGATATTAGCTTGTTGCCCTTGTATTTTACTAATATCATCTTCGAGAAGCTTCTTATAGATTCCTATTTCACTCAGTACATCGTTATTTATTTTTTCGACCTCAGAATAGCTAATAAGGTAGTTCCCTTCTTTTGAATTAACTTGAAATCCACCACGAGAGTAAGTAGCTATTTTACCTTCTATATTACGGCCATCTGTCATTAGAATACTGACATCACGTCCTACTTTGACATCATAATTTTTCAATAGCCCCTTTAAAACATGAAAGCAATTACCGATAGGATTAAATGATGCCGTTGAACGTGATACATTAGAACTTTCATTAGAGGCATACCAAACAGCACTAAAAGAAATTGCAATAGCAATAAAACTTCGAATAAGTTTAGCGTTTTCTGATTTCATACAAAACTTATCGGATACTTGGGCTTAGAACTTTAAAGTATAAGAGACTGATATTATGAAAAGAATTCTCGTCATCGGAACATCAGGAAGTGGAAAAACCACTCTTTCAACTTGAGCGAGAAGATGAAAGATAAAGAATATAAGCATCTAAGCTTTCATCATTTAAAGAGTAGAAAAGAGATAAGAAAATTCTTTTTAAAATTTTAATAAACTCAGCCACAAAACCAACGCGCAACACAAAAAAGACATCCAATAAAAATTACACTACCATTCACCGACCTACTCCAGAGTGCTAGAAACCGAAAAAACAAAAAGGGAGAAGGTATGAAAAATTTATTTTTAGCACTGGCGATTTTATTATCGTCATCATCAGTCTTTGCAATGAAATGCTCTAACGGAGACTATGGAATTAAAATCAACTATGGTTTTTTTAAGCTAGGTCAACGAATCAAATTTTACGAGAATGGAGACAAAGTTCTTAGTGAAAGATTTAAAGAACGTTATGGTGAAAGAAATGGTTCACTTGCTGAAGATGTGGCCTATGAGAAATTTCCATATTCAAGTCGTGACTATATGACCGTCTTAGAAACTAAGAATAGTGTTCTTGTTTATAGTGTTGTTGGAAACGATGATGCTAACCAAGCTGGTGAGCGAGATACAATTATCTTTCAATTTAAAGATAGCAATGAAGTTGTTATGTTTGATATGAACGATGACTGCGAGCTTGCAAAGCCAATTTTCTAGTAAATCCAAAAACACACAACTTGCTAATTTTAAAAGCAAGTTGTGTGAATATATCTTTTAATTAATTCCTACGCTGCTTCTGACTTAGAAAATACCTCTGAAACTCTTTCACTTTCTGCAAGGATATCTTCATCAATAACTTGCTTAATCTTTCCAGGAATAATTTTACCTTCACCTTCAATTAGCTTTACTGTTAATTGTGAAAGTTCATGTAATCTAGAGGCCAATGAGTTTACTTCTTGGGCCTTATTATATGCTTCCTGAGTGACAATACTATTTTCATTTGCTGATTGACTCAGTTGAGTTACAGCTGAAGTAATCTCATTCACTCCTTGAGACTGCTCAGTAGAAGAACTTGAGATTTGTTTTACTGACTGATTTACATTATCAAAGCTATTTAAAATATCATTTAGAATAACTTCGCATTCCTGTGCAGCCTTAACTCCTTCATCAACAGAAATCTTTCCTTTTTCTACAGATCTTAAAATCATCTCTTTAGATTTATCTACTGTACTTCGAACTTGAGTGATACTTCCAGAAAGAAGCTGAGAGATCTCTTCTGCAGCTTCACCACTCATGGCCGCTAGCTGACCGACTTCGTGTGCAACGACAGCAAATCCATCCCCATGCTCTCCAGCTCTTGCCGCTTCAACAGAAGCATTAAAAGAAAGAAGTTTCGTTTGAAAAACGATATCATTAATGACAGTTGTTTTTTCTGCAATTCTATTAATGACGTCGATTAGCCCTTCAATTTCGCGGTTACTGTTTTCAATATTCTTAACAAGTTCTTCATTATTTGATTGGATATCATCCATTCTATTTCTAACAGTATTTACCGAGTCCTTTCCTTCGTTTGCAAAGTTCTTACTTTCTTCAGAAAGAGATGCCGTTTCCTGAGCATTTTGCGTATTGTTGGCAACCATACAAGAGATTTCGTGAATCGAAGAAGATGTTTCTTGTAGAGCAGCCGATTGCTGTTGATTAGCACTCGATAATTTATTTGCAGAATCATTTAATGAATTTGAAACACTATTTAAGTCTTTAGAACTATTTTGGATTCCTTCATTAATTATAGCGATTGTTTTTGATAGATATGAAACAAAGAACACAGCTAAGGCAATCCCTGTAATCAGAGCAATAATAGAAATAATAACAATGACAGTCTTTGCTTCAGTAAGATGATCTTTAAGCCTCGGTCCAAATTTATCCTGAACTGATTTAATATCAAGCTTTACCTCTTCTATATTACTCGCAATTCTAGGACCTAATACATCTAGCTTCTCTGTAATAATATTGTTTCTCTTATTAATAATCGTAACTAGTTTTTGAAAATCAGATGAATAAGACTTCTCTATTGTTAAAATCTGGCGTAGTAATTTACGGCGTTCAGAATTCTGTAAGTTTTTCTCTAGTACACTGATATCTTTTTCAAACTCTCTTAGTTCGTGAACAACTTTATTTACAGAGTCTCTATCATTTGTATCAAAAAACCTTGTAACATATAGTCTTGCAAGAAGTAAGTTTCTCATGGCAATACCAGCGTTATATGCGGCCACCATGTCTCTGTCCCTTCTAGCTGTAAAAAGGATTCGAGAAAGCTTTTCTTCCATTAATTTACCATTAATATTAAGTTTTTCTGTAACAAGCCTATTTCGTTCTTTCATAAGGCCTACAACTTCATTAAAATGATTTTGGTACTCTTTTAAATTTTGACTTGTAGCTTGAAGAATCGTAGCACGATTTGTTTTTTGAATATCAACCAATGCTTGATCCATCTTCTTAGTTGTCACATCAAAGTATTCGTTAAATTGTTTAATATCTTTTTCTGATGATGAAATGATAAAGTCTTTCACATTCATTCTAACCATTAACATATTGGACTGAACTTCACTTGATAAGTTTGAATCCATGGCCATCTCTCGATATGTGAAAAACTCTGAAGCCAAAGTAGAAAAGTTATAAGTAGCATAAATTGATATTAGCGCTATCAAGCTGATCATCGTAATAAAACTACTATATACCTTAAACTTTAAACTAAACCTGTTTAACATTACACTCTCCCTAAATCTATTTGATATGCAGACATCTCGGTAAACAATTGATTATTATTAAGTTTTTTTATTGTTTGTCAGTCGTATTTACTTCAAGCAGCTCTTAAGTACAGAAAAATAATTTCAATGACTTAGGCTTATAACCTATATTTAAAATAAAGAACAAAAACACTCAAAAAGCCCTACTAGAGCCACTCTAGACATTTTTACCCACTAACCACTTGAATTTTTATCCATATACTAAAAACTGAACATTATTTATTTTCGGAGATTAGATGAAAGAGATATTTTCTCAAAACCCTGTTTACGCGGTTATGGCCTTTGCAGGAACACTTTTATTTGTATTAAAGATGCTTCTTCTTTTTGTAACGGGTGATGGAGACACAGACTTCGATGGTGATATGGATATCGAACATGCTGATGGTGGTGATGCTTTTACCCTTGTCTCGATACAGTCGATACTAGCTTTCTTTATGGGCGCTGGCTGGATTGGCCTAGCAGCAAAACAAGAGTGGGAATTATCTGATGTTAATGGTGTTATAGCGGCCGGTGTCTTTGGTTTTGTCATGATGCTCTTTAGTTCATTCATCACGTTTCAAATTAAGAAATTTAACAATATTCCAAAAGTAAATATCAAAGAAGCAATTGGAAGAACAGGCCGTGCATATACAAATATTCCTGCTAAGGGTGAAGGTATTGGCCAAGTTGAAATCACAATTGGAAATAAGCAACAGATTCTACAAGCAAGTAGCAAGGGTGAAGCGATCAAAGCATTTGAGAGCATCAAAGTTCACTATGTTGATGACTCAGGAAATTTAATCGTTAAGAAAGCATAATACTTAAGGGAGATTACTCATGCTATTTAGTACTTTTGGAATTATGGGAATTATTGTTGTTCCTGTTTTAATTCTACTTTTTGCGGCCATCTTTTTATCAAAACAATATAAGAGATGTCCTTCAAACCAGATTCTTGTTATCTACGGAAGTGTTGGTAGTGGCCAGTCTGCCAAGTGTATTCACGGTGGTGGTTCATTTGTCATTCCACTACTTCAAGATTACACATATCTTTCACTAGAGCCACTGACAATTGAAATTGATTTGAGAAGTGCACTTTCTAAAAAGAATATTCGAGTAAATGTTCCTTCCACATTTACGGTTGGTATTTCGACAACTGCAAATATTATGACGAATGCAGCTGAGCGTCTTCTTGGCCTATCGACAGCGGAAGTATCAAACCAGGCCCAGGATATTATTCTAGGTCAAATGCGTCTTGTAATTGCAACTCTAGCAATTGAAGAGATTAACCAGGATAGAGAAAAGTTCTTAGACCTAGTTAATAAGAACGTAAACCTTGAGCTTAATAAAATTGGTCTTGATGTGATTAACGTTAACATTCGAGATATTACAGATGAGTCAGGATATATTGAAGCAATTGGTAAAAAAGCTGCAGCAGAAGCGATTAACAAAGCAAAGGTTGAAGTAGCAGAACAAGACAAAGATGGTGCCATTGGTGAAGCAAATGCTAACAAAGAAAAAGAAGTTCAAGTTGCTAATCAAGTTGCTGAATCAGAAGCTGGTCAAAAAGAAGCCGAAAGAAATAAAAGAATTCGTATTGCAAAATACGAAGCAGAAGGTATTACAGGAGAGGCCGCTGCTTTAAGAGAGCAGGAAGTGGCCCAAGCAAAACAAAGGGCCATTACAGAACAAGGAAAGAAAGAAGCCTTAAAAGAGCAGAGAGTCTTCGTTGCCATTCAAGAGGCAGAGTCTGTAAAAGGTGAAAATGAGTCGAAGGCAAGTATTGCTGAATACGATGCTACTCTAAAAGAGAAGCAAGCAGATGCGGCCAAGCGAGGGGAAGTTGCCCTGGCACAAGCGCAAAAGGCAGTTCTTGAAGCACAGAAGCTAGAAGAGATTGCGAGGCTTGAGAAAACAGAACTAGCACAAGAAGAGATTAATAAGAGAAAAGTTGAAATTACTGCAGAGGCAGAAGCAGAAAGACAAAGAAGAATTGCAAAAGGTGAAGCAGATGCAATTCTAGCGAAATATGAAGCTGAAGCACAAGGTATTCAAAAAGTACTCGAGGCCAAGGCCCAAGGTTACAACAAGCTTGTTGAAATTGTTGGGGATGATAAGAGACTTGTCCCTACACTACTTATGGTTGAACAATTACCAGAAATTATTGCTCAGCAAGTTAAGGCCGTACAAGACCTTAAAATTGATAAGGTTACTGTATGGGACGGTGGCGGAAATAGTCACAATGGAAAGAGTGCAACGTCAAACTTTCTTAGTGGGCTAATCAATTCCCTACCTGCTGTGCACGATCTTGCAAAACAGGCCGGTGTTGAACTTCCTGAATTTCTTGGACAGCTAACACCACCAGAAAATAATGCCATTGATAGTGTCCCTCCAACAAGTCACAATCAATAAAATATGGGCCCTCTTAAATAAACGAAGAGGGCCATCTTTCAGATATTGATTCTTAAAATTAATTTATACAGACAAAATTCTCATAGCGCACAGGTTTGCGGCCATTAGATAAAGCAGTTTTATAAGAGCTTAGATTTGAGTGATCAATTGTTCCCCAAACAAAATCTGTCTCATTAGTATTTTCAGCAACAAATTTTCTCTGAATTGCTTTAGCTAGTCCCTTACCTTTCCAATTCTTATCGATGAAAATCTCATGAAAATAGATACCATCATGGCCTAGAAACGCAGAACGTTCAGCAGCGATTAGACCAATTTGTTGTCCACCTAAGAAAACAAGTTGTAAAAGTCCTTGCTCCATTGAGCCTTCCATCGATTCATGAGAATTTGCCACTACTCTTTTAGAGAGCTCGGGAACCTCACGATTAAAATCCTCATACCCCTTCTTATACCAAGCGTGATAAGAGTCATCTCTAATGATCTTAAAGCTTAACTTTTCTTCATAAGGCCAAGCGTTAAGTTTTTTAATCTCTCGAGAAGAAGTGACCATGTGAGTTGCAGCAATCATATCAACATCTTCTAATTTCACCGATGAGTGGAAACAGATATAAAGAGGGTTAAACTTATTAAACTGAGGTTTTACACTTTCGTATAATTCTAATGCCTCCTTAGTCGTTAAGCTAAAGTTGGCAAGAAGTTGAATAAACGGAATATCGATATTTCCACCCATGTGGCGAATCCCGTAGACTAGTTTCTTATCACTTTCTAGTTCTATGATTCTTTCAGCGTAATCTTCAACAAGAACTCCCGATACACAAAAGTGAGAATGCCTTGCTTGCATTACCTCGATAGAATTCAGCTCTTCAAATTCCTCTTCGATTTCAACACTAATACTTCTAAGTGCTAATTCCTTAGCTATTTTTAATTCACTAAGATTAAAAGTATTTAATTGTGCCTGTGCAAATGAACACACGTCATTTTTATTTAAATTCATTTATTTACCCTTTGTAGAATTTGATCATTTAAAGGGCATAATTGAAATCTATTTTTGTCTGACTCGCAGAGATAGATTCAAGGTCGCCCAACAGTTTTTCAATGAATTATTTTTCATACTGGCCTCCTTGATATTTAGATATTGATGGTGATGCGGCAAAATAGAACGTTGTAGAATTAATGTCAATATTAATCTTTTTATAGAGTTACTTTGGTGTCAGTGGACAAAGAGCATCTAAAATTAAAGATGGCGACTTAGTAAACTCATCAAACCATTTACACTCAACTAACTCGCGGTAATGATTCAAAAGAAAAGTTTGTCCATTCAATCTTTTGTTACAAAGTAAAACAGAGTTCTCTTCTCCACTTTGTAAGTTGGCCAACTTGTCTTGTAAGCTCTTTAGTGCTTCTTCAGTTAAAACTTGATAGATCGTGGCCAGAGCAATTCCTGCACCATCTGTATCAAGATGATTAACGAATAACTTTTTCTCATTTCCACGTAGTGGCCAGTCCCTTAACATTTGATTACGACAGACTTCAAATCGCCCAACGATATCTGATTCATAAGCAATAGCGTCACTCATTAGTCTTGCTATTTCCATGTTTTGATAAAAGTTAAACCACTGAGCTCTATTTGGTTCAGAAGGAATCGGTTCCTTACTATTTCGAACAAGAAAGTCATAAAAAGATTTTTGAAAAACATCATTATAACCCCAAGGAGTATATTCCAAGGCCATATAAAGGCCAGCATCTGACGCTAGCATGGCAGACTTAATTCTTGTAATTAAGGATCTAAATTCCGCTATATCTCTAAGATTTTGAATAGGTATAGTTAAAGGATTCACTCCTCTAAATTCGGCATAAAGAACCGCTGCACGATTAGCAAGTTCTCTATTTAATTGTGCCCTTATCTTTGGTTCTGCAGTTGAATCAAATAAACGAATATAAGCTTCAAGGAGATTTGTGAAAACAGAATCATCACTATCTGCACTTCGATTAAATACAATAGTAAACCATGCTCCTGCGTATTTATTAAAAGAGTTCACATAACCACTTCCACATAATTCACTAAATTTAAAAAAATCACCATTTGTTATCAGTTGATTATAACGTGAATTAATATCAACATACTCAGTATCTCGCTCTCGTGCATATGTTGTTTTATGTATTGCAATCTGTATTGTATTTGTAATCTTTTGATCTTGGGCCCTAAGAATTTTATCAACATGACTACTGTAGACATTATTATAGTACTTACTAAAGAAAGGGTTATAGAGATTTGTACCAATAACCTTCTGATGAAAATCTAACTGAATATTAGATTGTTGTGTCCCTTTGAAGTCCTGTAGATCGAAACACGTATTTGATTGTTTAAACAATTTCCTTGAGAAACCATCTAATAATTTCAGATGTCCATTTAGCTGTGTAACGCGTGGGTCATCAATATACAAAGAAGAATGAAAATTCTCTTCATTAATTGTGTTTTGTAGAGGCAGGGCCACTGCTTTGGCCCCACCTAGGAAAATTATTAAAAGTATATAAGCTATATTTTTCATAAATTATGCATCATCAGGAATAATGACTCTTGCCAACTCTGGCATACAATAGTTATCTAAAAGAGGAGACACTGGCACCCCCGTTAATCTGGCATCGACACACGCAGGAATATTTCTAAAATGTACCTGATCAATACCTTGTTCATGAATCGATTTAATACAAGCTAGCGCACCTGTTTCGGGTTCAGGAGTTGGTTCAGGCTGTCCATAATTAAATATATAATTTGCGATCAGATATTCTTCGACCTTTTCAGTAGAAAGAACAGCATCGAATGCTTCCAATGAAATCTCAGAGCTCTGACTATTTGGTTGAGATAAGTTAGAGAAGAATGTATTTTCGGGTTCATATCCTCCACCAAAGTCATCATCAATATTAAGATATTCATCTTCAAGAATTCGGCGACAATTACTTGCCTTAAAATATTGATCCACTTGTGCTCTATCAATTCGATCAAGCTCGCTTATAATTTCAGCATTGGCCTCTAGATTCTTTTTCTTTTCAAATAGTAATTTTTCTTCTTCATCTTCTAACTCTAAAAGATCTTGGAATTGAGTATTTTCAATCCAAGGAGCGACTTCCATTGTTGTAATACGGCCAGCATTTGGATCTTGCATCGTTTTTACAACATCACGTACTGAGTCTTTAAAGCTATCAATGTCTGTTGGAATAATATCTGCAAGTTCACCTTTACCAAGTCCGTATGCCCAGATATTAATCTCTAGTCTCTTGGTCTGTGTTTCCGTTCTAAACTCTGTTGAAATTGTTGTATCAGTTGAACCACCTGAGAAGAAACCACGCATCTTCGACTTAAGTTCGAGTTCAAAATTCACATCTCTTTCAACTGATGTTGTTCGATAACGTAGTAAACCTAGGAAGCTCGAGTGACGACCGATTGAGCGTACATAATAGGGACCACAAGAATCAAAGAAACCAACAACGTCCCCTTTAGTTAAAAGACTTGCGGCACTCTCACTTAAATCACTATTTCCTTCTGAAAGTGAATGATAGTAACTATCAACGTCAATATCGGCAAAGATATAGTGATAGTGATATGTTGTATTACCCTCTACTTCTGAAAAAACATTTACATTATTTTTTAAGAATAGAAATTTAAATGTATTCTTTGTTTCAAAAGAACGTCTATACTGAGTCTCCCAATCTTGTTCAATTTCAATATATCGATATTTTAAATCATAAGATGGCTGAGTCGTTTCAATTTTACCCAAACATGTACTTTGATAAGTATTGGTCGCTATCGAGTAGCCTCGTCCTAAGACAGGTGAAATTCCTAAATCTTTTAAACGGTTGTCACGAATTACTCTCGATGAAGCAGAAACAGACGTTGCAACCGTAGAAAGTACGGCCAGAGCAACTGCCATTTTTGTTAACTTTTTCACATATCCTCCTATGATATTGTTCAGTCCCGATAAAAAATGTATCTTTAATAAAAGCCACAGGGCAAATCATGTCAATTTAAGCTGTGGTTAAAACAAGACAACAAAAACTAAATCTAAGAATAAGGAGTCACTATGAGTGTAAGCGCGATTGGGATTGCTTGTAAGAATATTGAAAAAACTATTCAATTTTACAACTTATTAAACTTTGATTTTGAAGAATATGGAAAGGGCCATTATGAGGCCACGCAAGAAAATGGACTACGAATCATGCTCGATTCATTCGATTTGCTTAAAGAGATTAATAACGATTGGAAAGAGCCTATAAATTCTGGAATCACTCTATGTTTTCAACAAACAACTCCTAGTGAAGTAGATAAGCTATTCCAACGTATCGTCGACGCTGGTTTTGAAATCGAAAAATCACCATGGGATGCTTTTTGGGGACAAAGATACGCTTCAGTTAGAGACCCAAATGGAAATCAAGTTGACCTCTTTGCTCAGATTTAAGACCTTACAAAAAAAGGCCCTCGCCAAATGCGAGGACCTCTTTTCTTGCCCACAGACAGAAGCTGCGAGCTGAGCAGTCCTCCCGAAGGATTCCTACCATCTTCATAATAGCATCAAAACAGGTTCATACATTTAATTTCATCTTAATTTTTCATAATGATAACTACGTAAAATCTAACCTATTGTTAAGTGGGTCCTGCTCTAATAAAATGGTTTTAGCTTAACTAGAGACTGGAGAAATAGATGTTAAAGTTTATCGTGCTTTTAAGCACCCTACTAATTACTTCATGTGCAACAAAAGTACATGGCCTAAGAAAGACGGCCGATTTCACATATACAAATGTTCAAGCAGAACGATTAACAATTGCAGGGATAGTCCATACTGGAGAGAACTGGGATTATAAGAAGCAAATAAGTACAGCAAATCAATTTCGTGTCGAATTACAAGAAAAAAGAAGAGACTTACTCGTTGATAATGCATCACCACTGATCAAAAAAATTGGTCGAGGACTCTATCGTGAGATACTACGTGAAATTGAAGAAGATGGAATTCTCAGTGAGAAATCCCTTACGATATTAGGACAAAATATAACGAAACGTCGCTACCTTGTCTTTGCCAGAATTGAAAGTGACATAATTGAAAATGATAGAACAGAATCGGCTATAACAAACGCAGAAGGAAAAGAAACCGGCGATCGTAATTTAACAACGACGACAAGAAGAAGTATGGATATTAACTTCTCTGTCTATGATATTAGAAATAAATACCTTGCCTGGAATGGTATAATAAAGAAATCAGATCGTAATGACTTAGAATACACAATTAGAAAAAGAGACGGTGTAGACAAGATCATTGATCTAGTCTCGGCCTTTTCATCTAAGAAGAACACTGAAAGTATGAATAAGAAATACCCATTCCCTAAAACACCAGTTGATCGTGATATCTTAGCCTATGCGTTTAGAGGCTTTGCCGAAAACTTACCAAGTAAGGACTAATGGAGATTAAATGAAGACAGAATTGATGACATCTTTCTTAGGTTATTGTGCAGTTATAAATATGGGTTTTTTATTACTTTCAACAGTAATGATTCTCATATTCAAAAAACAAGTAATTGAGATTCACGCTAGTATGTTTGGAATTAAAGAAAAGAAGTTCCCTAAGATGTATTTTAAATACCTAGCGAACTTCAAGTTACTTGTGATTGTGTTTAATATAACACCTTATCTCGTTTTTAAATTTATTCTATAGAGTCATTACTGTATGACTAATTCAATCTCATCAAGAGGGATTTGCACGACTTCAGTTTCGTCATGAACGCTTGTAAGTTCTGCAAATTTCCTATCAGCAGATAGAACAATTACACCATCTTCAACGTCACCATTAGTCAAACGAACCGATACAAACTCACCTTCAAATGTTTGTACTTCTTTTCTTGCAACATCAACTGGATCGATAGCAGAGAAGTGATAAATCTCATCAAGTGGAATCTTATATTTTACACCTTGCTGATCTTGAAAACTAATTGTTACCCCATCTGTTTTGAAGTTATGACCTTTTATATCTTCAAACTCAATATTATTCAGGACACGCACCTGGATTTGATCAGAATTTGTTTTTCCAATTTCAGCAGCTAGAAGTAAACGATAAATTTCAACCGAGCTTAGTTCTTTGCCATTAATTGTTGAGATCTCATTATAAGAAACTAACTGATGGTTACCGTAACCTCTAATTTCAAAACCACTTCGAGTATAGCCTACAATCTTACCATTAACCTTGCGTGCATTTTCTTTTAGCACAAGATTAACCTTTGCAAATGGCTCAATTTTCTTAGGTCCTAAGAATGATCCAACAGCATCAAGACAGTTGTTGGCAACAGCTTCACTAGCGATGGTTCGTTTAGCTTGCCTAGAGTCTGCAATATAGTTTTCAGTAAAGTAAAAAGTAGTCGCACCAATTGCGAGTACGGCAACACCGTACTTTAGGTCTTTTATATTCATGGAGTTCTTATCGACAACTTGAGCAATTTACTTAAGTAATATTTTTACCAAGCTTTAACTGTGACTGTAATGACATCCTCATAATCACCAGTCGATGCATTTGTTGGAACATTCCCTAATTTCACATAGATAGGATAGCTCTCAGCATTGATTGAAGTGGCATTATTACGCTGAAACATGAAGGTCTCTTGTCCAGCATTTGAAAGAGATGCGTAATTGTTTGGTCCCACCTTAACTTGATAAGGAACACTACTTGCTGCATTCTTTAACAAAGAGCCATTCTGTGAAGTCATATAAACACCGAAGCCTACATTACCCTTCACATTCAGAGTTGCACTCTTTACATCCTGACTCGTTAAATTTCCAAAATTCATTATATATTGAGTAGAGTTAGGGTCATGAGGAGAACCCAAAGGAACTAAGCTTAGCTCAGCATATCTTGGAACAACTAACTGCAGATAAAAATACGCAGTCGTTTCATACTCAAGCTGGCCGTTGTTTTTAATACTATAGAAACTAATTTGAATATTATCGCCAAAGTAACCAGAGCCACTTGAAAAGACAGTATCGAGATCAACCTGCTTAATATAAAAATTCGACTGATAAGAGTTGTATCTCACTGGTAAATTAATCACACTATACTCACCAGCTTGAGTTGCATCCGACACATCTTTAAGAACTGTAGCCATATTACTGTCACTATATAAGTTATAAGGAATCGAATTATTAGAAGTCGATGCCATACGATTATAGTTCCCAGCTCCACCAGTACTATAGAAGGCCCTAATGACTTCACATTGAGCTGCGTTTCTAGAACGTGAAATTGTAATAGGGTGGGAAACAGCTTGAACGCTTGAAGATATTGTCCCAACAAAATTATTTACGCTAACATTTAAGTCGCATTTTGCCGCTAAAACAGATGAGACACAGAATGTAGCTACTAAAGCTTTAAACAATGTCATATTAATTCCCCTCTATCTCAATCGTACCAATATCAATGATCCCACGGGATTCTTGATTTATCGAAATATTTTTAACTTCCTTACCACTTATTTTAAGTAAACTTGTTTCATTATCAACACCATCCACAAAGAAGTAACCTTCTCGATCAGTGAAGAAGACCTTCTCCCCTAACTGACAGATCTCCAGTGAAACCGGTCTTCCATTACGTGTAATTTTCCCCTTAAGACTTAGAAGGCCATTGTCACTAATATTGATAAGATGTCCTGATTGATAAGTCGGATAGAGAACAAACTTTTCTTTCTCCAGTGTTGTTCCATAATCGAGAGCAGTTGGGTCTAGTTGTACTTCACGGTATTGATATGGAACCATATCAGTTATTGCAAGCTCCCCAAAGAGCGGAGTTTGAGTGTCTGCATGAACTGATGTTGATTTAATAATAAGCTTTTGATCTTTTAAAGATTCTTTAGTTTTAAAGAGGGCAAAACTATTAGTATTAGAACGAGATTGAGCGTAAGCAAGGCCATTATCATACGCGAATAATGAAGTCGTCGATATCCCGAATCCTATCTGATTATAATCTTCACCATTCTTTTCATGAGCATAAGATGCCTTGAAAAAGTAATCGGCCATAGGCGTTGGCATACTAGCACTTAAATTTAAGCGACTATTAACTTCATCGTCATCTGCGGAAACTGTATATCTCGGCTTATATAGCTCATTACTATTATCTTTTGTGTAAGACATTCGACTTGATTTATTTTCAAAATCTCTAAACATTGAAACATAGCTATTATGAGAAGGAAAAGACCATGTTAAAAAAGCAGAAACAGAGTGATCAGTCGGATTATTTAAATCTTTTGTGCTAGCAGCATAAAGATTTATATTTAGGTTATTAATTGGATTAATATTCAACGAGGTACGGATGAAATTTCGAGAACCATTTCCAGAGTCACGATATTCTTCATGGCCGGCCCCTAGATTTATCGAGCTATGAGAGAAAATAGGAAATGATAAATTAAGTTGATAATTATTTTTAATCGAAGGCCCATTATAGTCGGCCGTAGCCCTAAAGTCTCCACCGAAAACTTCATAGCGCGCTGTAAATGATAGGTTTTCAAGCAAGTATCCTGCGATATCCTGAAATTGCCAAGTCAAAGAAGTTGCATAGCCACTTATATTAAAATTCTTATAATCAGAATAAGCATTCCCCAGAAAGAAGTTTCCAAACTCTGTAGCAATACCATTATAAAGACCAGTTAATTGAAATTTGTCATCTTTTTGATAATAGGCACCTGTTGAAAATAGGTCAGTAAAACCATATTGAACAAGGCCACTATAAAACTCATTATTATCGACATAACTGCGGGTTTTTCCAGAATCATCAGACTTTCTTCCCACACTTAACGAATAATCAAACTCACCTCTTTTTAAAATCGATAGTGATGTTGGGATATTAAATTCTAATAACTGCTTAACACCACTTCCATCATCAATTTCTACACGTACATTATTAATGCCATTAACAAGTGGAAGATTTGATAAACGATAATTACCAGCAGGTAGGATTTCTTTTTTTACAAGAGTCCCGTTAACATAAGTACTAACATTAGATCGTCTAACAATTTGAAACTCTTTCTCACCTTGCGTATAAGGTGTCTCATAAGGATTAATTGAAAACTGTTTCCTTAAATTAAAACCACCTATTGCTTTTGATTGCATAAAGCCTAAGCGGCCCGTTGTAGTATCCCCTAACCTCGTTCGAAGGCGTGAGGATTCAAAATCCTTTGTTAAACTAAAGTCTCTTCGCGTCCAATAAGGATCGCTACTATCTTCATCATCAACATAGAATCCATTCAACTGCAAAACATAGGTTTTTATATTTAAGAAGGAGTTAATATTCAAAGTTAGAGAATCACCACCAAGATACGAATCACCGAAGTTCTTATCAAGAAGATAATTAATCGAACCAGCAAATGGGGCAGCCTCAATAGTTTGACCAGCGTATTTAATTTTTGGGTTTTCTTCTAACGAATAGAAAACAGATTTTAGACTCTCTACAGGTATATCTAATACCACCTGTAATGCCTTAGAATCATAACTTAGAGTATAAGGAATTGTTGAAGTAGCAACCCACTTCTTAGAAGTGTCGACTAATTTATATTTTTCATCCTTAACGATGCCTCTAATCTTTTCATTTAGTATGACACTATCAATATACTTTAACTGGCTTCCTTGAAGTTTTACTGGAATATCCCCAAGAGATTTCCCATGAAGAATAAGTTCTAATTGTGCTTCATAATTAACTTCACCAAAGACACTACGAAATAGCTCAGTTTCAGACTGAGCATAAGCAGTTAAAGGACTCAATTGAGACAGGAATGCAACAAATAGAATTGGTCTATAATTACTTATCAAAAGACGCTCTTAACTCATATCCATTTTTTAGGTTAATTGTATTATTAAATTCAAAGTATCGTGTCGTATTGGCCAAAATATTTTGTCCATTAAGCTTTGAGAGCTCTTTAGCTGGGATCGATAACTTCTGATCACCTTTTACAAATTCAAACCTTACGTTCTTTAGGTATTGATGAGAATTTCCCTTATTAGCAATATAAACTCGAATCTTTTTTCCAACATTATAATGACTCGCTTCAAGTTTAGGTTTAAATTCCTTCTTCGTTACATATAGAACATTCATATACTTGAGCAGCATCTTAATACCACCACGATTCTTATTATTAGTACTTCCACGCTTTAAAGGGACTTGCTCAGCAACAATTCGATAAACTTTTTCAGAAGAGATATTCGTATCTCCCTTCCAATCCACACGAATAGTTTTTCGATCCCCTGGCGAGATTATAAGTTGAGGAGGGAAAACACTCACATCATTTGTCTTAGGAAGGGACTCGCTTCCGTCTTCTTTTTGTATTCGTTCAAAGACATTTACCGTTACAGGAATCATTTCAGATGACGTATTTTCGATTTGAAATTGAGTAGCCTTTTGCCCATTGCTTAGATCAATTGTTTGACTAGTAGGCCTGAAAGTAAAAGACATTAAAAGTGGGAAAAGTGCTAATAAAATAAGTAACTTCAAGCTTCCTCCATGACAGCTTAGACCCTATTTATTATACACAAATTTTAATTGAAGATGAATTAATGAAAGGAAATTTCAATCATTGGATGGCCATTCTTCTCAGACTTTTTAACATCATAAGAATTCTTATCAAGATTAGACTTAATAGCATCATTTGGCTCTTTAGTACCGACCTCATCAACGACTACAACAGACGCTGGAACTCTTCCTCTCAAGTGTAATTCTTTGGCCTCACTCCCGTAAACACTGAGTGAAAGAAGGGAGGTGACAAATAAAAAAGGCAGAGTACAGTATTTCATCACTCTGCCTATCGGATATCTGACTAAAAAACTTAAGTATTAATTAGCTGCAATCGTTAAAGTAACCGTATCAGCGTATTCACCTTGAATAAGGTTTTGGTGATCGACACCAGTATAAGAAATTGCTAAATCCTTATCGACATTCACACTTGCCGCAGATGAGAATGTGAATACATCAGTAGTTGATAAATCAACAGCATTTCCGTCATAGCTTAATGCATAGTCGATTGACGATGAAGTAACTGAATTGTGAACTAGCTTTCCTTGGTTTGCTGAACTAAAAGAAACAGTATAACCACTATTTGAGTTTGAAACCTCATTTACAGTAGCAACTTTAGAGTCCACTTGAGTAGTGTCTAGAGGAAGAGCAGATGCAACGGCCTCTGGTGTAACACTAATTGACAATAGTGCAGGAACTTGCCCTTTTAAAACAAGAGTTCCAGTTGTTGCCGCGTAAGCAGTTGAAACCATAACGAGTGAAGAGATGAATAAACCTTTAACAATTTTCATAATTTGCTCCTATATATTAATTAGAGATTAACTCTTAAACATACTGAAATTACTGCAACAATCATGCCACCAGTAGTCACAAGATTTCGATTAGATACATCTCCATTATCTGCCTATAAATTAATCAAGTGTCATTTTTTGATCAATTTTAGGTACAAAAGTGTAAAGATCTTTGTCTAATTACAAAGATGTTCACATTATAATTTTACCTTTGATTTTGCTGATTAGGAAACTAAGAAAATTACTCTCTTTCTTTTTTGGCGCGAAGTATCTTTAAACAAGATAGAAACAGAATCACGGCACCCGCTTCATCGAGGTTACCAATATAGGGAATATTATCTGGAATTAATTCGATAATTCCAGCGGTCGGATTTAGAAGATAGATCCCAGAGACAACAAGGCCTATGAGAGGAAATATTTTAGTTGAAAGTAACTTCATTTATTTTCTCATCAAGATTAGTTTTGCTTAGATAAATTGTAACAAATTTCGTTTCAAACTTACAAAATTGTTAGCGAAACGAGCCTAAAAACTGATTAACATCACTAACAAATACATTTCTTTTACCGAAGTTATAGCAAGAATCTTTAGAAATTGTATAGAAACTCAGGAGAATTATGAAAGCGTTAGTGAAAAGTCTAAGTTTAAACACGAAGATAATTCTGATGGCCCTCATACCATTTGTTATCTTCACTTCAATCTTTATTGCCTACTCTTATAGCTCAACAAAGTCTGCGCTATTACAGGAAAAGAAAAATCAAATTGAGGATGTGACTAAAACCGCTTATCACTTCCTTGAGTCGATGAACGAAAAAGTGGAAGCTGGTGAGTATACATTAAAGGAAGCTAAAGAGATCACAAAACATTACATTGCAAGTATTCGCTATGGACGTGATATGGATGACTATGTTTGGATCAATGACCTTGAGCCAAGAATGATCGTTCACCCAAGTGATGGCCTTAGAGGAAAAAGTGTTAAGACATTTGTCGACAAGGCAGGAAAACCTCTCTTTAATGACGTTGTTGCTCTTGTAAAAAAACAGGACAAAGGTTTTGTTAACTACATCTGGAATAGTAAAGCTGATAGTAATGTATTTGTTGAGAAGTACTCTTACGTTGAGTTATTCAAGCCATGGGGATGGGTACTTGGTACAGGTATCTATGTTGACGACGTTAATGATTATATTTTCAGCGTCTTTCTAAACCAAGCAATGTTCGGTTTTATCGGTCTTATTGTTATTGGTGCATTATTTGCTTTCGTTTTAAAAACAAGTGTATCAAATCCTCTCCTAACAATGGCAAATCAACTTAAAGAAACTTCACTACAAGTCGCTAACGGTTCCAAAGTAACATATAACACATCAACTCAATTATCTGCTGCAACTAATGAACAGGCTGCGTCTCTTCAAGAAACAGTTGCTTCAGTTGATGAAATATCTTCAATGATACGAAGAAATACTGAATTCGCTGAGGACTCTAAAAAGTCAGGTGAGCAGTCTGAGTACGAAGTACAAAACGGTAAACGCACTATCGATGAAATGCTTTACGCTATAGAGAATATTTCAAATAGCAACACAGATGCAATGAAGAAAATGGAAAGTAGTAATAACCAAGTTCAAGAGATCTTAAATATCATTAAAGAAATTGAAGATAAGACTAAAGTTATTAATGACATTGTTTTTCAAACGAAACTTCTTTCTTTCAATGCTTCTGTTGAAGCTGCTAGATCAGGTGAAAGTGGAAAAGGTTTTGCTGTTGTTGCAGAAGAGATCGGATCTCTTGCATCAATGTCTGGAGCTGCATCTGATGAAATCAAAGTATTAATTGATGAATCAATCAAGAATGTCGAAGCAATTGTTTCAGGCACAACTGCAATGGTAAATGAAGTTATTCAAAGCAGTTCAAAAACTGTTGATGCTGGAAGACAGAAGGCCGGCCAGTGTAAAGAAGTTCTCGATAAAATCGTTTTCAATGTACAGAACGTAAATGGAAAAATTACTGAGATCGCAAGTGCATGTAACGAACAAACACAAGGTGTAAATGAAATTACAAATGCAATCAGACTCATCGATGAAACAACAATTCAAAATAATAACTCTGCACAAGAAGCATCTCGCTCGGCCGCAAATCTAAAAGGCCAAGCAGATAATCTCGATGATATCGTCAAATTAGTTATCGACCTCGTCGGTGGTGATAAAGCTGCCTAACCATAAATAACCTTAGTGAGTAGGGCCAACGCCCTGCTCACCTCCCTTATTTCAATAATTTAAATTAAATCAAGCCTTAAAAGTTTTATTAGTCAAACTTTTATTTGACATCATCTACATTGCTGATATTATAGTTACAGATTTAGGATTTATATCGGTTAGATGATGTGTTTCAGTATACTTTTATTCACTTCTTCTTTCTTTTTTATAGCAATTCATTCTTATATTTCTTTTTGAACATTCCCAAAGACTTCATCTGACCGTATAAATTTCCTAATCTGATTCTTAACCAAATATCCCTGCCAATTTCTTTACTCTTCGTCTTTTAGCAAAGTAAAATATTTTTATGGAAAAAAAATTTGAAACATTATTTTATTTTATGAATGAAAATGTATCTGTTATTGAAGTAAAAAAGTTGGGATTAGCTGACGATGCTCCAAAGGCAGAAATCTATCACTGGTTCTTTATCTTGAATGAAGAGTTGTCTTTAGAGAAACTTAAGTTTGAATCTTCATTCGTAGATCACGTCAATGGTAATGAAATCAATGTGCGTACATTTGAGAATGCAGAGTTTCGTTTTGATGATAGCTTTGGTAAATTTCAAAACAAAGAAGGCGGCCACATTATCATGAAAGTTCCTAACAATATTCTTCCAAAACCGCTATCAGAGCTTATCTTAAACAACATATAAAGAACTTTTTTCTCTCTTAAATAAATTTTAATAATACTTAACAATGAATTTATTATTTATTTAAGGGAGAGGTATGAAGGTTTTATTTCCGATTTTAATTTTATTTTTTCTAACTTCATGTGCTGCAAAGTATGGAATTGTTGCTGGTGCGCAAATGCCGACTTATGAAGAAAAGACAACTATCGATAACCTATTTTCTCCTAATGTCAGTCTTGGTCCGTATAAAACAGATGGTACGGGCTTTCATATTGGAATTTCAGAAGAAACGAATTGGCTGTTAACAAAAATTTCTTACTATCAAAACACTTATGACGAAGCGACATATGAATTAGAATCAAGCACAATCAAAACAGACTTGAAAGAAAGCGGTTTAATGGCAACTACGGCCTTTAAGCTCTGGTGGTTTCAGCCTCTATTTGGATTCAAGTACGTTAATCGCGAATATAGTAATAGTGATGTTTTAGAAGATGACTCTTACTTACTTTGGACTTTAGGAATGGATATTGAAATTCCAATGAGCAAACGCTTTTATATATATGGTGGTTATCACTATAGCTCAGGTTCTAATGTAAACTTTATCTACGATACCGACTTTACTGTTACAACAATGGTAATGGGATTACGTTATAATTTTTCGGAATAAACCTTCTTCCAAATTTCGAGTAGTTTAATTGGGATCGGTTCTTTTAATAGAGAAACTTTATATTGATCATATAAATATTTGTCTGCGAGATCTTCTATTTTTTCAAATTGAAGATTTCGCTTTTCTTGAATATCTAAATCACTTTGACAATTTCCACCATCTTCTTGATTCGCCTCACATGGATTAAAGGCAATACAACCATAAGGTTTATGATCGACACCAAGTCCACAGCCAAAATTTGGATAGAAATAAAAAGGACACGTGTAGGACTTTCTAAAGTATTCACCTGGACCGATTTGAATATACTTATCAAGACGAAATTCAGAAATACAATCTTCTAACCTTTTCTTAGTTTCATCGTTTAAGAGATCCTTTTCTTCAAGAATTGCTATTGCTTCAAGCGCTTCTATCGAAGTCATTTGCATTGAATTTGCTTCATATGTACAGCAGCGTCCTGTGCATTTAAGACAATCAAGACCAGAAGCTTCATTAGCAAACATTTGTTCAACAAGAAGTTCTCTGCGCTCTTTTGCTGGAGACAATTTTGTATTTGAATATACTTGTTCTAAGACATTTTTAAAGTTCAAAGAATTCCTCTTCTAGTATTAGCTTACTTCCACCTTCACTTCTTTTTACTTCTTCAAAAGAAAGGTGCTCTTTTTGAAAGGACAACATTTCTTCTTCCGTTATGGCCTTAGTTACCTTCATCTTTTTTAAAATAGAATTAACAGTTGTGGATGCATATTCTGTTAATTTTTTATCTCGAAATGATTGTGAGTAAACCTTTGGATTAGGCAGTAACATAGCTAGGAAAGCAGATTCTTTTGGATTTAGGTCAGCTGGACGCTTCTTAAAATAATACCAACTAGCATTCTTAATACCATAGAGTCCTTTCCCAAATTCAATGATATTTAAGTAAGTTTCAAGGATTCTGTCCTTTGTTAACTTCTCTTCTAAGTACATCGTCGTAAAAAGTTCGAAGACTTTACGCTCAAGGCTTCTTTCACTTTTTGTATAAAGATTCTTAGCTAGTTGTTGCGAGATAGTACTGGCACCCCTTAACTTTTCTCCATTTAAGTGATCTTTCACGGCGTGATAAATTTGTCTAAAGTCCACTCCTTGATGATCGTAGAATGACCAGTCCTCACTAACGATGAAGGCGTAGTAAACATGCTTAGGCATAGCATTTAGATAGGCCCAATTTCGAGGTCTCTTAGTTGTTACCAAATACGAAGCAATTTCATCTTTTACAGAGGTCTTCACATAGCCTTGGGCCAGCTTATTAATATTAAGGACAGGCACACGCGATAGCACATAACCTGCTACGACAAATAGTGAGATGATAAATAGTAACGCAATTTTCTTGAACATTTAGCGCACTTTAGCACAAAAAGCCGACTCTTGAATAGTCTATCAAACCCAACAGCTATTACGTTCACCAACCTAAATTTAGACACTTACACCCCGCTAAAGCGGCATTATTTACCCTTTTTTATCAGATCAGCACAAAACCTACGTAAAGGATGACTTTAACCCGATTTTGTTTGTAACCACACACAATCAAACGGAGTTGTTTATGTTGAAGAAGTCATGTCAAATGATTGCGGCATCGTATTGCCTAATGTTCACAAATATTTCCACGGCCCACGCCAATGAGCTTAACGAAAAACCAGCTTTTCCAATTGGAAAGATCAATCAATTAAATGCAAACTACACAAGCCCTAAAGGAACGGGAACAAGTAAGGAGATTGCAATTGAAGGTTTTGGAGAATTTATCAATCCAACACTCGAAGTAGAAAATTACGGTGGAACGCTTATCTTTTCAGTAGATAATGAGTCATTTGAACTCGATCTTTCAACTCTCCAAATTAATGATGCTGATAGAATTGGAATTTCAAATCTCAATTATAATAATGGCGACACTAATATTGGACTTAATCTAAATCAAGTTCAAGCAAGTGGTGAAGGTTTCTCAACACGTCTTTCTGGAACGCGCCTAGAGTGCCAAAAGCAAAGTCGTGAAGGTAATGAATATGAGCAGCTTCTTCAAAATTGTTTTAATTTTCTAAGCCTAAATGTTGGAAGTGCCTATTTTAAAAGTAACGAAAGAAGTTTCTATAACTTAACAAATGAATATGAAACGCTTGGTAGCGCAGTTGAAATTGATGATCTAAAGCTTAATATCCGCGGTGGTAAATTTAGTGGTCACCTTAAAGGAAATGTTTCAAAAGGTGTTAAGGTTAAGTTTGAAGGACGCTCTTCTTATGACCTTGCTAACAAGATTATCAATATTAGAATTGATAAGGCAAAGGCGGGGCTATTTAATGTTCGTCGTACCATTTTCAAAGAGCTTGAAAGATTTGAAAATGATAAAATTGAAATCGACGAACCAAATATTTATATAATTCTACAAGATTAATAAAACCGAGAGGATCTTAATTGATCCTCTCCATTAACTCTTCATTTGAATTTAAAATCGTAATTAATTCAAAGTGCTCTTTCGAGATAAATCCCTCAGCAACTGAATTTTCAATATGCTTAATTAAGTGATCAAAGTAACCATTTACATTAACTAAGTAGATTGGCTTCTTATGATATTGAAGTTGTGCCCAAGTTGTAATTTCAAATAACTCATCAAGAGTTCCAAATCCACCTGGATAAGTAACGAAGACATCTGAAAGCTCATACATTCTCTCTTTACGAGTATGCATTGTATCGACTTCAATAAACTCAGTTAGACCTTGATGTCCAACTTCCCAGTCAATAAGTGATTTTGGCATAACACCAATAACATGGCCGTCTTTAGCAAGCATCGTATCTGCGATCTTTCCCATCACACCAATTGAGGCTCCACCATACACGAGATAGTGTCCATTACTAACAAGCTTCTCACCTAGGTCTTTGGCATAATTTAAATAAGTTTCACCTTTTCCACTTGATGACCCACAAAATACACATACTCTCATTTTATTCTCCAACTTCTTTATTCAATTCTTCTAGCGAAAGAAGAGATTTAGCGTTCTTCTTTAAATATAAAAAGTACTCTTGGTTTCCACTCTTGCGTCCTTTTATTACACAAGGTTTAAATCCAAGAATCCCAAGTCCCATGGCCTCACATTGAATCTTCATTTCTTCAACTGCCCTTAGGACATAACTATTATCTTTTACAATTCCCTTCTTACCAATACCATCTCTTCCAACTTCAAACTGAGGTTTAAAAAGAACGATCATTTCAGCATCGTCTTTACTGATATCAACTAAATTTTTCCAAATTAAGTTCAGGGAAATAAATGAAAGGTCTACAACACAGAGATCTACGGCCTCGTCTAATTTATAAAGCTCTCTAACATTTGTTCCTTCAAGGTTTATCACTCTTCTATCACTGACTAGGCTTGGTGCAAGTTGCCCATGACCAACATCAATGGCAAAGACTTTAGAGGCTTTGTGGTTTAGGCAAAATTGAGTAAAACCACCTGTACTGGCGCCAACATCTGCAACGAGTCTATTTTCAATGACAACATCAAATGCTTCGAGTGCGCCGGCAATTTTATGAAAGCCACGGCCAACTTCTTCACTACTCTCATTTAGTTGAATGTCATCACTACTTGTAACTTTATATGATGTTTTGGTAATTACTTTTCCAGCAACACTAACTTTACCATCACCTATTACCTGTTGGGCACGACTGCGAGTCGCAACAAGGCCAAGCTCAACGAGTTTTTTATCTAATCTTTCAAAATTTTCTTCTGACATTAATGAACTACTGGTTTGATTTTAATTTTTGTTTTCTGTCCAAGCTCAGGCTCACTGAAAACAACATCTCCTTCAGTCCCCAATTTTAGATTTAGCTCAAAGCTTTTTGAGAGAGTTTTTGATAGGACTCTCCCCTCAATTTTCACCATGGCACCCGGGCCATAGATCTCTTCGCTATCAACAAATTGACCACTTAAGAGAAGATCAATTTTACTCTTCATTACAAATCGACTCATCTTTTCTGGCTGAATATTTTCAATGAAGTGAAGTTCACTCATAAGAATGGTTTGACCCTCAAAGTCCTTTTCGTGAGTCATCACAACTTCCACAAAAATTGTGGCATATGTGTTTAGACATAGAAGGAGAAGTACTAAAAACTTTTTAATCATTAAATTCACCAGTATAGACAAGTTTTGTCTGGCCACCAAGGTAGATGAAGCCATCGACTCTTTTGACGAATAGTATACCACCATTTGTTAGAAATTCTATTTCGTCTCTATGTTCATATTCCTTATCCCACAGCATACAGGCTGCGGCGACATTTCCAGTCCCGCAAGCGAAGGTCTCAGCCTCGACCCCGCGCTCATATGTTCGTATACGCCACTCTCCTTCATCAACTTGATTAATGAAGTTAGCGTTCGAGCCACGAGGAAAGTCCTCATCAAAGCGAACACGTCTTCCAACGGCATCGACATCTACTTCCTGAGCGTCATAGACCATAAATACACTGTGTTCAACACCAGTATTAATATAGTACGAATCTTGAGCGTCTTCATATTTGTTCGAGAGGTCATATAGATCAGCGTCTTTAATGACGGCCATGTGAACCCAGATGACATCACCTTCTATACCTGAAGAGTAGAGCCCACTTCCCGTGGTAAATTTAAAGTCAGTATTCTTTGTTTGCGTCGTACGGCGATAGAAGTCAGTGATAGCACGAGTTGCGTTTCCACACATACTCTCTTCATTGCCATCAGCATTTAGGTAGCGCATATGAAAGTCATACTTGTCACTACTTTCCAGAAAAACCACTCCATCGGCACCGATACCAAAGCAGCGCTGACATAGTTGTTGCCACTTTTGTGTATTGCTGACTTCTTGGGCCCCATCGCGATTATCGATGAGAATGAAGTCATTTCCATTAGAGCTATACTTACTAAAGTTTGTCATGAGAGTATCATTTCATTGTTTTGCGTATTTGACTACTCTCGCCAATTACACATCGCGCCACTGCCACATAGCAAAATTTTGTAGCCAGATTACCAAATCTTAGCTAAATTTATATTTCAAATTACCAACTTATGGGACATTAGCTCAGTTGGTTAGAGCCCCCGGCTCATAACCGGGTGGTCACAAGTTCAAGTCTTGTATGTCCCACCAAATATAAAAACCACCCTTGCGGTGGTTTTTTTATTTGTGCGATATTCAAGATTTTCAAGTTTTGATCATGGAACAAGTTGTTGAGGCGGCAAATGCCACGATGGCATTTGAAGCCGAGCATCGCTGACGAGCGAACACGAAGTGAGCGAGAGAGTGCCCCTCGCATAGCATGATATATTCTTGAACACAGGGACCCCCCGAAGGGGGGTTACACTGGAGCGAAAAAATATGCCCAAAGGCATATTTTTATATCGTATATACTAAGTAAAAAAAGATTTTGGTCTAAGTGAGTTCGCGACAGCAAGTCTTGTATGCCGGAAAGCCGCACTTCGCTAGCTCTTCTTCAATCACATCCATCTATGCATCAAAAAAGTGAATCTAAAGCTATTTCAACTCTATTAAATAATGCTCAGATCCCCACCACTTTCCATCGACAAAAGTAAGATTCTCTCTTCTTCCAATAAGTTTAAACCCCATTTTTATAAGGTTTGCTCTTATGGCCTCGTTGAAATCAAAGATACCAGCCTCAACATGAGTGCACCCTTCACGAATTGCTAGTTTTCTGATTTCAGAAAATATATGCTTCGATAACCCCTTTCCACGATGAGATGATTTCCCAATGGCTAAACTTGGCCAACAAACACGTCCCTCTTTATGCATTCCAACAGGATGATTTATGAAAAATGATCCGTATCCAAAATAGTCATAATCATCTTTAATTATAAAAGCGATTTTATCCTCTTTAGAAAATGCTTTCTTAAACTCATCTACAGAAAAGGAAACGGTGAAGTCTTCATCATCATTTTGAAGGAACCAATTATTTACGACTAATTCATCTGCAAGCCATGAGCAATAAGCTTCTGCCTGTAGTTCATTATTTGGATCAATTTTTTCAATCGTAATATTCATAATTTCTTTCTCTACTCTATTTAGACTAATCAATTCAGGCACATAGATACGACTAAGAATATCTTCCATTTGCATACAAAAAAGCCCCTGTTAAACAGAGGCTGATTTCTACTGCTAATAGAGCCCTTACTCGGGAAGGGGTAGAAGAATTATAACATGAATAAAGTTTCAATAAAAAGTCCTTTCTCCTGCTCAATGACGAGCATCCATAGGGAGAAATCATGGAGGATTTTTTATTGCTAATAGAGTAAGTAATCTGCTTACTTAATCTATTGATTATACTGAGCAAGTTCTAACTCGGGAAGGGCGAGGAATCGCCCTTCTTTTTTATGGACGCTATAAATCTATATTCCAACTTATTTGAAATTTGAATTTATTTAATAACTTAGGGATTATGGACACATAGTTCATAAAGTGACATCAATGTCCCACCACAGATTTTTTGGACGAACATTTCCCACTAAGTTATGAAAAACTCTGATAATCTTCCTGTATGAAATTAAGAGAAGCTACTATATCTGAAATGAATGAAGTTTATATGATGGGATTTGATGCATGGTCAGATAATATGAATAAAGAGTCCTATCTTGAATCTTGTGCTAATTCACCTAAATATAAAAAAGGGACTTGGTGGATACTAGAAAACAATCAATCCGAACTACTTTGCTCACTTATTGTATACCAATTTGAAAGTTTCAACTTTGGAATCGGCTCTATAGCAACTCCAGTGAGTTTACGAGGTAATGGATATGCCTCTGACTTAGTTAGTAAAATTTGTACTCACCTAGAACAAATAAATAAGGCAAAGGCGATATATTTATATTCAGACATAAAACCTGAGTTTTACGAAAATCTAGGCTTTGTCAAAGTGAAAAAAAAATTACAACTTTATAGCTCATCTACTTGTATGATCCGTAGCTCTATTTCATCTGATAAATTTAAAGTTCCAAAATATTTTTAAAATCGAGTGGAGGTACGCGATACCCTATAATAATTAGAATAACTTACAAGGCTGTCGTTTCGTATTATTGTAAATTTCCGTTGAATTTCAAAAAACATATTAAGTGTACTTAATAAAGCCTTATTAATATTTTAGCATAAACATATAATACAGCTAAAATTCACAAAACAAGCCGTCTAAAAGACTGTAAACGCCTGTAATAACCACAGGGTATCGCGTACCCCATATACCCCATATTTATATAGTCTTACCTAATTGAGTAGCATACTCTAAGGCAGACTCAAGAGATTTTTTATGGCGTTTATCGCCAAATTCTTGATACTCAGACTTGATTTCAAAGAAGTAATCAACACCTAAATACTTACTCATTGTTTTCACGTGAGGCCCCAAATGGTTCATCATTTCTCTCATTCCGCCTGGCTCAAATCCAAATTCTCCACTAGAAGTACAAAGAATTAGCTTCTTTCCAGAAAGAATAGGTTCTAAAGGAAAGTCTCCTCTAGAGAGGTCAAAAGTGAAAGTCTCGTTAATTCTAATAATCTGATCAAACCATGCTTTTAGTATAGCCGGTAGCCCATAATTGTACATTGGTGAAGACAGAACAATAATATCGGCATCTCGAACTTCTTTAATATACAAATCAGATTCAGCAAGTAAGTCAATTTGAGATTGAGAGCGTTTATCATTTGGTGTAAACACCGCTGCTATCCAATCATTAGTAATAAAACTCGGTGGGCAATCTGCCAAGTTCCTATAAATGAATATAAACTCATCATCAACTCGTTCTTTAATACTGTCGACAATATTTCTTGCGAGTCTTCTTGAGATAGAGTTCCAACCTGAATTTTCATTATCTAACCGTCTCGGGCTAGAGTCTACATGTAATACTGTTTTCATAAACACTCCTTTATTTGTATTATGAAGTGTAAGACTATTTTTACAAATGAAAGCTTATAAGCTATGAATGAATCTAATTCATCCATAAGGTGTAAAATGATTAATAATTTAAACAGTATAAAAGTTTTCTACCACGTTGCTAAAAACTTAAGTTTCAAGGATGCAGCTAACGAGCTAGCACTAACACCAACGGCGGTATCTCACCAAATCAAAAACCTAGAAAATGACCTTGGAATAAAACTATTTATTAGAAAAACAAGAATGATAGAACTTACAAAAGAAGGAGAAATTCTTTTTAAAGGAGCAGAAAAATCTCTCCAAGCAATCGATCAATCTCTAGGAGAAATAAATAAGAGAAAAAATGTCATTTCAATTTCAACAACAATGGCATTCGCAAGTCACTGCTTAATCCCCTATCTCGACAGTTTCGAAATAGAGAATCCTCAATATGAGATCGAAATTTACTCATCAAATAAATTAGAAAGCTCAAATATGAGAGGTGATATTGATCTCTTTATTCGCTTTGGTCCAATTCCAAACAAAGACGTCATTATTTTAAAAAAAGAGAAATTAAGATTTTTTATTTCAAATCACGCATATGAAAAAGCTTTAAAAAGTAAATGCATCTTGCAAGTGGAGTGGGAAAATAAAAGTTTAGAAGTACAACAGACACCATCACTAAAAGGCTTTAATAAAGTTAAGAAGTTTCGCAGCGAGGAACATGCACTCAAGGCAGCGATTAATGGCCAGGGTGTTTTATTTTGTAGTGAAACAATTTGTCAAAATGACTTAGAAAATAACATTTTAAAGTATTTCAATACAAAGAAACATCTTGAAACCGATTATTATTACTACCTCACCACTAAGAAAAAGGGTAGAAAAATTGAAGACTTTAAAAGGTGGATCTCAGGTATATTGAACTAAAATTAAGTTAAGGTACGCGATACTAATCACAAAGAGACATCCATTTCCCACCATAAAAAAAGCCTTCTACAGAGAAGGCCTTTATTTTTTAAAATAAATTTAAGACTCAGCTGTGGTGGGATCAATAATAGTTCCAACCTTAGCAATACTAGTAATAGGAAAATCACCCTTATGAGCGTGTTCCCTAATAAGATCTTCATTAGGAGCAATGTACTCACAATAGATCTTATCATTTGTTACATAGCTTTGTACCCACTGAATACTTGGTCCCATTTCCTCTAAAACATCACAAGATTTCTGAGAGAGACCTTGTAGATCCTGTTGCGATAATTTACCAGCACCAGCAAGCTCCCTTTCAATGATGTATTTTGGCATGATAACTCCTTAGTTTAGATTATGTACGATGACTCTACACCTAAAGTGTTAACCAACTATCAAAATTAATATTAGAAAGTATAATAGTGTTTAAACCATTTAGATCAACAACACTGAGGAAAAGTTATTTTGAAAAAATACTAATTATTCTCAACTCTGATTTTTTATTGAAATTATTCACCCAAATTTCCCCTCTTCCATACATAAGCCCCGTTGACTTACAGAAAAAGGAATCTTGATCTTGTTTTAGAATTATTCTTTTAATTTTTTTATTAATAATAGAATCGTAATTTTGTATAAATTCACTTTTGCTTTTTACAACTTTTTTCTCAGAAAGCCTCAGAGGATAGTTAATCATACTGGCAAGTTCTGTTTTTTTATCTTCTTTAATATGGCCAACTAACTTGCTGTGAAATTTCAAAAAGTCTTTTTTATCTTCAAGTCCGAGAGAATGCTTAACATTACAACCAGAGCTTTCTTTTGTAGCTGGAGTCAAAATTGGATCATTTGCAAAAGCACTCAAGCTTATTAAAGTTATAATTAAATTTTTCATACATTTATCATCTCTTATTTTAAACAATATTCCCTTACTTAATTTCAGATATTTTCTTATATGAGTTCTCAAAAGAAGAAAATAACTCCTCGCATCTATCAATAGCGTCATTTGCAGAAATAGTTGTCACTGAACACTCTTTTCGAACAACATTATAAGAGTCTAAACTTCGAGCAGCAGATCGTCGTAGTTCTTTAAACTCATCACTTGTCGTTCTTTCAAAGAAAGACTTTAGAGAGAGCATCTCTTTTTGAATCTTAAGTGAAGCAGAAATATTATCAAGTATGCCTCTCTCATGGTCATGAGCAACATCGATAAAAATACCCATAAGCCTAGGTGGCAACATATTTGAAAAGAGAGCTAAACCTAGCACCTTCTCGATTCCAATGGAGTCATTTAAGACACTGCTTGGATTAGTATTAAGATATTGTGCAAATAATGTTGGTGAAATTTTCTTATAATTACTTTGAGAGCAAATATTAGAACAGAAAGACTTTATCGAGTTAGCTTTTAAAAGATCATCGACAATAATTCGTGCGCTAGTAGCGGCATTTGTCATCTCTCGCATTTTCTCTACTCGCGAGACCTCTTTATTATCCTTCTCATTATTTTTATCGTTTGATTCTTCAATAGCAGCATTAGGGATCACATTCTCTTCATCAGAATTATGTAATTCTTTATTATCATGCTTATTAGATTTCTTATTATTAACTTCAATTACTTGGGGGTCTGCGACTTTAATGCCCTTAACAACATAGACTGTCGTTCCTAAGAAAATCATATAGCTTACGATGACAATAGCTATGATTGCGACAATAAAAACCTTTATCAATTTTTTAAATAATTTTATAACTCTCTCCACGAATTAATCTGTCTTTAGCTAATGGTGTGAATCTTCAGGTACCCAATAGGGTGCTGTAATAATCAAATAAATAAATTCGTCATTACCATCATTTATAAAGGCATGCTTTTCATTCGGTTTCGTATAGACCAAACTTCCGGCCTTAATATGATTCTCGACTCCATTAATAATTGCCCTTCCTGTACCGCTAATTACAAAGTATGACTCTTCTCTTTCTTTATGATAATGCTCGTCTGATTTTGTACCTGCAGGTAGTTTTACAATTGCAACAGTATGGTGCTCGCTTGCACCTGTTGAGTCATGCCTTCCAACAAGTACGCTGAACATATCTCCACCTGGAAAAGTTCTAAAATTAACATCTTTTACTGAGTCGATTATTTTCATCAAATCTCCAATAATTTATAAGGTGGCGCGTACCTTTTTCTTAAACTTTTAGAATCGTATCTAAGACCATATCTGATACTTGATGTGATGACCAAGATGAAACTAAATTAGATGTTCTGATATAAACATAGCTAAAAAAACAAGACCCTAAGAACACAAGACATTTAAACTCAAATGGATATTGAGTATGTGTACTAACCATAATCAATGATGGAATAACTATCGCAATCCATTTATTGCGAAATAGTGCTAGAGTAACACCAACAAGTAGGGCCCTATAACTTATTTCTTCATAATAATTAGAGAAAATATTCCCAAGAACACTTTGAGAGTTAATTAGAAATTGAAAATCATATCCGCGGATTAACCAATAAATAATAAAAAGCACAGATAAAGCAAGAGCACTTACGATACCATATAAGAGGGCTCCCTTTATATTAACTAAATATTTTGGGAGTCCTATTACGCCTAATTTGTAAGCAATAAAAATCATAATATATGAGCAAATCGCGCTAAATATTGATCCATAAATAAGTAAGTGACTAAAAAAAAGCTTTGGTTTTAAATCTCCGTTTTTAATATAACCATAGAAAAGATTCATTAAGATATCTTTCCCATAGTACCAACTTACATAATAAATAGTTATGGCCATGATAAACACGGCCACTCTTTTTAAAAGTTCGCAATCTTCATAATATAATTTTTCATTTAAATTAGAATTCATAACCTCTACTATCATTTATTCTCATCATTGGTGCAAAAATCATTTTCTCTATAATATCTATACGGTACGCACCACCTTTTCGAGATTTTGGGTATTTAAACGCCCTAAGATACTTATACATATGAAAAAGAATTGAAATTCAAACACAATATAAATAAAGCTAATAAATTAATACATGCTAAATTAGGAGTAACTAATACGAAGTCTATTATTTTCAAACCAGAAAAGAATTAGCTCTGTAACTTGCTTAATTCACGAAAAGGTGGCGCGTACCCCATAACTAAATTCTTTTTAACAAATTACGATAAGTGCTTAAGAAGTTAAGGCTTTGTTGTCTTTGAGGATATTTGGGAAAATATGAAAAGCTTACTAAGGATTCTAGTAATCCTTTCCTTAACATTTATGACTTACGCTGAAGAATGTGACTACAATAATAGTGTCTCACCAGACTTAGAAAAGGTCCTTAAGCTAGCAGGCCAAGTTGAAGATATTGTCAGATATATCCACGATACTCCTCATGAAGGAGATGACCGCAAGGAAAGAACAGCAAGCTCACCTAAATGGCTAGCGGCCGTTGGAAAACTAAATAATCACTGCTCGGCAAATCTCATTGGAAATGATCTCGACGAAAATTCAAGAGTAGTCTCGACGGCCTTTCATTGTATTGATGAATATATTGAAAGTGGAAAATCGATTTATATTACCTTCACAACCAATGATGGCAGAAAAATCAAAAGAGAAGCAAAGATTCATAAGAGTGGCGATCTCTACGAAGATAGAGCAATCCTTATTCTAGATGAGCTTATTTCTTACAAAGATATCCCTCCACTAGTAATTGGTGACGGTAGCATGATAAACGAAGATGATACTAAGTTAACAATTGCTGGTTACAGTGCAGACACAGGACTTGGTGCGAAAGGTAAAAAGCTTACTTATGATGCAGATTGTGTACTTGGAGGAAAGGGTTCAGATAAAACAGAAAATCACATCTACTTCGATGATTGTTCTGCTTACGGCGGAGCCTCAGGAGGAGCCGCTGTTTTAGAGATTGATGAAGACGGAGAGAAAGTTCCCTATCTTATCGGACATATTGACGAGAGTACAAAGAAAGGTGTCGCCGTAGCATATGGTTATTATGACACCTATTATTCTGAAGATAATTTTTTAAATGAATTATACGATGCAGTTGATGAGTTTAATACCTACGACGACTAGCTACATGTAGGATCAATATCCACATCACAAATTCCACACATCTCTTTCTTATCAGCATACTGTGTGTTTTCACAGTAGCCCGCGTAGTCTCCGTGATCTAAGTGATCTTGGACAGAATTCTTATTGATTGTAATTTCCTTGGCCTTATCTGGATTTCCTGGAGGCACGTGACAGATAATAACTTTATTACCTTGCTTAGGGCATCTAAGAAGCGGTCTTCCCTTGGCAAAGACAGAAGACGTCGTCATGGCCAGTACTAAGAATGTGATTGTTGCTTTCATAATTCCTCCAAAATCTTCTCTATTATACCACCTTACTAGGCCCACACGACATTTACTAAGCTATTAATAAAACAAGAATTTTCAAGATAACTCTAATCAATAATTAATATTCAATAACTCAACATATTGAAATCCTTATGTATAATTGTGAGTATTCAAAAGATTTGAGGGATATATGCCAAATACAAAAATCAAGGAAAGTTACGATTATATTATTATTGGATCAGGTTTCGGCGGTTCGGTTTCAGCACTTAGACTTGCAGAAAAAGGCTACAGCGTTTTAGTCGTTGAAAAAGGGAAAGACTTCTCTGATACAACGAAGTTTCCAAAAACGAATTGGAATCTTCCAAGGTGGATGTGGCTACCTCAATTGAAGTTTTTTGGAATCCAGCAGCTGACTTTCTTTAAGCATATCTCTGTTTTAAGTGGCGTTGGTGTCGGCGGAGGATCACTTGTCTACGCAAATACGCTTCCAAAACCTAAGTCGCAATTCTTTAATCATGGGCCATGGAAAAACTTAAATAATTGGGAAGAAGAATTATCTCCTTATTACGATCTTGCCTGGAAAATGCTTGGAGCGCAAAAGACAAGACATCACGGCGATGCAGATCACACAATGCTTGAACTTGCAAAAAATATTGGACGAGAAGATTACTTTGATTCAACAAAAGTCTCTGTCTACTTTGGAGAGGAAGGTAAAGAAGGTATAGAGGTAGCTGATCCGTATTTTAATGGAAAGGGACCGACTCGATCTGGTTGCATTTCATGTGGAGCGTGTATGACAGGTTGCCGCTACAATGCAAAGAATACTCTCGATAAGAATTACCTTTATCTTGCACGACAACTTGGTGTTGATATCCTGGCCGAAAATAAAGTAATAAATGTTTCTCCATTAGATCATACTAACGGAAAAACTGGTTACGAAGTCACTTTAAAAGAATCGACAAGGTACTTTGGAAAAACAAGAATATTAAAGGCCAATGGTATTATTTTTAGTGCCGGAGTTTTGGGCACGATTAACTTACTTCTTGATCTTAAGAAGACAACGCTTCCTAATTTATCACCAGCTCTTGGTGATACCATCAGAACGAATAATGAAGCGCTTATTTTAAATACAACTTATAAGAAAGATATTGATATGACTAAGGGAGTTGCCATCGGTTCGATTATTGATATTGATGAGCACTCACATCTTGAGCCAACTCGTTACGGTAAGGGATCGGGTTTCTGGCGTGTACTTATGGTTCCAATGATCTCAGAACCTAATTTCTTTTTAAGAATGATTAAACTGGCGATAGAGCCATTAAGAGATCCAATTAAGTGGTTTAAAGTTTTAACGGTAAAAGACTTTGCAAAGCAGACAAATATTCATCTCTTTATGCAACATCTTGATAGCACTCTAAAGTTTAAGAAGGGCATCTTTGGCATGAGGTCAGTTCTTTCAAAAGGTGCTGCACCGACGGCCTTTATTAAGACGGCCCATCAAATGGCAAAAGAATATTGTAAAATCATTGATGGTAAGCCAATGGTTATGTTTACAGAAACCCTAACAGGAATTCCTTCCACTGCACATATTCTAGGTGGTGCCTGTATGGGAAAAAGTGAGAAAGAGGGTGTCATCAACAAAGACAATAAAGTTTTTAATTACGAAAATATGTATGTCTTTGATGGTTCAATGATCTCAGCAAATCCGGGAGTAAATCCTTCATTATCAATTACTGCAATTACTGAATATGGAATGAGTAAAATCCCAGCTAAGAGTAATTAAGATATTGGTGGCCACTTAAGGCCACCTACTTCCCATGCCATACAACTGAGTAAAGGTCATGTCTGCGATCTTTTAAATTTTTCACGGCCCCATTTTGTCTTGCTTCTAAAAGCGTATCAATTCTTAAATCGGCAATTGCAACCATTTCAACATTTGGTGTTGTGTCCGCCGCTATTCCATCTTTTGCAAAAGGAAAGTCACAAGGAGTTAGGATACAACTTTGGGCATATTGAATATCGACATTATTGACACGTGGTAGGTTTCCAACATTTCCGGCCATGGCGACATAGATTTGATTTTCAATGGCACGGGCCTGGCAACAAAACTTCACTCGACAATAAGCTTGTCGATTATCAGTTAAGAATGGAACAAAGAGAATGTTGATCCCTTGATTAGCAAGGTGTCTTGTGAGCTCTGGAAACTCACTATCGTAACAGATTAAAACACCAATCGGGCCACAGTCAGTATCGATAACTTTAACCTCATCTCCGCCTTCAATATTCCACCAATACTGTTCGTCTGGAGTTGGGTGAATTTTTGCTTGTTCGTGAATTTGTCCATCACGTAGACAAATATAGCTAATATTGTGGACGCGATCCCCTACTTTCGTTGGATGTGAGCCAGCAATAATATTGACGTTATACTTTACCGCCAGACGCTGAAAGAGTGCTTTTACATCTTCGGTGTAAGCGGTCATATGTTCAATTGCAACATTGGCCTCAACTTCTTCGTTTTTAATTGATAATAGCTGCATCGTAAATAATTCAGGAAAGAGGACGAAATCAGCACGATAGTCTGCTGTTACATCAACATAGTACTCCACGAGATCTTCAAACTCTTTGAAGCTAGAGATACCTCGTTGTTGATATTGGACACTAACAACACGGACAGAGTTCTGTTGAACAGGGCGATCCTTCTTGCTCTCTTGTGCTTGGTATTCAGGGTTATTCCAAATTAAATGGACTCCATAACCCATAGACTCTTTATCACCAGGTAAGTATTTTTCAAGTACACCTAAGACTTCAAATCCATTACGCAGCTGAAAGCCAAGAGTGGTATCTCTAATTTTCTTTTCTTTTACTTTTTCAATATAGTCTTCAACACTTTCAACTTGCTTGATTCGACGACGTAAACTCGGAATACGCCCAACAAAGACAATACCTTTTAAGCGCTCGTATTTAACAAGCCTTTTCCTAGCATTATATAAGCGCTGGCCAATACGATGACCACGAATAGATGGGTCAACACAAGTTTCATATCCATAGAGGTAGTCACCATCTTCATCATGAGTGGAACCATAACCTCGTCCAGTGATACTGGCCCATGTATGTTTTTTAAAAACTTTCTTTTCAGACAGAAGAATACTTGCAGAGTAGCCGACAATTTCTCCGTTTAATGTAGCGACAAAATTACCTTCAGGATAATTTGTAATCTGCCCACGAATCATTCCCTTTGTGTAATCATCGGGAAAACCAGTATAGGAGCGAGCAACTAACTCATGAATACCATCAATATCTTTTAAGTTTGAAAGCCTTACTTCAAGCTTCACATCTTTTGTTTTATTCGTCATTTGATCATCCTTGATATAACTATTTTAGCAGTAAAATTGTCCCTTACAAGACTCACTTAAGTGTCTAAAATCGTTAGGAAAAATAAAGCTTTTTTACAATTTTGGACCATGTTACAATTAACAAATGACGGCAAAACGTGATGAATTCACAATCATTACTACATTCAACTGCAACTGGGACTGCACTTACTGCATCATCGATACGCATGAGCGCAATAAGAAGAATCCTATCAGCAAAGAAATGCTTCTTGATAAAGTCTATTCTGTGACAGAAGGGGCACAAGTAAGCTTAAGTGGTGGTGAGCCTGGCCTAATTGATCCTAAGACAATGGAAAAAGTCTTTGATCATCTCGTAAAATTAAATTGTACAATTGATGTTTTCACCAATGGACTCTTTATCAAAAGGTATGGTGAAAAATACCTTAAGCATATCGATGAAGTTCTCTATCACTGTGTGGAATACTTAGATCACGATATTGAATTTCCAGACTTAGATGAAGAGCAAGTCACTTACGTCATTATCGTAACAAATGATAATCACCATCAGGTAGACGACTTCCTTGATCGCTACCCGCATATCTCATTCAAATTAGCTTGTAACTCGAAACACGGTCAAACTCTAAACCGTGGTGACGCCTTTAAGCTCTTTATGAGAAATAAGCACAGAATCAGTGAAGATAGCTTTGAAACGCTCTTCCGCTACCACTGTGATTGTAACTTGATCTAATAATAAACCTTGAATTGATTTTCGAGACCCTTGGGAGTGACTTGAGCAAAGTCTAAAATCACGGCCTTTGGTTTAAGAATTTCAGTCCACTCTTCTTTTCGTAGCTGCGCAAACTCATCATGTGCAACTAAACTAACAATCAAGTCGTATTCTCTGTAGTCTGTTAACTTCTTGGCCTTATCTGTGTATGGATCAAAAGATTCAACAATTCGATCAGTATGATTCTTTAGCTCTTCGTACAAAAGGAGAGCTCTAGAATTTCGAGTGTCATTACAATTTCTTTTGTAAGTTTTCCCAAGAAGTAAAATCTTATCACCACTTTTACTGATCTCTAAAATTCTCTCCTTCAAAGAACTAACCATCAAATCATTCACTCGACGAGCTTTCAGAATTATTGAATCTTCCTTAGATTCTAAGAAGGCCGACAAGTAATGTGGATCGATACTAATACAATGTCCACCGACTAGACCTTTATCAACATTAGGAAAATTCCACTTACTCCTAGCGAGCCTAAGGGCTTCTTTAAAATCAATCCCCTTCTTCAATGCGCCCTGATAAAACTCATTCATCATAGCAATACTGATATCTCGAGATGTGTTTTCTAGAAGTTTAGAAAACTCACTTGCCTCAATGTCTTGACTCAATTCAACTCTTCTAAATATTTTATTATAAATAAATTCTAAATCTCTTAGTTTATCTTTTGAGTCACAAGAAACAACCTTCACAATATCTTCAAATTTAATAAAATTGTCATTAGGGCTTACACGCTCAGGCGAAAAGGCGAAATATATGTCATCTCTACCAATAAGTTCTCTAATAGATTTTGTTGTTCCAGGCATGACAGTAGATTCAACAACAATAGTGTCCCCTGGAGACAGGTAGTCTCTAAGGCCTTCAACGGCTTCAAGAACACGACTTTGATCTGGCTTATGATAACTGTCTAACGGCGTAGGGACGGTTATAAGATAGTAATTTGCATCCGCTAAAATCTCGATATTCGAGGTGAATATACACCCGCTGTTAGAGATCTCTTCAGTTGAGAATTGTTCAGATAAGTCGATTCCCTTCTTCAAGGAATCAATCTTTTCGTTATCAATGTCAAAGGCAAAAGTTTTAAAGAATTGTGGGAACCTAACGGCCAAGTTGATTCCCACATATCCGACGCCAATGATGGCGAGAGTTGTATTTTTCATTTCATTATTCTAAAGGCGCTACCGGAATTGAGCAAACCTCTTCATACTTATGTGCATCTTCACCGTTGCAAAGAGCATTCATAAGTAGATTTACTCTAAACTTAAGCTCATCATTCTCACGCTTAAGTTCCTTAATTGCAGCAGTGTTTACAGCTGGCATCTTTGTATATTGTACGCTCTTCATTCCCTTCTCATCTGTTGAGACAACCTCTGGGAAAACCTTTTCAATCTCTTGAGCGATATAACCAATATCTCGTCTATTATTAGCATTCCAAACAAATTCGACACCTCTAATTTCATCGAACTTTTCTAATACACTTTCAAGCTCCACGATATCATGCTTATATCTTCTATCTGAAGCAAAGTTCATATATGAAGTTCCTTGGAAATTGATATAAGAGCTTCCATCCATTCTTATATTCGCTCCTGTTTGAACAGTAAAAGTCCTACTCGCACTCAGGGTCATTCCCTGTCTAAAGAAGGTATTCACGTGATCAAAATAAACCGTATTATTAAAATCTGCTAATTGATTGAAGTTTGCAACTCCATTGTGATTAGTAACATTATTAAAATTTGTAACACCGGTATGGTTTGTTGTCCCAGAGATATTAGTCGTTCCAGAAATATTATTCGTCCCAGTGATATTATTTGTACCCGTTCTTAAGTTAGTTGTTGCCCCAGAGTTACCTAGTTCTAAATTTTGTCCAAATTGGTTTAAATAAAGAGGATTTCCTCTCGTTTGAATAGCATCACTATCTAATGACATATACTGACTTGCTAAATCTAATTTAATCCTTAAAGGAGCATTTCTTCCTTCATCATTAGTAATATTTGCAGAGAATGCGTCACCTATAGTTGCAGCATTTGTATCGGCAGTTGCAGTTGCGGTCTTAAGAGTTCTAAGTTGTACGTCCTTACATTCTCCATCTGTTCCATCGATTGTACCACCTAAGTTTCGACAAGCACTATCTAAGAACTCATCAGCAGTACTGTAACAAGATTGAATCTGTCCAGCCGCATTAATAACAACCATCATTCCAATTCGTTTAGTAATATCAACACCACCAACAGAACTCTTTTTAATCATATCATCCGTGGTACCAACTGAACCTTTACGAAAAGTAACCATTAACTGTGCTTCCATTTTTGTGAATGGAACACCACCTACAGTATAATTTTCGATTGTTCCATATGCTCCAGTCTTAGGATAGAAAAGACGCCTAACCTGCATTCTATTAACATTAACAGTATCAGCACCTGACCCAAGTTCTTTACCAATAGTATAAACATCATTATCATCAGCATCCTTGATAATAGGAACATTAGCCGTAACGGTATACCCAGGAGCGTTACCGATATCTATCCCTTGGAGGGTATTTTTACAAGCATCACCATTCGATAGAATACTTGTTATTCGCTGAGTTTCTTGTTGTACGTTAAAAACTTGAGATGCTCGTTTAGAAGTTCTATTAATATTACTCATCATATTTACAACCGCGAGCGATAGTACGCCGATAAGTCCTGCCGCGACCATTACCTCGGCAAGAGTAAAACCAAATTGATTTGAATTATTTTTCTTCTTCATTGAGACACCTCATAAACATGCAATATGTTATAATTATAAGTGTAATTAAAATTTGATGCATTATTATTAACTAAATAATTTTACCAATAGATAAAATTACTGCAAGTGGCTGAATTTATGACCAGACAAAAAATGTTAGTGAGTGGTGGACTTGGCTTCCTAGGAAGTGAAATCGCCAAGAATTTCTTTCAGGAATTCGACATCACTATAATCGATAATTTATCAACAAACGTCGTCTCAATAGACGATTTGCAAGCTAATTGTGGTGAAATATCATACAGAAAAATGGACTTGGCCAAGATGAGCAACGAAGATATCGACTGGCTTAATACTGAACTAAAAGACACCACAATTTTCTGTCACTTTGCCGCAGCTGTTGGCGTAAAAAAAATTGATCAATCACCAAGAGAGGCCATTATTAATGAGAATAGGATCAATCATGATCTACTCCCTCTTCTTGCGAAATATAAAACAAAAACAATATTTGCTTCGAGCTCTGAGGTTTATGGTAATCAAGAAAATTGTCGAGAAGATCAGGGCCTACAAATTGGTTCTCCAGATATTTTAAGATGGGGTTATGCCTGTAATAAACTGATGACTGAATTTCTCCTCAAGAGTTATCAAATACCACATATCATTCTTAGGCTATTTAATGTAACTGGCCCAGAGCAATCCCCTAAATACGGTATGGTTATGCCGAAGATGATTCGTGATGCAAAGAAAATAGGTAAGATAACAATCTATGGAGATGGTTCTCAAACAAGGTCATTTTGCCATATTAGTGATTTAATCAATTCGTTGAGGTATTTGATAGAAAGAGATAGCTTTCTCAATCAAACTATCAACATAGGAAATGACAAGAACCGAGTCACGATAGAAGAGCTTGCACATCTAATCAAAGACACATTGGCCCTTAATATTAAAATTGAAAAAATCGCTTTCAATGATGAATATAGTAGTCACTCAAAAGATATTTTAAAAAGATCACCAAATATCGAAAAGCTGAAACAATTTTATCGCCCAAAAATAGCGCTAAGAACAATTATTGAGGATATCGCAAAGAAATATGAATGATTTTAATAAGCCTATATTGATGATTCATGAAGTATACGAATGGATGCTAGAGCTTGATCTATCAGATTATACTATCACCTTTGACGATGGCCTATACTCACAATATAAACACCTAAATCATTTTTTAAAATTTGATACACCAAAAATATTCTTTGTTTCGACGAATATAATTTCACCAGAAGCAGAAAAACAAAATGAGATAACAATTCCGTGTGCTAAGGCCCATGAATCTTATTTCAAAACAGGCAATACAACTAATTATATGAAATGGAGCCAAATCAAAGAAATAGCTTCCACTAAGGATTGCTATATTGGCGGTCATTCACATCAACATAGAGACTTAAGGAGTGGCCTGAACCTAAAAGAGCTACATGATCACCTTAAAGATGATACTGATAAGATGTTAAATGAGTTTGCAAAACAAGGACTAGACATTAAAGACTTTTGCTTTCCATATAATTACGAAGCACCTTTATATAAAGAGATTTTAAAACAGCGTGGAATTGAAAATATATTTGGTCAGGAACGAGTTGCAATAGAGGACCTTAGAAATGCAATATGAAAACGAAAATATTATTGCTATCGGTGAAGGCTCCCCACTTAATATAAATTGGGAGATGGTTTCTCATTGTCAATTTGATTGTAGCTATTGTTATTATAGGCCATTTAATAGTAATACCGAATACACAACTCTAAGTAAGATTATCATAAAGAAACTTAAGGCCATTGAAGAAAACTTTATCATTAACTTAATTGGTGGGGAACCGAGCCTCCATCCAAATTTCATAACAATTATTGAAGAACTTGAAAGTATTCAAAACTTAAAAGAAATAAGAATCGTCACAAATTTTGTTAAACCTGAAAGCTTCTGGCATAAGCTTCCAGAAAGTAACAAAATTAAAATTACCGCAAGCTTTCATCCAGAGTACCCAAATAAAGGCTTTGTCGAAAAGATTGATCTCTTATCTAAGAGATATCGAATGGATGTAGCTTTTCTCTTTACGAATAAATTAGAGGAATTTGAAAGATATAAGAATATATTTGAAAGCCTCTATAATTTAGCACAAGAAAAAAAGCTTACCTTAAATTGTATCAGACTACATAACGATACAAATGACTCCGTTTCGTACGAAAATTATCAAGACGAAATAGAAGAGTTTATAAAGAATTGTGAGCTAAGGGTTACACAACTTGAAAACAAAGAAACGACATTAATTAAAACGGCCAAAGAACAAAAATATATTTCCAAATCTGATTTTTTAAATAATGGCTATAATCAACTAAAGGGTTGGAAATGTGACATTAGAGCCTTTATTATACACTATGATGCTCAAGTTTCTTATGCTTGCAAGAATACAAAAAAACACATTCTAACTTGTGACTTTAAAACAACATCAATCGTCTGCCCATTTAAGTTATGTGAATGCGATGATTATTGGAGTTTTGAAAAGGTGGCACCATGAACAACAAAGTTTTAGTAATCGTTGCACATGCTGATGATGAAGTATTAGGTTGTGGAGCAACAATACATAAGCATATTCTAGAAGATGATGATGTCTATATTTTGGTCCTTACTGATAGTACTTCGGCCCAGGGCAAAGATATCCAAAACCGTCACCAAGAATACTTAAAAGCGCTTAAAATACTTGGGGTAGAAAACCACAAGAAATTATCTTTAAGAGATAATAGACTCGATAGTTATAACCTTATCGACATCATTCAAGAAATTGAAGAAGTAAAAGCTGAATTTGAGCCTAATATTATCTATACTCATTCTTACAATGATTTAAATATTGACCATCAAATTACAAACAAAGCAGTCCTTACAGCTTTTAGATCAACTCCTAGTAACACTACGACAGAAATCTACACCTTTGATATACCTTCAAGTATTGAATATCAGTCTTCACAATTTATACAAGCAAGAAAGAATTATTTTAGTACAATTTCTAAGCAGAACTTGAAGGCCAAAATTCAGGCCATGTGTGCCTACGAAAGTGAATTACATCCATTCCCACATCCTCGATCAATTGAGAATCTCGAAATCCTTGCAAAATCAGAAGGAACAAAATGTGGAAAGGAATTAGCAGAGTCTTTTTATGTTGAAAGAATTATTAGATAGAGTAAAACTTTTTTATAAGAGATATAACACAGTTCAATTCGTCTTCTTTTAACATTTCAAAAAAAGGAAGAGAAAGTGTAGAAGAGTAGTATTCCTCAGCACCTGGGAATTCTAACTCTTCCTGATTCCAATACGAATGTAAATGAAGTGGCCTAAAGTGGATCGATGTTTGAACACCATTATCCTCTAAAAAAGACTTCAACTCATTGCGCTTTCTAGCATGAATGACAAAAAGCGAAGGTATTATATTATTTTCAAGTGCTAGGACTTTAACGTCAGAAATCTCTTCGAGCAATTGAGCATACGATTGGTAAATGGCCAAGCGTTTTGAGATTTTATCTGATAAAGAAGATATTTGATCCTTTAAGAACACAGCATCAATATTTGTCATATTCGCTTTACGTCCAAGAAATTCAATATCATATTCACATCTTGTTTTCCGACAAATACCATGCAATCGACGCTTCTTTGCCTGATTCACTAAAGAAAACTCGGATACGATTAAACCACCACCATCAGGAGAGGAAAGAATTTTATTTGGGTAGAAACTAAAGAATGCGGCATCCACTTCCAAGTCGAAGCATTCAGGGTAAATAAGTTGGGCCAGATCTTCGACAACTCTGAAACCATATTCATTCTTTAACTTCTTCATCGCATCTCTGTCGTAAAGGTGTCCTCCAATGGAAACAGGAACGACACAATCAACTTTTTGAGATTTAAGGATTTGTTCTAACGATGTAATATCAATCATTCCAGAAACTGAGTCAACGTCACAAAAAACTATCTTATGACCTAATCTCTTTGGAACTTCCGCCGTTGTCGCAAAAGTATTTATTGGAACGACAATTGTTGCCTTAACATCTGAAAAGTACATATCTAAAATAATTTCAAATGCTGACGTGGCACTACTAGTACATATAAAATTTGGAAATTTGAATTTTTTAACTAAAAGGCTTTCAACCTCTGCGACCTCTATTCCACCAGTCCACTCACCACTACTTATAACACGCTTAAGCTGTGCTTCTAAATCAGGACTTGAATATGGTCGAAATAAAGGTATCTGCATTACTTATATAAAATTTTCTCTTGGGCCTCTAATACCGGATACTCACGGGCCAAGATATCCTTTACCTTAAAGAATGGATTATAATTTTTTTCAAAATAAAAAATTGTATTAATATTATAATCGCAGATATACATGAATATTGGTCTACGTTTTTGAATCTCAACATATTTTAAGTCGACAATCTTAATTTCACCGGTATTAATATTTTTATAAACTTTAGAATAGAGTTGATTATAAAAAGGAAAAAGAACATCTTTATCATTCCCCCAAAGATTCTTGGTTAATGTAACGACTGTCTCACAATCACCTTTTTTAAGATCATCCATCTTAAACCAGCCATCTTCTTCGTTATAATATTCAAAAACCAAAAAACTCTCAGACTCTTCCAGTAACGTAGGGAGAATTGTTTCTTTATTCATAACCTTACGATATTTTTTTAATAAATCTTCAAATGTAAAATTAAGTTTACGATCGATATCCGGAGAATCAGTAACAAGAAATTTCAAAGCTGGTTTAAAGACATATTTACGTTTACCAACAGGAATAAAGTAAAAGCTCTTACTTTTTCCAAATCCTGAACCGACAGGGACATCAATATCAAACTCTTCTTTTAATTTCTCTTGAGCAGCGTAGAGAAACTCAATCTTTTTTTCTCTAAATATATGTTCAATATCCATCACAGCTCCTTCATTCTCTTAAAGTACGCGATTCTCTCTCTTACTTTATCATATTTAGAGTTTGGATATAGGTGTTCATGCCAAAAGTAAATTCCTCCTAGCTTATCTTTTGGAAAAGTTGTCACAGAAGCATATCCCTCTCCTACCTGATAATACTGTACAGGATGCACGTTAAGACGACCTTCATTGAAAGCTTTTTCAATGACATACTCTTCAAGAAAGTATTTCTCTACATTTTGACAGTACTTCTGCCATCTTTCATCACCATTTGTCTTATATAGGGCCATGAGTTCTTCAAAGAAGAATTTGTAAAAACCACTGTCTCGGCGAGAAATAATAAAACCAGTATCAAGCGGATTACCCCAATCCTCTCCAATAAAGCGTTGATCCTTTTTTGAAATATCATCATATTGGCCAACGACTATCTTGCCTTCGTTATATGCAATCTCTAATAATTTGGGATCCAAAGGTTTAATAAGATTCATATCAAGGTCGATATGAATAAAGAGATCTTCAGTTAACTCTTCTTCAAGAAGCATTCCACAAAATGGAACATTCACAAAACCAGACTCAAATTCCTCTGTTTCATTGTGATATCTTTCAATATATGTAACACCTAATTCTTTAAATTTTACTTTCGTTTTTTCGCTAACGATATGCTTTGAAGGACAATAGGTATAAATGGGAATATCTTTCAAATCCCCTGCATTCTTACGCCAATTCTCAAAACAGAGAATGGCCTCATCTTCATAATGTCTTTGATTTTCAAATGTAATGCCCTTGTCATCATTAGTGCTTCGGCCATTACTTTCAATCATTGTAATAAGTGCAATCTTCATACGTACTACTTTGTATAATCGATATATTCATCATCTCTATTTGTATCTAGCGTTGAGCAGTGTATCCCTCCGCCAAAAATTTCACAATTTTCTAATCTTACAGGGTGAGGAGTAAAGCCATGCTTATCGAGTAATTCAATAACATTGGCCGCACTTTCACTAACTAGAATATTTTTTTCATCAACGCTAACAATATTAATATCCATTCCTCTTGTACTTGCAAGTTGAATATCGATATCAGTTTTCCCTGATTCAATCACAGGTTCTGCTTTATAATCGTCTGGAAATAAACAATCCCAGTTTTTAAACTTTTGCGGTAAAAAATCCTTTATATTACGATACTTAGGATTCACAAGAAAGGTTCCAGGCTTGAGACAGACTAAAACACCATCGATATGATTATCAGCAACATTAACAATATGAAAATCACTTTCGGGAAAGAATGACTTAACCCACTCAAGACCAAGGTAGTGGTTATATGAGTTTACGTTTACAATAACATCTTTACCGATCCTCAAAAATTGAGCACCATCTATGGCCATCGTATATTTTGAACGATCAAAATTCTTATAGTCACGCTCTGAATTCCATGGACTTAAGTCCATTGTTTCTTCTACTAATTTATTGTGTGGAGATCTAACCCATTTTCCACCTCGGCCACCATCAAATAGCTGATTATAAACATTATAAAGCAGGGTGTTTTCAAAGAAGCGATTTCGAACATAAGTAGGTGTTTCAATAATATAATCTCGATAAACGAGAGAAACGTCACGAACATTACTTGCACTTGAAAGCTCTGTTTTGTAATCAGGAGTCTTGATTGTGACAACTTGCCCAAGTCGATCTGGGCGAAAAACCTCGACACCAAGGTTTTCAAATGTCGCAGCTAAATTATCTAATTGTTCATTACGCTTTAAAAGCAGTTCGTGATTAACATAGTACTCTTGGCCACCATGTTCGAGTCGATCATAAACAGCATGAGTTAAATTCTCACCATAAAAGTGCTGAAAAGTGAAGTCAGCAATTCTCTTACTAATCTCTAGCTCTCGTCCAACGATAATAGAATTGAGTTTACCAAAAGAGGTATTACTTTTAATCACGATATATCCTTAATACTTTCTAAATTATCATATTCAAAATCATTCATATAGAAATCACAATTGAGCTTACATTGAGTTGTATTTCCAAGAGCTTGATAACATCGACAAAATTCTCTTGAGAACTTCACAAAATTAGTAAAGAACTCAAAAGTACTTTCATATGAATAAATACTAATTGGTTTACTAGAAACTCTTGCATAAATAAAAGATACACAAGGGTAGCAATTCCCATCAGAATTTATATATATTCTTTTAAACCATGGTGTTACTGGCAAGGAATATTCTTTCTTATACAAGAAATCCATATTTCCCCTGCTACTTCTATTCTTAGGTGGTTTGATTTTACTTGTGACAAGAGTTGTGTCACGAAATAGTAATTCTAAATCAAACTTCTCTTTAACGAGCTCCGCTGTCGCAATTGCAAATTCTTCATTTAATTCATGACGAGAGAAAATAGGCTCAACTTTTAGAATCCCTCTTACTTTTTCAATATTAGAAAAGACAGTATCGAGACTACTACCACCACGAGTTAGCTCATGAACCTCTTGACTTGGTCCATCGATGGCCACCTGAAAGACCATATTCTTATATTTTTTTAATTTTTCCACATCAAGGTTCATTAAGTTTTCCCCATTCGTTGCAATCAGAATATCTTGAGAAAAATTTTCACCTAAAGCGACAAGAATATTATTAATATCACTATGCTCCAATGGTTCACCATCATTACCACAGATAAAGACTTCTTTTGGGTTGAATTCTTTAATAATAGGAAGAACTCTTGAGAAATCTAATTCTCTTTTATTATTGTGATCTGGATTTAGGCTTGGACAACCCTGGCACTGTAATTGACAGCTATTATTTAAACTAAGTTCTATAAATTCAACAAATTTATTATATTGCATTATAGAATCTCAAGCTCCCACATATCCATCAATCGCTTACAGTTCTTTTCACAAATTTGACAACATTCGTAGTCGAAATTTTGAATCTTCTTATAATCCAAATCCCACTTCTCTAAACGACTCTCTTCAAGCCAGACATAGCATGGGAATACAGTACCGTGCTGATCGATATGAATACTTTTATTATGGTAAGAACGACAATCGATATCATAATCCTTACTACCACTAACCTTTTCACCCCACTTCTTTTTAGCAGAGTTAATAATAACGTCATATTTTCTCTTAAGCTCTGGAGTAACTAACATTTTATCTAAGTTAAAGGGATTCTTATAAACCTCAGTATCACGACGATAGAGAGTTTGCGTTAGGTTGATATTACTGAACTCTTTTAAAAGCTCATCCATACTACCATCTTCTAAATCCTCGGCATTATAATCAAAGAGAATATGCTGAATATAATCGATACCATAAGGATTGGATTCACGAAATGCTTTCGCATTGGCCCTAATATTAGCGAGACTTGTGTTAACACGATAAATTTCATGAAGCTCTTGTGTGGAACCACATACTGTGAAATAAACACTATCATCAGGTCCTAATATTGTTCCTAGCTCGGCCCACCAATCAGGGTCATGAGTATCGCCATTTGTACAAATTTCAATTGCGATATCTCTTTTGCGAAGATAGCGACAGAGGTCAAAAATAGATCGATAAAGTGTTGGCTCTGAAAAAGCTCCAACTAGGTGAACAAATTTCGCATTAGGAAATTGATCTAGTTGTTCTGTGATTTCATTTAAATGTCTTTCATTATATTTAACTTCTATATGCTTATAGTTTCGTGCACACAAAGGGCACTTTGCATTACAAGTTCCAGTGAGATCTAATTCTATTCTCTCACTACGAATAAGGGCATCATTACTAGCAGACAAAATCTAACTCCATGACATCAATTAACTTTTGAATACGTCTTTCACATTTAAAACAATCTTTAAATTTAAAACTAAGTACTTCACCATAATCGAATACTTCACCAGAGAAGTGTCCTGGTCCTTCATACTCTGCATGACCGTAACAAGGAGATATTTGGCCGAACTGATCGATATAAATTTTTCGATCTCTAAGGCTCATACATTTGATTTCAATATCTGTGCTCTCACCTGGTGTTGGCTTAATATTAAAAAGTGCATCAATGGCCCTTTTTCTCTCATCTTCTGGACGAATTAATTCCTTATCAAATGACTTCACATATTCATTAAAAGTACGTTGGCCTTCTGTATCGACATTAAATGTTTTACTAAAACGTGCAATAATATTTTGCATTGCCTCGCTTTCATAGTCTTCACGATTATATTTGAACATAATATGTTGGATATGATCGATTCCTTCTTTATTCGTCGAGATAAACCCTTGATGGTTATCTAAAATATCTTGAAGCTTACTTCCAACACGGTATTTCTCATGGAGCTCTTGAGTTGAGCCGCAAATCGTAAAGTAGATACGATCATTAGAAGATAAAATCTCACCAAGTTCTGCCCACCACTTTGGATTGTGGGTACTACCATTTGTAAATAACTCAATGGCAACACCACGTTCCACTAGATAGCGACAAATATCCTTAACTTCAGGATGAAGAGTTGGCTCAGAAATATTCCCTGCCATATAAAAAACTTCAAGATTAGTGAAGCTATCTAACTGTTTTTTGATTTCTTCGAAGCTTCGCACATTACGTTTTAAGAGGTGCCCAGCATGAGCATAATTTCTAGTGCACAAAGGACAACGCAGGTTACACGTGCCAGTAAGATCCATCTCTAATTCTAAGATCTCACTACGATGTAATGTTGTTTGCTTACAACCCATTACCCCATCCTCTCAAGGCCAATATCATCAAGCATCTTAGTGGTCATGGCCTCGCACTCATAGCAGAAGTCATACTTAAATTGATTTATCTTTGAGTAGTCGAGGTTAAACTTTTCACCGACATTATAGATTCGATAAAGAAAGCATGGAAAGATCTCTCCCCACTGATCAATAGCAACGAATTTCTCTTCAAGACTCTTGCAACGCATCTGACATTTTATTTCACCAGACTTATTGCGTTCATAACGTCTCTTGGCATGACGAGAGATAAGATTATAACTCTTGGCCAAATCTGCCGTTAAGGCAATGTCATTATCCTCATCTTTAATAAAACCAAATCTTTCATTATATGGAAGAGTATTAATATTATACTCGCGACTAAATCGAGATCGAATCTGCTTCATTGCCTCACTTTCAAAGTCTTTAGCATTATATTCAAATTTAATATGTTGGAGATAATCGATATCATATTCACACCCTTCTTTGAATGCAGCGTGATTATCTAAGACTTGTTGAAGGTTAGAACGAACACGATACTTCTCATGTAACTCTTGTGTTGATCCACAGATCGTAAAGAAGACATGATCTCGAGGACTCATCATTGTGCCTAGCTTTCGCCACCAATCAGTCGAATGGAGAGAAGCATTTGAGTAAAGTTCAACTTCAATTTCACGGCCTATCAGATATTCCATGATCGTAAAAAATTCTTTATGAAGGGTTGGCTCAGAAATCATACCGGCCATACAACACATTTTTATATTAGGATACTCGTCTAGTTGAGCAATAATCTCACTAGCAGGTCTTTCGTTATACTTAACCAAGTGCTTGGCGTTTGAATAACTTCGTGAGCAAAGAGGACAATCGAGATTACACGTTCCTGTTAACTCGAGTTCAATTTCGAGAATATCTTCTTTAGCTAATGAATTTGGTAATTTTTCCATAACTTACCTACTTATAATCACACTCAGGATAGTGACCTCGACGATAATATAGAACATCATCAATCTTTTCCCCTTCAACCGGGTAGACATCCTGAACATTTGATATTTTCTTCTCTACACCATCACAAACGAAGAAGTACTTACAGTTAAAACACTCCTTACCTTTGGTGTAAGTATGCTTTCTCTTTTGAGCAGCAACTTCAAAGTACTCTTTTGTATCAAGAACTTTTTCTTCAATTTTTTCAACATCGTAAGCATAGATATTCCAATCATTACGATCGTAAATATGCTGATAAACCCCAACAACATATTTTTCATATCCTTGCATAAAACAAAAAGGGATATAGCGAACATTAATTTGAATTTCTTGATTAAGATTATCAATAGCAAGCTTTATATGCTTACTTAAATGCTCATAGCTTTGAGACTCAAGTCGATCTGCATCCTCCCAATAATTAAGTGGGAGAAAATTTAGTTGATAAGGTTTTATCTTATTAATCAACTTAACATACTCGCCAAGCAGTTCAGCATTCTTATCCGTTACCGTACAATTAATACGAACCTTAATACCGATTTCTTGGCAATTAGAAATGGCCTTTAACATTTTACGAAAGGCACCTTTTCTTCCAACAATCGAGTCATGATTTTCTTCATTAACTCCATGAAGGCTAAAGAGTAATTCAGTAAGGCCGTGTTCTTGAGACTTTTTGCAAAATTCTAGATTTGCAAATTTAGCACCATTAGTAAGTGCAGAAATATTTGTAAAACCAACTTCACGGCAGTAGTCGAGAATTGCAAACCAGTCACGATGAACAGAACTCTCGCCACCACTTAGATCAATTTCTCGCATTCCACAATTATAGATTTTCTTTGCTCTATTCTTTATTGTCTCCAGAGGTGTGACCTTATCGAGGTCTTCAAGATAATAGCAGAAGTAACATTCATAATTACAGAATGTTCCAGTATCGAGCTTTGCTCTCTTATTGAATTTGTCATTTAATAACCTCAAACCAGAGTGGCTAAAAATATTATAATCCAATATGTTCTCCCAAGATTTCTAGTATGGGATCTCCCTCTTTTAAGAATATTGAATCAAAATCATTATCAATATCCCACTTTCTCCAGTAGAGGCCTTTATCTTCATCCCAGTAGTCTATATTATAATACACAACCTCTTTTTCAAAAAACTTGCATTCTGCGATCATACGGGGACTACAGTCAAATTTGCGTGGAACCGGTGTATAGATATATCTATCAAATTTTTCAAAAAGGTCTGCAACAGGCATCTCTGGGAAATCAAAGCGATCTGAGAGCCCATCTAAGCGTCCAGCTGGTCTATTTTCCTTATTCGTTAGGCACATAAACTTCCCATCATACTTATCGAGGAGGTCTAGGTACATTTGGTCAGGGATATTTCGACAATTTTTTGTGCCATAGAGCAGATTACAACGAGTTGATTTTGTCGGCTTCTTTAAACGTTCAAAATTAATTCGTTTTTTATAGTCAATTGCATTTTTACAGTCACGATATATACGTGCATCTTGGAGAATAAAGACATTATCTTTATCAATGTCCTGCAGTTCTTTATCACCGCAAGCGAAGTGAAAAATCTTTTTGGCCAAAATATGTTTACCCATTAATGACTTCGCACCACCGTCAGTAAAAAGAATATTATTCGCATGTACTAAATTAGGACGATTTACAAAGAGAGTATCTTTTTCAAGTTGCACCAACTCTTCATCAGAAATAATATATTTTCCAACAACAGAGTCACGAAATGTAGGCCAATCAATATCTTCGCACAGAAGAATACCAACTCGCATATGCTCTTTTAGAAACAGATAGTAATCAATAACCTCATATGTGTGTCCACATAGGCCATGATTATTAGCGCTCCAGCTATAAGTAAGCCAGAGATCATAATTTTCTTTATCGAGTCTTAGAATCATATTAATCCAAAAATTCTTGAATTAACTTATCTTCATCCGTTAAGTGATAAGCTTCAAATCCGTTTAATAAGATATCATTATAACGTATATTTACGGAGTCTTGAATAACACTCTTAAAGATTTCAACCTTCTTCTTATAATAGAGACTTTCGGGAACTAGACGATTATTAGTATCAACTTTTCCCGATTGATAATACAGCATCGTATCAAACTTTTCGTGTAAGTTTTCGTGGTGCTTATTTGCTATTTTATAAATAAGCTTTCTCTGTTTGTAGTGCTCGGGAATTACAACATTTGTATAGTCGAGTGATGGAGTATTCACGAAGACATAGTCATCCACGGCCTTAAGCTCTTTATAATTTCCAAATGAGAATTTTAAAAGCTCCTGCTCATCAAAGTTTTGATATTCGTAGAAGCCAAAATACTTGACCTTTTTCATCCCGTAGCGACGCATTTCATGGCCTTCATTTGAGAAAACGACGAGGTCACATGGAATTGTTTCTCCAAGAAGTTTAAGCGTATGAATATCAAGAATCATACAGCGTTTAGGCTTTAATTTAAAAATTTCATAAACACTATTAGTAACGAGAAAGTCAGAAATATATTCATCCGGAAAATGATATCTTTCTTTGAAAACACTAATCCAATTGATTCTTTCTTCTTGGGTGCAATTATAGAGGACAAATTTCACATCACTGCTTCGAGCTCTCGAAAAGAGAAAATACTCGAAGCAGTAAAATAATGTTCCATTTACTTTACGATGATCTTTTTGTGAATAGAGAATAATTCTAGAAGAATGTTGAATAATAATCCTCTAAGAACTTATTCGTAAGCTCGTCGATCTTATCAGTACACTCTTCTTCATTAACGATTTTTCTAAAGTGATCAAATTTCTTATTAAGAGCACTGATTCTTTCGATCTGATCGCGCATATTCAGGTAATCTTCTAGTTTTTGAATAAGGTCTTCATTACCTGTTTCTAAGATTTCTAAATATTTTGACTCACGATTTTCGGCCGTAATGAAATAACCCTTATCGCAAAGTTCATTATTTAAACACATATAGCTATAGAACGTATAACCACTAACCGAAGCAAGGTCTTGCGTAACAACCATACGGGCCTTTTTAATGGCCGATTCTCTTGCAAAATTATAATCACTTGAATCACCACTAATAAGCTTAATTTCGTGTGGCATGACTTCGTTATATTCAATTGGTTTAACAATTCTAACTTCGATACCTTCTGTTAAGGCATGCTTAATAATTGACGCAGACACAGCGGAAAGATTTAAAAGCTTTTCCTGTCTTTCAATTGGATCTAGTGTATGAGGAAAAACATTTGTCACATACCAGTGTGACCCACGATCCTCAACTGAAGCAACATCATATAATAACATAATTAAATCCTTTTAATATTTAATAGTGACAACCACAATTGTTATGGCAAGAGCAAACGGCATTACAGTTACAGTCAGAGTTACAAATACAGTCAGCTCTAATTGTATTATAATAATTTAAAACTTCTTGTAAGTGAGTTCTTGTTAAATACTGTCCTCGCTTACTCCAGCTTCTAGCTCCTGACGAACCTCCAGCTGTTCCATCATCAGCTCCCTTTGGCCTATTGTCAGCAGGAGAAGGGTTTGCGCCACTCCAAGCAGTATCATTTGCAGGAGAAAGCTGATTTATTCGAGCAGTCATATTACTGACAACACCATTTGATATTGTCGCACCCCTAGCGTAAGAGTCCGTTGGATTTGCAGGGTTGTACATTGAGTGACTACGGTAACGTGTTAATTCAGCGGCAATAACATTTCTCAAAGCCCTAACATGGCTACCGTAAACAATACCACCACTAACAATACCAGAGCTTAATCCATAGGTTCTATTTGCAGAACAAACACCACGGTGTCCAGAACAAGTCGCTTGTCCCGTATTATGATAAGAGCAGTGTCCACCACTACACGCCATTTGTTACCTCCTTGTCCATATACTCTTCTCTAGTCATCGCATTTGCAGAGAATATATGTTTTTGAACGGCCCTGTCGATTTCACCAAATGTTTTAAAGAAACCACAAAGCTCGTTAACCCAATTATCTGTCCACTTCTCAAAGAAGTCTGTCTTTTCACTTTTCTCATGACTTGCTACAGGACAAATCATACAAGTTGTAGCGACACAGTCCTGGCAGTCTTTGTGAATTTTCTTAAGTGGTTCTTCAAATTTTTGAGTATATGCACTAATTTTTTCAACGAACGCATCATCATTGATATCACTATAAGCCAACTCTTCCTTATGTTTCGAATAAATGGCCCCGTGACAAGCGTAGAGATTTCCACGTTGATCAATTGCCGCCATATTATATCCAGCAGAACAGTGTTTACGGTTATCTTCTCCACCAAACCATGAACAAAGGTAGCGTCCATTTTCATTATAGAATTCAATTTCTCTCTTAGCGATTTTTAAAAATTCAGCTCTAAAGATCTTTATCGCATCCTTTTTCTCATCAAGTGAAAACTTTGTAATATAATCAATCGTTGGTGAGTAACTAATATTAATATCTTTTGAAACTTTCCAAAGAAGTTTTTGAATATCGTAATAATCTTCCCAACAAGAATAAAGGCTTTCCATACTATCAATAGGAAGAGTCGCCTTCATACTTACATTGATCCCAAGACCAGCAAGTTCATAAAGATTGTTAATGACATGATTACTTGAAGGTTTTTTATTCTTCATTAAACGATAACTGTCGTTAACAGCACGGCCATCATATGACACCTGAACATGTAGCTTACTTGTATCAACATTCTCAATAATTTTTCTCATATTATGAATATTGAAAGCGTTAGTGTATAAGTGGAAATCAACATTTTCGTGATCACGATACTTATTCATTAACTCGATAATAAAGTTTGGATTGAGAGTAGGCTCTCCTCCCCAAAGTGAAATATTCAAACCATCATACTTACTTTGAAACCAATTCTTATCTGCAAGAATACTATCGATTCTTTTGAAGATAACTGGTAGCTCATTATCGAGACGGGCCTTATCAACCTTCTCTCCTTCGAAGCAGTAAGTACAATTTAAATCACATAACGCTGAGGTTGTGATTTCTAGAGTAAAGTATTTCTTTGCGACGCGTTTTTGAGACGCTTTCGCAGGATTTTCAAAATTATAGGCGACCATTAATCTATCTCCACGTTGAGAATCTCATCTAAAATATCATCTAACTTTTCATCCGAAACTTTTTCTTCTTCTGGCTTAATCATTGATAATATTTCATCAGCTTCGAGCATAAGCTTTTCTCCATACTCAGGAGCAATTGGCAACATATGCTTTCCAGCTTCAAATAAATGTTCAGCTGCTAAGTACATGCTTCGATTTAATGCTTTAAGATTCATAAACTTCTCTTTTCAAGATTCTAGTAAAATATTTATTTGACCTTATTTCAGAAATCATGCGTTGTACTTCCTTATAAAAATGGCGATACATTATGCATATATTCTCAATAGGTCCTTCGTTCTTAATGTTCTCATATAAACAACCTTTTCTACAGAATTTTTTTACACTGCAGCTCTCACAAGCGGCCATATTCTTATATTCTGGAATTTGTAGATAAAGGTCGTCATCTTTAAAGCGATTACAGGCAATTAGCTTATCTTCTGAAAAAGATAAATGCGTATCTCCTGCTCCGCAATAATCAATTGTTATATCTTTTGCTGTGTAACGTAGAATATGTCTTAGGTAAGTGAGAATTATTTGTGGCATCTCTACTTCATCGACATTTTCAATATACCAGTCTACTAATTCACTAAAGCCTTCATTAACAGCAATTGCACTTTCCTCACTCCAGACATCCACATCTCTGATAAGAGTAAGGTCAGGATTCAGATTAAGTACCTTTTTAATATAGAGGTGATTTTCAAGAAGATTGCTATTGCCAGCATAAATCATCGAGTGGCAAGTAAGGTCATTAAGTTGTTTTATAATTGGAAGTTTCTTTTCGTATAAGTAATTTGTTCCACGGCTATCGTGCTGCTTGCGATTCATATCCTGCCAAAGGCCATCGTAGGACAAAGAGACTCGAATATTATTTTCGTTTAGAAAATTAACCTTTTCCTGATCAAGCAGTAAACCATTTGTCGGCATATAGAATTGAACATTTTCTTCGTCTTTTAATTCATTTGTGACAAAGACAATCTTATCCCAGTGAAGAAGAGGCTCTCCACCATAGAAATCCACTTGAATTAGCTCATCAGGTTTCTGTGCACGAACCTTTTTATATGATTCAAGAAATAGATCTGTATTTATTGATTTCTTCGAAAGCTTATCAACATTGCAATAACTACAATCTAGGTTACAAGCTTCCGAGAAAGCTATTGATAAGACTATCATAATAGACCTTTTATTACTTTACTTTCACCCAGTGACGGCCATCGACAACAATTTGATGATTCTTATCGCCAAATGAATCCTTAAGCTCAGGCTTCTTATAAATAGCAACAAGCCTTTCAGGGTAGTCACGTTTTTCTTCTAATGTCATCTCAGTCAAGTTTCCGTGCTCATCATTTGTTAGAGGAGTACCCGGATCATAGTCTTTGTCGACATAGGCAAGTACCCAACCACCAATTGCAATTGGCACTTCAAGGCCTGCATTTCCTTGTCCAACACCAAATCCAAAAGTATCTGAAGCAATACCAATGACGCTTTTCTGGCATCTTTCACTACAGATTCTAGCACCTTCGATTGTGTCGAAATAACATTTTCCAGGCTTTAATTCATCATTTAGAAGCTGGAAGTCTGCAATATCATTCCAGACAGAATTCCATACTTTAGAAGCCTTGAATTGATTTGAGAAATATAAATCAGCACCTGTATTTACAGAGTGCGCTCCAGTACTTGAGTTTATTGATGCTCTTCTTAGAGTTGACATAGATATTCCTCCATTTTTTATTTCTTCAAATATATGGATATAGTATATAATAAGTTTATGAAACGAAGAAATTTTATTTTCACAACCATATTCTCTTTATTTACGTATAAAGCGTTTGCTCACAGCTTTTTTAGAGTGAAAAGAAAATCTGGCAATAACTTTCTTATTTCAAGTGCTGATAATACTTGCGTAACGCTTAAAAGCGGGATGACATACAAACTTCCAGAAAATCCTACTGATATTGATTCGATTATCAATTTTCGAGTTCAAAAATCAAAGTGGAGTCAGTCTCCAGTAATTGATCCTACTAATCGTCGAATTGCCTCAAAAAATGGTCTTTTTGACGTTGAAAAGAACGTAAACCTAGATGAATCTCGTAACTTCACTCTTCAGTACATTTGCGAAGATATGGGCTGGATTGTTCTTTCTTAGTATTTAGTAAATCAGCAAATACCAAACTAATAAGCACAACATTTCCGACAAATTCAATTTTCATGAAGACAACAGTCATCATATGAAAAACAATCATCACTTGAGCCCAGTACTTTAGATAGTACTTATTTTTAAAATAAAGAACTAAACCAGATAACTCAATTAAGAGAACAAATAGGCCAACAATAAAAAAGCAAATTGTAGGAATGTCGACAACCCACTCTGCTGGATTACTTTTTATGACAATACTCTTTAGGCCAGAAAAGTTTAGATAAGAATTAAGGCCATCAGAAAATAGCCCAATTACTCCATAGTACAACTTCCAAAAACCAGACATAAAATATGCAAGAGTAATTAATAGCTTTGAAGTATTCAAAATATTTTTATCTGGAATAAATGCAATAACAACGGATACATAGAGCCAAAGAAATAGATCATGATCAAAGTCTGCTCCATTCATTAATGCGATTAAGACCAAGAGAACAAGACTATATGCAATTCTAAAATACTTTGTTTTAAAATCGTTTATACAACCTATGGTTACCGGTATTAAGACAAGAGATGGAATCAAAATCGTTTTAAAAGGATAGAACCAAAGAATTAGAAATTTGAGCCAATTTTCATTTGAACTAACTGGTGTTAAGTCATAGAGAAAATAACTAATAAACGAAAAAGTTAGTAAGTAGAATACTTTAATAATTAATTGCTGACTCACTTAACTCTCTCATAGCTAAAAAGTTGCCAACTGAAGAATGGATATATATTTCCACGATAACCAAAGATTTCGCAGAAGATTGAAATCGTAATAAATACTGAAACTATTATGACTTCAACCTTCTTCACTAGGCGATAACCTCAAAAAAGTCAGGAAATGATTTTTCAACACAATCTCTATTCTCTAAATTCCCACCACCATTAACTAATTGATAAAGGTAAGAAACCATTACCATACGGTGATCTCGGGGTGGAACGATGTCAACCGATCTTCCATCAGGCTTTCTTCCGATAATTTCGAGATAGTCTTCTTCCTCGTGATAGTGATGTTCAATATCATAGAGCTTCATTAAGTCCATAACAGCATTCAAGCGATCAGACTCTTTGTGAATTAGGACTTCAACACTTCTAATTATTGTTGCACCAGATGCATATGAAGCCAAAAAGCATAGTGTTGGAATTAGATCCGGACAATCACGACAATCAATCTCAAAGCCGTTTAAGTTATCCATACCATTGAATAGTAAACCGTTGGCAGTAAAGTCAAACTGTCCACCTAATTCTTCAAGCAGCCCAATGAACTTACTATCAGCTTGAAAACGATCGATTCCCTTACAATTCTCGACTAACACAGGACCCGTCAAACAAGCATAGGCCAGCGGATATCCAAGAGAACTAAAGTCAACAGGAACCTCAAAAACTTGTTCCCCATTTTTAAAACGTTCAATTAGGTTTAATGTCATATCCCAATATGGACGACTCGTTGTTAAATTAACAGGCTCGACATCAATATCACGTGGCGACAGGGCCATTGCAAGACCAGTTGCAAATTGTGTTGAGCGGCTACAATCAACCTCGTACACACCTCTAGAGATACTCACTGGTCCTTGAACTTGAAACCATGTATTTTCATCTCTTGTTACAACAGCATCAAGGTCATCAAGTACATTAGCGAGTTCATCCATTGGTCTTTCGAACATCTTTTCACTAGGAATCAAATTATACTTATTTTTACCTAGAGCAAGTAGCGGAATGATAAATCGATTTGTCGTTCCACCATCACCTGTATAAAGTTCGATAACATCATCTGTTTCAATCTCACATTCAGGGAATGAGCCACGAATAATAATTCCATCATCGGCTTTTTCAATTGTAAGACCAATACTGTCAAGGCAACTAAGCATATTAACAACATCAGTTGATTCAGGCATATTCATAAGCTGCACGTCTTGTGGGTAGATTGCAGCGAGGATTAGTGCACGATTGGCAAACGACTTAGATGAAGGAACTTTTATTTTCTTAATAAAGTCCTTTGTTGCTCCCTTACCGTTAGCGTAATCAAGTAAGTGCTGTCTAATATCATCAAGCGAAACTGTCTGAATCGTCGGTGCTCCAATTCCATTTGGCAGAATCACTTCGATTGCATTACGACTAATGATCTTCTTATCTTTTGCAATATAATCCATCATCTCTTCAACAGGTAGAGAATCTTCCCAAGGACACATTAGAGCGTCTAGGCCAAAGATACCTGAGAATTGATTTAAGAATTCACTTTCTTCATCTCGATGAAAAATATTAAAGATTAATTTGAGTCCCCAGTAGACTGCAACACCGTGTGGAAGCTCGTATACTTTTTCAATTGCGTGACCAAGAGTATGACCAAGGTTAAGTACCTTTCGAATGCCACCTTCTTTAAAGTCTTGCTCAACAACTTCTTGCTTATACTTAGCACAACGAAGAGTGATTTCATCAAAGCTTGCTTCGTTATTTATTAAATTGAATACCTGCTCATCAAGGAAGTAATACTTCGCCAACTCACCTAGACCAGAGATAAAGTCTTCTTCTGCTAGCGTTTCTAAAAACTTTGCACAAATATAAATTTTTTCTGGAAGGTGGAATGCTCCAATTAAGTTCTTACCGAATTTTGAATTAACAGCAACCTTACCACCAATACTTGCATCGATCATTGAAAGAAGTGTTGTTGGAATAACACTCCACTTAATTCCTCTGAGTAGGAGCGAGGCCACAAGACCTGCAAAGTCTGAACATGCTCCTCCACCGATAGCGACCAGATGTGCTCCACGGTGTACTCCTTTTTCTATAAAGAATTCACATGCTCTTTCAACTTCAGAGATATTTTTACAATCTTCACCAGCTGGGGCGATATAGATCTCAAGACCTTCCCTTACATCGATAAGATCGAGATAGAGACTGTTGATATTAGAGTCTAAAATAACGAGGATTCGATCGGAGTCGATCTCGTTTAATATTTTGTTTACGTCATTAATTTCTTCAAATAGCTTAATTTCAGACAAATTATACCTCGTATGCTTTCTGTCTTAGAAAGTGATCCGCCAATACTACCCTAACCATTGACTCTACGACAACAACGGCCCTTGGTAGGATACATGGGTCATGACGGCCTTCTTTTGCGTTTGCTCCAACTGTTGAAGTTGGTTTGAAAGTTAGATCAAGATTAATTGTCTCGCCATTACTAATTCCACCTTCAATTCCACCAAAATTAGCACTATCTGCACTTACCTCTTGCCCACTCATATCGGCCATCTTTGATCCTGCACCAAAAGAAAAAGCAACACATGCTCCAATTGATAGAACGGCCTTTGCAAGATCGGCCTTTAATTTATCAAAGGCAGGCTCTCCTAACCCAACTGGACAATTTTCGATATTGACAGAAATGCGACCACCAATCGAATCACCTTTGGCCTTAAGATCGATAAGATACTTTTCAATTTCATCATCTTTAGTTGGATCACCAAAGTTATATGTTCCAAGATTTTGTGGAAAACTCTTAATTATATTTTCACATTCAAACGGCCCAAGCTTAGAAATAAAAGTATTAACTTTTACTTTAGGAAGAACCAAACTCGCGAAGTAGCCGGCCACAACACGCGAAACCGTTTCTCTTCCACTACTGCGTCCACCACCACGATGATCTCGAATACCGTACTTTAGATCATAAGTTCGATCAGCGTGTCCAGGACGATAATTATCCTTTAATTTATCGTAGTCTTTACTTCTTTGATTAGTATTACGAATAATAACTGCGATTGGAGTTCCCAATGTTTTCCCTTCAAAAACTCCAGAAAGGACTTCGGCTTGATCAGGCTCTTTTCTTGCTGTTACACCCTTAGAACGCCCAGGGGCCCTCTTATCTAACATTGCCTGTAGATCTTCTAAATTAAAATCAAGTCCACTAGGGACACCATCTAAAACAACACCCAAGGCAGGGCCATGTGACTCACCAAAGGTAGTCATTGAAAACATTTTTCCGAATATACTTCCGCGCATTATAACTCCTATCTCCCTATTATCACCTTAAATAAACAAATATTCCAATCGCGACTGCTAGGTAAATATGTTATTAATTACAAATGGAAAACTTAAAATATCTAAAAGATGTCATGGATTTAGAAAAGGTCATCGACGGCCTAGAGAACGCAACAGACGAAGAGTTGAAGCGAATCGATTTTTTAAACAAACAATTAAGCAACAAGACTGAGTCAATCGATCAACTTAATCTACAACTCACTGAAACTAAAGCGAGTTTAAATTCTCTTGAGAAGGAACTCTTTGATACAGATAAGAAGCTCGAACAAGCGAGACAAAATTTGAATTCTGTAACGAGTGGCCAACAAGAAGAGGCCATACAAAAAACGATCAATTTATTAGAAGAAGATTCAAATCTAAAACAAGATACGATATTAGAGCTACTTGAAAAGGTAGAGGAAATTGAAGCGACAGTTTCTGAAGCGCAAGAATTTGTGAAGGGAATCAATGAGACAATCTCTGAAATCAATGAAGAGGTAGCACAAATTAAATCAAATAATGATACTAAAATCGATAATCTCAATACTCAAATTGATGGCCTGCTCGATGAAGTGGGTGCACATGTAAAAGCACTATATTTAAAGGCTAAAGTCAAAAACCATCACACTGCAGCTACATTTCTCCAAGGGAATAGCTGTGGCAGCTGTCGTCTAACATATTCTGCTGGTGAATGTGCTGAGTTTAATAATGGGAAGGATTTAATTCTATGCCGAGGGTGTGGAAGATTAATTCTCCCAAGCACCCTACGAAAACTTTAAATTTTTATTGAAAGTGGTTACCAAGCTTTCCGTAGATATCAAGTAAGCTGAAGTATAGTTTTTGGCGTCGGCTGATATATTCAACGAATTTATTTTCAGTACTAATAAGCCTTTCTTCTGCTGAAATTACATTATCAAAGTCTGCACGACCACGAGAGTATAGCTTGTTATATTCTGCAACTGAAAGAGTTGCTAACTTATGTCTTTTAAGAACAAGATCGATCGTCTTATCAATTAGACGAATTGTATTCTTAAGTGCATCTAATTGATTCTTAGTTCTAATCTTGGCAAGACGATGCTGATACTCAGTATTAAGCTTATTAATTTTTGCTTCTTTTAAGTTATTCTTCTCAACTGTCATACCAAGAGGGATAACAATTTGTAGACCGACTTCAGTCGCATCATTATCAGATCCAAATGTACCATCACTAAAAACATTCCCGCTTCCCGCAACTGTATAACTATTGGTCTTATATGCACCACTTAATTCAATAGTTGGGAATACAGAATTGTCATATTTCTCGATTGCTGTATTTAATGATTCAAGCTTCTTATTTAATGCTTGAATAGTAAGATTGGAATCGATTTCACCATCTGTGATTGTTTCCATTTTAATTTTTTCAATTTTATATAAATCAATATCATTAAATGAGTGGGATCTTTCTAACTTACTCTCTAGTGATTTCTTATAAGTTTCAAGCTGAGACTCTAATTCTGCATGCTCCTCACCTACAGAATTAACAGACGCTTGAGCAGAGTAGAGATCAACTCTTTCCTTTAGGCCATCTCTAACTTGCTTTTGAACAAATTTAAGTCTTTTTTCAGCACGCTTCATCGCTTCATCTTTAAGCTGAATAAGTGTCTTTGTTTTTTTGTAGTTATAATATGTTTCGATAAATTCGAGGACATTTTGAGAAACTTCAGCATCAAAAGCATACTTAGATGAGTAGACATTCTTTTCTGCAATTTTGATGTCAGCATCGTCATTACGACCAAAGAAGTTCTTTCCTAGGTCCTGAGTGTATGAGACCTCTTGGTTATAACCTTCGTACTCAGTTCCACCACTAAAATCAATATAAGATCCTGTGATCGAAAACTTTCCACCCCAAACATTTTCTTTAGATAATTCAACACCTGAGTTGAATGCCTTGTATGTATTTACTAAGTTTGGATTATTTGGATTTGAAATAAGGCCAACATCATCATGTTGAGCAAGAACACCTAACGTCCAAGGTCTTTTGTCCCCAGACTCAAGTTCAAGAGTAAGTTTTGAAAGCTCAAAATTGTAACTCGCTTCTTTTACTTCTGTTGAATCTTTTAAATATTCACGAACATAATTCTTAAGATTTGCACTTGCTGAAAATGACACAAGAGCCAATAAAATATATTTCATCAATTCTCCATGGCGAATGGCTTTAAAACTTATACGAATATAATTAAAAAAAGTTTTACCATACTCAAATAAAGCATGACTAGTTAGTGTGTAAACCTTTGACATTCAATGTGACATAGGGCATAAATTCGCAAAGAGTTAAGGAGACTATCGCTGGTTTATTATGCTTCGGTGTAATAGACGGGAGGAAAGTCCGGGCACCATATGGCAGCTTAGCGGGTAACGCCCGTCGGTCGTGAGACTAGGACAAGTGCAACAGAAAGGAAGTACAGGGGTTTGAACTCGATTGGGGTAGCTTTGGCCGGCCAATCAGTGAGAGATTCGTCTCACCTGCTGTAGTGAAAACAGGTAAACTCTAGGCGGTGCAAGCTTGAATAGGTCGACTCATGGGGTAGCCAGCCCTTGTTGACGGGTTAAGCGCTCGAGCCAGTGGGTAACTGCTGGCCTAGACGAATGATAGTCCAATACAGGACCCGGCTTATACCTTAACTCTTTATGGGAGTGTATTGCTAACGCAATTCACTCCCTTCCTTACATTTCAAACACGGAGGACAAGATGAAATACCCTCAACCCAAAAAAATCCCACACGAAACAAAGATTCACGATCAGATTTTAACTGACGACTATTTCTGGATGAGAAATCGCGAAGAAGATAGTGATGTTATGAAATTTCTTAATGAAGAAAATGAACTCTTCAAAAACTATCTTAGTGACTCTGAAGAACTTAAGAATACAATTTTTGAAGAATTAAAATCTCGTGAACTTCAAACATATGAAACATGCCCATACCCACATGATGAGTATGAGTACTTTGAAAGATATGAAGAAGGGAAAGATTACCCTATTCATTTTCGTCGTCACATTGGCACAGATGAGAGACAAGTCTGTCTCGATGAAAATGAATTAGCAAAAGGACGAGACTTTCTTGATGTTGGAACATTTGAAATCTCACCTTGTCATCGTTATCTAATCTATACAATTGATGACAATGGCGATGAGCTTTACGATCTTTATATTAAAGACTTATCAACAAATGAGATCATTCTTGAAGGCCCTAAGAAAATCAATGGCGGCCCTGTTTGGTTTAATGATTCAAAACACTATGCCTATATTGAAATGGATGAAAATATGCGTCCATTTAAAGTTCACGTCACAGATATGACAAATTCTTTTGATAAAGTTATTTATACAGAAGAGTCTGGCGAGTATTTTCTAACAATCGAAGAAACAATGGATCACAGGTACTTGCTTATCAATGCTGGTGGTTCTGCAAATAATTCAATTTCATACCTTAAAGCTGATGCTAGCGATTTAAATCCAATTGAAATCTTCCCTAAAGAAGATAAAATTGAGTATACGGTAGAAACAGATGGTAATGACTTCTTAGTTCTAACAAATAAGTTTAGCGAGAACTTCTCTATCTTAAGAACACCGATTGCAAGGCCAGATTATGCTTCAGCAACGGTTGAGGTAGAAGGTAGCAGTGAAAGATACCTTACAAACTTGAATGTTTTTAAAGACTTTAAAGTTGTAAGCTTCCGTGAAAAAGGACTTAATCACTTTCTTGTAATCAAAAGCGATGAAAGAAAAGAAATTACTTTTCCTGAAGATGCCTATCATGTAGGTGGTGGTAATAACGCAAACTTTGATACTAAAGTTTATCGTTATAACTATAGCTCTCCAACAACTCCGAGTACAACATATGACTATAATGTAGAAACAGGAGAATCAACACGTATCCATCAAGTTGAAGTTCCAGGCTTTGATCAGCATAAGTATGTCGTTGAAAGAAAATTTATTCCATCACATGATGGTGTTATGGTTCCAATGACAATCATTAGAGCAAAGACAACAAAGATCGGAGATCCTAACAAGTGTCTTCTTTATGGTTATGGTTCTTATTCGATTTCAATTCATCCATGGTTTAATCGAAATAATATCTCACTTCTTGATCGTGGCTTTGTTTATGCTATCGGACATATTCGTGGAAGTTCTACAATGGGACGCTCATGGTATGAGAATGGAAAATTTTTAAAGAAACAAAATACTTTCAAAGATTTCTACGCCTGTGCCAAGTACCTAATCAATGAAGGTTATACTGCCAAAGGTAAAATCGGGATCATGGGCGGAAGTGCCGGTGGTATGCTTGTTGGAGCAACAATCAATCTAGACACTGAAAATCTGATTGGTGCCGCTTGCGCAGATGTTCCGTTTGTCGACGTTCTAAACACAATGCTTGATGATAGTCTTCCCCTAACTCAGCTTGAGTATGAAGAGTGGGGAAATCCAAATGATAAGGAATACTTTGATTATATCAAATCATATTGTCCGTATTCAAATGTACAAAAGAGAGATTATCCAGCAGTTCTTGCCATTGCAGGTTTAAACGATCCTCGTGTTACTTATTGGGAACCAATGAAGTGGACTTATAAACTTCGCGATAATGCAACAGACTCTCGAGTTAAACTTCTATGGACAAATATGGATGCCGGACACGCTGGTGCTTCAGGACGCTTTGAAACATTCAAAGAAGTTGCCGATATCTACACTTTCTTTATTAAAGAATTAGAATAAAACTTAAAGTATTTTAGGTAAGTCTTGGGGAGAAATCCCCAGGACTTTTGTCATCTTGGTCTTCTTAACTTCCTTAGACCAAATAAATCCAAGAATTTCATCACCATCTAGAATTAACTTCATCTCCCCTTCACCAAGTCCAGGTCGAGAACATATTTCATTTGAATGGGGTTGCTTTGAGTAATCGTAAACCTTGATCCAACCATCAGTTAGAATTTCACGAATAATTGCGATATGACCAGTGTCACCACTACTAGGAATGACCTTTTTACGCCAAAGAATAAGATCCCCAACGGCTAACTCACTTAGACGATGCTTAATAAAGGCTTCATTTTCAATAGAGTCGAAGAATTCATAAACACGCCCATGGGGAATATTAATACCTTCTTTATTGAGTAAATCTTTAATGGCCGTGAAACAATTTACTTTCATTAGATTTTATCAAGGGCCTTAGTTGTTGCCGTTGAGATATTCAATTTTTCGTTGAGCTTATACTTTCTAAAAGCACCAGTGTAACTCTTTTTAAATTCAGCATGTGAAATTTCAAGAATATAATTTGTGATTTTATACTTTGTGATAGCTGTCTTATATTTCTTTAACTTCTTATAAGAAAGCTTTGAGTCTAACTCAGGGTATTGTTTAAGCTTCTTGTCTTCACTCTTTAAAATAAATGTTGGGCATTCAATTTGACCTGAAAGCCATTGATCATCGGCCTTGCGATATCCTAGAATTGAATCTTTTTCTTTTACAATAACTCTAAGAAGATCAAGTTCATAGGTTTTAGCAATCTTCTTAACAGGAATTTCTGGGTACTCAAGGGCATCTTTAGAATTACCTGCAACACAGTCTTTATAAACAGGGCAACCCACACAATTTGCACTTCGGGCCTGACAATAGATACGCCCAAGATCCATTAAGGCCTCGTTAATATCACGTCCCTTGCACTTTGTAATTTCAGGAAATTCTCCATCTTCAAATTTTTTCTTAATCAACTTTTGAAGCTTTGGCCCTTTGGCCCCTTGAATACCATAAATACGACTGACAACTCTTTCAATATTGGCATCAATTGAAAGTGCGCTCTTATTTTGTCCAATACTTAAAATAGCATTGGCCGTGTACTCTCCAATTCCAGTAATAGAGATCAGGTCTTCGTACTTTGTTGGAATTTTACCATTGAAGTTTTCAACGATATCAATTGCGGCCTTTCTAAGGTTTCGTGCACGTCGATAGTAACCAAGACCCTTCCAAGCAACGCAAATTTCTTCTTCAGTTGAAGAGGCCAAAGTTTCAATATCGGGATAGATTAAAAGAAATCTTTCAAAGTGGTTTTGAACTGTACCGACAGTTGTTTGTTGCAACATAATTTCTGAAACAAGTGTCTTGTAAACAGTTCTATTTCTTCGCCAAGGAAGCTCTGTATAAGTATCTTTCGACCATTTTAGAAGTTTTTTAAACATGATTATTTGTAGCGATTTCTACTATTTTTGACAAGATGCTTTTAGCGTATCTGCTAATTTCAATAGATCTTCTGGATAAAAGCCCTTACTTCCGACACCATGAATCGTTGCACCAATATTACTTAGGAAGTCCATAAGCTCTCCCTTTGCTTCATCAATGTCTGTGAGGACAAATAGATGCTTTGCATCTGAATTCTTCACCCAACGAATAATCTTTTGCGTATTATTTCCGCCTTTTGTTTGGCAGAGGTAGAGGTCATTTTTAATTTCTCTAATTGAAGAATCAAAAGCCTTGATTGTCACAGGACAGCCATAGGTTAGGCGGCTAACGAAACTTCTACGATAACAAGTGTCTCCACTCTTAGACCAGTCAGAGTTTCTTAGCGATGCGCTTGTATCGATCCAGATTTCATACTTAGGTGCTTTTTTCTTTTCAACCTTCTTGGCCTTGCCACAGAAAATATCAAAGTATGCTCCAGTACAGCGAATCATATCTGAATCAATTGTATTTTCGACAGCAACATCCTTATCAGGAGTTCCATATTCTTGATCGACATAGTCTTTTCCAGACTTTCCAACCATATAACCTGTTTGTGGATCAAAGCAACCATCGCCCATCTCGACACAATGATCATCATTTTGAGCAATTTTACGAGAGATATTTTTATAAAGAATTTGTTCTAAAAGAGTTTGCTTAGGAGCTGCAGATAAAAAGACAAATTCCACCGTTTGCGGAAGTGCTACTACCGCAGATGAAATTAAGAATGCAAGGAGTGCCTTTTTAATATGCATTAAGCAATCATTCCCCTTTGTCTAAAGTATCTAAATAAGTCATTTCCAAGATCAACAATCAAATCTCTAGCGTCGATATCAAGACTTAAAAAGTCAGCAACGTAAGCCTTTTGCCTTGGTGTTAATTGGGCCATACGCTCTTTTAAAACATCTTCGTTACTCGTATCAGTAACAAATGGCATTGTTCTCGTTTTTCCACCAATCTTCATCGTTGGATTAGCGTTAACTTGAGCATTTCCAGCTGTGCCACTTTTAATCGTGTCGACAAGTGCATCTTCAAAGCCACCACCTGCCGCCGCATTCTGTTGTGGCGCTGCCTGTTGAGTCGGCTGCTCTTTCTTTTCATCACCTTTATAGAATTTAACAAGTCTTATAAAGTGATCCGCAAAGTGCTCTTCGACAAAATCGATCATTTCATGAAGTGGAATATCTAATTCAGCTGTAATTTTAGCGACTACCTGAGGATTAATCTCTGTTGTCTTCATTGATAGGAAGCGAGAAACAGTAGAAACCCCAAGCCCAGTTGACTCAGCAAGATCTTTTTGAGTCATTGGCCCTCTCACCTGCATGTACTTTCTAATAATTCCTAAATAATCGTCTAATTTCTCTTTGTTAAATTCAGACATATTCTTCTCCTTGCAAATTGAAATACCTGCAACTTACTGATATTTCGTTGTGGTGCAATTGCGGCCTGAAATTTTATGCCTCAAAAGTCCCTAATATCATTATCGGTTTTAATTTTTATTTCTTGATGCAATTTTATTGCTTGACGCAACTGGTCAAGAATGGTTATGATTCAAGTGTGGATGAACTAATCCACAAATTAAGCAAGGCTTGGAGGGATCACATGGCCACTTTAACAAACTTCATTATGACTGAGACATTATCTGACTTCACAAATGGACAGTATGAAGTAATTGAAAAAGAGCTAGTAAAATCAAGTGATTTAAGTAACTTAACCATATCTGGTTCTCTCTTCTCTCAAACCACTTTTATCGCTGTTAACTTCAAGTCTTGCATTTTCTTTGGTTCAAAAATGAGAGAGTGTAAATTTATCAACTGTACGTTTGAAAATTGCAGCTTCGAATTTTCACATATTGAAGATTGCAATTTTGATGGATGTAAGATCGTAGGGAATGCATGGAAGCATTCCACTTTAAAGAATTCAATCATTGAAGATTGTGAACTGGATCTTGAAGTCTATAAGGTTATCAAAGATGGTGACCAGAATAAATTCGATCTTTATGAGGAAACTCAAGATATCGAAGAAATTAAAGAAGAAGTTGAAGAAGTTCTTAGTTTTGAAGCAGCTCTTATAGCTTCACCAAACCAATGGGGAACGAGCTTACTCAACTTCATTAAATCTGCAGCTTAAATTTGAAACGCCTGGCAATCGTGTTTACGTCACTAGTCTCAAGGATAATACGGCCAGATACAAATCTTTTTTAGAGACGATATATCATACCTAGTCTTCTTCTACTGGATGTAGATAAGCAGGAAATCTCGCAACTCATACTTGCTCTCGGGCCAGCTCTCTCAAGGGTGTTGGCCTTCTTTTTTTTTACATCTTACGAAAAAAACAACCAATCGATTCTTTATTTCTCATCGAAGACTTAACGATCATCGTTGATACCTCGATGGCATTTCTTAATCCGATCAAGCTATCATCAAGTTTACAACTACGATAGAAGCGAGAGACTTCGTCATTGATTTCGTTAAACATTGCAAGCGCTCGCTTAAGACGATTTGTCGTTCTTGAAAGGCCAACATAATTCCACATCGTAAGCTTTAAAGTCATCCAGTCTTGTTGAACAAGGGCCTTATCAATTGAAGCGTACTCTTCTTGCCAATTCTTAATTTGCAGATGAGAGTAAAGAGTTTCCTCGTCCACAGTCTCTGAAATATCAATGGCCGCAAGGTAGCCCCATGTTAAACCTTCAAGCAGAGAGGTTGAAGCCAAGCGATTAGCACCATGTAGTCCAGAGCAAGATACTTCACCTACAGCGTAGAGATTCTTAATTGAAGTTTGTCCCTTCATATCAATCTTCACTCCACCGCATGTATAGTGTGCAGCAGGTACAACAGGAATAGGCTCCTTAGTCATATCAATGCCGTGCTCTAGGCAGTGTTTATAAATTGTAGGAAAGCGCTCTTTAATCCACTCTCCGTCTTTATGTGAAATATCGAGATAAACACACTCATGTCTAGTCTCAATTGTTTCTTCCATTATTGAGCGAGCAACAACATCACGAGGAGCAAGCTCCATCTCTGGATGGTATTTGCCCATGAATCTCTCACCATTACAGTTAACGAGAACACCACCTTCACCGCGCACCGCTTCTGAAACTAAGAAGCGACCATGAGAAGATGAATCATAGAATGTCGTTGGGTGGAATTGAATGAATTCCATATCGATAATATCTGCACCTGCTCTTTTTGCCATGGCAATACCATCACCACGACTTGCACCAGAGTTTGAGTGGTGAAGATAAAGCGCACCGACTCCACCAGTGGCAAGAACAGTCTTCTTTGCCATGGCCTTTACAACATTGCCCTTTTCTTGATTTAAAAGATAGGCACCAAGAATCTTTCTTTCTTCATAACGTTGAGAGATTGAAATCCCATGGTGAGAAGCCGTAATTAAATCAATGGCCGTATGTGCTTCTAAGAAGTGTACTGTTGGATAGCTCTTTTGATCTTTAAGTAAATTTAAAAGACTAATTTGAATTTCCTTACCAGTGTAATCACCACGGTAGAGAATTCGCTCAATTGAGTGAGCCGCTTCCTTTGTATATTTTAATGAGTTATTCTCATCCCTTTCAAAATTTGCATTCGCTTTTTCTAGTAAGAGCTCATCGATCGCTAATTTTCCAAAATTCTTTAGTGTTTCAATCGCTTGCGGATTTGAAGTATTTGACGAGGCAACTTGAATATCCTTTCCTAGAGCATCATCACTTGCATTTGGATAAATAATTCCTCCCTGGGCCCAAAACGTATTTGAAACCTGAGGATCTTTTGCACGCGTAACAATCCCTACTTTTAAATTACTTTCAGCAAGCTTTGCTGCAGTAGCAAGACCAGCAATTCCACAACCTAAAATCAGAACATCAAAGTCGTAACTATTCAACTCTTTACCCTCTTGCGTACTTTAGTGATAAGTCCACTGCTGGAGCATCATAAGTAAGGGCACCAATACTAATGGCATCAACACCTTCAATTAAGTAGCTCTCTAATGTATTTAAACGAACTCCACCAGAAACTTCAAAAGTAACACCTTCTGGCTTTTGTTTTACTGCTTCTTTAATCTCTTCAGGAGAGAAGTTATCAAGCATGATATGTCTCACTCCTTCACCAAGTGCAATATGTAATTCATTAAGATCGTGAATCTCAACTTCAATTGGTGTGTAGAAAGAGTTCTTTGACTTAAAGAAGTCGATTGCTTCTTTTACACCACCAAAGAATGACTTATGATTATCTTTAACCATCCACATATCACTTTGACCAAAGCGGTGGTTATTTCCTCCACCTGTGACAACAGCGTATTTTTCAAGAGCACGATAACCAGGAAGAGTCTTTCTTGTATCAAGAATCTTGACTCCACTATCGAGAGCAAGAGTTGCAAATTTATTTGTATATGTTGCAATTGATGATGCTCTTTGAATTAAGTTAAGAGCAATACGCTCACCAGTTAACGCAATTGAAAAAGGAAGCTTAAATTCAATTTCGGCCATTTCATCTTTAGTGAATTTTTGACCTTCAAACTTTTTGAAGTCTTCGTAATTTAAGTTAGCACCTAGATAGTTAAAGGACTCCACAAAGTAAGGTAGGCCACATAAGACCATGTCATCTTTAATCTTTAACTTACAGTGAACTTCGTCATTAGGAAGAGACTGAATATAGTTCAGGTTACGACTTAGATCATCTTCTTTAAAATAAGTTTCAATCGAATCCTGTAGTGCTTTATTTACCAATAAATTCATTTTGTCATTACTCCGTTTAGATGTTTTTTCTACCATTTTCAAATGAGAAAAAAAACTCCCGAAACCTTCAAAAATCCTGTTAATTGCTCAATTTTGACTTATAAAGCTGCAATGCGTTTCAATATTATCTTTCTTCTAGCATTTTTACTCATTAACCCCCTATTTCAGGGAAATGACAACAGGCAGTATGCACGCCCACCAAAGCTAAAGCTACCTGTAAAAACCAAGGCCAGCTTTGATAATAGGCCCGAATTCTATTTCTATCGTTCAGTTTTGACTGGACAAAAGTGGGGGCTCGATAAAGAACTTAAAAGAAAACTTGCTCACTTAAACCTACTTCACCTGATGACTCCATCTGGGCTACATCTAAGCTCACTCTTTCTTATCTTCTATTTCCTAAGAAGAAGATATCCAAGATTTTCAAACCTAGTGGAGCTCACTCTATGCTTAGGATTTTACTTCTATCTTCCTGGCTATTATTCATTTAGACGGGTGGCCCTCATTCGAAGCTTTTTTATTTTAAACAAAGTAAGAGAGACTAATTATTCTAAGATGCAGATATTTCTCTTCTTTTTAACAACAGACTTTTTCTTTGGTACCTATCGCTACTCACCCCTATCGTTTTATTTGAGTACTCTATTTCTTGGTTTAATTTTTTCAATAAAAGAATATCGAATCTATAAGATGTACCTTCTATTCTTTGTTGCTCAGCTTTTTATTGCACATAAATTTACGGGGGTTATTTATCCAGCAACAATCATTCTCTCGCCACTGTTGACGAGTATCTTCACTCTCATCTATCCCATTCTATTCTTTAATCTCTTCTTTATTGAATATTTTAATTACGCTCAATGGTTCATTACAGCTTACACGGCATTGATAGAGATAAGTTATGATTTAGCGCAAGCACTCGGCTTTATACATGTAAATTTTCTTATTTTAATTGGTGTGATTATTTACTCACAAAGAACAAGGAAGCATGCTTTAGCACTAATAACAATTGGCCTAGTTAGTGATCTGCCAAGAGATAGCTTCACGATTATGCTCAATGAGATAGGCATTCGCTTGTGAAAAAGGTTTTGAACCAAAGAAGCCACGATACGATGAAAGTGGAGAAGGATGCGGGGACTTAATCACCAAGTGCTTTGTCTCATCGATATTCTTACCTTTCTTTTGAGCAGGACCACCCCAAAGAATAAAGACAACATTTTCACAATGCTCATTGATGATATCAATAATCTTTGCCGTAAACTTCTCCCATCCTTTTTTGTGATGAGAACCGGCCTGTGCCTTACGAACTGTCAGACAATTATTTAAGAGAAGAACACCCTGCTTGGCCCATTCTTCTAAATATCCATGTTCAGGAATATCTAGGCCAAGATCTCCATTTAGCTCTTTATAGATATTTCTAAGAGAAGGTGGGATCTTCACACCTTTCTTCACAGAAAAGCTTAGGCCATGAGCTTGTCCTTCACCGTGATAAGGGTCCTGTCCAAGAATAACAACCTTTACATTCTCTAGTGGCGTAAGATTCAAAGCCGCAAAGAACTCTTCAGGCCTTGGATAAATGACTTCCTCTTCTGAATCAAGAAATTCAGATAGAGAAATCATATACTCTTTTTGGAATTCGGCTTTAAGAAAATTAAGCCAGCCCTTATCATTTAAGTATTCAATCATAAGAGCTGGCCTTGGTATTAGTAATTTAGAAGTTTGTTAAGTTGTTCGTACACGTCTGAAACTTGTGGAAGAATATAATCTTCTGAAGTTGGACAGTAAGCAACGTGTGAGTCTTTTGCAGCAACACGAAGGATTGGAGCATCAAGGGCCTCAAAACATTCTTCGTTAACACAGGCAGCGATCTCACCAGCAAAACCAGAAGTCTTCGTTTCTTCGTGACAAATTAGAAGACGATTTGTTTTCTCAAGTGACTTCTTAATTGAGTCCATATCAAATGGTGCAAGAGTTCTAAGGTCGATAACTTCAACAGTCTTACCTGTTTCCGCTTCGATTTTCTTAGCAGCATCAATTGATTTTTGAACAAGTGCTCCCCAAGCAACTACAGTTGCATCAGCACCTTGTTTTGCAATACGAGCTTTACCAAATGGAATCATATATTCTTCACCTGGATCTGCTGTACGGTTATAACCTTGGTAGTAAAGGTGCTTGTGCTCTAGGAACATAACTGGATCATCTGATCTAATTGCAGTTCTTAGAAGGCCAGCAGCGTCTGCCGCATTTGATGGGAAGACAACTCTAATACCTGGAACGTGAGTAAATAGCGACTCTCCACATTGAGAGTGGTAAATCGATCCACCTCTTAGGTATCCACCGATTGGAACACGAACAACCATTGGACACTTAAAGTCTCCACCTGAACGGTAGCGAGTCGTCGCCATCTCGTTCTTAAGTTGCATATATGCAGTCCAGATATAGTCAAAGAATTGAATCTCAACAACTGGCTTAAGCCCTCTCATCGCCATACCAATTGCACGACCGATGATATTTGCTTCCGCTAGTGGTGAGTTAAATACTTGTCCTTCTAAAGATGCTCTTTGAACACCTGAAGAAACTTTAAATACACCACCCTTACCTTTTAGGTCAGGGTTATTAAGTCTTTCAAGGTCTGAGAAATCTGCAACGTCTTCACCAAACATTCTTAGTAATGGGTTCTTAGAGAACTCAGAACGAAGAACAGCGTTGATTGCTGATGCCATTGGAACATCATCTTTTCCTTCGAAAGTACCTTGAGTTTCAAAGTCTGAAGAAGTTGGATCAATATCGTGAGAGTATAAGTGATCAAGTGCTGATTCAGGAGCTGGCCATTCAGTATCAACCGCTTCCTTCATTGCACGTCTTACTTCAAGAGAAACTTCTTCAAGTAGATCATTAACTTCCTTTTCGCTCATTACACCAAGTGCGATAAGAGTTTTTGGATATGAGTTAAATACATCAATTTGCTTTTCTTGCGCTAGCTCGTCTTTCGTACGATACATTGATTGATCATCAGAAAGAGAGTGAGAGTATGGACGAGTTACATGAGAGTGAAGAAGAACAGGTCCTTTTCCTTCTCTAATATGCTTAGCTGCTTTTTCAGCTGCTTTATATGATTCAATTGGACAGTTACCATCACATTCAATGATTTTTAATCCTGGGAATTCATCAAGAGCTTTTGAAATCGATCCACCAGGAGTTTGCATTGAAGTAATTGTTGAAATGGCATAACCATTATCTTCAACGTGGAAAAGAACTGGAAGCTTATTTGCACAAGCAGTTGTAAGTCCTTCCCAGAACTCACCTTGAGCAATTGTTCCATCACCACATGAAGTATAAACTACTTCAGCATCTTCAACTAAGAATTTTGAAGTATCAAATTTATGCTTTTCTTTTAATTCTTTAAGAGAAAGTCCAGCTTCAGCAACACCACATGCTTGAAGGAATTGAGTTCCTGTACATGATGATTTTTGAACGATATTTAATTTTACGTTACCCCAGTGAGCTGGCATCTGACGGCCGTGAGTTGCAGTGTCTCCAATATTTCCATTTGCTTGGCAAAGCATTTCATATGGAGTTACACCAAGACCAGTACATAGTGCTCTGTCACGGTAGTATGGAATAAACCAATCGTGAGCAGGCTTAAGAACTTTTGCAAGAGCAGATAAAACACCTTCGTGTCCTGCACCAGAAATTTGGAAGAACGCAGTTGATTGCTTCTTCATTGTGATCTCAGCATCATCAAGCTTTCTTGAAACGAAAACGTTACGAAGCATCCAAATAAGATCTTCTTTTGAAAGATTATATTTTTTAATGATCTCTTTTTTCTTATCTAAGTTGGTAGAACCCACATTTGATCCTTTTGCAGTTTTATCAAGCATTTAACGCCCCTTTTTAAGTGGAGCTAGCTTACCAATTTTAGTGCAAAAGGTGCACATGCTGTGCATTAAATTTTAAAATAATATTTGACGGATTTCAGGTATTTAGAAGGGTTTGGCTAGAAGCCACTCGAAATTCCTAAGACATAGCGACGATCTTCCTCACCTCTGAAGTCAGAATCAGTTGTGTCAACAGCGTAAGTTGAGAGATCGAACTCCATTTTTCGAGTGCGAATCCCAATTCCCCCAGAACCAAAGCCATCTCCGTAACCTAGACGAAAAAAGAAAATACGACGCAGATCAAACTCAAGTCCAAGTCCAAGCTTCCTTTTAAAATCTACATCCTCATGGGCATTTAAGAAATCTTTATAATCCAACTCGAGGTGAACGCGAATAGTTCTACCCAGTTGAGGTGTAATTGAAAGTCCTAGATCATAGCTTTGCTTAATTTTTTCAGGAGCACCTGCTCCGGCCAATTTCTTAAAACTACCTCCAGTTGTATTATGACTAACAATTGCAAGAGTTGGAATGAAGGCATAAGGAAGAGTTATCCTCATCCCAGATGTTAAATATAACATCCTTCCGCGATTATAATCTTCGTCCGCAAGCGCTAAGGCCGTACTAGGGTCAGCTTCACCGATCGCTTCTTTGCGAAATAGATAAGTTGCAGAAACACCGAATTTAAAAATTCCCCCAAAGAGTGAGAAGTTAAAAGCAGCGTATGGACCAGTGTCTGTTCTTTGCGCGTATTCAAATTGATCCCCTACCTGATCACCAATGAAAGCTCGTTGTTGAACAGAGTACATATAACCGATTGTGAAATATCTCGTGGCGAAATTTGGCATCATTTGAAAACGACTATGGGCAACTGTTCCCTTATTTTGATCAAGTAATTTTCTAGCGCCTTCAAGAGAGAGTGCTTCAAATAAGTCACCTGCATTCCCCGTGACGTCACCTCCAAAGAGAGTCTCCATCCAGCCTTTGTTAGTTTCGAAATGAAAGTTTGAAAGATGAAAGTGGCGACCGCGATATGTACCAAGTCCGGCAGGATTATAGAATGCTGCCGAGGCATCATCCACTTTACCAATGAAGGCATTTCCCATGGCCAAGGCACGCGAAGACGTGATGAGTTCCGGAAAAACTGCATCCTCAAATTGTATTGCAAAAATACTTGAGTGAATTAATAGGCAAAATAAAATCAACTTCTTCACAAGCTAATTTTACAATACTTAAGTCGTCTTTTTAACACGAGGCACTATATTCCCGTCAATAACGTCGATATCAGCGCTTTTTGATAAGATCAATTATGATTCTGCCAATCTCGTTATTTTGGCGTTTACCAATAAATAGCTCTTTGGCCGGCCCATCAGCAAAAACTTCGACATCAACACCGTTATGACTCCAAGTTGTCCAACCCGTATAACTTTTGGCAGACACTCTTCTCGCAAAGGACTTGTAAAATTCTTTCTCACCTTTAGCTTGGGCCTTTTCTAGATACTTAATATCATCACTGTCAAAGTCTATTGAATATGACTTGAATAATTTACGAGTTAGCTTCTTCTTAAAAACATCCTCAGCAATATCTTTTAAAAGCGTATCAATTTTTCTGAAGTTCTCAGGTAGCCACTTCTTAGACTTACCGTGGCCAATTGAAAGCCCACCAGTTGAGTGATCTGCTGTTACTACCATTAGCGTGTTCTTTGATTTTTTTACAAATTCATGAACAAGTTTTAAAGAGCCTTCAAAGTCTTCCATCTCTCGCATGGCACAGGCAATATCATTTAAATGCCCACACTTATCAATATGACTTGCTTCAATCATTAGAATAAAGCCATCCTTGGCATTCTGATTCATCAGCTGCAGAGACTTCCTTGTCATTTTTGTTAGTCTTTTATCATCAGTATTAATTTCAAAATCCATTTGTCCTTCATCAAAAAGAGCAATAACTGGAAGTTTATTATTTTTTTCAAAATCCGCTAATGTTTCGAGATAGCGATAACCTTTTAGCTTATTGATATACTTCTTAGTAATTACCTCACGTCCCCCACCTGCGATAAGATCGACAATAGGACGCTTAAAGCTTTGGTTGAAGACGAGATCTTTAACAATATCTTCGTGATCGTTGCGATTTAAAGCTGTTGCATAAAAGCATGCAGGAGTTGCGTGATAAACTTCAGAGGTTACCACAACACCAGTCTGCATGCCCTTGTCTTTAGCATACTCAAAGAGGACCTTGAGATTCTTTTTATTTATATCGACAGAGATTGCACCATTATAAGATTTTTCACCTGTTGAATATGCGGTAGCACCTGCAGCGCTATCAGTGATAAAGCTATCACTGGCCTTCGTAATAGATGAGCCCACAATTAATTTATCAAAGAGAGTTTCTCGATCAACATAGTTACGATAGGCCGTTGTATAAGCCGGCCCCATACCATCACCAATCATGATTATGATATTCTTCGGCGTTTGTGCAAAAGATGAAAAAGTAACTAATGATACAAGTGAAAATTTCTTAAATATTTTTTTCATGCCAAAAGAATAGCACTTATTTAAGCTTTGAAAATAGGAAGAGGAAATCTTAATTAAAACCAAAAAAAAAGCCTCTCAAAGAGAGGCTTTATATTTTAAAAATTGCTTAGCGCTTTTTTCTACCAGGGAATCTGTGTCCAACGTGACCTAGGAATTTCCCTTGGATATTCTTGATTGACTCAATTCTAGATTCAGCAAGGATATCTGTCGCTTGGTAAACTGGAATATCTTGTTCTTCAGAAATATTAAAAACTTCAAGAGTTGTATCATAGATAGAATCAACCATTCTGATTGCCTTATCTTCTGACCAACCTTCAAATTCGATCGAAACGTTCATAACACCACCAGCATTGATTAGGTAATCTGGAGCGTATAGAACACCTCTTTCTTTAAGAATTTTACCGTGACGGTTTTCTGCAAGTTGGTTATTTGCAGCACCTGCTACGATTTTACACTGTAGACGATCGATTGTGTCATCATTGATTGTTGCACCAAGTGCACATGGAGCATAGATATCCATTTTAACGTCGTAGATTTCATCAATCCCAACAACTTTTGCATTTGGTACTTTTTCCTTGAATAGCTCAAGGTTCTTTTCATTGATATCACATACGTAAACTTCCGCACCTTCATTGTATAGGTACTCACCTAGGTAGCGTCCTACTGAACCAGCACCTTGAAGTGCTACTACTTTACCTTTTGGTGAACGGTTTCCATAAACCTTCATACATGCTGCTTCAATACCTCTGAAAACACCACGTGCTGTCCATGGAGATGGGTTACCTGAACCACCGTGGATCTCAGCAACACCTGCTACGTTATTTGTTTCAGTAAATACGTGCTCAATATCATCAACACTGATATTTACGTCTTCTGCAGTAATGTAACGACCATTTAGAGACTCCATGAAACGTCCGTATGAACGGAATAGAGCTTCTGACTTATCTTTTTCTGGATCACCGATGATAACAGCTTTACCACCACCAAGGTTAAGTCCAGCAACAGCATTCTTATATGTCATACCTCTCGAAAGTCTAAGTACATCGTTAAGTGCTTCTTCTTCTGATTCATATGGCCACATTCTTGTCCCACCTAAAGCTGGACCAAGTACTGTGTTGTGAATCGCTACGATTGCCTTAAGGTTACAACTTGGATCACTAAAAAAGATAACTTCTTCGTGTCCGTCTTTGTATAATCTCTCAAAACTAGGCATTGTTTTTTCTCCTTAGAAAGTTTGCAATAATTACCTGAATTTACGCAGGAATTAATGATGCTAAAATAGTGCTATTAGAGCTGAAAAGAACAATAAACTTTCAAGGATGAAAACTGTATGCACAGAGTGTCACTAATTGGAATTGATGAGCAAGTAACTGAATTTACAATCGAAGAAGGTCAGACAATTTTTGACGCAATCCAGGATCAAGGACTAACTCTCCCCCATGGTTGCCTAAGTGGCTCGTGCGGTTCATGTCGTATACAAATAATTGAAGGCGCCGAGAACTTACAAAAGCCAGGAATTATCGAAGAAAATACCATTGAGGCCATTGCTCCAGAGCACACAGAAGTCGCTGAAGGAAATATCCGCCTGGCCTGCCGTGCAAAAGTCACAGGTGATATTAAATTTTCGATTCTAAAATAAGTTGAATAATTGCACGAAAGTGTTGCTTGCGGTCAAAATTCCAAGACTCATTTTCACCTTTTAGAAAATCCATATTCTTCTGATCAAGAACAGTTGTCAGGTGATCCACATCGTTGATGACAACATGGCGATATGGTTTAAGTAGTGAAGACTGAAGATCTACCATTCCATCATTTCTTCCTACTCTCTTGTAAATATAGTTTCGACTAATCTCTAGAGATGTTTCTCGGCCCTGTTGCTCATTGATGAATGTAATAAATTGAAGAAGGTTAATATTTTCTAGTGCCTTTTCAATCTTAGTAGCATTGGCCTGCATATAATCAGAACGCATTTTTGTTCCTACAGATTCCATACCAGTCACATCACCACCAAGTACGGCAAAAATCCATCCCATAACTGTTTTCTTGATTGAACCTTGGATAAAGTAATCGGCCAAAACAGAACCGTGATAAGGAGACTGCATTGAAACCCAGCCCACAACTCTCTTCGACACCTGCGGATTATTAATCAGTACATCTAAGAACTCGAGGCCACCCTTTGAATGACTTATAATGAGCAAAGGTCCCTTGATTTTATCAAGTTCACTTTTAATATATTTTGAATTTTTACTAACTGGATCTTCTGATTCGACGATAATTCTTTCAAATTTTACATTATGATCTTCTAGTAGCTCCATATAGTCACGAAAGTAATCCCCTGTAAAATACGAAAGGTTCACAATTTGACCAGATCCTTCAATTGCCGACTGAGACAAAATTCCTGGTAGAAAAACAACTGTTAAACTTGAAAGGCTTTTTACTTCGGTTTGAGTCAAACCTTGCTTTGATTGATAAAGACTACGGTATTGAGTTGTCTTATTTTGTGCCCTGGCTACAACAGTGGCCAGGACAAGTAAAAATATTAAGCTAAACCTTGTGAAGTTAATAATGCCGCCCTTTTCTTTCTTCTGATCTTAGCATTGATATCATCAAGTGAATCAACTGCCATATCCCAGGCCGTATAAATCTGCTTCTTCTTATTGGCCCTTAAGTCACCTGCTACATAAAAGTTTTCAATATTCGTTTCACCTTTTTCATTAGCAAGAACATAGCCTCTACCATCAATTTCAGCACCAATGGCCTTGGCAAGTTCATTATAAACGATAGTTCCAAGCGAAACAAAAGAAAATGCTGACTCTAGTGTTCTACCACTAGCAAACTTGTAACCCTTGATAATCCCATCCTTACGCTCTCCAAGAACATCGACAATGGCCTCAGTGAACACTTCTATCTTATAGGCTTTAATTAATTTTTGAGTTTCTTCATCAAATTGTGGAGTTTCACCATTTGTGAGGATTGACATCGAAGGCGTGTTGTAGCGTTCTTTAAGCATGACAGCAACCCAAACGGCACCAGATGTATGGCCAATAATTGAAGTGTGCTTGTCGTAAACATGGTGCCCATCACATCTTAAACAGTAATCAACTGTTTGAGCGTTAGCGAAAGGAAGAATTGGTTTAATACTATCGTTGAAGTGTGGCTGAACATCCATAATACCTGTACAGAGAACAACATATTCCGCTTGGTACTTTTCACCATCACTATCAATTAATTCAAAGCTTCCATCACTTAGCTTCGTTACCTCTGTAACACCTTTGCCCTTAACGAAAGTTAGATTATCCTTGAATTCCGACTCTTGAATCCACTCGAGAGTTTCCTTATTTGGTTCTTCAATTCCTTTCTTGTACTTATGAGTCCCAGGCATATTTTCAACTTTATAAACCCACTTCTCACGAGAGCGCTTCTTGTCTCTTGGCGTACCAGGAAAAAGAACAACTGTATCATTATTTAAAACACCACGTAGTGTGGCCATCATACCGGCCGCGCCACCACCGATTACTGCAATTTGAAATTTGTTAGACATAACTACTCCATGACTAGTTCATATTTAGTATAGTCTATCAGAAAGAGGGAATCTAATAGATTCCCTCTATGTAAGCTTTAGCAAAATTTATTTAAATTTGATTATTTAACAGGAACTTCTAATAGATCATCAGAAGTTTCAGTGGCCTCTTTGGCCTCTTTCTTTGAGAAGAAGTGCTTTTCCCCATCAACATCTTTAATCTTAACTTGCTTGATTTCGTAGTCAAAGACTTCAGTAAGCTCAAAGCTATAGCCTTCCCAAATAATGATCTGTCCGGCTTCAGGAAAGTTATTTCCAAGCATATCAAGTAAGAAGCCAGCAAGAGTTGAGTAATTATCATTAAGAGGAATCTTAATATCATAATCGTGATCAAGATCTCTTAAATTTGTCGCACCATCAATATCCGCACCTTCAATAAGGTCACTTTCCTGATAGTCTTTAGTAATCTCATCAATATCATCATCGTGCTCATCTTGAATTTCACCAAGAATTTCTTCAATAATATCTTCAAGAGTAATGATACCAACGATTAAACCATTCTCATCTTTAACAAGCGCCATGTGAACTTTCTTGCGATTCATATGATCGAAAACCGCTTGTATCTTCATATGTTCATAAACAAAGAACGGGTCTCTTAAATGATTTACCATTGTGAAATTATCACGTTCGGCCCTTTTTAAGAATGCGAGTTCCTTAACGTGAAGAAAGCCCTCGATATTATCAATTTCACCATCAACAACTGGGTAACGAGAGTGAATTGACTCTTCAATCTCACTGATAACTTCTTTATATGTACTGCTAACTTGAATAGACTTGATCTCTTTACGTGGGATCATAATGTCTTTAACTTTAATCTTAGGAAATTCTAGAATCGAGTTAAAGAGATCGATTTGCTTGTGATCAATTGTATTTTCTTTCTCTGCTTTTTGAATCATAAACTCAAGGTCATCCTTCGTTACAATTCTTCCCGTCAGTTGTGCATTCTCACCAAGAACTGTGTGAATAAGCCAAACCATAATTTTAATAACAGGGTAAAGTAGATAGTAGAAGATTTGTAGAACACGAATAACAAAAAGGGATAAACTTTCTGCGTGCGTTCTTGCAAAAGTCTTAGGGATAATCTCACCAAAAATTAGAATAACAAACGTTGTCGCCCCAACAGCAATTCCAATTGCATCATCCGCAAACAAGCGGGTTGCAAGTACTGTCGTTAAAGATGAAGCAAAGATATTGACGACGTTATTTCCAACGAGAATAGTTGTTAGGATCTCACTTGGGCGATCAATCATGAAAGCAATTGCTCTTCCCTTTGCACCACCTTCTTGAATTAGTTGGCTAGCACGATCGTGAGGAATCGAAAGTAGGACAGCTTCTGAACCAGAGAAAAATCCCGAGCCGATAAAGCAGATTAACAATAGGACAATCTCAAGGCTGCTTACATCAGTCATTGCCTTGTCCTTGTTTACTAAATTTTGTTGAGAGTTTTTTTAAGAAGTAACAACAATAAAGCGGAGGTTCTATAAGGAGTTTCCTTGTTACGGGTAAGACTCTCTATTGAGCTACCCCTTCGTTTAGATATAAATATTTTATCAGTATTTCTGATATGATTCAATACATCATAAACCAACAAATTTCAAGGATTTGAAGCACAAACCCCTAGTGATGATCGAGTTGTTCGCCTTTAAAGTCATGATCTGAGTAAACAATACGATCATTCATTTCATGGTTGAAATCATATATCTCACTGATATTACTAACCTTTCTGAAGATTGTATGACACTTGTAGCAAATAACAACAGGTGGAAGCCTCTTGAATAACGCAAAATCAAATACATACAAAATAATAAAAGGAGCAACTGAATATGGAGCGTATTGAGTTGTTGCCATATAAAGAGTTGCCAAAGCAGCAACAACAAAAAGCATGACACCAATCTTACGATTAAAGTCTTTTTGCTTATAAAAGTCCTTTCTTTCACAACAAGGACAATCTCTAAGGATTCCCTGCTCGTGTTCTTCATTCATTTTCACAGGAGCTTTTGTATGGCAAATTTGACACTCAACTTCACTCACCTCTTTATTAGGGTGAAAAGAAACAGCTGAACCACATTCTTCACAAGTTAAAGTAATTTCCATCATAGTAGTAACCCATATGTATAAAATAAGTAAATCGCAATCATTTCACCAATAAAGACAAAGATTGTCATGGCATAGAAGATCCCAGTTGCACTTTGAATACTTCTCATACTAACAAGCTTCCATCCAAAGATACTCATTCCAAGAATAACAAGGTATCCCCAAACATCTCTCATAATAACCATTAGCCAGTTAAAAGCATAACCGCCACCAAGTTCAGTTCCTGCAGCGAGGTATGGCCCAAGTTTTGTATGCTCAAACCCAGACCAAATAAGCTTAACAAAAAGCAATGCCCACGTAACAAGTGTTGCCTTCTTAAGAGGAACTTCCGAAAGCTTTGGTGTGACAAGATACCAGTGACCAAGGATCATAGCGTATGTAATGGCCCCAAGATAATAAACTGATGAGCCAATGTATAAGTAGTTAACTAAGTTCTTATCTTGAAAAAGATAAAGAGCATAAAAGCCAATTAGAGTTGGAATCGCATAAAGAATCCAAAGGGCCACATTCTTTTCATCGTAGTGATTGTGAAGTTGATGATGAAAAAGAATGCAAATCGTACTGATATAAAGAAGAATCGCTTCAAGATCAGTTGCACTATTTCCAGTTACAATATGAGCAATAGCGGCCATGAATAAACTCACAAGACAAGTTGTCGATAGAAGCTTTTGAAAACCTCCCCCTGTCATTTTAGAATTTGCCACTGGTGCAAAAGTAAAAACTCCAAAGCCCAGGGCCAGGAAGAAGTACTTTGCCATTTCAAATGTATTACTCATTCAAATTACTCTCTCGTAAAAAATGCTCAACTAAGCGCATGATGATGATTTTATTTGCTGCTGGAATATTAAGGTTTTCTACATCATTTTGAGCGTTTTCAAAAGGTATCTTTTGACTGATCAGACTCATTTCTTTTGTATATTCAACAACATAGACATATAAAAAGACGCTTCGATCTGAATAATCGTGCTTAAGCTGAGTGAAGAGACTAATTTTATTTAATTCGTGGCCCACTTCTTCTTTAAACTCACGACGTGCTGCCTGCTCAATGCCTTCACCTGGTTCAATCTTGCCACCAGGGAACTCGATCATACCATCAAGAGGGCCATCTTCTTTTCTCACTTGTCCCCAAAGAACAAGTCCATCACTTTCAAGTGAATACGGGATTACGATTGCGATTTCCATAAATAAACTTTTACCCTAAAAATTTTGAAATGTTAAAAAAGCAGCGTAGCTTTTTGCGCCTTTATTGTTTATAAACCAAGTGTGAGTACATTACCTTTTAAACAAAATTCAATCATATTTGCACCGATGGAAGGTGTGACGGAAGGCCCATATCGCGAGGTCATTCAAAGAATTTTTGGAGACTGGGATTATTACTACACAGACTTTTACCGAATCCCATCAGTTGGTAATGTAAATGCAAAGACATTGATCAAACACTTTGGTGAAACATACCTACAAAAAAAGGCCCATACAGAACAAACGGCCTACCAGTTTCTAACTTCAGAAATTGCTCAAACCGAACAGGCCATCTCACTTATTAGTGAAATGAATTACCATCATATCGATCTAAATCTTGGTTGCCCTTCAAAGAAGGTTAATTCAAATAAAGGTGGCGCGTACCTTTTATCAGATTTAAAAGCACTCGAAAAAATTATTAAACAAATTCGAGAAGGTTTTAAAAATACTTTTACTGTAAAGATTAGAATTGGTTATAGCGATGATAGTCTTTATCTTGATCTCTTAAAACTCTTTGAGGATTGTGGTGTCGATGGGATTACGATTCATGCACGAACTCGTGACCAACTCTATAAAGGTGTCGCAGATTGGAGCTACATCGAAAAGGCCGTCAAAGTTTCAAATCTCCCAATCATTGCCAATGGAGATATCTGGACAATAGAGGATATCAATAGAATCTTTGATCAGTGTAACCCGTATGCAGTTATGTGTGGCCGAAGTGCACTTAAGACTCCATGGCTGGCCTCAATTTATAAAGAGTATCAAGAAAACTTGGATTTTATCAGTGATGAATTTCTTCTGAAAGTTCGTGCTGAAAACTTAGATCTTTACTTCTATGAGCTTGATAAAGAGTATCGAAAGAATGGCCTTGTTGACTCAACAATACTTAAAAGATTTAAAGCATTTTGCCGTTATCTATTTGATGACTATGAAAACTTTGAAACTATTCGTGGCCGTTTTCTTCGTGCCCAGAACATTCATGAGTTTCGTGCTCATCTAGATCAATTTGTGGCGAATTATTCTTAATAAAGAAATAAAAAGTAATTTCAAAAAGAAGTACACCAACAATATAGACGATTCGCGCCTGAGTTGAAATTCCAACAAGTCCTACTAATAAGAAAAAGAGAAAACCTGGAAGGTGTCTTAAAACCACATTCCCCCAAGTATTATCAGGTATACGGTCCTCTAAAATTGTATAGAAATTCATCACCGCATTGGCAAAATTAAAACGGCTTGTTCGCCCCTCGAAGTACTCATCACGATTAGGGTGACAGTAGAGACCGGCAAATGAAATCGCTGTAAAGAAGCAAATATACTCTTCAGTTGAAAAGTGAAGAAGTGCCGAAGCAATGAAGAAAATCACTAACGAGGGTAGAAAATATAAGTAGTAGCGAATTCCAATTTTCATGCTGCCTCCAGAAAGCCCAAAAAAGAAAGGCACCCAAAAGGTGCCTTTCTCATATTATAAATGGAAGTTATTTTACTTAGCAACTCCAACTGCTTTTGTCTCACGAACAACTGTAATTTTAATTGTTCCAGGGTAAGACATTTGCTCCTCGATTTGCTTAGCAATATTACGAGATAGCATAACAGTTTCTTCATCTCCAACCTTATCGTTTTCAACAAAGACACGAACTTCACGTCCACCTGAGATCGCGTAAGACTTGCTAACACCTTCAAATGAGTTAACAATTTCTTCAATATCAGTAAGACGAGAAACATAAGACTCAGTAAGTGCCTTACGAGCACCTGGTCTTGCACCTGAGATCGCATCCGCTGCTGCAACAATGTGAGCAAGGATAGACTCTGGTTTTTCATCATCGTGGTGAGCACGGATTGCGTGAACAACGTCCGCAGACTCTCCATATTTTCTAGCAAAGTCAGCACCGATAACAGCGTGTGAACCTTCAGCAGATGCATCAAGAACTTTACCGATATCATGTAGTAGACCTGCACGACGAGCTTGCTTAATATTCAGCCCCATCTCAGCGGCCATTGATCCAGCAATAAATGCTGCTTCAATTGCGTGCTGGTATTGGTTTTGAGTGTAAGAAGTTCTAAAGTTTAGAGCACCAACAAGTTTTAGGATCTCAGGGTGAATACCGTGAACACCAATTTCCATTTGTGCCTTCTCACCTAGAGCAAGAAGCTTCTTCTCAAATTCAGCTTTTGACTTATCGTGGAATTCTTCAATTTTTGCTGGGTGAATACGACCGTCAGCAATTAGCTTTTCAATTGTATCTTTAGCAATCTCACGTCTTACAACGTTGAATGAAGAAATAACAACAATCTCAGGAGTATCATCGATAATTAGGTCAACACCACAAATCTGCTCGAAAGCTCGAATATTACGACCTTCACGACCGATTAGACGACCTTTAACATCATCAGATGGTAGATCTACAGTTGAGATCGTCTTTTCACCAACGTGCTCTCCTGCGTATCTTTGAATTGCTATTCCAACAATTCTCTTCGCACGGTTTTCAGCTTCTTCTTTAGCTTCCTCTTCCATACGAGTAATCATCTTAGAAAAATCAACTTGAGCTTCTTCTTTCATCGTATCAAGTAGCTCATCTTTTGCTTGTTCTTTTGTCATAGCAGCAACTTCAGATAACTTCGATGCATACTCTTCTTGGCGAACAACAAATTTTTCTTTTTCTTTTAGAGCATCTAACTCTTTTTCTTTTACGTCTTCTTCGCGCTTTTCGACTTTCTTAGTCTTCTCATCAAGTTCATCCATTTTCGATTCAAGCTTTGCTTGTCTCTTATTAAGATCTTTTTCCTGATCGTTTAGTTCGCGCTTCACACGTTCGGCATACTTGTCAGCTTCCTTCTTTTCTTCTTGAGCTGCCTCTTTCGCCTCTTTTCTCGCTTTATAGCTAATGTCTTTTGCCTGTGTTTTGGCCTTTTCAATAATTTCGTCACCTTTAGCTTCTCTTTCAAGCACTTCTTTCTTTGCTTGAAGATTGCGTATAACAAAACCTACTGCTAGTCCAACAACAAGGAAAAGAAGTGAAGCTAAGATTAAATCCATACTCATTTCTCTCTCCTATTAATTAACTTTAATCACTTCCCTATCAGTTACGATATAATTCATTGCTTGATCATGATCTTCAAAGGCAACTTCACTAACCAACTGTTGATTAAAGCAAACTCCAATTTTTATAACTTTCTTCTTATCAATATTAATCAATTTATCGAGGTAAATATCGTAATAACCCTTACCTCTTCCCAAGCGATGCCCCTTCTTATCAAAGGCAACTCCAGGAACTAAAATAACTTCAGGAAAAACTATTGGGTCACCATTCTTAGGAACCTTAAACTCTTTTCCAAAAGCCTGAACTTTTTCAAGTTCATTTATCGGCGTACTTCGAAAGCACATCTGCAACGAGTCTTCGCCAAACGAAGGAAAACTAAAATTAGTTTTCGTCTTCAAAATTAAACAATTAACTTCACCTGGAATTGGAAAGAAAACCCCTAGGTGCTTAGGATTTAAGTTTTCGGATTTTAAAAGAGAATCGATATTTGAACAGACTTTCTCAGACAGATGTCTTTGATCATCTAAGCTTAAACTAGCTAATTCTTCTAATATCTTTTTTCGAAGCTCTTTCTTTTCAAGACTCATTTTAGTGAGTTTTTGGAAGTGCTTCTTCAATCAATTTTAGTGCATTATCAGAAAGAGACTTAACTTCATTAATCTCACTTCTGTATTCCCTTTCTAAAGATAGCTTTTCTTTTGCTAACTCAAGTGCAACGAGAGCTGCTAACTGAGAGTCAGAAATTGAAGGCGCCTTTTGGCGAATATTGCTTGCGATTGATTCAACATACTCAACAATTTCAGTTGCTGAAACAACCTCATCTTCATTAGACTCTTTGAGTCTAAAGTTATGACCTAAAATTTGATATTCTTTTACTTCCGTACTTATATCCATAGTTATTTAATTGTAGTCCTACAAAGGATTTCAGTCAATCAATCAATTACCGACCAGTGCGTCAAGATATTCATCTAAATTAAACACACTCAGGTCTTCGACATTTTCTCCAACACCAATATAGGTAATTGGAATTTGCAGACTATCAACAATGGAAATTGCACTTCCCGCTTTTGAAGAACCGTCACATTTTGTAAATACAAGACCAGTTAGATCAAGTGCCTTGTGAAACTCTTCAGCTTGGCGGATTGCGTTTTGACCAGTAATTGCATCAATTACTAATAATGTATGATGAGGTGCATCCTCCATCAGTTTCTTTAATACAGTCTTACTCTTCGATAACTCTTCCATTAGGTTACCAGCAGTGTGAAGGCGACCGGCCGTATCAAGAATACAGTAATCGGCCTTTTCATTAATTGCAGTTTGCAGAGCGTCGTAGCCTACACCACTTGGGTTGGCCCCTTCTTTTGCGCGAATCATTGTTGCGCCTGCTCTCTCACACCATACTTGAAGCTGATCTACGGCCGCGGCCCTAAAAGTATCACAAGCTCCAACAACTACTTTTGCACCTTGTTGTGTCAGTTTCGTTGCTAGCTTTCCAATTGTCGTCGTTTTTCCTGCGCCATTTACACCAACAACCATAATGACTTTTGGCATACCAGTGCTATTGCCAGAGAATTCAAATAAGTCACCTTCGTTTCTTGATTGAACATCGGCCATTTTATTTTTTAAGAACTCTTTAATATACGCTTTAAATTGTGCCTCATCGAAGTCAGAGCTTTTTGCTTTTTCTTCAAGTGATTCAATTAGCTCACCTGTTGCCTTAGGCCCAAGATCTGCTCCGTAGAGAAGCTCTTCTACTTCTTCCAGGGCATCATCATCAAGTCCACCGCCAGAAAAAAGACTTCCAATCTTACCCCAAACACCATCACGAGAACGGCTTAGACCTTTTGTAAGACGATCCTTCCATGACTTTTCTGGAACTGGCGCTGGTGCAGGCTCAACCTTTGGAGCTTCTTGCACAACTTCAGCTTCAATTTCTTTAGCTTCTGCCTCAGGAGTTTCAACAACTTCAGTAGTAACCTCTTCCTTAGTTTCAGTAACTTCAGGAAGTTTCGGCTGGGCCTTAGGTTTTAGAAGATAGAAAACACCAGTGAATCCACTGATACCAAGTGCAGAGCATAGTGCGATAAATGCATATGCCATTTCGACAGTGATTGTCATATTTAGCTGGGCCTGATCCGCCCAAGACTGTAAAAGAGCAACGAGTTGCAACATAATATATTCTCCATTTTGTGTGTTTAAGAGATATGATATGTAGGCATAAAAATCAATATTTAAGGCGAAAATTGGCGTGAAAATGACAAATAAGATCGAACTATTTCATCTACAACAAGCAATTCGAAATTTTTTCAATAAAGATGGCTTTATGGATGTGCTGACACCGCCAATTGTGGAAAATCCGGGCATGGAAGTTCACATTCATCCCTTTGCAATCCACTCAGTGCATCAAAACAAGAATCACGAGTTCTACCTTCATACATCACCAGAATTTCATATGAAGGAATTGCTTCAAGAAGGCCTCGAAAAAATATTTACCATGAGTTACTGTTTTCGCGACGAGCCAAACAGCTCCACTCACAGAAAGCAATTCATCATGCTTGAATGGTACCGAGCTAGAGAGAACTATGAAAAGATCATGGAGGACACAATCAACCTCTATCAATTTTGTCATGCCTACTTAAGGTCAAAAGGAATCAGAGTTATTGATCTCGATGACAAGATAAAGAAAGTGACTGTTCAGGAGATATTTTTCGAAGTTCTTAATATCGATATTCTTGAACTCATGGATCGCGATAAGCTCTATAATTTAATTGATCAAAAATTTTCAAGAATTAATCTTTCAGGAAATAGAGATGATTATGCATGGGACGATCTCTTCTTTCTACTGATGTATAATTATATTGAACCAGAAATGGAGAAGCACCCTTTTCTTCTTCTCTATGAATTTCCTGCGCCTCTACGCGCACTTTCAACAATTAAAGAAAATGATCCTAGAGTATGTGAACGATTTGAGGTCTATTGCCGTGGAATCGAAATTTGTAATTGTTTCAATGAACTTACTGACTCAAGCGAACAAAGTTCTCGTTTTGAAAAAGATGCAAAATTAAAAAAAGAGCTTTATGGCTACAGTCTGCCTTGGCCTAAGAGATTTTTAAATCAGCTGGAGAAAGGATTGCCAAAGAGTGCGGGGATCGCACTAGGAGTAGAGCGCCTTCTTATGTCCTTAACGGGCATGGAAGAAGACGCCTTCTATGATTAATTATTGTTTCTTTTGAAGTCGATTAAATAATAAGTGAGTCTTCAAGATAAATTCAGATTTTACAACATCAGGAGTCATCTTCATCGCCCAACGATAGTGCACTCCGCTCTCTTTTGCAGAACGTAGTTTACTATTCCAAATAGGAAATGCATTTGCTAATTCTGCTGAATAAACCGCATACCAACGAGCAAACTCATCTTGAGATTTTGCTAGTAGAGTATCTTGAACATCAATTGAGTTCTCCACTAAAATTCTTTTCACTGAATAGATATTTAATTGATCAAGTTTTTTAATATCGAGATCTTTATTAAGATACTTTTTAAAAATTGTAACTGTAACTTCTTTGGCGGCCTTCGAAGTTTGCTGGTTATAATTTTCTAGACGCTGGTAGTATTGAGAAAGGACTAGTGAACGATAAACACCTTCACGTGTTCCCCCTTGCTCAAGAGTTGCGTACCATTTTGATAACTCATCTCTGTTAGCGTCAAGCTCGCGCGTGGCCTTAATAAGCTCATTGATAAATGATAGATTGTACTGAGACATCTGCTCTTTAGTAAAAGGTGACTTATATTCTTTCTTTGAATAAACACTTAAGTCTTTTGCATCTTTCTTAACGATAGGAATTGCAGGAAGCTCCACTTCATCTTTTTCTCCCCAAATCTTATCGGCCAACGATGTCGAAATATTCTTTTCCACAAAAGGTCTTAGCTCTTGTAGAAATGTTATCTGTGCAAATGCAGAAGTTGAAATCAAACAAATTAAGACGAATCTCTTCACAACTCTCTCCCGAATAATCAAGTATTTATCAATATAAACACTATTATAATGGTGCTTCGAATTTTTAGGAAGTTAGCAATTTTTAGCCAACAAAATTTGTCAATTTTGTGTCTAGGTTCTAGGCAATTAATACCTCTAACTGCTGACAAATACTGGCCTAATGAATTTAGGTAAAGATTGTTTAAGAATCATTCGATAATGAAACTATGAAAACGTTAAAAGGTAAACCGTCTCTACATTTAATATTAATCCTTCTGCTCATCGCAACTTCATGTGTGCCAGATAGCTTAACGAAGTTTAAAGAAGATGGCGCAAGCAGTGATGATGCATCAAGCTCTGTTGGAGAAGTGGTTAATCCACCGAGTGACTTTATCGATGAAAATGGTAATGAGATTGATGGAGATAAAATTACAGACCCAACTTCTGTTTTTTACGACAATGCGAGCAATTATATTTTTATCACTGGTGACTCTAGCTTAGCCAATTCAACAGGGGGTAAAAACGTTGTTGAATTCATAACACCAGATGGTGAGTTTGGTGATTACAATATCAAAGAAAATGAAGGTGTATTTACTCTATCTAATGCATCTAAAAATAATTTTTTAGATCCAATTTCAAACCCTGGTTTTAACTTTGGTTCTGATATCATGACAACTTATGCTGCTCATTTTACGGCCAGTAATCAAACTGGTCTTATTAAAATAACAAATAGTGCAGTTTCACCTCTTAGAAGCTTCACACTTGCACCAATTAATTTCAATTTTTACAGCCCTTCAACGGAAACGGCCCTAACATTAACAACAACTTCACAACCAAGAGTTACAATTCAAGCTCCTATTCCTGAAAGACTTACTTTTGAGACGCAACAGTCTTTCAACTGTACTGGTACAGGTATTGGAACGACTCCTCCAGCGACTCCAACTATTGGAGACGTTTATCTAAATGCTGGAACATGCTATTATAATTACGATGGAACAAATACAAATACTGTTGCATTTCCTTTTATAGGTCCTGTTTTTGTCGGGTTTAAGCTAGATGATAATAGCGGATTTCTCACAAACGGATTAACAAGTGAAACATTTACAACTGAAAACGGTGCAACAGGAACAATCACATACAAAGATGCTAGTAACAATATTTACGGTACTCTTACTTCTGGCTCTCTATACCCTGGAGATCTAATTGATAATGCTTTCCCATTTTCAAATAGCGAAGGGGTAATCAGTAAGGTAAAATACTTTTTCCAACCCGATTCAAATATCAATTTAAGATTGATTAACGATACAACTGAAGCTGCAGCTGAACATATTGGTTATATAAACAGTACTGATATTTCAATTACACCAGACTTGCCTTCGACATTAAGACTTGTAAAAAATGTAGATAGCCCGTTATTTGGATATATTATTGATACTTCTGGTGGGACAGATCATAGTTACCAATCACCAATTGAATACACTGTTACAGTTAAAAATGATATTTCGACAAGAACGTTTAAAATTGATATTGGCATAATCAATCCCCCAGAAGATTTATCTTACTCTCAACTTGTTGCGTTTAAAGTAAAAAATCTTGTTCAAACAACTTCGAATTTTACTGAAGGACAAGAAATTTCTGCAGCAACACTTCCGCCACTTAGCAACGGCGCAAAAGGTATTATCAAAAGAATTTTGAATATTGATGGAAATGAGAAATACCTAATTGTTCAAGTTATCAGTGGTGAGTTTGTAAAAGATATCTCAGTTGATAATTATAAGAACTTTTTAGATGAAGAAGCTGTTATACAAACAACTCCAGTATCTCTTACTCACATTATGTCTTTAAACTCCACTGCTGCCTTTACTCCGACTTACCTAGAAACAAGACCAGCTCTGTGTATGAGATTTCCAGCTGCACCAACAGATAAATTTGCTCGCGCAGTTGTTACTGGAAATCCAACAGATGCAGGACTTGCTAATATCATCTTTGTTAACCAAACGAAGAACATTAACGACACTAACTCTAGTGAAGACTTTATTGCATCTAATAATGCACTTGAAGATTGTAGTAACGCAACGGCATACATACTTAATGAGGTTTGGACTCCAGTAATGAGAGCAACATTTACTGACGTATCTTCACTTGTTAGTGGAATGGATATTCTCACGAATACGGGTCGAGCAAATCTCGTTGCATCGCAAATCAATAGTAGTGACAATACAGCTCTTTTACAAAGTACAAACGGTGTACCGATCACGATGACACTTCCAGGAGAAGCTTTCTCATCTGTAAGACCATACAGTGCAAATGGAGCGACAATCAGTGATTTTCAAACACTAACGACATTTGAACTACATCGTGGCATTGATTCAGTAATTAAATCCACACTTCCAAAGGGAGAAGATATTGCATATAGCGTAAGCCCAGAACTTCCTCCAGGTTTATCTTTAGATGAAGAGACAGGTGATATTATCGGTACTCCTGAAATTGCAGCTTCGTCTAAGACATATACTGTAACTGCACAAAATATCCTTGGTAGTTTCTCAGCATCATTCGATCTGTTAATCGAAGATTATTTTGAAGTTGCTGTTGAAGTAGAAAACACACCAAAATTTTTCACTCATAAGGATGGTGAAGATAACTTCTTTAATAAGTGTCGCATTAAGAAAAGAGATATTATCAGTAACCCAAGGGCCCTAGCATCAGATGTTGAAGATGTTATTGATATTGATTGTTTTGTCGATATTGGTGAGAACAATATTTACTTTAGAGAACTTAAACTACAAGCAAATGTAGGCCCAGGTATTTGTCATAGTATTCGCTATAAGCCGTTTTACTTTTACAAAAAAAGACCAATGATGACTCGTAGTTCAACTTCAGACATTGCTTACAGTGCAGCTGCTCGCTATATTGTACAAGTAGTAACAGGAACCTCTACAGATGCAGCGGGTGTAGCTCCAGCCGACAATACAGCTACTGATGGACTAGGAGGAGCAACACCTGCAAGTACTTACTATGCAGATGGAATCTATATCAATGGTGTTCCGTTCGGAGGAGAACTTGATGACCTATGTTCAGGTAAGTATCATGATTTAAATTGTGACAATGGTTCTTTCGAATATGCAGAGCTTGTTTATACTTACACAGAAGCAAACGCTGACACAGGCGATCCAGCATATTATAGAAATACTGTCGAAGTTTTAGAACATCAGTGTGAAGGGAATGCATTCTTATGTAGAAAAGGTGCTATTGAGGATGTATTTAACACTGAAGAACTCGCAGACGGTTTTAGTTCAACTGTTATCCAGGCATTTAGTGGAGCAAATTATGAAAGTGTTTTAAAAACTCCTCAAAAACGAGGTGCTAGATCAAACCGATCAATTGCTTCATTTGCACATGAAAACTCTTGTTATAACTCAGTAAATAACACCGAATACTATTCAGAGGGTATAAAGCGTCACGCGGAAAGTGCAAGCCTTTCAAGTGATCCGAACCAAATTCTTGATCCATTTATGGGGGCACAGCCTTACTATACTTTCTCTTGTCTCGATGAATTCTCAGTTACTCAGGCTAGAATCAACTTACACATTAGAGATTGGGATAATAACTATGAGATGAATAATCTTGATAAAGTTACTATTGCGAGCATGGATGAAGGAACAAACATGGATGTCTTTGATGAACCACTAAATGAGTTTAGTGACTGGGATGATTACACTAACTCAACAAACTACTCTGCTTGTACAGATGCTTCTGCACCAACCTTAGGAAACTCATATACTGCTATTACGACAGGAAATGGCTCAGTTGGTTCACTCTACTTCTATACAGTATCATCAAGTCAACTCTACTCTGGTATGAATGTTATTATTGGTGGACAAACTTATATCGTAAAAAGAGTTTACTCAAATGCTGTTCAGCTCACACGTCCGCTTCACGCAACCTTTGGAGCAGGAACGGCAATTACTGGACGTCAGCTAATACCATTTCCTTACAACGACTGGGAAGAAGAGCCTTAGTAAGGCTAAATCACACGTCCAACTAAATCAAAATCTAATACGTCGGTGATCTCAACTTTAACGAGGTCACCGATTTTTAAATCTCTCTCATTTAAGTCATTGATAATTACCTTACCGTCGATATCAGGAGCCTGACCAAAGTGGCGACCTACGATCAGTAGATCTGTATCTTCGTGTGTACCTTCAACGAGAACTTCTACCGTTTGTCCTAAGAATTCTTGATTAAGCTCTCTTGCAATTTCTTTTTGAACTTCATAAAGACGATCAAAACGCTCATCGATAACTTCTTGTGAATTCTTATCTTTTAGACGGTAAGCTGGTGTTCCTTCTTCATCTGAGTATCTAAAGATACCAAGGTGATTGAAGCGAGCTTGCTTAATACCTTCAAGCAGTTTTTCAAAATCCTCTTCAGACTCACCAGGGAATCCAACGATGATTGAAGTTCTAAGAACGATTCCAGGGATTCTTTCACGAAGCTTTGTGATACGCTCCATAATTTTTTCACCAGTAATCTTTCTGTTCATACGCTTTAGAACGTAGTCCGAGAAGTGTTGAACTGGCATGTCAAGATACTTACAAACTTTTGAAGATGTTGCCATTTTTTCAATAACTTCATCAGTAAGTTCGTCTGGGTAGAAATAAAATAGACGTACCCAATCAACCCCATCAACAGTCTCAAGACCTGATAGGAGTTCGAATAGGTTATTTTCATCACTAAGATCAACACCGTAATCAGATAGATCTTGTGAAATTAGATTTAACTCTCTAACACCTGTAGAAGAAAGGTGTTTTGCTTCTTCAACAAGAGACTCAACGGTACGTGATCTAAGACGTCCACGAAGAGTTGGAATAATACAGAAAGTACAATTTCTATTACAGCCTTCAGAGATCTTTAGCCATGCTGTATAGAATGGAGAAGTGTTTAGCCTTGGATCAAATTCCGTGTGAATGAACCTTGGAACTTCAACAAATGACTTCTTCTCTAGCTTATTATTTTCAAGTGCAGTTAAAAGAGGAACAATCTTATTGTACTCACCTGTACCAATAAACATATCAACTTCTGGTAGACTCTTTTCAAGTTCATCTGAATATCTCTGGGCCATACAACCAGAAACAACCAGTGCCTTACAATTACCAACTTCCTCATCTTTATAGTCTGCAAGATCAAGAATCATCTCAATAGATTCTTGCTTAGCAGCTTCAATAAATGAGCAAGTATTAACAACAATAACCTCAGAATCTTGAGGCTCTGTTACAACTTTAAAACCATTAAGTCCCATATGCCCGAGCATAACCTGTGCATCAACGAGGTTCTTTGAACACCCTAGTGAAGTAAAATAAACCGTGCGGTCATTAAATTTTTGGTTAACTTGAGATGAAATCTCAGACATATAATTCTCCATGTATAGCTAAAGTAGCTACTTATAGTGTTAAACCGACGTTTTTTCAATGCCTTATGTAATTTTTTTAGGAACAGAAATGCCTATTTTCAGACACTTGAAGGAAGTTACTTAAAGGCCTATCCTAGTAGTTAATGAGATTTACCTTACTAACTACATTTATTTTGGCCTTGTCTTGTACAAATTTAACAAGACCTCCTAAAACCAAACCACAAGATGGTGCTCTAACGAATTTACTTTCTAAAATTAGTAAGAATAATTCCGTTAGTTGTGATGAGTACCAAAGGTTTCTTCATACGAAATTCCCTCTCGCTCCATGGTTACGTTCCAATTATCACAAGAATTGTACAAAGAGCATTCAGGAGTTAAGTGAAGAGTATAAAAATACTGAAGCCTATCCCTACTGGGCAAGAGAAGAGCTAATTGATGCAATTATTTCAAAAACTTACTACACAGATGTCTATGCTAGTGCTGTCTTAAATAAAGTCGACTATCTAAATACAAAGGGTGAAGTTGAGAGGCTCTTACTTGATGCCATGAAAAAATTTGAAGATGGTAGTCAGCAGCAAGAACGCATCTATCAAAAACTCATTGATGTTTCACCTCGCTATATGAAAGAGCCACAGCGTGAAAACTACTTAGATGTGGCCAAAAGCTTTGAACAAGATCGCCAATTCGTTAAGGCCCGTGAATTCTACCGAAAAATTATTCGCGATAAAGACACTCTTAAAGAGGATAAGGTCGAGGCGTGGTTTAGATTGGCAAACTCTTACAAAAGAGAAAGAAAGAACGACAGCTTTAGAGATAATATCAGAGGCCTTGTTCTCTACTTACAAAAGAATCGAGAAAGCCAAGAGCTAAAAGAAAGACATGCCGAGTACACAATTAGACTTGCGCGAATTTATTGGACGGAAGACAAGCTTCAAAGAGCAGTACGTGTTTTAAGAAATCTCTTATTATTTAAAGAGGTTCCAAAAGAGTATGTCGTTACGACTTATTATACGATAGGTGGAATTTTTGAAGATCTTAGAAAATATGATCGTTCGATTAAGTTCTACAAGAAAGCCTATGCTGCAGTAGAAGGGAAGCATGAGCACCTTGAAAGTATTGTCTGGAACGTTGCTTGGACAAATTACAAGGCCGGTAATTATGAAGAGATGATAAAGTGGTTTGATCGCTTTGAAGAAAAAAATAGCGATGAACCGAACTATCGTTTTCTCTACTGGAAGTTTGTTGGCCTAAAAAAGTTAAATCGTTTTGATGAAGCACAAAAACTACTTCTCAGAATTCAAAAAGAAGATCAGTTTGGTTACTATGGGCAGATAGCACATATGAATCATACTAAGCTTAAGCATATTGATTATCGAGAAAAGTTCGATATCTCAATTGATGAACTCGCTTGGGCAGTTTATCTAGGAAACACGGACCTCGCTAAAAAGATTATTGATAGTAATGACAAAGTCAGCTTTAGTGATCTTTATGCTGCTAAATACTACAATATTATGATCTTTAAATTCTTTAGAGAGGACTCGAAGATACAAGAGAAGATCTTAAAAGAGGATCCACAATTTGCCTTTCCTTTGGCATTTAAAAAAGAATTTTTAGAAAATAATCGCTCTAAAACGGTAACAACTCCACTACTTATGAGTATTGCACGTCAAGAATCAGCATTTAACCAATATGCACGCTCTCCAGCTGATGCATTTGGACTGCTTCAACTAATTCCAGAGCAAGGAAAGAGACTTTCTCGTCGCTATAAAATTCCATACGAAGGATATGAAGATTTATATAATCCTAATATCAACATTACCTTCTCTAGCCTTTTATTAAATGAGCTTATGAAGAGAAGAAATAATAATTTTATCGATTTTGTCGCAAGCTACAATGCAGGCGGAACACCAATTCGTCGTTGGCGAAGTCGTATTATCCTTCCGGACTTAGAGTTTATTGAAGAGATTCCTTATAAAGAAACGAGAAAGTATGTAAAACTAGTCGCTAGAAACTACCTTATTTACTCTCGTCTTCTAAGTAATGAGCCGTTAACGTTGAAAGAAAACTTCTTCCGTGGCGGTTTTATTGATATGACACATTAGCATTCTTTGGAACGTTAAGGATGAAGTGCTTTGTCTTAAAGCTTTCATTCTTAACGTTGCTAAGCTCAAGCTTAACAACCTTCCCATCAGCGTAATTAATATCAATTGAAGCTATATTAGAGAATTCTTTCTTTCCCTTAAAAATTAGCTTTGTTTCAACAACACCAGTTGATTTTACAGAAGTCTCAGTAAAGATAAGAACACTATAACTTGCTCCATCTTTAACTTTATAATTCTTATTTGATTTTAGGCCACTCTTTAAAAGGTCAAAGAAATTAGATAGGCCTTTATCGCTACCCTTATGAATAATTACTTCTGCTGGATCTCCTGGCATGAAGCCATCTCTTTTGATCCAAGTTGTTTTCTCATTTGTGACATAAACAAGTGCATCTGATCCCTTTTGTTCAAGCCTAAGCTTACCAGGGTACTCATAATCAAATTTTCCAGTCGACTCTTTTGGAGTTCCTGTCAGTTGATTTTTTACAATTTGCTTATACTCAGTCGAAAAAGACCTTGGGACAAAACCCAAGGCCATATTAGAAATCATTAAAAGTGGTAGTAGTTTTTTCATTACTGTAATTGTACCGAAACTGCCTTCGAAACACCAGGCTCCTGCATTGTTACACCATATAGTGTATCATTTAGCTCCATTGTTTTCTTATTATGTGTAATAAGAATAAACTGTGATTCAGCACTCATTTCACGAAGAAGTTCATTAAAACGTCCAACGTTGGCATCATCAAGAGGAGCATCAACCTCATCCAGTAGACAGAATGGTGATGGCTTAACTAGGAAGATCGAGAAGATTAGAGAAACCGCAGTCATGGCCTTTTCACCACCAGACATTAGGTTAATATTCTGCATTTTCTTCCCTGGCGGCTTAGCGATAATATCAACTCCACATTCAGCATCATCAATATCACCAACGATTTCAAGACGAGCTTCCCCTCCACCAAAGATAATTGGGAAAACTTTTCTAAATCTCGTATCAACTTCTTCAAAAGCAACTTTAAATCTTTCTTTTGATTTCTCATCGATGTGATTGATTGCATTCTGAAGATCCTCAAGAGACTTTCTTAATTCAACTTCTTGAACTTTTAGGAAGTCATAACGAAGCTTTTGTCTATCGTAGTCTTCAATCGCTTGCCAGTTGATTTCACCTAGGCGACCAAATTCAGACTTATAGTTCTTAAGCTTAAAGCCTTGATCCTTAAGGTCTTGGCCGTACTTGCGAACAAATTCATATGATTCTTTTTCAATTTCTTTTGGACCATTCTCTGTTTCCATAAAGTACATTGTTGAAACATCATTAAGCTTTTCAAAATCTGTTTCAGCGTACTCAAGGTAGCGTCCAATTGATTCGCGAAGATCAACACGATACTTCTCAAAGATATTACGAACATTTTCTTCTTCTTCGTTCAGGCATCTTTCAAGACGTACTTCTTTTTCAGCAACTTCTTTATCTGCCTTATTGATATTCTTAGATAGTTCCTTAACTTGGTCTTCTCTTTCTTGCATTGCAAGTAGAAGCTCAGAGAACTCATCCTTCATTATGCTTAGAACTTCATCTTTACTTGCAAGGATATCTGCTTTTTCATTATTTGAAATTTCAAGCTCTTCAATCTCAACTTGCATATTCTCAAGCTCACCTTCTAACTTAGTGATAAGCTCTGTATTTGATTCTTTACGAAGGTTTTGTTTTTCGATTTGCTTTTCAATATCTTCAGATTGAGAGCGTAGTGAAGTCACTCGCTGTTCAAAAGTTTTTGCTTCAACTTGTTTTGAAACATATACTTCACGATCAGCTTCATAAACTTCATTCATTTCATTATAGCTATCGCGTAGGTCTTGAACTCTTTCACTAATATCAGCAATGGCCTCTTCAACTTCCGACTTGTCCTTATTGAATGACTCTTCTTTTTCAAGAATTGCTAGTCTAAGCTTAGATGTCTCATCTTTACGGTTCTTTAAGATATCAAGTCTTGTATTTCCCGACTCCATTGAAGCAAGTTTAGACTCAAGTGCAGAGTTCTTAGCTGCATAATCAGCACGAGCTTCACTTAGAGAAAGGCGTGAATCTTCAAGTTCAGCAACTTTATTTCTTAGTAACTCATTTGAAGCTGTAACCTCTTCTTCAAGATTAGCAACTTTTTCATTAAGGCTTACTAATTCATTTTCAAGTGCTTCAATTGTATTATTTCTCTCAATTGCACTCTGTCCCTGCTCACCAGATCCTTTAACATGAAGGACTGTTGCATTTTGACGATTACGTACTTGAATATTTCCACTAATATCCGAGATTCCACCAAATGAGATTGAGCTCTCAAGTGAAACAACTTTATCAACATCAAGAGTCTCAACAATAAATAGACTCGATAAATATGGAGTTAGTTTAGCTTTATACTCTTCAGGAAGTTCAATAATATCACTTAGAGTAATTAGCTCTGAACCAAGTTTAACTTGAATTCTTTCACGTGCTTCAGCAGAGATAATATCTGCAGACTTATCAGCAAGTAAGATTTCAAGAGCATTTTCATCATTCTCAGTTACCCAATTTTTAAGAAGTGATAAATCACTCTCTGAAGTAACAAGAGATTCGAGGAACTCTCCTAATAGAGCTGTTACAGCTTTTGTATACTTGTCATCACACTTAATAATATTACCAAGAACAGTGTACTTATCAGAATCTACTTCACTTAGAAACTTAGAAACACCTTCCTTCGCACCCTCAAGAGAAGAGCGAATTTCTTTTAGTGAAGAAAGTCTTGATTGCTTAGTAATTTGTTCTTTTGTTAAGTTCTTAAGTTCAGATTCAAGGTCACGATCTTTTTGTGTAAGTTCGTTAACTGTCTCCTTAAGAGTTAATTCAGACTCCGTTAATTCCTCCACTAAATTCTTAGCGGCCATAACATCATCTCTTTCCTTTGCAAGTTCACTTGAAACACCTGAGTATTGCTTCTCGATTGCTTCAATTTCTGTTGCAAGGTCTTGAAGAGTTGCAGCGTATTCTTCAAGTTTAGAATTATTTTGGAAAGCTTGTTGATCCATTTTCACAAGCTCTTCTTTCTTAATTGATAGTTCTTCTTCAAGCTCACTAATTTGAGCTTGTCTATCTTCTAGCTCAGACTTAAGCGTTTCAAGCTTCTCACTTGCTGCTTCATAGTCATAATCTTCTTTTGAAGAAGTGATGACATCGTTGATCTCAGTTTCAATTTCTTCTTTCTTAAGAAGTCTCTCTTCGATCTCTTGGGCCAATTCATCAATTTCTTTCTGTCTTTGCTCTAGTTGCTCTTCTTTATCAGTTAAAGACTTACAAAGTGCATTCAGCCTTTCTTCAGCAGCAGCTAATTTATTTGATACTTCATTTCTTTCTTTTTGAGACTCATCGATTCTTGCAGTTTTCTCTTCTCTTTCAAAACGCTCTTCTTCAAGAGAGATTTCAAGAGAGTCTTTCTTCATACTCCACTCTTCAAGATTGGACTTCTTTTCAAGAAGCTCAGTGCTTCCATCGCGAAGTTCGCGAAGATCTTCAAATACTTTATGTGCAACAACAGAGATTTCAGTGCGTTTGATTCTATCCTTAAGCGTACGAGCTCTTTCGGCCTTCTCAGCTTGTTTTTGTAGAGATTTTAAATTCTTTTCAATTTCAATCGTAAGATCATTCAGACGATTAAGGTTTTGCTCAGTAGCATCAATTTTTCTCATTGATTCTTTCTTACGAACTTTAAATTTCGTAATACCAGCAACCTCTTCAATCATAGTACGGCGCTCAACTGGCTTTGCTTGAACAAGCCTGTTGATCTCACCCTGTGCGATAATTGAATATGATTTTGCACCAGCACCTGTATCCATAAATACTTCTTGAATATCTTTCAGACGAGCTGGTTCTCCGTTGATACGATATTCTGTATCACCGTTTCTATATAGCTTTCTTGTTAGTTGAATCTCAGAAGGGTTAGCAACTTTCCCACCAATATGAATATGCTTTCCATTTGTGTTTTCAAGAACGAGTGTTGCTTCTGCCCATGCAGCAGGATTATATTTTGAAGAACCAGCAAAGATAAGGTCCTTCATTGAATTCCCTCTTAGGTGTTTAGCTGATTGCTCGCCCATAATCCAAAATAAGGCATCAACAATATTCGATTTACCACATCCGTTTGGCCCAACGATCCCCGTAATACCATCGTCAAAGTTAATAATTGTACGATCTTTAAAGGATTTAAAGCCCTGGATAATTAGTCTTTTCAGTTGCACTTTGATTCACTCCGTCAATTTATCTCTATAATGTGTGTTGTGTAGGCCTTAATGTACCATTTTAAGCACCTAATCGTACACTTTTAAAATTTCAGTTCCGCTAAATAAGAAATGTGAAATCAACAACTTACCTTGTGTAAATCCTAACAAGAACTAACACAATATATTTACTTGTACGTATTTCGTACCAGCACTTTACCTGAACACCAATTATGCCGATAAATGTGCAATGGATAGCAACTCAAAAACAGTTTATTTTACGATCGACTTTCACCTCGTTGTGCGAGAAAAGCCGCTTCTATACAATATCTACATCAACTCTTCCACGGTCAAAGGAAAGGATCACTACGTCAAAATAGTACGCCCCGGTGAAGTGCTTAACGATGAAGATATTGAAGGTTTTAAAAAGTATCAGAGGATCCATGTTCTCGAATCAGAACGAGGACTTTATCTAAAGTCACTGGCCGAAGATGAAAGCATAGAATCTATTGATAAGGTATCTGTTATCAAAGATTCTGCGGTCAAACATCTAGATGATATTTTTAACCCTGGGAAAGAATTCAATACAGAAATTCTTGGCGAAGCACTCGATGGTTGCCATGACTCAATGAAGGCCATGGTCGATGTAATTAAGGATTATGATATCAATAGTCTAAAAAAACTTATTGGGGATTTATCTTTTCACGACTTCTATACGTATGACCACTCTATTAATGTGAGTATGTACAGTGTTCTTATTTATAAACAACTAAAACCTAAGGCCAGTGAAGCGGACCTTGTTGCGATTGGACTTGGCGGACTTCTTCACGATCTTGGTAAGACAAAAATTTCCACAGAAATTTTAAATAAGACAGGTAATCTTACAGATGAAGAATTTGCTGAAATTAAAAAACATCCAGAACTCGGTGTTGAATTATTTCGAGAAGCAAACCCAGAGTTCCCAGGCCTTAAGAAAGAGACGATAGAAAAAGTTATCGTGGAACATCATGAAAATATTGATGGCTCAGGTTATCCAAAAGGAATCAAAGGCGAAGATCATCATATCTTTTCAAAAGTTGTTTCTATCGCAGATTTCTTCGACGCTATCACAACGAAACGATCTTATTCACAGGCACTTCCAATTGAAGATGCCCTAGAGATAATGAAAAGAACCGTTGGAAAAAAGATTGATTCAGAAATTTTTGACTTCTTTGTAAAGAAAGTTTCAAAGGTTCTACTCACAGGTAAGACAATGATTGAACTTCCAGAAGACTTCAACACTGAGATTGCTCATGCTGAACTTCCAGTTCAAAAAGTTCAACCTAAAAAGCTTGGTGAAAACTTTACTAAGGCTTCTGATAATCCAAATAAAATTTCAAAATAAGAAGTAGAGGAATTTATTCCTCTACCTTATTTCAAAACTAAGACTGGAAAAAGAGAACCAAATAAAAGTAAGGCCAAGATAATATTAAAGATGGCCAAACGATATCCTTTTTCAAGAAACGACTTAAGCCTTAATCCAGCAAATACCCAAACAGAGATCGCAGGAATATCAACAAGGCTATAAGCAAGAATGACGGCAACAACACCTAATGTATTGCCATTTGTATAAATGGCCACTGCTGAAAGTGCCATCGTCCACGCCTTTGGATTAATCCATTGAAACATTGCCGCTTCAATAAAAGACATGGGTTTTTTAATTTGGGCCTCTTCTTTAGCAAATGAACTAAATGCAATTTTAAAAGCTAATAATGCTAAGTAAGTCCCGCATGCCATTTGCATAATTTTTTGAATTCCTGGGTAGGTTTCAAAAATATCAGCGACTCCAAAACCGATGACAGCGATCATAAAGATAAAACCAAAATAAACCCCAAGCATATGAGGGATGGTTTTTCTAAAACCGTGATTGGCCCCAGAAGACATTAAGAGAATATTATTTGGTCCCGGTGTAATAGCGGAAACAAAGGCAAAGGCTAATAGAGGATATAGATTTGTCGTGCTCATGGAGCACAGTTTACTCTATTTTCAGAATAAATTTATTGCAAAGAACCATACAATTAAGCGATAATTTGCAATATATGAAGAAAATAGACACGATTGACGAAAGAATATTGCAAGAATTAGAAAATGACGGAAGAATCAGTAATTCTGATTTAGCTGAAATTGTAGGCCTTTCACCTTCGGCCTGCCTTAGACGAGTTCAAGAACTTGAGAAGTCAAAGGTCATCACGGGTTATCGCGCAAGAATTAACCGCGCCAAACTTGGGACAAGTTTTACGGCCTATATAACTGTTGGCCTCTCCGTTCACACAAAGAAGTCACAAAAAGATTTTGAGATGGCCATTGCTGAGTCACCAGAAGTCATCGAATGCCACAACGTTACAGGAAGCTTTGAATATATTTTAAGAATTGAGACAACTGACCTTGTTTCTTATAAGACCTTTCACACAGAAGTTCTTGGAACACTTCCACAAGTAAATTCAATATCAACATACGTTGTTCTTGAGTCACCGAAAGATAAAAGAAAATAGAAAGGGATTTTAAAAATGGTCGGAGTAGCAGGATTTGAACCTGCGACCCCTTGCTCCCAAAGCAAGTGCGCTACCAAACTGCGCTATACTCCGACATTGAAATTTTGGGTAGGCTATTTATAAGTGATCTTAACCTTTTTGGCAACCCAGAAATTAAACCTTTTTAAAGTTCTTGAAAAAACTTTATAGCAGCTGAGACGGCCTTGGCCCTGTGAGAATTTTCATTCTTCCACTCTTCTAATTGCGCTACAGTCTGATCAGGAAAGGCTTTTGGGCAAAACACAGGGTCATAACCAAAGCCACCTTCGCCAATGTAACTATCTGAAATCTCGCCTTCCATGCGCCCCTCAAAAAAATATATTTCCTCTGGGGATAAATAAAAACACAGGACACAAGTAAAGTAAGCATTTCGGTTTTGTTCACCTTTTAGCTTCTCCAATAGCAACTCGGCCCTTTGACGATCAGCTAGGCCTTCCCCGCCAAAACGTGCAGAATAGATTCCTAGTTCCTGAGGAAGCGCTTCAACAGTGATCCCTGAATCATCTGCGACGACAGGAATTTTAAACTCATCGTAGTAAGCTTGTGCTTTTTTAAGAGCATTCTCTTGAAAAGTATTTCCATCTTCCACAACATCTAATTTTGCAGCTGCTGCATTAATTGTAAGATTGGTTTCTTTGAATAAAACAGCAAACTCTTGCGCCTTATGGGCGTTTCCAGTTGCTAAGATAAATTCTTTCATTATTGTCCTAACGCTTCTTTTTGTTTTTCAAAAACAACTTTTAAAGACTCGGCCGCACAATCCATTAGTGCATCCATTTGGTCTCTTGAGAAAGCTTGTCCTTCTGCCGTTCCTTGAACTTCAATAAACTTTCCAGACTCAGTCATTACAATATTCATATCTGTATGACAGCTTGAATCTTCTTCGTAGTTTAAATCAGCAATGATTTTTCCTTCATCATTAATTCCACAGCTTATTGCCGCCAGAGGCTCTATAATTGGACTTTCAGTAAGCTCACCACTTGCAATTAAGCTTTGAACAGCAAGCTCTAAAGCGATAAAACTTCCAGAGATTGAAGTTGTTCTCGTTCCACCGTCAGCAACCATAACATCACAATCAAGAGTGATCATACGCTCACCTAATTTTTCAAGATCAACGATTGCTCTTAAGCTACGTCCAATTAAGCGTTGAATTTCTTGTGTACGGCCACCAATTTTAGAACGTTCTCTTCTTGATCTTGTATGAGTTGAACTTGGTAGCATTGAGTATTCGGCCGTTACCCATCCTTTCCCACTTCCTTTCATCCATCTTGGAACACTTTCTTCAATTGAAGCTGTGATATGAACCTTAGTATTACCAAATTCAGCTAGAACAGAGCCTGCTGCATATGGATTGATATTAATAGAAAATTTAACTTCTCTTGGAGTAGAACGTTCGATAAGTGACATATTGAATACCTCTGAATTTATTAGTATTGTTCGATAATAACATAATGAGAAAATCTATGAAACACCTACATTTTGAAGAAATTCCATCGACCCAAACAATTGCCATTGAAGAAGCACACCATTATGACCAATTACTTGTCAGTGCTAAACGACAAACTTCCGCAAGAGGTCGTCGACATAATAAATGGGAAGATCTTCAACATAGTCTTTGTTTCTCTTGTAAATTAGAAGCACAGGAGAAGCCAACTCTATTGGCGCTTGAGGTTGCTGTAATGCTTAGTAACTATTTTAATGAGCACAAGCTACTTCTCAAATGGCCAAATGATATCTTCAATGAAGAGAGTCAAAAAATTATGGGGATCTTAGTTAATAAAGATGATGACAACTATATAGTCGGTATTGGAATTAACTATGGAGGACTTCCTCATGAAACATATGGAGTGTTAAAACCCGAAAAAGAGTTAAGTGATATCGATTTTAAAGAGTTACCACTTGAAATCTATCATTACTTTTTAAATAACCGACTTACGGAAGAAGAGATTATCAATCAATGGAATGAAAGATGTTACCACCTCAACAAAGAAGTTAAGATTATTGACGAAGACTCAGTAATAGAGGGTATTTTTAAAGGTATTGGGAGTTTTGGAGAAGCATTGATTGAAGTGCAGGGAAAAATAGAGAAAGCCTATACAGGCTCTCTCATTATTAAATAACTATTCTGAAATTGAAGTTAAAACTTGCTTACTAATATTTTTAAGCTCTTTCTTAATAAGATTTTCAGCAAGATCAGGAACGATTTCCCAAATAATTTTTTCAATATTTTGCTCACAATATTCACGAGCATATTTTTCAATAATTGGAGCAACTTCATTTCTAAGTTCAGCTTTTAGCTCTTCAACATCTACGGCCGGTGATGCTGTCGCTGGAGCTGCTGAAGTTGAAGTATTGATTGATGCAGTCGTCGAAGTACCAAACGAGAAGTCATCATTCATTTGTGTGACTGATGAAAGATTAATTTCATGCTCATCTTCTTCTGGTGATGAAAATATCTCAGTAGACTCTTCATCTGCATCCCATAGGTTCTCATCAGAAATTTCTTCAAAGTCTTGGTCGTCGTCATTAGTCGAAGCTTCAAAGAAGTTATCTTCTTCAGCTTCTTCTTCGATTTCACCTTCGATCTCGTCTTCGATATCGTCTTCGATATCATTTGAGACTTCAGGTGCGTCAAAAGAAACCTCTTCAGACTCCTCTTCATCTACTCCTGGAAGATCAAAATCATCTCCCAATTCATCGTCTAAGTTTCCAAAATAATTACTTACGTCCAACACAGAAGAAGATGCTTCTTCTTGCTTGGCTTCTGGAAGCCCCTCAATGACAGGTGGAAGTGTATCAAATTCTTTCGTTACATCACTTCCCTTTAGATTTGTTGGATCAAAGCCCCAGCCATCTAATTCAGACTGTAAGTTATTATCTAAGTCTTCAGAGTCACCATCAAATGTATTATTAGCAGTAAGATCAAACTCTTGTGTTTTATCTTCTTCAGATTGAGCAATTGAGCTATCAACGTCCCAGCCAGAAAAATTATCTTCTTCTAGGTCATTGCTCTCAAAACTATCTTGAATTTCTTCTTGGTCATCTTCAAAAGTTTCATTTGATGTTTCCGATTCAGAGACACCACTTTCTATTAGCTCATTACAAAGAGAAATAAATTTCTCCGTCTCAAATGGCTTAACAACTTTATCTGAATAACCACTAGAGCGTAATTTGTTCTCGTCAACGATATCAAATGTACCTAGCATTGCTAACACAGGCGTTGTTGGAAATTTCTTACGAGTCTCTTCTCCTAATTTATAGCCATCATCAGAGAGACCAAAGTCGAGAAGGATAAGATCGAAATCATCACTTTTTGAAAATAATTCTGACTCATCAAGAGCTGAAACAATTTCAAAATCTTGATTTGCGAATGTAATATTTATTACTTTTTGGATTGTCTGACTGTCGTCAGCAACTAATACCTTTTTACTCATATAAAACCTCAATATATTGTTACGCAAAAAATCCAGCTAAGCAAGAGACAGTTTTAATGATTACGGTATGTTTCTAGATGATTGAATAGATAATAGCTGACTGATTATCTAGATTACCTCGACGATTGGCCCCATCAAAAAGATTATCAATCTGAATAACTTCATCTTGAGAAGACTCTTGAATGATTCTCTTAATATCGTGAAGACTCAGGCTCCCGTAGACACCATCGCTCAAGACTATAATACGATCATTTGGTTCGACATTTAGCTCCCAAATCTTTGGAGCGATATCCTCATATAAACCCAATGCAACTAGTGGGAAGGTACTCTTTTGATGTGAATTATCTGAGATTGAAATTTGTGTAACACAATCTGGAGTATTAACAAGCGACAGGTCTCCATCACGATACATGAGAACTAAACAATTACCACATGAAACGATTGATAGAATATTTTCAGACAACATTGTTAATGCAGCTGAAACTCCCCCCTTATCATTGAGAGGCTTAGTCTTATTGATATCGAGAAGATTCTTATGTGCAATAAACATTGCGTTCACTAAGGCATTAGTCTCTAACACATACTGCGGTGAATAGAAATACGGCATGGTCGCATTCGGATCACCTGATAATTTTGAAAAGTATGAGTCAATTGACCTCTTGGCACTTTCTAAGTTTCGGTCTGATATACCCGAACCGCCAAAGCCATCAAAAACTCCAAAAATCTTTTGTTTAAGATTAATGAAAGTATTGTCCTCATTCAGATTTAAATAAGGGCCCTGATGTGTTCTTGCAAAGAAGCTTTGAATTTCTCTCATAGATTTTTCAGCCTTTCACTGGCCTTAAGGTAGTATTCGTTATCAATTGGTGAAATTTGTTGCACCTCTTGAAACTTCTCACGAGCATCTTCAAAAGAGCCAAGAGACTCTGAAATTAGACCCTGTCGATACACCTTTCTCGCCCTTCTCGTTAATGTATCATTAATATCATCTAGTTCACTTTGGGCATCCAGTTCATTAGGATTATAGCGCAAGACTTCTTTAAAAACTTCATAAGAAGCCTTAAGATCTTCGGCCTCTTTTAGTGAACGGGCCTTACCGAGTAATGGCCCAGTAATATTCTTTAGATTATGACGAGACTTCTTAAGCATATCCACTGCTTTCTTCATGAGGTCTTCATCCATCGACTTTTCACTTATGAATAACTCTAAAGCGCCAATGGCCTTAAACCACTCTTCTTGAAGAAAGAGTGTTTCTCCTGGTTTGAGTGCATCAACCATGCGCTGTCTTTCTGCTTTCTTTTGAGCTTCTTCAAGTTCTTTTCGATTCTTTTCTTTGATATAAGAATCTAACTCTAATTCAAGATTAGCAACATCATAATTATTTGGATCAAGTTCCTTAATTTGTTGAAATAACCCACGTGATAAAGTGACATTACGCTCTTTAACTGCCTCTGTTGCTTTATCGAGTAGATTCTTTACCTTAGCTTGAATGAGCTTTCTCTTTTCTTCAGCACGTCTTTCAAGCTCAGCCTTTTCAAGCTCTGCATACTTATCCTTGGCAAGCTGATAAAACGTTTGAGCCTGTTTATAATCTTTAGTTATCAAGAATAATCTTTCAAACTCAGTGATTGCTTCTGCAACATTTCCCTCATTGGCATAACGAGTTGCTAACTGATAGAGGGCCTCTGCTTTTTCCTGCTGTTCTTTGGTTAGCTTCTTATCGACAGAAGTTACAACCTGTTTCTTCTTTTGCTCTTTTGCCTGTTTATCTTTAGCTGTTGCTTTTGGCTTCTCTCCACTATCTGGAAATAAGAACATATAGACGCCAAGTAATACGACAGTATAAATTAATACTTTCTTGCGTTTTTCTGGGTCATTAAGAATTCTCTTTATGATAGATTTTTCTTCACTGGCCGTTGGAATATCAGATATTTCGAGATCATCGAAATCTTCATCATCTTCTGATACTTCAACCACTTCTTCGACTTCAATAACTTGGTTATCTTCAACAGGCATCAGCATATCTTGCTGACTTTTTATAAAGTCACTTGCAATTTTAACTGTAAAAGTTGTCGAACCTATAATGAACTCATCACCATTTGTGATTTCTTTTTGATTAATTCTCTTACCGTTAAGAATAGTCCCATTGGCAGATTGTAAATCTTCTAAAACACATGTGATCTTATTTTTTCTGAGGACAGCATGAACAGAAGATACCTCAGGGTCGGATAAAACAATCTGACACTTACTTGGATCACGTCCAATATAAGTCTCCGGCAACTCAAGGTTAAAATGATCATAAGGAACATCTTCACCAAAGAGCTCAAGAACAAAATTAGCAAAGCCCGAGAAGACTTGTGTCTTATCGCCTACATCATCATCTAATGTATCAATATCGTATGATTCATCACCATAGTTGTCGTCATAGCCACCATCGTAATTCTCATCATAGTTTTCGTCGTAATTTTCATCGAAACCTTCAGAAAAAGCATCTTCTTGCTGACCGAATTCATCCAGGCCACCTTCTTGGGTTTCTATATTTTCAGATGCACCGAATTCATCTTGTGCTTCATCACTAGAGTCTTGCGCCGGAGCATCAAAGGCCTGAGTCTCTTCTTCAAAATCAGATGAGTTCTCGACAGGGCCATCAATAATAGCAGTCTCTTCCTCTACTAGTGAATCTTCTGGTTCCACACTTTCAAAATTATCTTCCGGTAATTCTGGTTCAAGACTATCTTGAGCGACCTGCTCTTCGACTTCAAGGCTTTCAAATAAAACCTTATAGTCATTACAAACAAGATAGTAGCCGCTTGAGACAGGAATCTCTTCAAGAAACATGGGAGCATTATTAACTAAGACAGTATCGTAAGTTGATAATTTGTTGAGTGTCCAACTTACACCGTTAAAATTTAGACTAGCGAGTCTTCGTGAAATCTGAGGATCATCTAAATGAACGTGGGCCTCATCAGATCGACCAATTAGGAAACTAGAGCTCTGCCCCATGATCACTTGATCATTAATCTCAATACGATTAAGAATCGTTCCATGTTTAGAAACAGTAATTATCACTCTTTTTCATCCCTAATTTATCGGCCATATCTTCAACGTTTTTCTTAGCTTCGATAAAGCGTTCATCTGTCTTATATTCAATTAAAAGCTTATAGATCGCACAGTACGTTCCCAACGCTCTATTATACTTCAAAGAATCTTTATTCTTAGTAGCTTGATCAAACATATCTTTAATTTTTTCATCAAGTCGTTGTTTTGCAATATTTAAGTGATAGGCAGCATTCCCATCATTTGGATCGAGCGTTAATGCTAAGTTAAACTCTTGCATAGCTCTAAAGTAATTACCTTCTCGCGCCTCACGTCTACCACGGTGAATATAGGCTTCTACTTTCTCTCGTGTTTCGAAGTCCTCTACATACTTACGACCGGTATTACTATTTGAAGAATCGATAATTGTACTACCTTCTTTTTTTACACTGGCCTTCTTGGTCTTAGTTTCGTCCCCGTCCATAAAAAAGAGTAATCCCATGACAGCAACTGCTATATAGATCAACTTCTTTCGTTTCTCTTCAGGAGTAGCAGGGCCTTTCTTTTTCTTAGGCTTTGCTTTCTTCTTTACTTCCTCTTCTTCTTCCTCGTCTTCTTCATCCTCTTCAGGGTCTTCATATTCAACGAGGGCCTTCTCTTCTTTCACTTCGATAAAAGAATATTTGAAAACAGTCGAGCCAACGATAATTTTATCTCCAGACTTAAGCTTGTGTTGAGTAACCTTCAGGTCATTCACCATCACACCATTTTGTGACTTAAGATCTGTTAGCGTGTATTCATTATTTACACGTGTTAATTCAATATGCTCACGAGAAGCTTGAGTATCAAGAATTTGAATATCGTTTGAGCTTAAGCGACCAAGAACGATTCGATTACCATTTAAGTAATAACAAATACCTTTATTCTTACCAGTCATACAAATAATACGATGGTATTGCCCAGAAGACTCTGGGGAAGATAAATTCTTTGTCATTCTAATTGCGGCAACCATTTATATTTAGTCCTCTTTAATTAGTGTAACATAGAACGCTTTAGCAAAATTATCTCGCCCTATTAAACTCGTAACAAAAATATTATAAAAATGCCCAGAGAGTTCATATTCACCCTTCTGAGACGTTCCTCCGTTATCTGCAGAGGCATCACATAATTCAATAATAGTAGCTGCAAATCCTTTTTCACGTGCCACATCTAAGAGGCTCATTCCCTCAGAAGAACTCCCTCTGATTGCCGTGATATCCTCTGCAAGCGTATTGATATGAGATAGATTCTTTTGTGAATCTAAAACAAGGACTGCCCCTTGGGCCCCTTGCATGAACTCGTATAAGCTGGAAACGTAAGATTCATCACTTTCCATTTCATCAAAGCTCATTTCATCATCAGTCTTTTGTAACTCTCTAATTCGTTGAATCATGGAGTTTATCGATGACCTTAAAGGATCAATTTCAGACCAAAGGTATTCACTATCAACATTCTTTCGATTTCCTCTTAGGGCCTCTTCAATTTGAAATTTCATTTCATCAAGGTGTCTAATCGTCATATAATAGACAATGGCAAAGAAGACGATAGAAGCAATGAATGAAGTAATAAGTGCTTCGAGATAGGCCACTCTACTCTTCGAGGCTTCATCAGCAATTGATGAAGGCTTAAACCTAATTGCAATTACACCGACAACATCAAGCTGTCCTGTTTTAACATTAGTTGCTTTAATCTTTTGTCCAATCCCAATTTCACCATTTGATAAACGACTTACCATTGGACGATCATCAGAATTTTTCATGGTCCTTTCCGCCCACTCTCTTACTTGGACAGAAAAAGGATCATCAATATACATATTTAGTTTTGTGAGAGGCCTTACAATTCGACCATCGATATCAAATAGGTCATAAGAAACAACGCCGTTGTTTCCTTGTTCCATAAACTTCGTATCGACACGATCAAGATCTTTCCTCGCCAGTGCGCCTCTATTTTGTCTTTTAATTTCATCAGCATAGTGAGCTCCACGCTTAGCAACTTCTAAAAGAAGTAAACTTTGAGAGGTCTTCATAACTGGGAAAATTGTAAGTGTTACGGTAACGACAACGAAGATTGCCAGTAAAATACCAGTTAACACACGCCACTCATATTCTTCATTTATCCCATGAACAAGTGGCATTAAACGATATTTGAAAAGCCAGATGATCTTACCAAAGATATTCTCTGGCATTTCACCACCAGTGATATATGTTGGTTCATCATCTTCTTCTACGGCCTCGATCCTTTTCTTAATAATCTTCTTTTTCTCTTTAACGAAGACCACTTGAAGAATTGAATCTGGAAGCGCTATTTTATCACCATTTTTAACAGTGGCCCTCTTAACAGCTTTACCATTAACAAAAGTTCCATTTGAACTGCCAAGATCTTTAACAAAGGCAACATCTTGAGTAACTGTCACTGATAAGTGTTTTTTTGAAACACCATTTACAGGAAAGTGAACACTACATTCTTCTGAGCGTCCTAGGGTATTTTCCCCTTCCTCTAATATATACTCTTGTCCACGTAGCTTACCAGCTACAACAACTAATTTATACATAACTCTAGAGTATCCCCTTCCTTAATCTCTTGAGGCAACTGTCCTTCGGCCAACTCTAGTACACGACTAGCACTGAAAACAATTTGCGTATGTCTCCATGGTTTTAATCCACGGTATATTTTCTTTATTTCGTTCTTGCTATTAAAGAACACAACATCGATTTTATAATTCATAAAGCATGTATGAATTGCATTTGTTCCATAGAAAATCATGCCATCAAATCCGTCCATGCTTTCCGAAAACATTAGTCCTTTTAACTTTTTATAAAAAGAGTCTGCGACAATCGCTTGTTTACAGATATCAATTCCATTACAAGTTATTTTCATTATTTCCCGCCTACAAGCTCAACAACAAGAGGAGCAAAAATCATCAATAGAACAGATGGAACAATAAAGGCCATCATCGGAAATAAAATCTTCGTGGCAGCAGTGGCACCTTCTTTTTCAATTTGAGCTGATTTCTTTTGTCTGATCTCAATCGATAATGCTTTTAGAATTGGTCCAATCGAAGCACCAACAGAGTCAGCAGCAATTAAAGTCGCACAAAATGAAGATATTTGAATTAAGTCCACTCGCCAGGCCATATTTCTTAATGCCTCAGCACGACTTGCACCGATTTTAATTTCTTTAAGAAGAATTTCGAACTCTTGAGTTAACGGACCTGGCTTCGCCTTATCCACAACTTTAGTCATGGCAGCAATAAAATCCAGTCCAGCTTCAACAGAAAGGGCCAACATATCAACAGAGAATGGCATCCCATTAATAATATCTTTTTGTCGTTGTTCAATTTTCCCTTTAATCCAAATATCAGGATATAAGAATCCAACCAGGGCCATGACAGGAATTAACGAAAGCTTCCAATCAGCTTCAGTAAATTCTCTTACTGCTAAGAACATAATTGGAAAACCAATGATGAGAAATAACTTAAAGGCAAAGAAGTCTTCAGGTGTCATGTCCTCTGTTAGTCCAGCACTTGCTAACTTTCTTTTATACTTCTCTTTAATCTTCTTCTTGCTCTTCATCGAAGAAACAATTGGTGAGATATAGCGTTTAAAGAAAGGTCTAGAATATTGGAGAACAAAACCATGCTTCTTAACGTTATCGGCTTTCTTAGAGCCACCTTCTTCTAGTTTTTGTGCCGCTTGAAATGATTCGTTATCTTGAAACATCATTTGCGTCACAATGTAGACGGCAATCCCTATAAGAATAATTCCGGCCCACATTAGAAGCTGTGAACTCTCAAATAACTCAGCACCCTTTCTATAATCACAAGCATTCTGCTCACCATTATCACAGGCACTAGTAATTAACTTCTTCCCTTCGGCAGCGTAGTTTATACCATCTTGTTTAAAGCTCTTATCAGTAAACGTTTGGTAAAGAAGACCTTGCTCAAAACAACTTGATTGGTTTCCTTTTTTACAAGATTCATCAAGTAAGTTTGCATGGTCACGTTTTGAATAATTGGCATAGCTCTGCGCATTTGCATCGAATGCCACGAGCAACGTAAACATGTAAAACAATAAAGAAGTTATGAGACCTTTAGTCATAACATAAGAATATCAAAAATAATTGATTTCAAGCAGTTAGAGGCAATATTGGCCCTATGTGCTAACCTTGATTAACCTGCTCAACAATAGATAAGTTCTCTTTGGTTCCCACCTTACCTGCGACGTCAGGAATATAAGTAGGCGAGTAATTTGATAGGTATTTTTTCTTAAGCTCTAAAACTCGTTCATATTTTTGTGAGATATCCACTTTATCAATATCTCCGGCCTCAAGGGCCTGCTTCACATAATTATATGCTTCTCGACAAGCATCAAATGAACGATATTCAATAACATCGGCACCGGCACTAAGAGCTTTCAGTGCTGCTTCCCCAATTGTAATTTCGTCAGAGATGGCCTTCATTTCCATATCATCAGAAATAATTACTTTCTTAAAGCGCAACTCCTCACGAATTAATTCATAGGCCTTTTTAGAGAATGTACAAATATTATCTGGATCAATTGCATCCACTTTCAAATGGGCCATCATAACAAAATCAACCCTTGCTTTAACAGCTTTTACAAACGGAATAAATTCATTTTCCCTAAGTTCTTCAAGAGACTTATTAACGACTGGAAGTTTAAAGTGTGAATCTTCTAACGTGTCTCCATGTCCAGGAAAGTGTTTCGCACATGACATAATCCCACTAGTTTGTTGGCCACGAATAATCGCAGAAACAAATTTCGTTACATCATCAGCATTATCTCCGAATGCACGATCACCGATAACTGTATTTTTTGGGTTTGTGAAAATATCACAAACAGGCCCTAGGTTTATATTCACTCCACAACTTAAAAGCTCATTAGACATCAATTGCGAAATTTCAAAGCATAGCTTTGGTGAATCAGTTTTAGCAACGTCTAACATCGGAGGAATTACAGTAAAGCCTTCACGAAATCTTTGTACTCGTCCACCCTCATGATCTGTTGCGATGAAAAGTGGATAGTTATCACGAAGCGATTGAATATTATTAATCAACTCTGCTAGTTGAGCAGGAGATTCATAGTTTTGTTTAAAAAGAATAACTCCACCAATATTTTCTTTTTGAATAAAGTTTTCTTCTTCTGTCGTTAATTGCGTACCACTGATACCAGTAATAAATAATTGACCTAATATATTATTCATTTATTTGCCTTTACCTTTAAGTTTTGGGTCTAAGTAATCTCTAAGGCCATCACCAAAGAGATTTAAAGAGATAATTAAACCTGTCATGAGTAAGCTTGTCACGATTACAACATGAGGTGCTTCTAAAAGCACTAGTTTTGCCATTGCAAGGATTGCTCCCCATGAGTATTCACTTGCTCCCAATCCAAGGAATCCTAAACTAGCTTCACTAATTATAACTCCACTTATTCCAAGAACAAAGTGAATGGAAATAACTGGCACAATACTTGGTAAAATTGACTTATAGAATAAACGAAATTCACTTACACCAATTGCTCTTGCACTTTCAACATATCCTAAATTTAGGACACGCATTGTCTCTCCTCGAGCAATACGAGCGTAGCCAGGCCATGATGTAAAAATAAGACATAGTACTAATCCCGTAAAAGATTGTCCTGAAAAGGACATAACTAAAATGGCGAGCAAAATACTAGGAAAAATAAAGATTAAGTTAGTAAACATATCCATTACTTCAGAAACAAACTTAATTTTTATTGCAGATAGATAACCTATAACGATCCCAATGACACATGCACTACTACTAATTAAAAGAGAAATCCCGACTGTATAAATAAGCCCAACGCTAAGAACCTTAAATAAGCTCCTTCCATTGATGTCTGTACCTAAAAAATAATCTTGTGAGAAAGGGGCAAACAATTCATGAGAGATAATACTTGAAGGTGTGTAATTAAAACCATTCATAAATAACCAAAGCAAGGCCCATACAATATAAATTGAAAGGATGACGCCACCGAAGATCATTTCATTATTTATTTTCTTCTTTCTCACTAACCTATCCTTGGATCAATTTTTTCATTTAAGTAATCAACTAATACATAAACAAGCATATAAATAACTGTTGAATAAGCGATTATCCCTTGAACGAGCGGGTAGTCACGATTGTTAATGGCCTCAAATAAAAGAGAGCCTAGTCCTGGAATATCAAAAATAGTTTCAGTAATAACAGTACCGGCCAGGACAACAGAGAGTTGAATTGCGACGACATTTAAAATCGTCGGCATACAAATCTTTACCAAGCGATAAACAATGGCCGAGTTTGAAAGTCCTTTTGCATTTAACACTAAAACCCATAGCTGTGATTCTTCTTCAAGATACTTATTTCTCATTACTCTTACGATTACAGATGATAAAGGAAGAACTAATGTCGTCACCGGAATTACCATATGCATGAAAGATTCCCACTGAGAAACAGGAAAAATTCCAAGCTTAATTGAGAAAACTAAAACAAGCAGCGGTGCCAAAGAGAAAATTGGAAATGACAACAGAGTCAATGTAATTACACGTATGGCAGTATCTGGTAATTGCGACTTCTTAATTGCAGAAATAACACCGATACCAATTCCAATTGGTGTTGATATTAAAATTGAAATTAAGGCCAACACAAGCGTTGGTGGTAAGTTTTGTTTAATAAGAGTAACGACAGATTCTTTTTTAAAAAATGACTTTCCTAGATCAAGAGTGATGATTCCTTTTGCAAAGTCTACATATTGCTCAACCAGTCCTTTATCAAGTCCAAGCTCAGCACGATACTTTTGAATCTCTTCTACCTTGGCCTCAGGCCCAAGTAATCTTTCGACAGGATCGCCAGGAGTTAATCTCAAGGCAAAAAATATCGTTGTGATTGCAAAAAACAATGTAAAAAAAGATTTTAAGAATAGCTTCATTTAACCAACTCTTTTGATAGGCCCTGGGATGCCCAGTAGTGACCAACAACATCTAAGTTTTTATTTAATATATACACTTGCTCCTGGCCGCCAGCAGCTAAAAGAAAGCGATAATTTCCTTTTTTATCAAATTCATCAAAACTCAATCTTGCTTCAGAAAGGATTTCTTTAGGAATATTTAAGTATTGTTCTTGGAAATATGGAAAACTCTCCCAAAGAATATGAAAATTCATGTCACCATTTTTTTTCTCTATGGCCTTCTTAATAAATCCTGATACCTTTGCACATTCAATAATCGATGAATAAAAACAAATTGCTTTTACTCCTTGAGGTACAGCGTACTCACGTTGTCCCAACCATTTATACTCAGGCGAATTTAGATTATAGAGAATCTTTCTTCTTTTTAAGTCAACCTGTCCACTTACAGTGTAGACATCATTATTTAAGTAAAATGTTGATTCGTACTTAATTGGTACTAAGAAGAAAAGATCATTAGAGATCTTCTTTCTTTTAGATATGACAATAGTCTTTTCATGGACCTTGCTTCTATTAACTGGAGAGATGATTTGTGTCTTTCTAACATATTCATGATTTTTATTAAAACCAGACATTGTATCAACAAGATACTCGCCACTTACTTCTAATTGCTTATATTGATTAGTTGATGCCGTTAGCTGATCGTTTAAATCCTCGTTTAGCACACTACATGAAGCAATTAAGAATAGAAAAAGCACACCAAGAGGTCGCAACATAAACTACTCCTCTATTTTTTGATTAATATACTTATTAAATTCCTCATCAAGTGAAGTTAAAATTATTGATTTATCATCAAGCTCTTGTAGATATGACTCTAGCTCGCCATTACTCTCAAACTTAATACCAATTTTCTTCATTGGAATATTATCGAGTCTAAAGTTTACATAATCGATATCGTAAACTTTTTGGATATTAGAGATATCATACGAATTCTTTTCTAAAACTAAAGTCCCCATTGAGAACTTCTTATTTGAAAAGTTTTTGAAATCTTGAAGAGACATAACAAAGGAAGCACCATTACTTGAAATATCAATTAACTTAGCACCTCTTAATTCAGGAAAGTCACTCATCGATGTAGAGAAATCTTTAATGAATGAATCTTCTTTATTTTTTGATTTATTGAAGTGAAGAACGTTATCTGCAGAAGGCAGATCTTCTTCAACGGCATCAAAGTAGAGATATGAAGATGTCATATACGAAACATTGAATCTCATATCTGCTCTTCTTTCACTTCGATATACTTTACCATCGATTTTTAATTTACCACCATCAACGATACCCTTAAAAAAGTAGCTCATATAGCGAAGACTAAAGTTCGCCATCACAACACCATCAAGAGAGTGATTATCATCAATAATTAGAGTATCTTCTTCAATTGCATAAATCTCAACAGAAGCAACTTGCTGTGAGTTAGTCCAAATTTTTAATTTACTCTTAGTGGCAATGAGCTCCCTGATTTTTAATTTTATATCAGAGAGCTCTAATTCGATAAAAAGATTTTTAGAATTCAATTGTAAACCTATCTTCGACTTATGATAGAGTCGCTACTTGTTTTAAAAGATCGATTGACTCTAGTGCCTTACCACATCCACGAACAACACAAGTAAGTGGATCTTCAGCAAGAGCTACAGGAAGACCAGTTCTTTCTTTAATTAAAACATCTAGGTTCGCTAGAAGTGAACCACCACCAGCTAGAATAATTCCGTTATCAACGATATCGGCAGCTAGCTCAGGAGGTGTCTTTTCTAATGAAGTTTTAATTGCTTCGACAACTTCTGCAATTGGATCAGAAAGAGCATCTCTGATTTCGTCAGAAGTAACTTCGATAATCTTAGGTGCACCTGCTACAAGGTCACGTCCCTTAACTTCATATGTTCTTACTTCATCATCAAATGGATATGCATTACCAATCGACATTTTGATTTGCTCTGCAGTTCTTTCACCAATTAATAATGAGTATTTTTTCTTAATGTATGAAGCAATTGCTTCATCAAATTTATCACCGGCCACTCTTTCAGATTGAGAGTAAACGATACCACCAAGTGAAATGACTGCAACTTCAGTCGTTCCACCACCAATATCAACGATCATATTTCCAGAAGGCTCAGTAATTGGAAGTCCAGCACCGATTGCTGCGGCCATTGGCTCTTCAATTAAATATACTTCACGCGCACCTGCTTGCTCAGCAGATTCTTTAACTGCACGTTTTTCAACCTGAGTAATTCCAAAAGGAATACAAATAATGATTCTTGGCTTAACAAGCTTCGAACCTGATAGTGATTTTTGGATGAAGTACTTAAGCATCGCACCTGTCACTTCAAAGTCAGCGATTACTCCATCTCTCATAGGACGAATAGCTTGAATAGATCCAGGTGTACGACCAAGCATTTGCTTTGCTTCAGAACCAACAGCAAGAACTTTTGATCCAGTTCCTTTATACCCTTGGTGAACAGCAACAACAGAAGGTTCATTAACAATGATCCCTCTATCTTTAGCGTAAACAAGAATATTTGCCGTACCTAAATCGATCGCAAGATCGTTTGAGAAGAAATTAAAAAATTGCTTTAACATTTCATATTCCTTTATAAAATTTTACCAATGATAGTGTCTGATATTCTCACCACGGTCAGCAATGTCTGCCATTGCCTCAATTCCTAGCTCGATGTGAATATCTGTATATTTCTTGAAGACCGACTTAGCAGACTTCTTCGTTTTAATACCATCCTTAGTCATTGGACAATCAGAGATTAATAGTAATGCTCCAATATTTACCTTACTTACAAAACACGAAACAAATAGAGCGGCCGTTTCCATTTCAACAGCTAAAACTCTTTGCTCAATTAAGCGTTCTTTAAAACGATCATCAAACTCCCAGAATCGATAATCTGTAGAGTGGATCGTTCCAGTACGGTAATCGTGCCCATGTTCTAATAATATTTGAGAAACGAATTTTTGTACTTTAAATGTTGGAAGGGCAGGAACTTCCCTAGGAAGAAAGTGCTCAGTAACACCTTCAGCTCTAATCGAAGCGATAGGAAGTACGAAGTCACCAACTTTCAGAGAAGGGTGAACAGCACCTGCAAGACCTAAGAATAGAACGGCCTTCGGGTGGATAACTGAAATAAGCTCTCCAATAAGAGCGGCCATTGCAGCACCTACACCAAATTCAATAATCGTTACTTTTGCTTTCTTAGAACTTGAAGCCTTAAAAGCTGAACCTTGTGTATAAACATGGTCATCAAGAAGAGCATTGAATCTTTCAACGTAGTAGTGAAAATTTGTTAAGATAATTTGTTGTTGGAAGTCTCTAAAGTCGTGACCTGTGTAGCGCTCAAGCATATCAATTGCGATCTTGCGCTTATCTTCGTTCCAGTGAATACGACGTGCTCTAAGAGCAGCCTTCTTCATTTCTAGGTTAGCACCTAGTTCTGGAGACTTCGCCTTTGTATTAAGAGAAAGTTCATCAACAAATGCAGTTGATAAGCTAGCTTGTGTAGGAGAACTTGCTTTACGTGAAGAAGTTTTCTTTACAGTTTTTTTCTTTGTAGCTTTCTTTTTAGCAACTTTTTTAGTCGTTTTTTTCGTCGTTTTGCTCGCAGCTTTTTTCTTAGCTGCTACTTTTTTCTTTGCAGCGCACATTCCGTTATACCTTTTGATTAGCAATCCGTTTGCTTATATATGTAAAATGTACCATTTAGGTCATTTTATTGACAACCATTAATAACAAGTTTAGCACCGCGCATTCCTATAAAAATGACTTGGCCCTTGTCAAAATCGATATTTTTTTTTAGTATAACCAGACTATTTTCTAACACTACGCAAAAGGAAAGATTATGGGTGCAGGTAGAAAGAAAACTATTGCTAAAATGAGCAAGAAAAAAGCTCAACTTAAGAAAAAAGCAAGAATTTTACGCAGAATCAACGCTGCTAAGAAGTAATATAACTGGCGCATTAGCGTCAGTTACTTACTTCCTCTTCAATTGATTTTTCAACCGATTTTTCAATAGCCAAATTCACTTTATTTAAACGACCACGGTATAGGCTCATGAGACTCATGTCCTTCATCCACACGTCATCTTCAAGCCTCCAAGAACCTGTTATTCCAGCAACCTTCTTCGCATTAACCAGCGTTCTTTCAAGTTCATCACGGCTTGTAAAGTCACCTAACGATAGTACATTAGCAGCAAGTGCCATCCCCTCAAAGCCTAGGATTTCAACAACACCAGGACGTTGTCCATAGCGCGATTGATAACTAGAAACGAAGCCAGAGTCTCCCTGAGGCACTTCAGAATCCACAAAGAATAGCTTACCTAGCTTAGAAGTCTCCCTTGAGATTCTTCTTGATCTCCAGTTTGGACCTCCTACTAAATTTACATTAAATGCATCGTAGTAGTTAAAAGATGGAATTAGTTGAAGGGCATCATTTGGAGCTGCAGGCAGTAGAACCCAATCAAAGTCCACAATTGGGCCAAGTGTCTGGACACGTCTAATTGATGTATTACCTTCTAGTTTATGAACAGACTTTAGAAGTTCAAATTCTTCTTGTCTTTCGCGTGTAAAGTATAGACCTAGGATCTTAGCAACAGTTGATCTGTGGTCTGTCTGATTAGTATCAAATGATTGAATACTAACAATTTCAGCACCGGCCTTCTCGGCCATCTTCCATGCTGAATCAACATATGAATAACCAGTATCTGTATTTGGATAAATAATTGATACCTTATTTCCAAATTTTGAAAGATATTTCTCAGAGAATAATAATGATACTTGAGACTCAACTGAACCTGGTACTTCAATTAGCAAGTGTCCTTTATCATCTTTGCTTGTATAAATTTGAGATAGCGAAATAAAGAATGCTCCATACTTTCTAGCGGCTTCATATTGCGCCTTTGCTTCATCTTTCAAGAGTCCACCGATAATAATTGAAGAGTTCTCTCTTTCAATCATTTCACGAACTTTCTCTTTTCCGACAATCGCACTTCCCATACTATCAAAGATTTTAATCTGGATTGGTTGAAAGTTTGGCTTCGTTGAATTCTGTTCATTATATTTGCGGACAGCGTGATCAATACCAGCAAGCGCTCTCTTTCCAAACTTACTCTTGTCACCCGTAAGTGGAAGAACAACTCCAATTGATCGAAGATTAATTTTGCTATACTTCTTCAAATTTTCAAAACGAGCCGTAACTAGGGCAATGACCTCAGGATACATACTATATTGAGACTTAACCCAATCCCCTACTTCTTGTGCCTTACCTTTATTTCCTTGATTAATTAACTGCTCAATTTCTAAGTACGAAAGATAGGCACAAACAAAGTCCTTCCCCTCTTTAAAATCTTGCACTAATCGTACACGTTCCGCTTGATCAACAATGAAGTACTGAGTAACAAGTTGCCCATAGAACTTCTTCTCTTTTAATTCATCAACAGTATTGGCACCAGAGTTTAACCAAAGTAGTGAATCCAGCGCAACCGCTTGAAAATCAAGTTCTTTTGAAACACGGTAGCGTAATTTATGAAAATTTTCTAAGTCTCGGTTTAGAAGCCATCTTGAGTCCGTTCCATCAAGTGTTTTGAAAGTATTCTCTAGATCACCAAGCTTATAATAACTGCTCGCAAGATTAAGTTTAATCTGAGCATTAAGTTGACCATCTTCACCTGAACTATTTAAAGCTAGGTTAAATTGAAAGATTGCTTGTTCATAGTTTTGGTTTGAGTAATTGATAACACCAATTAAATTTGTCTTAGTAGCAAGTTCAGCTGGTCTTAACTTAGCATCCTGAATTGCATTAAGTTGACCTAGTGCTAATTCCTTATTTCCATCAACGAAACTCTTCTTAGCTACATCAAAATCTTTTAAAAACTTTTTAGTATAAAGATGTGAAGTGTCTCGGTTGATCATTTGGATACCACCGCAACTCACAAGAAGTGTGATTAAAATTAGAGAAATATACTTAAACATAGTCGACCTTTTTTAATTTTGTATGGTCTATTTTATTTGAAATATAGATAGATGAAAACAGGAGAAATATTAGGATTTTATAAACATGGGAGACTAATTCACTCAGTCTCCCGTGCATATATTGAATTAACTAAATAATTCTTTAACTTTATCGATGAAACCAGTGCTCATTGGATGACACTGCTTTCCTTCTAGCTTAGCAAGTTGCTCAAGTAATTCCTTGTGCTCCTTAGATAGCTTAGTCGGTGTCTCAACATGAACAGTTAGAATTGCATCACCTGTTCCATATCCACCAAGCTTTTGGATCCCCTTCCCCTTAAGTCTCATTTTCTTTCCAGACTGAGTACCAGGAGGAAGATCAACAACAACCTTACCATCTAGAGTTGGGACTTCTACCTCTGCACCAAGGGCCGCTTGTGAGAAGCTAATTGGTACAGTATAGAGAACATTGAAACCTTCACGCTTAAAGATTTCGTGCTCTTTAACATCCACAACAATATAAAGATCTCCGTTTGGTCCACCTTGAGCACCTGCATCACCTTCACCAGAAAGTTTTAGACGCTGCCCATGATCAATACCTGCAGGAATTGTTACTTCAAGTTCAACTTTTTTCTTCTTACGGCCTTGGCCATGGCAAGTTCCACAAGGATCTTTGATCATTGTTCCTGAACCCTGACACTTAGGACAAGTTGAAGCAACAGTGAAGAAACCTTGTTGGCGACGAACCTCACCAGCTCCGTGACACATATCACATGTTGTTGGTTCTGAGCCTGCTTTAGCACCAGACCCCGAACAAGTTTCACAAGTTGTTTCTTTGTTGATTGAAACTTTCTTTTTAGCGCCAAATGCTGCTTCTTCAAATGAAACACTAACAGTCATTTGAAGGTCATTACCAGGAACGCCTGTGCGACGTCTTCCACGACGGCCACGGCCACCACCGCCCATCATGTCACCAAAGATATCTCCAAAGATATCACCTAGATCACCGAAATCACCAAATCCACCTTGGAAGCCACCGCCACCGAAGCCACCAGCTTGGCCATTTACACCAGCGTGTCCAAATTGGTCATAGCGCTGACGTTTTCCATCATCTAGTAAAACCTCTGCTGCTTCAGAAGCTTCTTTAAATTTAGCTTCAGCTTCTTTGTTATCAGGGTTACGGTCAGGGTGATACTTCATGGCCATCTTGCGATAGGCCTTCTTAATCTCAGCTTTATCAGCGCCTTTTGCGACACCTAGAATATCGTAATAATCTCTTTTATCACTCATATTTTTAATTCTCTATTAACGAACAAAGGGAGCACAGGGCTCCCTTCAATTCTATATTTCTAATTAAACTTCTTTAAAGTCAGCATCAACAACATCGTCGTCTTGCTTATTTGATCCTGCATTTGCACCTGCATCTGCTTCTGGACCAGCTTGCTGAGCACCAGCTTCAGCACCTGGTTGTTGGTACATTTGCTGAGCGATTGCATGTGAAGCGTTCGTTAGAGCTTCTTGAGCTGCTTTTAACTCATCAAGATTCTCAGACTGAAGCTTACCTTTAGCTTCATTGATTGCTGCTTCTAACTTAGACTTATCGTCTTCAGAGATTTTATCAGCACTGTCTTTGATCATTTTTTCACAGCTTAGGATAAGTGCATCTAGATTGTTTCTAGTATCAACAATCTCACGTGCCTTCTTATCTGCTTCTTTGTTAGCTTCTGCTTCTTGTACCATTCTTTCGATTTCTTCATCTGAAAGACCTGAACCAGCAGTAATCTTAATCTCTTGAGATTTACCAGTTGCTTTGTCTACAGCAGAAACGTGTACGATACCGTTAGCATCAATATCAAAAGTAACTTCGATCTGTGGAACACCTCTTGGAGCCGGTGCAATACCACTTAGGTCGAAACGTCCTAGTGACTTATTATCTTTAGCAAACTCACGCTCACCTTGGCATACGTGAATTGTAACAGCTGGTTGGTTATCAACAGCAGTTGAGAAAGTTTGTGACTTCTTCGATGGAATAGTCGTGTTCTTCTCAATTAGTGGAGTCATAACACCACCTAGAGTTTCGATCCCTAGAGTTAGTGGAGTTACGTCTAGTAGTAGAACGTCTTTTACGTCACCAGCTAGTACACCACCTTGGATTGCAGCACCTGCAGCTACAACTTCATCAGGGTTAACACCTTTAGAAGCTTCTTTACCAAAGATTTCTTTAACTCTCTCTTGAACAGCTGGGATACGAGTTGAACCACCAACAAGAATTACCTCATCGATTTCGCTCTTCTCAAGACCAGAGTCTTCAAGACAAGTTAGACATGGCTTAGCAAGAGCAGTTAAATGATCACCGATTAGAGATTCAAACTTAGCTCTTGAAAGGTTTACGTTTAAGTGTTTTGGACCTGAAGCATCTGCAGTGATGAATGGAAGGTTAACATCTGTCGAGTTAACATTCGATAGCTCATGCTTAGCTTTTTCAGCAGCTTCTTTTAGTCTTTGAAGTGCCATTTGGTCTTTTCTTAAATCGATTCCGTCAGACTTTAGGAACTCTTCAGCAAGGAAGTTAATGATTTTTTCATCAAAGTTCTCACCACCAAGGAATGTATCACCATTAGTTGCTTTTACTTCGAATACACCGTCTGAAGTGATCTCAAGAATTGAGATATCAAAAGTACCACCACCAAGGTCAAATACTGCAATGTTTTTATCTTGCTTAGACTCTAGTCCATAAGCAAGTGCCGCAGCAGTTGGCTCGTTGATAATTCTTTTTACTTCAAGACCTGCAATCTTACCTGCATCTTTAGTTGCTTGTCTTTGAGAGTCATTAAAATATGCTGGAACTGTAATTACAGCTTCAGTAACTGTTTCACCTAAGTAATCTTCTGCCGCTTTCTTAAGCTTTTGAAGAACTTTTGCAGAGATTTCTTGAGGAGACATTGCTTTCCCATCAACTTTTACCCATGCATCACCATTGTCATTTGCAAAAATTTCAAATGGAGCAACGTCAGCAAATGACTTTGCTTCTGGTGTATTAAATTTACGACCAATAAGTCTCTTAATCCCATAAAGAGTTTTTGAAGGGTTCGTTACAGCTTGTCTTTTTGCAACTTGACCTACAAGAGTTTCACCATTGTTTGCGAAACCAATAACAGATGGAGTTGTATTGTGTCCCTCTGCGTTTGCTACGATTTTGTATTTTCCATTCTCAAGAACAGAAACACATGAATTAGTTGTACCTAAGTCGATTCCAATAATTTTTCCCATTATAATCTCCTTTATATAATTAGTTTTTTGCTACTACTACTTTTGCTGCTCTAATCACTCTACCGTTTAGTGAGTAACCGTTTTGATATGTTTGTACGATCTCTTGATCTTCTTTTCCTTCTGCTGGCATTTGTGCCATTGCTTCGTGAAAATGTGGATCAAAAATCTTACCTTCTGTTTCAATTTTTTCTAAACCATTCGACTTAAGTGTTTCAAGAAACTGGTTTTTAACCATATCTACACCAGTGTAAATATTTTTAACCTTATCATCTTCATCACTTTCAATCGCCTGAAGAGTTCTTTCTAAGTTATCAACAACATCTAAAAGACCCATCATCACTTTTTCAGTACCAAACTTAATCTGATCCTGTAGTTGCTTTTCATGGCGTCTTTTAAGATTTTCCATCTCAGCTGCTACATAATAGAACTTGTCTTTAAATTCCATTAACTCTTTCATTTCTTCTGAAACTTCATTTTCAGTTTCTGTATCTTCTACTTGAGAAGTTTCCTGAGTTTCTTCATTAGTTTCAGGCCCTAGTTCTTTTTCATTTTCTTCATTAACTTGAGTTTCAGACATTTCAACTACCTCTTTAAATTTATCTCTATCCTAAAGATGGTATTCTTTGGCCCAGTGTCAACGTTGTGCAATGATTTTTTTTCGATATACTTTACAACTAACTGAAATCACTTAGAAATTTTAAATATTTCATCAATAATTGAGTCGAGGATAAGAAAGCCGCGGGACGTCAAATAAAAATGATCGCGTCCGGCCATGGCCAATCCACGAGATTTAAGTGACTGAACGAGCTCACTAAGGTCACCCCAGTAAGAATCTTTAACAGGAAAACCAACACTCGAGCGTAAATTCATATAAAGTCGCTCAATCTGAAACTCGTCTTCATTAAGATTTTCTTCGACTACATCGGCCCCTTTAGTTTTCCACTTATAGCGATAGCGATTATTTTTGATATAACCAGTAGCAGAAGGGCCAATCGCTGCAACAGATTCCATCTTCCAGTAATTTAAATTATGAATTGATGCTTTATCCGCTTTAGCAAAATTTGAAACTTCGTAGTGCTTGAAACCATTGATAGCGAGGAAGTTAGAGACTTTAATATATTCATCACTTATCCACTCTTCGTCAGGCAATTCATCGTAGTGCTTATAATGTTTTGGTACAGTCAGAATATAAAGACTTATATGACTTGGGTTATATGTAAGAATTTCAGTTAGCTCAGCAATAATATCGCGGTTGTACTTTTTAGAAAATGGCAGGCCAATCATAAAGTCTACAGAGAAATTATAATTTCCTTTATTAAAATATTTTAATGTTTCATGAACATCATCAATATTGTGGACCCGATCGATAATTTTTAAGAAGTTCGGGTTTAGAGATTGGACCCCTAAAGAATAGCGATTCGCTCCAATACTTCGCCAACTACTCAAAGTCTCTTCCGTCCATGCCCCAGGATTTACCTCAAGAGTAAATTCACAATCCTCTTTCAAAGAAATCTTATTGTCAGACAACCAATCTCTTAAGAAGTAGGCTCCACGACTTCCCCATAAACTCGGTGTTCCTCCACCAATATAGAGAGACTCTAACTCTTTAAGAGTAGCGCCATGACTATCTAGAATCGACTTATGCTTTGTAGACATATCTGCAAAGAGTCTTTCGAAATCATCGAGTTGCCCATCGTTCTCTTTAATTGACTTAAAAAAGTCACAATAATTACAAAGGTGACGACAGAACGGGAAATGGATATATAACGACTTTATTTCTTCCATATTATTTTTTTGTAACCCAGACTATAATTAACAAATACCTAAAATTAAAAGGCAATGTAAATGAAATATGAAATAGAAAAGTTAAATAATGGTTTGGAAGTCATTTTTGTTGATGTTCCAGGAAATACAAGTGCATCTGTACAAATTTGGTTTCGAGCAGGCTCAACTCTAGAAGATGAATCAAATTTTGGTATCGCTCACTTCCTAGAGCATATGTTTTTTAAGGGAACACAGAAAAGACCAGGAGCTAAAATAGCCCATGATGTAGAATCATTTGGTGGTGAAGTAAATGCCTTCACTTCTTTTGACTACACTTGCTACTATATTAACTCACCTATTGCTTACTTTAATACATCAATTGATATCATCATGGATATGGTTTCTAATCCAATGTTCAATCAAGAAGATCTGATTCCAGAAAGAGAAGTCGTTTTCGAAGAGTATCGACGTAGCCAAGATAACCCTGGCCAATTTTCTTTCCAAAGAATTCAAGAAATGTCTTTTAACGGTGGCTATGCACACCCAATTCTTGGAAATGAACAAACAATCAAAAATTTCACACAAAAGCAGTTAATTGATTTCAGAAATAACCACTACAATAATGCTAACGCATTCTTAGTAGTCGCAGGGGATTTAAAGAATAAAAAGAAATATATTAAAACAATAGAGGGTTACGAACTTCCAAAAGGGAAGCGTTCAGAGAGACCTTCTTTTTCACTCCATAAGAAGTCTACAATTGAAATACATAAAAAAGACGTTCGTATGTGCCAACTGACAATGGCCATTGAATGTCCTCCAATGAAGTCAGATGGTGCAGCAGGAGAAGATCTCGCATATAATGCCCTTGGATACGGAGAGACATCGCCACTATATAAGAATCTTGTCTTAAATAATACGATTGCCAATAACTGTACTTCTTCTTCGATGTTCTTCGCAGATGGTGGGATACATTTTTTAAGAATCAATTTCCCAAAAGAAAATTACCAAAAAGTTATGCATGAACTAGAGAAGACAATCTCAGAAGCAACAACTGTTGGCCTTAAAGAAAATGATATTAAAAAAATTAAAAATCAATATGTAGCAGCTAAGATTTATGAGAAAGAATCCTTAGAGTCCTACGCCTTCTCTTTAGGAAGTAGTTATGCAGGAGCCAAGGACCTTGAAATCGAGCAAGAGTTTATTAGCAAGATCAAAAAAACTAGCCTAAAAGAAGTTAATAAAAAATACTCAGATATTTTTGGACGCTCACTTCACTTAAGTTTACAAATCCCAAATGAATTAAGGCCACAAGACTTTAAACCAAAGCTAGTGGAGTTTAAGAATAAAATTGCAAAGCTTAAGAAGAATAAAAAAGAACAAGCGATTAAGGCCACAAAATCTAAGAATGACCCGGCAACTCAAATTGTTGAAATCAAACCAGGAATCAAACTACTTTATCGCTATAATGCTATTACACCTACATTTGTAATGCACGCGTACTTAAAAGGTGGGCTTGTTGATGAGTCGACTAAAACAAATGGTATCTATAGTCTTATGAGCTCTCAGCTAACAAAGGGTTACAAAGGCCTTAGCTATGAAAAGCTGAAACTAGACCTCGACAATAAATCGACAATGTTTAATAGCTTTTCAGGAAAGAACGCTTACGGAATGACAATGCACGGTCAAAGTGAATACTTCTCTGACCTTTCAAAACATTTTTTCAAATCACTGATTCATCCAACATTTCAAGCAAAATTCATTGCTCATGAAAAGAAATTGATTTTTAGAACTATTGAGGCAAATAAGTCAGACCCGACAAGACACTGCTTTAACGAAGCAACGAACCTACTTTTTAAAGGTCACCCTTATGCTCTTTCAACTATTGGAACCGAAAAATCAGTTAAGGCCATAAAGAAAGAAGACCTTGCAAAGCTTCATGAAAGAAACTTAAAAACAAAAGAGATGCTTATCACTTTCTGTGGAGATCTCTCTCTCGATGAAGTAAAGGAAAAAGTAGAGTTCTACTTTGAAGGGCTAAAACCAAGAAAAGGAAAGAAGAAAGAAGCGAAGAAAGTTGTTCCAATTAAAACGGTTGAAAAACATATTGATTTTGATCGTGAACAAACTCAAATCCTAATTGCAACGCAAACAAAAAAACTTACGGCGAAGGAAAATGTTGTTTTTAAGATGTTAACAACACATCTATCTGGCCAGTCATCAGAACTCTTTGTTGATGTTAGAGATCGTAAAGGACTTTGCTATGTTGCCCAGCCAATTCATATGAATGCTCTTGAAGCTGGGTACTGGGGGATCTACATGGCCAGCGGTCATGATAAAACAGTTGAAGCAATCAATGCTATCAACACCATCTTATCTAAACTTCAAAAGGAAGGTCTTTCTAAATCAAACTTTGATCGCATTAAGATGATGATTGATGGACAAAATCAACTTAACCTACAAGTTAATGATGATTATGCAAATGTCTACTCTGTTCCGGCCCTTCACGGCCTTGGTGTTGATTACTTCTATAAATCAAACGAAGAAATTAGAAACTTTAAATATGAAGACTTTCAAAAAATCATCAAAAAGGTTCTAAAACAAAATTGGATAACAATTACAGTTGGAAAAACTATCGATAATAGTATTCCAACTACGATACATCCTTAGTAAAGAGCAAGTACTGCTCTTCATTTAAGTTGCAATCGCTTTGCAGTAAGCTCATCAAATTAGTGATGTCATAAAACTGCGAAGCGAGCTCCTTAAAGAAGCCATTAAAATCGTAAAATGTGTTTTGATAACAGTCGAGTTTTTGATATGCAGTTTTACCAATCTCACAGTAGTATCCTAAATCAATAATCTTCTCATTAACTGAATTAGAAAAGTATCCACATAGAAATAATGCTGTATCTGCAATATCACGCAATTCTCTTTTCTTTTCTCGTTCACTTAAGTGCTCGGTTTGTAAGAGTTTTAACCCAAGTGTCTTCTCTTTTAATCTTCCATCTTTTTGCTCTTCGAAATAATGTTGAGAAAGTCCAAACTTATCCATGACTAAGGAAGAGTAAAATATAGATAACTGAGGTAAAGGATTTTGCCTTTTAAGATTTATACGATGCAGTTCATCATAGAAATATGCCTGCAGTGAAGGTTCAAGAGAAATGTTGGTCGTATGCTTTTTCACAATCTCCTCCGTGTCTATAAATTATAACTTAATCTCATGACGCAAAACAACAACGAAACAAATTCCTAGGTTTTTATGGTATAAAGTTGGAATGAATTCGATCGGAAAAAAGCTTAATAATTTCAGTGTTTTAGATAGTACTGTTATTGATGAAATTTTGGTCATTGCAAAAACAAGACCTTATATCTTCTTTGATATGGATGGAACAATCTTAGATAGTGAGCCACTTCATTATGAAGTTGTTAAAAATCTATGCAATGGAAAGAAAATTCCAACAATGGAAGAAACCTATGGCATGTCTGATGGCGAGGTTTTTCCAATGATTAAAGAAGCACTAGGCCTTAATAGCTTAGAAGAATATCTCGTAAGGAAAAATGAAGCATTAGTCGAACTCATTGGCCAGTCCGACGCAAGTAATATAAGACATAGAAATATTCACGAACTACTAAATCGCCTAAGAGATAGTGGTACTCGACTTGCACTTGTGACAGCAAGTCAATATGAAGTGACACATCCAATCTTAAAGCATTGTGAATTAGATAGTTACTTTGAAAAAATTATTACAGAAAGAGAAGTAGATTATACAAAGCCTAATCCTGCTCCATATTTATTGGCCCAGGATTTTTTTAAAGCTCAAACACATGAATGTCTAATTTTTGAAGACTCACCTACTGGAATCGAAGCTGCCCAAAGAGCTGGCATTGATCACGTCGTAGTAAAATGGTTTGAAGGAGAATAAATGAGTAAGTTAGATACTTGGAAAGAACTAGCAGAAAAAGAATCAAGAGGAAAAGGGATTAAAGTAACTCAAACTCCAGAAGGAATTGAGATGAAGGCCCTTTATACGAAAGCAGATATTGAAAATAATGACCTTACAGACACTATGCCTGGAATGGACCCATTTATCAGAGGTCCAAGAGCAACGATGTATACAGGTCGTCCGTGGACGATTCGTCAATACGCTGGATTTTCAACAGCTAAAGAATCAAATGACTTTTACAAGAAAGCACTGGCCGCTGGTGGACAAGGTGTTTCTGTTGCCTTCGATCTTGCAACTCACAGAGGTTACGATTCAGATCACCCTCGAGTAAAAGGCGATGTTGGGAAAGCTGGTGTGGCCATTGATACTGTTGAAGATATGAAAGTTCTCTTCGATGGAATCCCACTAGATAAAGTATCGGTATCGATGACAATGAACGGTGCCGTTCTTCCTGTACTCGCTGGATATATCGTTGCTGCAAAAGAGCAAGGTGTGTCACTTGATCAACTTTCAGGAACTATCCAAAACGATATTCTAAAAGAGTTTATGGTAAGAAATACTTATATCTTCCCTCCGGCTCCTTCGATGAAAGTTATCGCAGATATTTTCGAATATACTTCGAACAATATGCCAAAATTTAACTCAATCTCAATTTCTGGTTACCACATTCAAGAAGCTGGTGCTGACGCTGCCCTAGAGCTTGCCTATACACTTGCAGATGGGAAAGAGTATATCGATACAGCAATTAAAGCAGGGATGCAGATTGATCAATTTGCTCCAAGACTTTCATTCTTCTTTGGTATTGGGATGAACTTCTACATGGAAATTGCAAAGCTTCGTGCCGCAAGACTTCTATGGTCTGAAATCGTTGAAGAGTATGAACCAAAGAATATTAAATCAAAGATGTTACGTACTCACTGTCAGACTTCTGGTTGGTCTCTAACGGAACAAGATCCATATAATAATATTATTCGTACAACTATTGAAGCAATGGCCGCAGTATTCGGTGGAACTCAATCTCTTCACACAAACTCATTTGATGAAGCAATTGCCCTTCCGACAGAATTCTCAGCTCGTATTGCAAGAAATACTCAAATCATCCTTCAAGAAGAAACTGGTATTACTAATACAGTTGATCCATGGGGTGGCTCATACATGATGGAAACTCTAACAAAAGAGATTGCAGATAAAGCACGTGGTCTTATCAAGGAAATTCAAGAAGCTGGTGGCATGGCCAAGGCAATCGAAACAGGACTTCCTAAACTTAAGATTGAAGAATCTGCGGCGCTAAAGCAAGCACGTATTGATCGCGGCGAAGATGTAATTGTAGGTGTTAACAAATATAAGCCAACAAAAGAAGACCATGTTGAAGTTCTTGAAATCGATAATGTTCAAGTACTTAATGAACAAATCAAAAGACTTGAAGAAATTCGTGAGTCACGAGATGAAGCAAAAGTTAGTGAGTGCATGGCCAAGCTTGAATACTATGCCAAGACTGGAAATGGAAACGGCCTAGAGCTTGCGGTTGAAGCAATGGAAGCTCGTTGTAGTGTTGGTGAAATCACTTACGCACTCGAGAAAGAGTGGGGACGCTACAATGCAAATACTAAAACTGTTTCAGGTGTTTACGGTAAATCTTTTGAAAGTGATGAGGAATGGATGAGCATTAAGAATGAAATTGATCAATTCGAAAAAGATTTTGGACGTCGTCCAAGAATCTTAGTTGCTAAAATGGGACAAGATGGACATGACCGAGGAGCAAAAGTTGTAGCAACGGCCTATGCTGATGTAGGTTTCGATGTCGACCTTTCTCCACTATTCTCAACTCCTGAAGAAGTCGCAAAGCAAGCAGTGGAAAATGATGTACACGTTGTTGGAGCATCTTCACTTGCGGCCGGACATAAGACTCTTATCCCAGAACTAATTGCAGAACTTAAAAAACTTGATGCTGAAGATATCATCGTTGTTGCTGGAGGAGTAATCCCTAGAAAAGACTATGACTTCTTATATGAAGCAGGTGTTAAAGGTATCTACGGGCCAGGAACAACAATTGCAGAAGCCGCAAAAGATGTAATTACAAAAATCAAAGAGGCTCAAAAGTAATGCAAATAGATATCCAGAAATTAAAAAGTGGAAATATTAGATCACTTTCTAAATTCATCACTTTAATCGAAAGTAAGAAGGCCGAGCACCAAAAAGAAGCTCAGTCACTCTTAAACGAAATTCTTCCCTTAACAGGAAAATCAATTCGTATCGGTATTTCTGGAACACCAGGGGTTGGTAAATCGACATTTATCGAATCCCTGGGACTTCACTTAATTAATAAGGGCCTAAAGGTTGCAGTCCTAGCAATTGATCCTAGCTCCCCTTTAAGTGGAGGAAGCCTTCTTGGCGACAAGACTCGAATGGAGAAGCTGGCCCAAGAAAAAAATGCTTTTATTCGCCCTACTCCTTCATCTGGAAACCTAGGTGGAGTTGCTCTGAAGACAAGAGAAGTTATGCTGGCCTGTGAAGCTGCAGGCTATGATGTTGTTCTTATTGAGACAGTTGGTGTCGGTCAGTCTGAATATGACGTTGCAAATATTGTGGACTTATTCACTGTACTTCTACTTCCAGGTGGAGGTGATGAACTTCAAGGGATAAAAAAGGGAATCATTGAACTCTGTGACAATATCGTTATCAATAAAGCAGATGGTGATAATAAACAAAAAGCACATGATACAATGGTTCAATACAAGTCAGCTCTTGGCGTGATTAAAACAGAACAAAAAATCGGTGCAAATGTAATGATGGCCTCCGCCTTAGAGAATAAAGGCGTAACTGAATATTGGGAATTAATTGAAAAAATCTACCAAGAAAACCAAGAAAAAATTCAGCTAAAGCGAAAAAGACAAAATCAAGACTGGCTTAAGAAACTATTTAATGAATTGCTTGAAAATAAGGTTAGGGCCAATCCTTCTCTTCAATCAGAATGGACAAAGCTTAACGATAATATTTTAAATGAAGTTGAAACGCCTCTAAGTGCTGCAAATAAATTAATTCATATATTATTTAACAACTAAGCATTTCATTTTCTTCGTTATACTTTTAGGGCCAACAAGCTTTAACTCTCCTTCATTTCCTTTCAAAATAAAACGGAAACCGAGGAATCCCTCTGCCTTAAGAACTCCTGTATAATTAGACCCCGATTGCTTTACGGAAACATCATAAGTGGATTCTAGATTTTTAATGATGGCCTTATTTTCGTTAACATTAAAAGAGTACCCACCACCTTGGCAGTTAATATTTGTCGAATTTGCAAAAGCAAATGATGTAACAAAAGAAATAACAAATAATTTAATTAACTTCATTCAATCTCCTAGATCGAAATATAGAATTTGCCATCATCATAGGTAACATTACTCCCTACGATAGCATTCTTAATAATTTTCTCAATTAACCAAATCCACTTAACTTTGATAAAACCAAATGGAACAACAACATCTGTAACATCCAAAATAATTTGAGAATCTTTTTCATTAAAAGAAACACTTGCCGTCAGATCAACATCAAAATTCTTCTTCAAAAGAACGTTCTTATATGCATGTGCCTTAACTTTAGCGACACCATTAGTAATCTTAATTGAAATATCTGAAAGGTTAGATTTATCCAAGCTTAGATTTGCTAATGGCCTATAAGTATCTATTTCTAAATTCTTATAACGATTCGAAATTATCTGCCTAGATACGACACGTCCACGTGGGTCCGTTACTATCTTAACATCCTCACTCGTTTTCAACTTATCAATTTCAATAGAGCCATCAATTAAACATTCTTTAATCATTGAAGGTATATCTAATAAGTCTGACTGAATTAATTTTTGGCACTTAACATCAAGGTCTTTTACTGTGACAGACTTCTTAGTATCTATAAATTGAAAGATATCTGAATGAAAATTTAATCTTTCACTTTTCACATTTAATGTATCGATATCAAAATAAAATTTTGTCTTTTCTTTTGAGTTAGAAACTAAAATCTTTGGAACATTTAAGGCCGCAGTATTTTCACAACCACTCATAAGAGAATCTGAATCGATTTCGACGAGATCCTCATCTTTTTCACATTTAAGATCAACAGACTTTGCCTGTACATCATATTGCTTATAATCCATAACAAGTAGTGGTGAAGCAACTTGTAAAAACCTGGCCGCTTGTAATTGCATCGTACCGATATCACCACTTGCCGTAAACGTGGCCCCATCTTCCAACTTCTTCTTAAAGATAAAGTTCACAGGCTTTTTATATGACTTAGGCGTAATATTAAGTTCAGTCATACATCCTTTAACAATCCCATCTCCAGTTGCCATATCATATTCTGGGTCATTAGTTGTACAGAAAACAAAGAAGTTATTTGCGTTTAACTCTAGACCCTCTCTATCCATATAGAAACTAGAACCATTTATATTAAAATAAGTAGCATTTATAGCTGTTTCAGCATTACTTATTTTTAATTTATCTAATGTATTTAAAAATGTATTACCACTCATATCAAATTGAGCAGTCATCATTCCATTATCAAGTTTTAACTGATTATTTTTAAAATAAACCTCAGCACTTGATTTACTTTTATTTCGATCAGAGATATTAAACGAAAGAGTGTCACGAGAAATAATAGCACTCTCGTATTCCATGTAGCCTAATCTTCCAAAGATATCATCTTGCTTCGAAACATTGAGATCATGAACCTTAACTTCGATAAAGTTATTGGCCATGGCCAAATAAGGCAGGAAAGATAGGAGGAGTATTTTCTTCTTTAACATAGATTGTAATATAGAAGAAAAAGGTACCAAGATACTGAAAATTGAAAAATTTCAGTACCTTGTCTATTTAATTAACATTAGAAAAATACGATAAAGGCTTGAAATTACTTAAGAATTCCAGCACCTTGTCTTATGACATCAGCTTCACCATTAGTGAAGTCAACAATAGTTGATGAGCCTACAAACTCATGCTCTCCTGGATCAACAATAAGAGACACAACTCCCGCTAATGATTCCTCAATCATATAAGAATATAATTCATCATAAGAAGAGAGAGCAGGTGTAAACTTATCCAAATCTACATTACTCGATAAAACCGGTTCTCCATGTATATCCAGTAAGCGAGTAATTAGTGTCGATGGAACAAAACGAATCCCTACTTCATGATCAGTTTTATTTGCTGCCACGGCCTTCGTGATTTTCTTATTTGCATTGAAAATAAACGTATAATGACCTGGAATGATTCGCTTAATATAGCGAAAAACACCATCATCAATATTGGCAACATCTGAGGCCATCGAAATCGAGTCACACAGAAGTGAAAAAGCCTTTAGCTTTGGAGCATTCTTATATTTATAGATTCTTTCAATCCCTTTCTTATTAAAAGGGGAAGCGATAACGACCCAACTCGTATCAGTTGGTAAGCACACAAGCTCTCCATTATTAAGAGCTTGTGAGACTTTTTGTAATACGCGATCATCTGGATTTTCTGCAATTACATATTCAATCAATGCTTACCTCAAGTATTTTAAAAATTCGTTATCATTAGAGATTATAAACTTAGTTTTACCTTTAATTGACGTTTTATATGCTTCTAGAGATCTTACAAACTCGAAAAAGCTTGGGTCTTGAGAAAATGCCTTCGCATAAACTGCTGATGCCTTAGCTTCAGCACGACCTTTAATCAATTGTGACTTCTTGTAACCTTCTGATTGAATTGTTTGTAAATCTTTTACCAAACGACCTTCAATCTTGGCCTTTTCACCTTCACCAATTGATCTAATCTTTTGCGCAATTCTTTGACGTTCTGAAATCATTCTCTCGTAAACTTTACGCTCTACTGACTTCTCATATGAAATACGTCTTAATTGTACATCAATTAATTGAATACCAAATTGTTCTAACTCTCCATCGGCTTTGCTTACGATTAGTTGAGATAATTTTTCTCTACCAACGCTTACATCTTCGATATCACCAGTTATTTCTTCTTCAATTTCGTTAACATCTACTTTAGTTGCATTTAACTTTTCAATAATAGCATTAGAGTTACGTACGGCCTCTACAAGATCATGAGATGAAATTACATTTCTTGTTGCTGAGTCTAAAATTGTATCAATTCTCTTTTTCGCACCTTCTGTATTACGTACAGTTTGGATAAATTTAAGAGCATCGATAATTTTAAATCTTGCCGTAGTATCTACTTTAATGAATTTCTTATCTTTTGTAGGGATCTGATTTGGAAAACCATCCCAGCTAAGAATACGTTTATCAACAAAACGAACATCTTGAACAAAAGGTTTCTTGAAGTGTAAACCTGCATTTGTAATTGGCTTTCCAACAGGCTTACCAAATTCAGTGATAATTGCTTGTCTTCCTTCACTAACGATAAATAGTGACTGCTTTCCTAGAATTAAACCAATAAATACAACAACAATAAGAGTTACTACTTTATTCATTTCTTAGCTCCTTGGTTGTAAATCGGCAGAAGCCCCTTAACTTTAGGGTCAATAATCGTAAGATTATCGTACTTCTTATAAAGCCCTTCCATTGCTTCAATATAAAGGCGTTTCTTTGTAATTTTTGGAGCACGACGATATTCTTTAAGAATTTCCTTAAATTTCGCAACATCCCCTTCTGCACGGTTCACAAGAGCAGCAGCATAACCTTCAGCTTCAGAAACCATTTTCTCTGCCTTACCACGTGCTTCAGGAATAACCTTGTTATAAGCACCCTCAGCTTCGTTGATGGCCTTTTCTTGTTCTTGTTTCGCTTCGTTAACTTCATTAAATGAAGCCTTAACAACCTGAGGAGGATTAACATCTTGAAGTTTTACCGAAATAATTGAAACTCCCATGTCGTACTTATCAATCACTTCTTGCATTAAAATTTTTGCATCAGCTTCAATCTCAACCTTTCCAACAGTTAGTACATCAGTAACCGATCTATCCCCAACGACTCTTCTCATAATCGATTCAGAGATGTCTCGAATATTTCTTACTGGTTCACTTGTTTGAAAAATAAACTTAAACGGATCTCTTACTTGATACTGAACCGCCCACTCAACAGAAGCGACATTTAAGTCACCTGTTAGCATGAGGGACTCATTATCAAAATTGTCACCTGAATAAGATGAACGACGAGATCTTGTACTCTTTGTTCTAAATCCAAATTCTTCTTGAAGAACTGTTTTAACCTTAACCTTGATAACTTCATCAATTCCAAATGGAATTTTAAAATGAAGACCTGGAGTATTCGTATTAATATACTTCCCCAGACGGATTACCACGGCCTCTTCATCAGGCTCAACAGTGTAAAAAGATGTGTACCCGAAAATAACTAAAACAATAAATACAAAAAAGGGGCCAAGTAACTTGAGCCCCTTATCTAAATCTTGTTTCATTTTTTCGAAGTCATTCCTTGGTGCTTGTCCATTATTAAAAGACATTTGCTCTCCTTGACTTGCGTCCTATGCTTCTACTTCTAACATGAGGACGTTTTCTTCTAAGGCGTCCCCTTCCTTAACGTGAATTGCTTTAACAGTTCCGTCGATTCCACTCTTAATCTCGTTCTCCATTTTCATGGCCTCAAGAATAATTAGAGTTTCACCGGCCTTAACTGCTTGACCAACTTCAACATTGATCTTAACAACCTTACCTGGCATTTTAGTAAGAAGCTCACCAGCGTCAGCTCCACCTAAACCAGATGGCTTGTACCCTCTAAATAGAGAGTAAACCTTATCAACGTTCACAACTCTTGATGGAAGATCTTGTCTTGGGATCTTCTTCCAAGTTTTATTATCTCTAGAGATAAAATATTGGCCACAAAGCTTTCTTAACCACATTGTTTCGTGAAGGCTTCTTTCACCTTCTTTTAATGTAGAAAAATCAAACTCAACTAAGCTGTGATCGTGAACTTTAGTTCTTGTTAAATCAACAATTACTTCTTCATTATCATTAATTAAATATGTTCTCATCTTAGATACCCATCCTACGTGCTTCAGAACCAGCAATGATCGTATAAAGCTTAATATGATCTAGGTCTGTCTTCACGTTGTTCTGAGGTGCTACTTCACCAATGTAAGCTGTTGAGTAGTGACCTTCAACAAAGTTCTTCTCTGTCATAATTTCTTTTAGAAGAGGAAGATTTGTTTTTAGTCCTTCAATGAATAGTCCATCAAGAGCTGCATTCATTTTTCTAACTGCAACGTCACGAACGATTCCCTTACAAACTAACTTACCAACCATAGGGTCAAAGTCAGGAGTTACTTCAAGTCCTTTGTATAGACAGTGATCAAAACGAGTTCCTTGTGGGAAGTTTGTTTCAAAACCTGTTACAAGACCTGGTGCTGGAAGCATTGTAATTGGATCTTCAGCACAAATACGACACTCAATCGCATGTCCTGATCTTCTGATGAATTCTTGAGAAGGAATTCCTAGCTCATCACCAAATGCAGCTTGAATCATACAAACGATTAGATCCATACCAGTGATTTCTTCAGTGATTGGGTGCTCAACCTGAATACGAGTATTCATCTCAAGGAAGTAAAATTGCTTATCTTCACCCATGATGAATTCAACAGTTCCTGCTGAGTCATAGTCTACAGCTTTTGCAAGCTTAACAGCCGTCTCACAAACGTTTTGACGAAGCTCTTCATCTGTTCCAATAAATGGAGATGGTGCTTCTTCAATAATTTTCTGATGTCTTCTTTGTACAGAACATTCTCTTTCATAGAAGTGAAAAGTATTACCTTTCTTATCTGCAAGAATTTGAACTTCAATGTGACGTGGATTAACAATTAGTTTCTCAACTAAAAGGTCCCCGTTATTAAAAGCTGCCATCGACTCACGTCCAACAGCTTCAAATTGAGCACGAACTTCTGCTTCGTCCTTACATGCACGCATACCACGTCCACCACCACCGGCAACAGCTTTTAGAAGAACTGGATAACCAATTCTACCTGCAATTTCAACTGCTTCATCAACAGTTGGAACAGCGTGATCTGTACCAGGAACAGTAGGAACACCAGCATCGTTTGCTAGTTTCTTAGATGTTGCCTTATCACCCATAACTCTAATGGCCTCAACGTGTGGACCAATAAAAGTAATCCCTGCATCAGATAGAGCATTTGCGAAATCTCTATTCTCAGAAAGGAAACCGTAACCTGGGTGTACACCATCGGCCTTAACTTCCTTAGCAAGAGCAACAAGCTTTTCAACATTTAGATATGTTTCAGCGTTTGTATTTCCCGGAAGGTATACCCACTCATCACAAAATTGTAAGTGAGTTCCTTGTGGTTCATTATCTGTGTAAATACCAATTGCAGTATGCCCAAGCTCACGACAAGCTTTTGCAACACGTGAAGCAATCTCACCACGGTTAGCAATTAGTACTCTTCTTTCCATGTTCTTTGGCTGTCTGATCATCATAATTGAATATTCCCGTGTTTACGTTTTGGACGGTCAACGTTCTTATCTTTTAGAACTACTAGGTATTCATATAGACGCTTTCTAGTTTCTTCTGGAAGAATAACAGCATCAATATATCCTCTTTCAGCTGCAACATATGGATTAGCGAAGTTATTCTCATAGTTTGCAACTAGCTCAGCTTTCTTCTTATCAAAAGCTTCACCTTCAAGGCCTTGAAGTTCTTTTCTAAATACAATATTTACTGCACCTTCTGCACCCATAACTGCAATTTCACCAGTTGGGTAAGCAAGGTTTACGTCTGAACGAATATGCTTAGATGCCATAACGTCATAAGCTCCACCGTAAGACTTTCTTGTAATAAGAGTAATTAATGGAACAGTCGCTTCTGCGTATGCGTATAGAAGTTTTGATCCGTGCTTAATGATCCCACCGTACTCTTGAACTGTACCTGGTAAGAAACCTGGAACGTCTACAAGTGAAACAATAGGAATATCGAAAGCATCACAGAATCTAATAAAACGAGCTGCTTTACAAGATGAATCGATATCAAGAACACCAGCAAGAACTTCTGGTTGGTTTGCTACGATACCAATTTTAATTCCACCAATTGATGCGAAACCAACGATGATATTTCTTGCGTAATCTTTATGAACTTCTAAGAAGTGACCATCATCAACGATATCAAGAATTACTTCTTTCATATCATATGGCTTCTTAGGATTACCTGGAACAACTTCTTTTAATTTAGAGTTATCTCTATATACCGGATCTGAAGTATATTTAGGCGCTTGTTTCTTGAAGTTAGAAGCTGGGATATAGCTCATTAACTCTCTTACTCTCTCAAATGTTTCGTCTTCGTCTTTACACTTAAACTGACATACACCTGATTTTTCTGAGTGAGCTGTTGCACCACCAAGATCTTCTTTTGTTACTTCTTCGTGAGTTACAGTCTTGATAACATCTGGACCAGTAACAAACATGTAAGAAGACTTATCAACCATGAAGATAAAGTCAGTTACAGCTGGAGAATAAACAGCTCCACCTGCTGAAGGTCCCATGATTAATGAAATCTGAGGAATAACACCAGAGGCCTTAACGTTTCTGTAGAAAATTTCTGCATATCCACCAAGTGCATCAACACCTTCTTGGATACGTGCTCCACCTGAATCCTGAATACCAATTACTGGAATTCTGTTATCAAGAGCAAAGTCCATAATCTTACAGATCTTTCTTGCATGAGCTTCACCAAGTGCTCCACCCCAACAAGTAAAGTCTTGAGAATAAACTGCAATCTTTTGTCCGTTAATCTCTGCGATACCTGTAACAACACCATCTCCGTAAAACTTCTTATTTTCCATTCCGAAGTTTACACAACGATGTGTAACAAATTTATCAAACTCAATGAAAGTACCTGGATCAACAAGTCTTTCAATTCTTTCTCTTGCAGTATACTTACCTTGCTCATGTTGCTTAGCGATTCTTGCTTCACCACCACCAAGCTCGGCCTGCATTCTTCTGTCTACTAAAAGAGCTCTTTTTTGCTCTAATATATTTTCACTGGTTGTTGACATACATCCCCTCCACCAATTTCTCTTTCGAGATTCTATGTAATTAATTATCCGAGCATATTACACCCTTAAAAGGTAATTTGCCCAATCACATTGCGTTATTTTCGAGGGGTTAAGTATCTGAAATTATGGAAATATAAATAAAAAGGCCCTCGCAGAGGGCCTAAAAGTGTCTATCTTTTTATTTTAAAGCAATTATTCTATTCGTTACCTGCTTTCGCGCGCTTATCTAGTCCGTACTTATCTACTTTCATAATAAGACTGGCCCTAGACATCCCTAGCTCTTTGGCAAGCTTTGACTTGTTGAAGTTACATCTCTTAAGACCTTCACGAATCATAATGATCTCTAGCTCCATTAGTGCATCCTTAAGCTTACCTGATGTATTAACTCCTCTAGTTGACTCAACAGGAGCTGCACCATGATCAAGAATCTGTGGACTTAAGTTATCTGGCGTAATTGATTTATCATCACCAGCAAGTACAACAAGCCTCTCAACTTCGTTTTCTAGCTGACGTACGTTACCAGGCCATGGGTAATCTAACATTTTCTCCATACACTTCTTAGAGTATGACTTCATTGGCATCCCCGACTCATCACATTTCTTCTTCAGAAAGTGCTCCATTAGTACAGGTATATCTTCTTTTCTATCTCTTAGTGGAGGAAGGTTTACGTTTAGAACGTTAATTCTATAATAAAGGTCTTCTCTAAACTCACCTTTTGCCATCATTGTTTTCAGGTCTTTATTTGTTGCCGCGATAATACGAACATCTGTTCTTCTAGGTGAATCTGCACCTACTGGAAGATAAGTACCTTCTTGAAGAACACGAAGTAGTTTTACCTGCATTGAAAGTGAAGTATCACCAATTTCATCAAGAAATAGTGTTCCACCATTTGCAAGTTCAAATAAACCAGATTTCTCTTTATGTGCTCCTGTAAATGATCCTTTAACGTGACCAAATAATTCAGAGTCTAATAAGTTTTCGTTGAATGCTGAACAGTTTACAGCTAGGAACTGAGCATCTTTACGTGGAGAAGCAAAGTGTACGGCCTTAGCAACAAGTTCCTTACCAGTCCCGTTTTCACCTTGAATAAGAACTGATGATTCACTCGTAGAAATACGCTCTAGTAGTGAATAAATCTTTTGCATTTGCTTAGATTTACCAATCATATTGTGATAGCGAAACTTTTCACCCAGCTCAGAATTAAGCATATGAATTCTTTCTTCACGCTTAGAGATTTCATGGTGAAATGTTGAGATTTCACCGGCCACTAGCTCTACTAACTCTTTTAAATATTCAATTTCTCTCGGGAATAATCTTCTTGTTTCATTAACACATTCTTGTGCTGCTTCTGGAGATGCACCATGCTCAATTAGTGCCGTCACAAGTTCTTTTTCTTCTGTTTCAGTAAAAGTACTTTTTAAGAAAGGAAAAGCAAATACAGTTCCGTGATACTCACCTTCAATTTCAATCTTAGTACCCATCATCTTAACACCTGGGAAGTAAGAATCGAAGATCATAACAACTTCACCAGACTGGCTAAGCTCATCACTAAATCTTTCAACATCGGCCGTTACAAAATCATAACCATGTGGAAGTGACATTTGTGTCTCAAAGAAAAGGTTCTTAAAATTATAGTCCTTATCTGTGTGTGAACTTCTAATCTTAAAATGGTTATCTGCATAGAAAACCTCTACACCAAACCACTTATGAATTACTTCTTCGAGCTTAGAAATAACATGAAGTCCTTTTAGTTCATTCCAGTTGATCATTTTTATTCTCCGATGTTTAATTCTTTGGCACAAAAAACGATAGGCCAAAGCAAAGTCTGTAAAACTTTTCGGCAGAATTTAATAAAACTTAACTATGAATGATAAAAAAATAGACGAATTTAAAGAAATATTATTAATTTACTTCACGCCTAAGTAGCTAAGAACACGTACAAAATATGAATCCATTTTCCAATCCTGAGGACCTTTAAACATAATTCTGTGCTCTAGTTTAGAATTGAAGACAAAAGTCTCCGGAACCTTTACAACACCTAATTTACTCATAGAGATACCAGCTTGATCATGAATCACAAGAGAATTAGATGGTAAGTTATTGAATCTTTTTAGAAATTTCTTAATCTTCATGTCATCATCTTTAACGGCCATGAAAACAACTTTTACATTTTTCTCTTCCAATTTGCGTGCAAATTCAACAAATTCAGGAAATTCGGCTTCACAAGGAGCACACCAAGTTCCCCAAAAATGCACAACTAATCCATTAGAGTTTCTAGCCAAATCCTGAAGTTCAACTTCAGCATTATCAGCAAAATTATCAAGCTTAACACTTGGAAGTGACTTAAGAATATAATCACGACTTTCGTCCACGTAAGAATCTATTTTACCTTTATGATAAATAGAATAACCAAGTGTAATAGCAACAATAATGAAAATAATAGAAACTTTAGATGATGTGCTCATAGATATATTGGAAAAGTTTTAAATAAAAAAACCCATCATACGCAAATATGATGGGTTTATTCTATCTCATTCGAATTAAAAATTAATCAACAAATGCGATGTATGCCATTTTAGAGTTATCACCAACTCTATTCTCAGAAAGTCTCATGATTCTAGTGTAACCACCGTTTCTTTCTTTGAATTTTGGCCCAAGCTCAGTAAAAAGCTTGTTTACAGCATTCTTATCATTAAGTTTTTTGAATGCAAGTCTTCTGTTAGCAACTGTATCATTTTTAGAAAGAGTTACTAATTTTTCAACTACTGGTTTGATTGCTTTAGCTCTTGTAAGAGTAGTTTTAATCATACCGTGATCGATAACTTCAGAAGCAAGGTTTTTAACCATTGCAACTCTGTGTGAAGGACTTACACCTAGTTTATACTTATGTTTTTGATGTCTCATATCTCTACCTCAACTTATAACAACTTTTATTCTTCTTTTAGATCTTGCATGATGCTATCAACTTTCATACCTAGACCAAGTCCCATTTGAGAAAGTACTTCTTTAATCTCATTTAGTGACTTACGTCCAAAGTTTTTAGTTCTTAGCATCTCACCTTCAGTCTTAGAAACTAGCTCATAGATATACTTAATATCTGCGTTCTGCAAGCAGTTTGCAGATCTTACAGACAGCTCAAGCTCAGAAACTGGCTTTAATAGAGCTGCATTAGCAGTATTTTGTTGTTTCTTAGGCTTAGTTTCCATTCTTGTGATTTCTTCTTCATCTTCGAAGCTAAGGAATACAGCAAGTTGGTCTCTTAGGATCTTCGCTGAGTAAGCTACTGCATCCGAAGGCTCAACACCTGCGTTAGTCCAAACTTCAAGAGTAAGCTTATCAAAATCTGTTCTCTTACCAACACGTGAGTTTGTAACTGTATAGTTAACACGTGCAACAGGTGAGAAAAGAGAATCAAGACAAATCCAACCGATTGGAAGATCAAAAGACTCTTTATTATCAAGAGCTGTTACGTATCCTTTTCCTCTAGCAACAAGCAGTTCCATTTTAATAGATCCACCAGTTGATAGGTTACAGATAGCGTGCTCTGGATTTAAAACTTCAACATTTGCAGACTCAGAAATGTCACCAGCAGTAACAACACCCTCTACAGATTTCTCAAGAGTAAGAGTTACCTGCTCTTTATCTTTAATCTTAAAGTGAACTTCTTTAAGGTTAAGAATAATCTCAGAAACTTCTTCTTTTACGTTGTTGATTGTACCAAACTCATGCTCAACTCCATCAATTCTGATTGCAACGATAGCTGCACCCTGAAGTGAAGATAGAAGTACACGACGTAAAGAGTTTCCAAGAGTTTGTCCATAACCTCTTTCTAGTGGCTTAGCAACGAACTTACCATAAGTGTTAGTTAGCTTATCGTTATCCATTTCCAAAGCTACTGGTCTTATCATTCCTGTCCAATTTTTTGCTGTAAATGTGTCCACAGACAACTCCTTAATATAAATCTATATAATTATACTCTTCTTCTTTTCGGTGCACGACATCCATTGTGTGGAATTGGTGACCTATCAGCAACAGAAGTGATTTTAAGGCCCGCAGCGATGAATGCTCTAACAGCATTTTCTCTACCTGCACCCGGACCTTTAACTCTTACTTCAACAGTAGATAGTCCGTGCTCCATAGCCTTTTTAGCTGCTTCCATAGAAGCCATCTGTGCCGCGAATGGAGTCGATTTCTTAGACCCTCTGAATCCTAATTGACCAGCAGATGCCCATGAAATAGCGTTACCGTTCATATCAGTGAACGTAACGATTGTATTATTGAAAGAGCATTGAATATGAGCAATACCTCTCGAAATATTCTTTTTTACTTTTTTCTTTGAAGCTGTTTTCTTAACCATCATTAACTCCTAACAATTACTTCATTGACTTAATAGACTTCTTACCTGCGATTGCAACAGCTGGCCCCTTACGAGTACGAGCATTTGTAGAAGTTCTTTGACCTCTTACAGGAAGACCTTTTCTATGTCTGATCCCTCTGTAACAACCTAAGTCTTTTAGTCGTTTAATGTTAAGACCAACTTCTCTACGTAAGTCACCTTCTACAGTGTACTCACTTTCTAGAAGAAGTCTGATTTCATTTGCTTCTTCTTCAGTTAGTTCGTTTGAATTTTTGTTTAAATCGATGTTTGTTTTTTCTAATACTTCCTTAGCAACTTTCGGTCCTACACCGTAAATTGATTGAAGGGCAATTTTCATTACCTTATTTCTAGGAATATCAACACCAAGAATTCTCGCCATAGCTACACTCCTTTCCTATGATTAACCTTGTCTTTGTTTGTGCTTAGGTTGCTTACATACAACTCTAAGTACGCCTCTTCTTTTAATAACTTTACAATCTTTGCACATCGGCTTTACAGATGCTCTAACTTTCATAACAACCTCGTAAATTCTACACTAGCGTTTTTTACTTCTATATGTAATTCGGCCCTTCGTTAAGTCATACTTGCTAATCTCAACAAGTACCTTATCTCCAGGTAAAATTTTAATAAAGTGCATTCTCATTTTTCCACTAATGTGGGCAATAACAGAATGTCCATTAGGTAATTTAACCTTAAATTTTGTGTTTGGAAGAAGTTCAGTAACTTCCCCTTCAACTTCAATCGTTTCCTGATTACTCATATATTAAAACCTAAAGTAATTGCTTATATATGACTCAGGGCCATATTGCAAGACGAATTACTTATATAATAAATTAATTAACTACTTTTTTTATTTCTTCAAAAATCTCATCAAGCCCGTTAGTAGCGTCAACTCTAACTAATCGACCTTGAGACTCATAGTACTCAAGAACTGGCTCGATATTGTCTGTAAAAACCTTCATTCTTGTTCTTACAGTATCCTCATTATCATCCTTACGATGCACAAGGTCTTCACCTGAAACGTCGCACTTACCTTCAATCTTAGGTGGCTTTGTCTTTAAATTGTAGATCTCACCGCTTCCAGGAGCCACACGTCTATTAACAATTCGCTCAACCAAAGTATCAAGTGCAATATCAAAGTAAATTGCTTTAGAGTCAACTCCACCAAGTAGAGCGCTATCTAAATCCTTTGCTTGAACTAGGTTTCTAGGATAACCATCAAAAATATATGTCGACTTCTCAACAGCGCAATTCGCCTTGAGAAGGTCCAATACTAACTCGTCACTTACTAGTTCACCAGAGTCCATAACAGCTTTAATCTTGCGACCAAGCTCAGAACCTTTAGCTACTTCTGCTCTAAGTAAGTCCCCAGTAGAAACATGCTTGTACCCAAGCTCAGAAACAATATTCTTAGCTTGAGTACCTTTTCCTGATCCAGGAGCTCCAATTAAAATAAGTTGTGGTGCCATGGACTAGAACCTTCTATTGTTTCCGTTATATTTACCTTTCGACTTGTAAGACATTTCATACTTGTCAGCAAACATAAACGATTGAACATTCATCATAACTCTAACTGATACAGAAACTAAGATAAGCATTGATGTACCACCAAATCTAGTTTGTGCACCTGTAATTAATGAAGGAACAATACAAACCACGATTAAGAAAAGAGCACCAAAGAATGATAAACGATTTAATAATGTATCCAAATATTCTTTAGTTTTATCACCTGGTCTAATGCCTGGGATAAAAGCATTATTCTTTTGTAGCATCTCTGAGATCTTCTTCGTTTTGAATTGGATCGGTGCATAGAAGTAAGTCATATACACAATAAGAGTTGCAAAAAGAATATTAAATAAAAGTTGTCCTGGAGCTAAACTTTGTTGAATCGTATCAAAGTAAGGCTTAAAAGCACTGTCTGCAGGTACAAATGTAGCAAAAGTTGCAGGAGCTGCTAATAGAGAAGAAGCTAAGATTGGAGGCATAACTCCACCTGTATCAACTCTCATTGGAAGAGTTTGGTTGCCACCATAAACTCTATTATTAACAACACGTTTTGCATATTGTACCGGAACAGCTCTAAAGGCTCTTTCGATAAATGCAACTACAAAGAATGCAACAATAATAACGGCCACAAAAGTAAGAAGCTCAAGTCCTCCCATTTCACCGTTTCTAAAAAGTGTAATTTTTTGAATAACTTCTGATGGTAGCTCTACAGCAATACCAGCAAAGATAATCAGAGAAACACCATTCTCTAAACCAAATTCCGTAATACGCTCACCAAGCCAAAGTAAGAACATTGTTCCCGCAGCTAGAGTGATCATAGTTACAATTCTAAAAAGCATACCTGGTTCAGGGATAACTCTAGCACCACCTGGTGAAACAAATGTTTCGAATACAGCGGCCATTGAGTAACCTTGTATGCAACAGAGAATTACTGTTGCATACCTAGTCCACTTTTGAATTTTTTTGTTACCTTCTGAGTCTTCTTGTAGCTCTTGGATTTGAGGGATAACCTCTCCTAAAAGAGAAAAGATGATTGAAGTAGTAATGTACGGCATAATCCCCAGTGCTAAAACTGAGAAACGCTTGAAGGCACCACCACTAAAAGTGTTGATTAGGTCAAAAAGACTTCCTCCACCAGCTTCCGCAAAATAAGAAGAGATTGCCTGCGCATCAACTCCTGGTACAGGAATTTGCGCAACCAATCTATATACTACTAATAATAAAAAAGTAAAAAAGACTTTTTTCTTAAGCTCTTCAAGTTTTCCTTGAGCGTTTGACATCAGACGATCCTTTTATCTATTTTGTTGCTATTTTTCCACCAGCTTTCTCGATTGCTTCTTGAGCACCCTTAGAAAACTTTTCAATATTAACAAAATTTAACGATTTTGAAAGCTCTCCGTTAGCAAGAATTTTCACTGGACGTCTTTTGTCTGCACCCTTAAGGATACCTTTCTCAATTAGTGCTTCTTTTGTAACGTCTCCGCCATCAAATTTAGCTTCTAATGTAGATAGAGAAACCTCAGCATACACAGTTTTAAATGGTGCGTTAGAGAACCCTCTTTTTGGAAGACGCATGTAAAGTGGCATTGCTCCACCTTCGAAACCAGTTCTTACACCGCCACCAGCACGAGCCTTTTGACCCTTGTGCCCTTTACCAGCTTGAGTACCTTGACCTGAACCTTGTCCACGACCAATTCTCTTAATGTTTTTATGTGCACCTTTTGGACTTTTTAAGTTATTTAAAGTTAACATATTTACCTCTTAATCAACTAATACTGCTTATTCTTGAATGTCTAAAAGGTGAATTACCTTTTTGATCATTCCTCTAACAGCAGAAGTGTTTTCTAAAGTTTTTGAAGTTCCAGTTTTTCTTAGACCAAGTCCTCTTACTGTAGCTTTCTGCTTGTCAGTACATTTAATAGTACTTTTCTTTAATGTTACTGTAATTGTTTTCGCTGTCATATCAACCTCAATTAACCTTTAATTCTTAAGCCTTTAGCTTCTTTTCCACGTACTTTAGCTACTTCTTCTACAGATCTTAGTTGTTTAAGAGCGTCAAAAGTTGCCTTAACGATGTTATGTGGGTTGTTACCTCTAAGAGACTTAGTAAGTACGTCTTTAACACCTGCAAGTTCTAGGATTGAACGACATGCACCAGCAGCCTTAACCCCTGTACCTTCCGCAGCAGGCTTAAATAGAATCTTACCAGCATCAAATTCACCAAGTACTGTATGAGGAATAGTTCCTGCATCAACTGGTACTGAAATCATGCTTTTTTGAGCAGCTTGTGTAGCTTTTCTGATTGCTTCAGGTACTTCCTTAGCTTTACCAAGACCGTAACCTACACGACCATTCTTATCACCAACGATCATTAGAGCACTGAAAGAAAATCTTCTACCACCCTTCATAACCTTAGCAACTCTATTTACAGCAACAACTCTTTCTTCTAATTCAACATCCATAGAGTTAGCTTGACGCTTTTTCGCTGGAGCTCTCTTAGAAGTTTGTCTTTTCTTCGGTTCTGCTTTTACTGTTTTTTCAACGCTTTTATTTTCTTCAGTCATCACTTACTCCTAAATTTGAATTCCATTTTCTCTAGCAGCTTCAACAACAGCCTTGATCACACCGTGGTATCTAAGTCCGTTTCTGTCGAATACAGCAGTTGAAATATTGTTAGACTTTAGGTTTTCAGCAAGTTTTGTACCAACTAGCGTTGCACCAGCAACATTGCTTTTTCCTTCAACAGCATTTTTACCATAAGTTTGAACACTGAAAAGTGTCTTGTTAGCAACATCATCAATTACTTGAACTGTAATGTGCTTGTTTGTACGGTTAACTGATAGACGTGGTCTTTCAGCAGTTCCGTTAACTTTCTTACGGATAGCAAGTTTTCTTCTAATTTTTCTAGCTGCACTTGCTTTACCAGCTTTACCATAAGGCTTTCTAATCATTTTTAACTCCTCACCCTAGGCCCTCACTGCGGGCCATTCTCAGGCTACTATTTATTACTTACCGCCAGATTTACCAGCTTTTCTTACGATTGTCTCTTCAGCGTATTTAACACCTTTACCTTTGTATGGCTCTGGTGGTCTGAATGAACGGATCTTTGCAGCAGCAAATCCAACTAGTTCTTTGTTCGATCCAGTAAGTTCGATTTCTTTACCAGCAACTTTTGCTGCTACACCTTCTGGAAGAACATAGTCAATCGGGTGAGAGTAACCAAGGTTAAGAGTTAGTGTATTTCCACTAACAGCAGCCTTATAACCAACACCGTTGAACTCTAGCTTTCTAACAAATCCATCAGTAACACCAGTTACCATGTTGAAAACGATTTGTCTTGCTGTACCCCACATTGCACGAGACTTTTTAGACTCATCAACTGGATTAACTTTAATTTCATTACCTTCTTGTGCAAAAGTCACTCTATCATTGAAAGTGTACTCTAGCTCACCTTTAGGTCCTTTAACTGATACAGAAGTACCATTTATTGTAACCTGAACTTTCTCAGGAACTACTACCGGGTTTTTTCCTACACGTGACATTACTCGCTCCCTACTACCAAATATTACAGATTACTTCACCACCAACTTTAGTCGCTCTCGCTTCTCTATCAGAAATAATTCCTTTAGAAGTTGATAGGATTGAAGTACCTAGACCACTAATAACTCTAGAGATATCTTTGTAACCACGGTACTGTCTAAGACCTGGTTTAGAAACTCTCTCAAGACCTACGATAGCGTCGTCTTTAAGTAATACTTTGATTCTAATATCTGATTGGCTCTTTGCAATAATTTTGAATGAACGAATATAACCCTCGTCTTTCATAACTTTACAAACACCTGCTTTCATTTTCGAAGCTGGAAATTCCACTCTATCGTGTCCAGCATTAATTGCATTTCTAATTCTTGTTAACATATCTGCAATAGGATCAGTCATCATAATTTCGTCTCCTCAACCATTACCAGCTTGACTTAGTTACACCAGGGATCATTCCTCTAAGTGCTAACTCTCTAAATTGAATTCTTGATAGTCTGAACTTTCTATAGAAAGCACGTGGACGCCCAGTTAATTCACATCTATTTCTAACTCTAATTGCAGCTGAATTTCTTGGTAGTTTCTGTAGCTTGATCATCGCTTCGAATCTTTCTTCGTCAGAAAGATTTTCATTGATAATAGCAGCTTTAAGTTCTTTTCTTAAAGTACCGTATTTTTCAGCAAGCTTAGCTCTTTTCTTGTTACTTTCAATTTTCGCTTTTCTAGCCATTACATTATCCTCAATTACTTGTTAAAAGGCATACCAAAAAGGTTTAGAAGCTCTCTACCTTCTTCGTTGTTTCCAGCAGTAGTTACGATTGAGATCCCTAGACCTCTTACTTTATCAATTTGATCGTAAGAAATTTCTGGGAAAATAATCTGCTCTTTTAAACCTAAAGTGTAGTTACCTTTTCCATCAAAACCTTTAGAAGAAACACCTCTAAAGTCACGAACTCTTGGAAGAGTGATGTTAACAAGTCTATCTAGGAATTCGTACATTCTATCACCACGAAGAGTAACGTTTGCACCTAAAGGCATACCTTCTCTTACTTTGAATCCAGCAACAGATTTTCTAGCTTTAGCTACAACTGGCTTTTGACCAGTAATAGTACCAAGATCGTTAACAATCGACTGAACAACTTTAGAGTTAGTTACTGCGTCTCTTGTACAACAGTTAACTACTATCTTTTCTAGCTTAGGAATTTGGTTAACATTCTTATAACCAAACTTCTCAGTCATTTTATTTTTAATTTCGTCATTATATAGTTTTCTGAATCTGCTCATTTTTGCCTCTATCCTTAACTCAGTACTGATCCACAAGACACAGCGACTCTAACCTTCTTACCATCTTTTTCTTCAATTCTTACTCTTGTAGCCTTTTTAGTTTTTGGGCTAACAACAGCAACATTTGAGATGTTAAGAGGTGCTTCGATGTCTACGATACCACCAGCTGGGTTCTCTTGAGTTGGTTTAATTGCTTTTTTTACTAGATTAACACCACCAACATAAACAACTTTGGTCTTGAAGTTGATTTTCTTAACTTCACCAGTTTTGCCTCTGTCTTTACCTGTTAAAACTACAACATTATCATTAACTTTTAGCTTTTGCATAACTTCCTCACTGAACCTTTGATTAAAGAACTTCTGGCGCTAAAGAACAGATCTTCGTAAAGCTCTTGTTTCTTAACTCTCTCGCAACAGGACCAAAAATACGTGTCCCTACTGGTTCATTGTTATTATTTAGTATTACAACGCTGTTCTTATCAAATCTGATGTATGAACCATCGTCTCTTCTAATAGGGTACTTCGTTCTAACGATAACCGCTTTCTTAACGTCACCCTTTTTAATTTTTCCACCTGGTAGTGCTTGCTGAACTGCTACAACAATAATGTCACCAAGATTTGCGTTCATTCTTTTTGAACCACCAAGAACCTTGATACACTTTACTTCTTTAGCTCCAGAGTTATCAGCAACTTCTAACTTAGTTTGCATTTGGATCATTACTAACTCCTAAAATAGGCTTATTAAGCCCTACTTATTTACCTTTAACAGTTCCCACTTTTTGAGTTTTGAATAAGGTTTACTTTCAATAATTGTTACATTGTCACCTAGATTCGCTTCTAAACTTACGTTATGAGCGTGGTACTTTTTAGTTTTTGTAACGAATTTGCTGTAAACAGGGTGCTTGAAACGTCTAGCAACATTCACAACAACTGTGTTTTCATTCTTTACAGAAACAACTACACCATCTAGCTTTCTCTTAAACGTATTTGTACTCATGGTTACTCACCTTTAGCATTTTTTGCTGTTAATAATTTAGCAATATTCTTTTTTGCAAGTTTTAGCTCATGAGGCTTCTCGATTCCACTTGTCGTTTTAGACATGTTGATATCAAAGATAGCTCTTCTCATCTCAACTACTTTTGCATCAATTTCTTTACCGCTTAAACCGCTTATATCTTTGTACTCTAACTTTTGCATAACTTCCTCTTAACGATTTAAAGTTCCTGCTGCTCTCTAGAAATAATTCTAGTCTTTACAGGTAGTTTATACATTGCAAGCTTAAGTGCTTGTTTACTTAGCTCAGGATCGATGTGCTTGATTTCAAACATTACTCTTCCTGGTTTTACTACTGCAACCCAAGAATCTGGAGAACCTTTACCTTTCCCCATACGAACTTCAGCTGGTTTCTTAGTAAGGACCTTATCTGGGAAGATCTTGATCCAAACGTTACCACCTCTTTTGATCTTTCTTGTCATTGCAATACGGGCAGCTTCAATTTGACGGTTAGTTATATACCCACATGATAGGGCTTGTATAGCAAATTCACCGAACGTGATAGTATTTCCACGGTTCGCCTTACCCTTCATTCTTCCTTTCTGCTGCTTACGCCACTTTACTTTCTTTGGACTTAACATATTTACCTCAATAAAATAAATTCACTAACGAATTTCCGACTACTTATAGATCTCACCTTTGTAAACCCAAACTTTTACACCGATAACACCGTATGTAGTGTGAGCTTCAGCAGTATTGTAATCAATGTCTGCTCTAAGAGTATGTAGTGGAACTTTTCTTTCTGTATAACCTTCAGCTCTTGCCATCTCAGCTCCGCCAAGACGTCCTGCTGTTCTAACACGGATACCTTTTACACCAGCTCTGAATGCTGACTGCATAACTTTCTTCATTGCTCTTCTGAAAGCTACACGTTTTTCAAGCTGACCTGCAATGTTTTCCGCGATTAACTTAGCTTCTGCATCTGGTCTCTTAACTTCTGCGATATTGAAGATTAGTGTACCTTTAGTAAGTTTCTTAAGGTCGTTTCTAATTTTCTCAATTCCTGCACCTTTTTTACCAATAGCAACACCTGGCTTAGCTGTATAAACAGTAACCTTAACCTGGTTTGAAGTTCTTGATAATTCGATATTAGCTACAGAAGCATTTTTCATGTTCTTTTCAATGTAGTTTCTAATCGCTAGATCTTCGTGAAGAGTCTCACCGTATTCTCTATCGTTAGCAAACCAGTTTGAATGCCATGACTTAATATAACCTAATCTAAAACCGTATGGATGTACTTTTTGTCCCATAATTTATCCTATGCTTCTTTTAGTTCTACTGTTATGTGACTAGTTCTTTTTCTAATTCTGAACGCACGACCTTGAGCTCTTGGCTGAATACGCTTTAAAGTTGGACCTTCGTCAGCTTTAATCGTACCGATAACTAGGTTATCTAAGTCATACTTTTCAGAATCAGCTGCGATAGCTAATCCACTATTAATTAATTTTGTTAAAACAAGTGCAATTTCTTTCTTCTCTTGGAAGCGTAAGATTCTAAGCGCCTCAGAAGCTTTCTTCTTTCTGATTAGATCGCAAACCTGTCTTACTTTTCTTGGTGCGATACCAACTCTACTGTTTCTAACTGTAATGGCCATCTGACCTTCTCCTTATTCAACTCTAACTTAACTATCTTTTCTTAGCTTTCTTATCTGCACCGTGACCAAAGTATGTTCTAGTTAGTGCAAATTCACCTAATTTATGTCCAATCATGTTATCTGTAACATAAACCGGTATGAATTTCTTACCGTTGTGTACGGCAAAAGTAAGTCCGATAAACTCAGGAACAATAGTTGATCTTCTAGACCAAGTCTTGATCACTTTGTTACCTTTGTTACCTTCTTCTTGCATTTGTAGAGCTTTTTTCATTAAGCTAATATCAACAAATGGACCTTTTTTTAATGAACGGGCCATATTAATCTCCTACTACTTTCTTCTCTTAACGATGAACTTATCAGTTCTCTTATTAGTTCTTGTCTTGTAACCCTTAGCAGGTGTTCCCCATGGTGACACTGGATGACGTCCACCTGAAGTTCTACCTTCACCACCACCGTGTGGGTGATCAACTGGGTTCATAGCAACACCACGTACAGTTGGTCTAAATCCAAGCTTTCTCTTACGCCCAGCTTTACCAATGTTACGTTTTTCGTGATCAAGATTACCAACTTGACCGATTGTCGCTACACAATCAACTTCAACTTTTCTAAGCTCACCTGATGGCATTCTAAGAAGAGCAAATTTACCTTCTTTCGCCATAATTTGAACGTAAGAACCAGCAGAACGTGCTAGCTGACCACCAGCTCCTGGATACATTTCAACATTGTGTACAAGTGTACCAACTGGAATGTCCTTAAGCTTCTTAGCATTTCCTACTTTAATATCTGCATCTGCAGAAGCGATAATCTTATCACCAACTTTTAGACCAAGTGGAGCTAGGATGTAGCTCTTCTCACCGTCTAAGTATGCGATAAGTGCAATATTACATGTTCTGTTCGGATCGTAAGAGATCGCTTGAACAGTTGCAGGGATATCTGTTTTATTTCTTTTGAAATCAATAATTCTGTATCTTCTCTTAACACCGCCACCTCTGTGTCTAACAGTGATGCGACCAGCGTTGTTTCTACCTGCAAAATTTTTCTTAACAGCTGTAAGGCCTTTAACTGGCTTTACACCTTTTGTTAACTCATCACTATTTACGACTTGCATCTTTCTTAGTGAAGGAGTTGTTGGTTTAAATCTTTTAATACCCATAATTTCCTCAGCTAACTAGTTAAACACCTTTAAAAAATTCAATCTTTTGACCTTCCGCTAATTGAACGAAAGCTTTCTTGAATTTACTAGTCTTTTTAACACCTTTACCAGCTCTTTTAACTTTACCTGGAGTGATGTTTGTCTTTACATTTAAAACTTTCACATCGTATAGAGCTTCAACAGCATTCTTGATTTGATGCTTGTTTGCCTTTAGATCAACTACAAAACCAAAACGGTTTTCGCTATCTGTAGCAACTGAAGTCTTTTCAGTGATAAGTGGTTTCTTTAATACATTTTCTAACGTCGCCATAATCTACACCAACTTATTTAATAGGGTTTCTAATGCACTCTTTTCGATAACTAGGTTTTCAAATTTTACTGCTTCGTATACAGAGAAACCTTCAACGGCCATCCCTTTACCCCACTGTAAGTTCTTCACTGCTCTAAGAGCTGGTGAGTTTTTATCAGCAGTTACTACTAAAGCAGGAAGTAAACCCTTACCATTTAATAGAGCGTACATTTCTTTAGTTTTTCCAGTTGATTCAATTGTATCTACTACTGTCAACTTTCCAGCTTGGAGTTTGTCAGCAAGTACAGATTGAATTGCAACCTTTGCCATTTTCTTATTTACTTTTTGTACGTAGCTTCTTGGGCTTGGACCGTGAACAGTTCCACCGCCTACCATAAGAGACGATCTTGTTGAACCTTGTCTAGCTCTACCTGTACCTTTTTGCTTGAATGGTTTTGCACCACCACCGCTAACATCTGAACGACCTTTAACACAAGCATTACCTTGTCTTCTTCCCGCTAGAGTAGCTTTAACAACTTGGTGAACAGCCGCTACATTAATATCTTCAGCAGTTAAGCTTACTGGAGCAGTAAGTGTTCCTGCATTTTCTAATTTCGAATTTAATACTGTTACATCACTCATAACTTATTACCTCAGCCTACAATTACTTCTTAAGTGCTTTTGCAATTCTTACAAAACCGTTTTTAGAACCAGGTACTGATCCCTTAAGTAGCATGTATCCTTTATCTTGATTAACTTCAACAACCTTGATGTTTTGAATTGTTTTTGTTTCACAACCCATGTGACCAGGCATTCTTTTGTTCTTCCAAACCTTACCAGGAGTCGCTCTGTTACCGATCGAACCACCACGTCTGTGGAATTTCGAACCGTGAGTAGCAGGTCCACCTTTGAAGTTGTGACGCTTCATTTGACCTTGGAACCCTTTACCTTTTGATGTACCAGTTACATCAACGTATGTAGAAGCTTCAAATGACTCTAGAGATAGATCTTTACCTAAGTTAGCAGCATCAACGCTCTCTGTTCTAACTTCTGCAAATTTTACAAAGTTATTTTCAACGTTAGCAGCTTTAAGGTGACCTTGAGTTGGCTTATTAACAAGCTTTTCTCTTTTTTCGTAGTAACCTACTTGGTAAGCTTCGTAACCGTCTTTGTCTAAAGTTTTAACTTGTGTAACTTTGTTAGGGATTAGTTTGATAACTGTTACTGGAACGTGGTTTCCAGCTTCATCAAAGATTCTTGTCATACCAGCTTTCACACCATAGATAGTGTTAAGCGATACAGTAGCAGTAGTCTCAACTGCTTGAGTTTCTTCTGTCATTTTGCCTCCACAGCATCACTCTTCTCCAAGAGATGCATGCATGGTTAATAATAAAAATTTTTTTCGTTTATACTAGTACTTGATCTCTACGTCAACACCAGCTGATAGATCTAACTTCATTAGGCTATCAACAGTTTGTTGAGTTGGATCAACAATATCAATTAATCTCTTATGTGTTCTCATTTCGAACTGCTCACGAGATTTTTTATCTTTGTGAGGTCCTCTAAGAACTGTAAACTTGTTAATTTCAGTTGGTAATGGGATTGGACCCGCTACTCTTGCGCCTGTCTCTTTAGCTGTTTGTACGATCTCATCAACTGAGCTATCTAGAAGCTTGTGATCATATGCGCGTAATTTAATTCTTAACTTAGAAGCTTTCATACTCATCCTATTATCAATTTTAAAAGTTGAACCTGACTTTTACTGTTTTTTTGGGCCTGTTGTCAAATTATTTTTACGCTAGGCCATATATTTTTTACGCGTCAACTTAAAGTATTGAGCGTAAAAAAGGGGTGATCAAAAAATCACCCCAAAATTTAAGCAAAAATTTAGTCTAAAATTTCAGATACTGTACCAGCACCGATTGTTCTACCACCCTCACGGATTGCGAACTTAAGACCTTTTTCCATCGCGATTGGAGTAATTAGCTCTACTGCGAAAGAAGTGTTGTCACCTGGCATTACCATTTCAACACCGTCTGCAAGTGTAATATCACCTGTTACGTCTGTTGTTCTGAAGTAGAACTGTGGTCTATAACCTTTGAAGATTGGAGTGTGACGTCCACCTTCATCTTTTGAAAGGATATATACTTCACAGTTGAATTTCGCGTGTGGCTTAACTGAACCTGGCTTAATTAGACATTGACCACGCTCAACTTCTTCACGCTTAACACCACGTAGAAGAAGACCAACGTTATCACCTGCTCTACCTTCGTCAAGAAGCTTTCTGAACATCTCAACACCTGTTACAGTTGTCTTAGTTGTTTCTTTAATACCAACGATTTCGATTTCTTCGTTAACCTTGATAATCCCTCTTTCAACACGTCCTGTACAAACTGTACCACGTCCTGAAATTGAGAATACGTCTTCTACTGGCATTAGGAAATCAAGATCTGTTGCTCTAGCTGGAGTTGGGATATAAGCATCAACCTGTGCCATAAGCTCTAGAACTTTATCTTTACCAATTGCATCGTCTCTCATTTCAAGAGCTGCAAGTGCCGAACCAGCTACGATAGGAATATCGTCACCTGGGAAGTCGTAAGAAGAAAGAAGTTCTCTTACTTCCATCTCTACTAGCTCAAGTAGTTCTTCATCATCTACTTGGTCTACTTTATTTAAGAATACTACGATCGCTGGTACACCTACCTGACGTGCAAGAAGGATGTGCTCACGAGTTTGTGGCATTGGCCCATCAGCCGCTGAACAAACTAGGATCGCTCCGTCCATTTGTGCTGCACCTGTAATCATGTTCTTTACATAGTCAGCGTGACCTGGACAGTCTACGTGCGCGTAGTGGCGAGTTTCTGTTTCATATTCAATGTGTGAAGTATTGATTGTAATACCTCTAGCTTTCTCTTCTGGTGCTGAATCGATTTCGTCGAATTTTCTTACGTCACCACCAAGTGCGTTAGCTAATGTGATTGAAATTGCCGCTGTAAGAGTTGTCTTACCGTGGTCAACGTGCCCGATCGTACCAATGTTTACGTGGGGCTTACTTCTGTCAAAAGATTCTTTTGCCATTTCTTACTCCTGTTTTATTACTTAGTTTAGTAGTTTAAAAAAATCTAAAACGTTTTAGATGTATATTCCTCGTTTTTCAAGTATTTCTTTGGCCATATTCATTGGTATCTCTTCATAACGGTCAAAATTCATCGTAAAGCTTGCACGACCTTGTGATTTTGAGCGTATATCTGTTGAGTATCCGAACATTTCCGATAGTGGAACTTCAGCATCAATAACTTCTTTATCTTGCTTAACACCCATTGAATGGATTTTTCCACGCTTCATATTAATGTCTGAAATAATGTCACCTGTATAATCAGATGGTGTTACAATTTCCAGACTCATTTTTGGCTCTAGTAATGATAAGCCTGCTTTTCGGCATGCAGCCCTAAAAGCATTAGAGGCAGCAATTGCATAAGCAACTTCTGAACCTTCATCTTCATTAAGCTCTGCGGCCACTAACTTGGCCTTAATATTTATAAATGGGTAACCGGCCAGGGCACCACCCATTGACGTATCTTTAATACTCTTCTCAATAGCATCAATAAATTCTTGTGGTAAATCTCTTTTAGTTAAATCCGTCTCAAATAAAACACCAGCTTGTGAGTCTGCTTGCTCAACTTCAATAACAGCGTTACCAAATACCATCTTGCCAGCTTGTTCACGATGGAATGTATCTGACTCTTTAGCAGTGCTAGTGATACTTTCACGGTATGAAACTTGTGGATCACCTACACGAATACCAACTTTAAACTCACGCTCAAGACGGTCACAAATAATTTCTAGGTGAAGCTCACCCATACCAAAGATTAAAAGTTGCCCAGTTTCTTTATTGTGCTGATATGAAAAAGATGGATCTTCTAACTTAAGTTGATTTAAAGAATTCATTAGTTTCTTTTCATCATTTGTTGTTTTTGGCTCAATCGCAACAGAAATAACAGATTCAGGAAAATCCATTAAATCAAAAATGACTGTACGATTTTCAGCACAAAGAGTTTCACCTGTTACAGTTTCCTTTAAACCAGAAATTGCAATAATATCCCCTGCCTTAGCTTCTTGCAGCTCAGTTCTCTTATCTGCGTGCATTTGTAGAATTTTATTAACTCTTTCACGCTTACCTTTGTGAGGATTATAAACCTGAGCTCCAGATTTTATTGATCCAGAATAAATTCTAAAAAATGTTAGTGAACCTACAAATGGATCAGTAGCAATCTTGAAAGCAATACCTGAAAATGCATCCTCAGTATCAGGCTTTCTAACTTCTTCTTTATCGTGATTTTTGCCATTAACACCTTTAACTTCACCACGATCAACAGGTGAAGGAAGGTAGTCACAAACCGCGTCCAGTAATGGCTGTACACCTTTATTTTTAAATGCCGATCCACAAAGAACTGCTACAAACTCATGATTGATAACAGCATCTCTAATAGCAGCTATTAATCTCTCATTAGTAATCTCTTCACCAGACAGGTAGTCTTCAGCTAACTGATCATCATAGTCAGCTAAAGTCTCGATAAGCTCTTCTCTTGCCATCTGAGCTTCATCTTGAAGATCTTCTGGGATATCTTCAACAACTACAGTTGAACCAAGATCCTCATCTTTAAAAAGCAGGGCCTTCATTCTTACGACATCAACCATGCCTTTAAACACATCTTCAGCGCCAATTGGAAGCTGAATTGCTGCCGCAGTCTTGCCAAGCTTCTCTCTTATTTCATCAAGACACATTTGAAAATTTGCCCCAACTCTATCCATTTTATTCACAAATGCAATTCTTGGTACTTTGTACTTATCTGCTTGGCCCCATACAGTCTCAGATTGAGGCTCTACACCGGCCACGGCATCAAATACACCTACTGCACCATCTAAAACTCTAAGAGCTCTCTCAACCTCAATTGTGAAGTCAACGTGACCTGGAGTATCGATGATATTAATATTCGTTTTGTTCCAAGTACAAGTTGTCGCAGCTGAAGTAATTGTAATCCCACGTTCTTGCTCCTGAACCATCCAGTCCATAGTTGCAGCACCATCGTGAACCTCACCAATTTTATGGCTTTTTCCCGTGTAGTAGAGAATACGTTCAGTTGTCGTCGTTTTACCCGCATCGATATGCGCCATAATTCCGATATTACGAATATTTTCTAAACTCATACAAAGTCCTTAAAAATTTAATTTTTGCAGACATATAATTAACATAAATATGGAATTTTAGATAGGAATAAAACCTGAATGAATAAAAGGCTTTATAAAAAGAAAGGCTCCCGTAGGGAGCCTTCTATTAGTTTATTATGGACTTTATTGCTTATTTTCGAACTACCACTTAAGGTGTGCAAAAGCTTTGTTAGCTTCTGCCATTTTGTAAGTGTCTTCACGCTTCTTAACAGCGCCACCTCTACCTTGAGAAGCATCGATGATTTCATCAGATAGTTTCTCAACCATAGTTCTACCACCACGATTTCTAGCATAGTCTCTCAACCATCTTAGAGCTAGTGATTGTCTTCTGTTATTTCTAACTTCAACTGGAATTTGGTAAGTTGCACCACCAATACGACGAGACTTAACCTCTACCGCTGGCTTAATGTTAGAAAGGGCCTTCTTAAATACCTTTAATGGCTCTTCACCAGTCTTAGATTCAACTCTTTGAAGTGCACCATAAAAGATTTTTTCAGCAACAGATTTCTTACCGTCTTTCATAAGTGCGTTTACGCACTTAGCAACAACAACGTCTTGAAAGATCGGATCTGGAAGTACTTCTCTCGTCTGTGCTCTATGTTTTCTACTCATATTTTTTCTCCTTCACCGGAAACAGTTAAAACTGATCGATTACTCACCTCATGCCATGTTGCAATTGGTGTCACAATTAGTTAACTAAAAGTTATTTCTTTGGTCTCTTACAACCGTACTTAGATCTTCTCTGTCCTCTTTTATCAACACCTTGGCAATCTAGTGTACCTCTAATAGTGTGATAACGAACCCCTGGAAGGTCTTTTACTCTACCACCACGAATCATAACGATCGAGTGTTCTTGTAGATTGTGTCCTTCACCACCAATGTATGAAGTAACTTCAAATCCACTTGTTAGTTTTACCCTACAAACCTTTCTCATCGCTGAGTTTGGTTTCTTAGGAGTAGTTGTATATACTCTTGTACATACACCGCGTCTTTGAGGACACGCTTTTAAGGCAGGTGACTTAGTTTTTTCAACTTTATCAGTTCTACCTTTTCTAATTAATTGGTTAATCGTAGGCATTTCCGCTCCTTAACTACAACAATATTTCCACAATAAAAATAGGCTTTTGAGCCCATAATAAACTATAGAGGGATGGTGTAACACACCACCCCTCAATTAAGCAAGTTTTTATAGCATTAGTGTAGAAGTTTCTTCTAGAGAATCATCTTCTTCAACGAATGCTTCGTAATCACGATACTTAGAGATACCTGAACCAGCTGGAATCAGACGACCCATAAGTACGTTTTCCTTAAGACCACGTAATAAATCTTTTTTACCTTCAAGCGATGCCTGAGTTAAGATCTTAGTTGTCTCTTGGAAAGATGCAGCTGATAAGAATGAATCAGTTGAAAGAGCTGCTTTAGTAATACCAAGTAGAACTGGTCTTGCTTGAGCTGGCTCATATCCATCAGCAACTAATTGTTCATTAGTCGTAAGTAATTCTGCTTTAGTTACAGAGTCACCAACAACAAATGTCGAGTCACCTGGATCAGTTACTTCAACTTTCTTCAGCATTTGAGATACGATTACCTCAATGTGCTTATCATCGATATCTACACCTTGTAGACGGTATACAGCTTGAATCTCATCAACGATGTAACCTGCAAGTTCTTTAATACCAAGTACTCTTAGGATATCGTGTGGGTTAGCTGGCCCATCCATAATAGCTTCACCTGAACGGATATAGTCACCTTCGTTTACAGTTACATAACGTCCCTTAGGAATTGTGTAAACAACTGGATCAGAACCATCTTCAGGTCTAATTAGAATTCTTCTAGAACCTCTAACTTCAGCACCAAATTCGATTGTACCAGTTACATCGGCAATCTGAGATGCTTGAGCTGGCTTTCTTGCTTCGAAAAGCTCAGCAACTCTTGGAAGACCCCCTGTAATATCTTTTGTTTTCGTAGTTTCACGAGAAACTTTAGATAGTACGCTACCAACTTCAACAGTATCACCTTCAGTAACAGTTAGTGTTGCACCAACTTGAAGTCTGTATGAAGCCTGACGGTTTGTACCAGGAACAACAATAGGGTTTCCATCAGCATCAAGAATCGTCATTCTTGGTTGAAGTGAAGGATCTTTAGTTTCAGTTACAGTTCTTTGAGTAAGACCTGTTACCGAGTCAGTTTGCTCTGCAAGAGTTGCACCAACGACAAGGTCTTCAAACTTAACTGTACCAGCAACTTCTGTAAGAAGTGGAATCGCAAACGGGTCCCATTCAATCAGAGTATCCCCTACGTTTACTTCGCTACCTTCAGTGAAGTGTAGTTTCGAACCGTAGATTGCTGGATATTTTTCTTTTTCAACACCACGAGCATCTTTAATGATAAGCTCACCAGTCTTATTCATAACAAGAAGACCAGTTGGAGTTTCAACAGTTACAACATTGTTGTATACAACTTTACCAGATGTACGAACAGTTGTTTTATTTACTTGTGCACCAGCAGTTGCTGTACCACCAACGTGGAATGTACGCATTGTCAGCTGTGTACCAGGTTCACCAATTGACTGAGCAGCGATAACACCAACTGCCTCACCAACAGATACCATTGTTCCACGAGCAAGGTCACGTCCGAAACAAGCCGCACAGAAACCGTGTCTTTCATTACAAGTAAGAACAGATCTAACCTTAATTTGGTCAACTTCTTTCTCTTCTAGTAATACAAGGTCCTTTTCAGTTAGTAAGTGACCTGTTGGAAGAACTTCATTACCTTCTGCAGAGATAACTGGAGCTGCTGTTACACGGCCCATTGCTCTAGAAGCAACGTGCTCAACAACTTCACCAGACTCAATACGAGAAGTTAGTGTAATACCATCAGTAGTTCCACAATCTTCATTTCTGATAATACCGTCTTGAGCAACGTCTACAAGACGTCTTGTTAGGTAACCAGAGTTAGCTGTCTTCAGGGCAGTATCGGCTAGACCTTTACGTGCACCGTGTGTAGACGTGAAATATTGTAGTGCCGATAGACCTTCACGGAAGTTTGAAGTAATTGGCGTTTCAATAATTTCACCAGATGGCTTGGCCATTAGACCCCTCATGGCAGCAAGCTGTCTCATCTGCTGAGCAGAACCCCTTGCACCTGAGTTTGCCATCATATAAAGAGCGTTGAATGAAGGAGCGTAAATTGGCTCTTCACCATCTTTATCTGAAGTAAATTCATCAGTTGAAATCTTCTCAAGCATAACCTTAACAAGCTTTTCAGTTGTTTGTGACCAAACATCAACAACCTTGTTATATCTCTCACCGTTAGTGATCGAACCTTCGTTATACTCTTCAGTAATCCCATGAACTTCATCATGAGCTTCTTTAAGGATTCCTTCTTTCTCAGAAGGGATTTCCATATCAACAACGTTAATAGAAATACCAGCTTTCGTAGCATTGCTATAACCAAGTTGCATAAGACCATCAGCAAGAAGAACAGTATCTTTTTCAGATCCTCTTCTGTAAGCAAGGTCAAGAAGCTTAACTAGTTCTTTCTTACCAAGAATGATGTTTACGTCTTCAAAGTTTAGACAAGTTGGAACGATATCAAATACGAATGTACGTCCAACAGTTGTTTCGTAAACTTCTCCACCAATACGTACTTTGATTGGTGCTTGTAGGTGTAGGTTACCTGAGTGGTAAGCAAACTGAGCTTCTTCTTTAGAAGAGAAAGTTTTCCCGTATCCACGAGCATATGGTCTAACACGAGTCATGTAGTAAAGACCAAGTACGATATCCTGAGATGGAGTAATAATTGGTGAACCATCTTTTGGAGAAAGAATATTATTTGTCGACATTGCAAGAACACGACACTCAATTTGAGCTTCTAGTGAAAGAGGCACGTGAACGGCCATCTGGTCACCGTCGAAGTCGGCGTTGAATGCAGTACAAACTAGAGGGTGAAGACGGATTGCCTTACCTTCGATAAGTACAGGTTCGAAACCTTGGATACCAAGTCTGTGAAGAGTTGGTGCACGGTTAAGAAGTACTGGGTGTTCTTGTACAACTTCTTCAAGGATATTCCATACTTCTTCTTTTTGTTGCTCAACCATACGCTTAGCAACTTTAATAGTAGTACAGTGTCCTTTTTCAATTAGCTTGTTGTAGATAAATGGCTTGAAAAGCTCAAGTGCCATTAGCTTTGGAAGACCACACTGGTGAAGTCTTAAGCTTGGACCAACAACGATTACAGAACGTCCTGAGTAGTCAACACGCTTACCAAGAAGGTTTTGACGGAAACGTCCTTGCTTACCTTTAAGCATATCTGAAAGTGATCTAAGTGGACGCTTGTTAGCACCAGTAAATACCTTACCACGACGACCATTATCGAATAGAGCATCTACTGCTTCTTGAAGCATTCTCTTTTCGTTTCTGATGATGATTTCAGGAGCATTAAGTTCTTTAAGTCTTCTTAGACGGTTGTTTCTGTTAATAACACGTCTATATAGATCGTTAAGATCTGAAGTTGCAAAACGTCCAGCTTCTAGAGGAACTAGAGGTCTTAAGTCTGGTGGAAGAATAGGAATAACATCCATCATAAACCACTCAGGCTTGTTTTCAGATTTCATAAGAGATTCAACAACTCTTAGTCTCTTAACAAACTTAGTTCTTGCCATTTCAGTAGTTGCGTTAGCAAGACCACGTCTTAGGTTTTTATTTTCAAGATCAATATCAAGCTTAGAAAGTAGCTCTTGAACGATTTCTCCACCCATTCCAGCTTCGAAATCAATTCCTTGATCCTTTAGTTCCCAATATTGTTGCTCAGAAATTACGCGACCTACATCAAGACCACCTTCAACACCATCAGTTGCTGAAGCAGTTACGATATATGCTTCGTAGTAAAGAACTTTTTCTAGTTCTTTAAGAGAAAGGTTAAGAAGAGCTGCCATTCTTGATGGAAGTGAACGTAGGAACCAAATGTGAGCAACTGGAGTTGCTAATTCGATATGTCCACATCTCTCACGACGTACTTTAGAAAGTGTAACTTCAACACCACACTTCTCACATACAACACCTCTGTGCTTCATTCTCTTATACTTACCACAGATACATTCGTAATCTTTTACTGGTCCGAAGATCTTTGCACAGAATAAACCGTCTCTTTCTGGCTTATAAGTTCTATAGTTAATAGTTTCTGGTTTTTTTACTTCACCAAATGACCACTCTCTGATTGTATCAGGAGAAGCAAGCTTGATAGATACACCTTCAACGCTTACTGGATCTTTTGGCTTATCAAAAAAGTTTAAAAGGTCTTTCATTTTTTTATGCCCTCTTAATATACGGCAGGACTAAGCCTGCCATAAATTAACGAATAGATTCTTCAATTCTGTCTTCTTCAAGTTTAACGTCTAGACAAAGTGCTTGTAGCTCTCTGATTAGAACGTTGAACGATTCAGGAAGACCTGGTTCTAGTACTTGCTCACCCTTAACGATTGACTCATACATTCTTGTTCTACCGATAACGTCATCCGACTTAACAGTTAAGAACTCTTGAAGAGTATAAGCTGCACCGTATGCTTCAAGTGCCCAAACTTCCATTTCCCCAAGTCTCTGACCACCGAACTGAGCCTTACCACCAAGTGGTTGCTGAGTTACAAGTGAGTAAGGACCTGTCGAACGTGCGTGAAGTTTTTCGTCTACAAGGTGGTGTAGCTTAAGCATGTACATAACACCAACAGTAACGTCCTCTGCAAAAGCATCACCAGTCTTTCCGTCAAATAGAGTTGTTTTACCATTTGTCTCAAGATCTGCTAGCTCAAGCATTTCTCTGATGTCTGCTTCTGAAGCACCATCAAATACTTTAGTAGAGAAACGAACACCGCTAGTAAGTTTCTTAGCAAGGGCCATAACAACATCGTCTGCTGCAGACTTTAACCAAGCTTCAACCTCTGGTGTCTTATAGATTTTGTAAATGAAATCCTTAATCTCGTGAACTTTCATTTGCTCTTCAAGCATAACCTTGATTTTTTCACCAAGACCACGTCCGGCCCATCCAAGGTGAAGCTCAAGAAGCTGTCCGATGTTCATACGAGAAGGTACCCCAAGAGGGTTTAGTACGATTTCAACAGGTGTACCATCAGCAAGATAAGGCATATCTTCACGTGGAACTACGTTTGAGATAACCCCTTTGTTACCGTGACGACCGGCCATCTTATCACCTGGCTGAAGCTTACGCTTAATCGCTACGTATACAGTAATCTTTTTGATTACACCTGGAGGAAGTTCATCACCTCTATGAAGTTTTGCAATCTCATCAGTTGTCTTAGCTCTAACTCTGTTGATCTTGTTTCTAACATCTGCGAAATACTCAGATAGTTTTTCTTCAAGTTCAGCTTGTAGAGGTAGGTAACCAATTAGCTCAAATGGAATTGATGCTAGTACCTCACCTGTAATCTCAGTTCCTTTAGAAAGTAGTTCTGCTGAACCATCTTCAGAAACAAGTACATCAGTAACTTTTGCACCTTTAAGCATATCTGCAATCTTAAGAATTGCTGAAGTTTGGATTGCTTTAATCTCAATTCTTTCATCTCTTCTAAGAAGAGTTGTTTCTTGCTCGATAATGTCCTTAGATCTTGCACAAAGTTCAACACCTTCACGAGTGTAAACTCTAGCATCAATTACTGTACCGTAAACAGATGAAGGAACTCTTAGTGAAGTATCTTTTACGTCACCAGCTTTATCACCGAAGATAGCTTTAAGAAGTTTTTCTTCAGGAGAAAGTTGAGTTTCACCTTTAGGTGTAATCTTACCAACAAGGATATCACCTGGCTTAATGATAGCACCAACTCTTACGATACCTGCTTCATCAAGGTCTTTTAGAGACTCTTCTGAAACGTTTGGAATATCGCGAGTGATTTCTTCTTTACCAAGTTTAGTATCACGAGCTTCAACTTCGAATGCTTCGATGTGAACTGAAGTGAAAACATCTTTTGCAAGAAGGTCTTCAGAGATCAGGATCGAGTCTTCGTAGTTATAACCACCCCATGGCATGAATGCGACAAGTGGGTTTTGCCCAAGTGCTAAGTCACCATTGTCAGTACCTGGTCCGTCAGCAAGTACGTCACCTTTCTTAACAATGTCACCTTCAGTAACAAGAGCTTTTTGGTTATTACAAGTGTTCTGGTTAGTTCTTTGATATTTAACAAGCTTGTAAATATCAACACCAGACTCACCATCTTTAAAATTATCTCTTTGGATAACGATTCTGTTTGAATCAACAAAGATAACGCGTCCATTGTCGTTAGCTACAAGTACCGCACCAGAGTCTCTAGCAACGATTCTTTCTGTACCTGTACCAACAATTGGAGCTTCAGTTTTAACAACAGGCACGGCCTGTCTCATCATGTTCGATCCCATTAGGGCACGGTTGGCATCATCGTGCTCAAGGAAAGGAATAAGAGATGTTGCAACTGAGATCATCTGAGTTGGAGAAACGTCCATTAGGTTAACTTCTGAAGCATCAACAAGTGTGAATTCACCAGAAGCACGAGCAGCTACCTGCTCACCTACAAGTTGTCCATCTTTGATATTATTTGCATCGATCTGAGCGATTACTTTACCTTCCTCTTGGAAAGCTGTGAAATACTCAACATCACCAATTTTCTGATCTTCACCAATAGTTAGGTAAGGAGTTTCAATGAAACCGTATTCAGAAACTTTTGCAAATGTTGCAAGAGATGTAATTAGACCAATGTTTGGTCCTTCAGGAGTCTCAACCGGACACATTCTTCCGTAGTGAGTAACGTGAACGTCACGAACTTCGAATGATGCTCTTTCTCTCGTTAGACCACCTGGCCCAAGAGCTGAAAGACGACGCTTGTGAGTAACTTCTGAAAGTGGGTTCGTTTGATCCATAAACTGTGAAAGTTGTGATGAACCAAAGAATTCCTTAACGGCAGCAGCAACTGGTTTTTGGTTTACAAGATCGTATGGCATCATTGTATCAATTTCTTGAATTGCCATTCTTTCTTTAACCGCTCTTTCCATACGTACTAGACCAACTCTAAATTGGTTTTCAAGTAGTTCACCTACAGGTCTAACACGTCTGTTACCTAAGTGGTCAATATCATCAACACGACCTTTACCGTTATTAAGTTCAACAAGGTATTGGATAGTTGTATTGATATCTTCTTTAGTAAGTACAGTGTTCTCAACTGGAACATCTGTCTTAAACTTATAATTGATTTTCATACGACCAACACGAGATAGGTCATATCTTTCTTCGTCAAAGAAAAGTCCTTGGAAAAGAACTTCAGCAGCTTCAACTGCCGGTGGCTCACCTGGTCTTAATCTTTCGAAGATTTTAAGAAGTGCATCTTCTTTAGTATCAGTTTTATCTAGTAGAAGAGTATTTCTAATCTGATCACCAAAGTTAATCATATCAATATATAGACATTCAACTTCAGTTACACCAGCAGCAACAAGCTCTTGAATCTTTGCTTCAGAAAGTGCTTCGTTAGCTAGACAGATTACTTCACCAGTTGACTCATTAAAGATATCTTTAGCAGCAACTTTACCAACTACTTCTTCAAGCATAGCTGGGATTTCAGTTACACCTGCTTCAGTTAATCTCTTTATTGAAGCTTTAGAGAATTTCTTCCCTTTTCTAACGATAGCCTTACCAGTCTTTGGATCAAGTACGTCATTAGTTGCACGAGTTCCAGTCATTAAAGATAGGTCTAGAGATCTTACGAACTCACCGTCTTTAGAAAACTTGATTGTTTCCATGTGGTAGAACATATCAAGAATTTCTTCTGTACTGTAACCTAGAGCTTTAAGAACAACTGTTGCGTGTAGTTTTCTCTTTCTATCAATTCTAGCAAATAGAATATTCTTGTGATCGAATTCGAAATCTAGCCAAGAACCTCTATGAGGAATAATTCTTGCAGAATAAAGAAGCTTACCACTTGAGTGCTTCTTTCCACCATCGTGTTCGAATACGATACCAGGAGATCTGTGAAGCTGAGAAACAATAACTCTCTCAGTTCCGTTATATACAAAAGAACCAGTCTCTGCCATCAGAGGAATGTTTCCTAAGTAAACTTCCTGTTCTTTGATTGAAGAAACAGTTCTTTGTTCATTACCATCTTTGTCGACAGCTACATCATAGAATACTAGACGAACAACTACCTTAAGTGGCGCTTCATATGATAGGCCTCTTTGACGACACTCTTTTACAGTGTACTTAGGTTGTTCTAGTGAGTAGCTTACAAACTCTAACGATACAGTTTTGTTAAAGTCGTGGATTGGAAATACAGAATTGAAAACAGCCTGTAATCCCATTTCTTCTCTTTGAGAAGGAGGTACGTCCTTTTGAAGGAAATCATCATAGGACTTCTTTTGTAGAAGCATGAGTGGAGGCGTCTCTAACACAGATGGTGTAGAGGCAAAGTTCTTACGAAACCACTCGTTTGGTCTAAAAACCTCAGTCATTATGGTTCTCCCGGGTTTTAATTGTTTTAACGTGCACGTATATTTTTTAGTTACTTAATAACTTTTTTTTTCGGTTTTTACAAACGCAAAAAAGGTGTGAAGATCGCTAAATCTCCACACCTGTATTTTTTAATTTTTTATGCGATGAGCAAGGGGCTTAAATTACTTAAGCTCAACCTTTGCACCAGCAGCTTCAAGTTTTTTCTTGATTTCTTCTGCTTCGTCTTTAGAAACTGCTTCTTTAACAGTCTTAGGAGCACCTTCAACCATTTCTTTTGCTTCCTTAAGACCTAGACCAGTGATTCCTCTAACTTCTTTAATAACGTTGATTTTCTTAGCACCTGCTTCAGCAAGAACAACGTCAAATTCAGTTTTTTCTTCAGCAGCACCACCAGCAGCAGCTCCACCAGCAACAGCTACAGGAGCAGCTGATACACCAAATTTTTCTTCAAGTTCTTTAACTAGCTCAGCTACTTCAAGAACAGTCATGTTTGAGATTTTTTCAATTAATTGATCATTTGTAATAGACATATATAACTCCTAAAAATTTAAAATAACTTTAACTCTAACTTTGTTAATTACTATTCTGCAGATTCTTCAGCTGCAACTGGCGCAGCTTCAACGCCTGCTTCTTTTTGCTCTTTAATTGCATTAAGAACTCTAGCAAATGCTGAGATCGGTGCATTAAATGTCGCAAGAAGAGTACCAAGCATCTCATCACGAGATGGTAGGTCTGCAATTGCTTTTACTTCTGCTGCTGTTAGTGCTTTACCATCAAGTAAACCACCTCTAAGTTCTACTAGTTCAAACGTTTTTCCACATTCTTTTAGTGCCTTAGCAACGGCTGGTGCTTCGTCAAATGCGAAAGCAACAGCTTGCGTACCTTTAAGACCAGAAAGTAATTCTTCTGCATCTGTTCCGGCCGCTGCCTTAGAAAAAAGTGTGTTACGAGTAACAACTAGTGCTCCACCCGCTTCGCGGACAGATTTTCTTAGAGCTGTGGCGTCATTAGATGGTAGTCCAATAACGTTTGTTAGAAAGATAGCGTTGGCATCAGTGATCTTCTTTTTAAGACCATCGATGATAACGTCTTTCTCTGCTCTAGTTAACATCGTTTACCTCCTAAACTATTGGAGGGAGATTTCATGCAGGCTTTATGTAGCTTCAAACTTGTTCAGCAGCTACACCGACAATCATCAACCCCTTATTATTTTGCTGCGATAGATGCAGCTTCTAAAGTATCAATTTTAAGTCCTGGCCCCATAGTCGTACTTAAAGTAAGTGACTTAAGGTATGTACCTTTTGCAGAAACAGGCTTAGCTTTAATGATTGCTGTAACCATTGTGTCGATATTCTTTCTTAAATCTTCATTTGAGAAAGATGACTTACCAACTGGAACGTGGATGATACCATTCTTCTCAGTTCTGTACTCAACCTTACCAGCTTTTTGCTCTTTAACTGCGTTTTCAACATTAGGAGTAACTGTTCCTAATTTTGGGTTAGGCATTAGACCTCTAGGTCCTAGGATTCTTGCAACACGACCAAGTTTACCCATCATGTCTGGAGATGCGATAACTCTATCAAAGTCAAGCCATCCACCTGCGATCTTAGCAACGATATCGTCACCACCAACGTAATCTGCACCAGCTGCTTCAGCTTTAGCTACGTTGTCACCAGATGTAATAACACAAACTTTTACTGATTTACCTGTACCAGCTGGAAGTGCTAGTGCACCTCTGATCATCTGGTCAGCGTGTCTTGGATCTACACCAAGTCTGAACGCTAGATCTACAGTTTCATCAAATGATGCGAACTTTACTTCTTTTGCAAGATTGATCGCTTCATCAATTGTGTAATTCTTAGTTGTATCTACTTTTGCAAGTGCTTCTGTATATTTTTTTGATTTCTTAGCCATTGTAACACCTCTTAGTAATCTAGTTTGATACCAGCTGAACGACATGAACCTTCGATGATTCTTTCCGCTGCTTCTTGAGTAGCTGCTGTTAAGTCTGGTCTTTTCGCTTCAACAATTTCTTCAATGATTTTCTTAGATACTGTTGTTACAACTTCTGTTCCTGGCTTCTGTGCCCCTCTCTTAAGCTTAAGCTTATCTTTAAGTAGGTATGAAGCTGGAGGTGTCTTAGTTACAAATGTAAAAGAACGGTCAGAGTATACTGTAATGATTGTTGGAAGCATTACACCTGCGTCTTTTTGTGTCTTTGCATTGAAAGCTTTACAGAATTCCATGATGTTTACACCTTTTTGACCTAGTGCCGGCCCTACTGGTGGTGATGGGTTTGCTTTCCCACCTGGAATTTGTAGCTTAATGAAACCTGTGATTTTCTTAGCCATAAATTTCTCCTGCGAACTTTAGTTCTACCAACGGTTATTAATTTTTTTCTACCTGAGAAGCATCTAATTCTACTGGTGTTGGTCGACCAAATATAGAAACGTTTACTTTCAGTTTTCCATTTTCATTTACAGATTCAATCGTACCGATAAATGAAGCGAAAGGTCCTTCGATAACCTTAACTTCTTCACCTTCAGAGAAGTCCACAGTTGTACGTGTCTTCTTGAAACCACCAGTTGATTGACCTGTCATATATGCTGCCTCTTCATCTGATAAAGGGGCCGGTTTGTCAACAGTTCCGCCAACAAATCCTGTAATTTTGTCAGTATCTTTTACTAAGTGCCAAGTGTTCTCATTCATAAGCATATGAATTAAAACGTAACCTGGAAAAAGCTTCTTAGTAATAGTTCTTTTTCTTCCACCTGCATGAGATGTTACTTTTTCTTCTGGAACAACAATTTCACCAAAAGAGTCAGTTAGCTTATAGTTAACAATTCTTTCACGAAGAGTTTTTTGAACTTTGTTTTCTTGACCTGTAAGAGTCTTTGCAATGTACCAACGAAAGTTAGGATTAACAGTAGCTTCACCTTCTGATGATTCTACGGCCATTTCTTCATTAGTTAGTTCTTTTTCTGTTTCGTTGTTATCAACCATTTTTATCTCACTTAAATTAATTAAAGGTATAAATTAAAGAATAATGCTTAGTAGTTGTCTGAATGAATAATCTACTAAAACGAAAATTCCACTAACAATGCTTAGTGCGATTACTAAACCAATTGTCGTCTTTAAAACGTCATCTTTGTTAGGCCATACAACTTTTACGAGTTCAGCGTAAACATCCTCTAGTAAAGTTGATGCATTTTTGTTCTTAGCAATTACTAAGAAAACAATTAGACCAACAACAATTCCAACTACTTGTACTGTGATTGGGAAGTTTGGAACCTTTGCTTCAAGATCAAACCACTCACTTAATTGTTCGAGGAATCTAATAGTAATAAAACCACAAATTGCACTTACGGCAGCAACAAAAGCGTTAATCCATTTCTTGCTGTCTTCACTCTTAATGAGGGACATCTCAAATCCTTTTTTACCTAAATTAAACGTATAAGTATCAGATTATATCCCTTAATTAACATGGTTTGGCAAGAGCTAACGCAAAAATAGGACATTTTTGCAGTCAAAATAAAATATATTGGAGTAAAAAGTGGCGGGCGCATAAGGATTCGAACCTTAAACCTACTGATTTGGAATCAGCCGCTCTACCAATTGGAGCTATACACCCGTTCGACTTGGAAACATAAATTACCGAAAAAGGCCTCCGCCGTCAATCTCTATTACTATAAATATTTCCATTATATTGAACAGAGTCCAAACAAAGGGTAGTGTGGCGAATCGCAACAGCGACATTTAATTTTATTGGAGAGAAAACAACATGAAGTATTTAGTACTATTGATGCTTACACTTAATATCAACGCAGCAATTTTCGTTTCTAAAACGTGTTCTGAGGATCAGAAAGATATGCTGATCAAAGACACGCAAAAATCTCGTGCGGACATGAAAGGTATCATTAAAGACCTTAGACAGTACAAAAAACAAAACCCATACATGGACAAGAGTGTTGAGAAGAAAATCAACAAGGCCATAGTTGTAATGAAGTGCTCTCTTGCTAGAACATATTGGACTAAACATAAATGTGTTGAACCATATGGTGGTGCAATTGCTTACACATATGCTGTCATTGGAAAAACAGTTTATATTACACCAAGCTACTGGGATTATGATATCGATGGCCGTCAAGGGATCGTTCTTCACGAACTAACACACAAGTGTGGGACTGGTGATGCTGACTACTTCTGGACACGTAAACCAAAAGACACAAACGGTACACCTTGGTCAGATATCGCTGATACATATCGTTACTGGCAACAAAATGGGACATGTATCCCAGAAATCGATTGTTAAAAAGATAAATTCAAATTTAGGCATAAAAAAAGGGGAGCAAAAGCTCCCCTTCCTTATATCTTGAATATTTAAAATATTAGTCAAGAATTTCAGATACTGTACCAGCACCGATTGTTCTACCACCCTCACGGATTGCGAACTTAAGACCTTTTTCCATCGCGATTGGAGTAATTAGCTCTACTGCGAAAGAAGTGTTGTCACCTGGCATTACCATTTCAACACCGTCTGCAAGTGTAATATCACCTGTTACGTCTGTTGTTCTGAAGTAGAACTGTGGTCTATAACCTTTGAAGATTGGAGTGTGACGTCCACCTTCATCTTTTGAAAGGATATATACTTCACAGTTGAATTTCGCGTGTGGCTTAACTGAACCTGGCTTAATTAGACATTGACCACGCTCAACTTCTTCACGCTTAACACCACGTAGAAGAAGACCAACGTTATCACCTGCTCTACCTTCGTCAAGAAGCTTTCTGAACATCTCAACACCTGTTACAGTTGTCTTAGTTGTTTCTTTAATACCAACGATTTCGATTTCTTCGTTAACCTTGATAATCCCTCTTTCAACACGTCCTGTACAAACTGTACCACGTCCTGAAATTGAGAATACGTCTTCTACTGGCATTAGGAAATCAAGATCTGTTGCTCTAGCTGGAGTTGGGATATAAGCATCAACCTGTGCCATAAGCTCTAGAACTTTATCTTTACCAATTGCATCGTCTCTCATTTCAAGAGCTGCAAGTGCCGAACCAGCTACGATAGGAATATCGTCACCTGGGAAGTCGTAAGAAGAAAGAAGTTCTCTTACTTCCATCTCTACTAGCTCAAGTAGTTCTTCATCATCTACTTGGTCTACTTTATTTAAGAATACTACGATCGCTGGTACACCTACCTGACGTGCAAGAAGGATGTGCTCACGAGTTTGTGGCATTGGCCCATCAGCCGCTGAACAAACTAGGATCGCTCCGTCCATTTGTGCTGCACCTGTAATCATGTTCTTTACATAGTCAGCGTGACCTGGACAGTCTACGTGCGCGTAGTGGCGAGTTTCTGTTTCATATTCAATGTGTGAAGTATTGATTGTAATACCTCTAGCTTTCTCTTCTGGTGCTGAATCGATTTCGTCGAATTTTCTTACGTCACCACCAAGTGCGTTAGCTAATGTGATTGAAATTGCCGCTGTAAGAGTTGTCTTACCGTGGTCAACGTGCCCGATCGTACCAATGTTTACGTGGGGCTTACTTCTGTCAAAAGATTCTTTTGCCATGACTTAAGTCTCCTTAAAAAAGTTAAACATAACATTATGTTTGTCTTAATAATTACTATAACTAAAAGCTAAATTTGAGTTGTAAGTATCGACTATATTCGACTTAGATTCAACATAAAAAAAATGCCATCCAAGTTAAAATCTAACCCACAAATTTCATATTGCCATTTTGATAACATAAAAAACTTGAATTGCCAGTAAAATCTATACTTAAAGGCCACAAAAAAGTTTATTACGAGGAAAAAAAATGGAGCTCACGACGGGATTTGAACCCGTGACCTCTTCCTTACCAAGGAAGTACTCTACCCCTGAGCCACGCGAGCACAAAATAAGATTCATATAATTTAATAATGAGTTTTGATTTTTGGCAAAAAAAAAGATCCTCTAGGAGGATCTTTTTAATGGAGCGGGCGACAAGGTTCGAACTTGCGACATTCAGCTTGGAAGGCTGACACTCTACCAACTGAGTTACGCCCGCATAAGATTTAAATTTTATAACCTTTTAAAAACATTCTGTAAAGAATTATTTTCAAAATGGTGGCGAGAGATGGATTCGAACCATCGAAGGGATACCCCGACAGATTTACAGTCTGTTGCCTTTGGCCACTCGGCAACCTCGCCACAACCGCTGTAAAGAATGGAGCTGGCAATAGGACTCGAACCTACGACCTGCGGTTTACAAAACCGCTGCTCTAGCCAACTGAGCTATGCCAGCAAACATTACTTGCGATGGAAATAAGTTATAAAGTAGAATTAAAAACCTGGCAAGCTTTTTTTAACTTATTTTTTAGAAAAAACTTTTTCCATTGCAATTGCCGCAGCAACAGATACATTTAGCGACTCAATTTTTCCCATTGGCTCTAAACGTATTTTCTTTTCCAGTAGACGAACTGTAGCGTGTGACAGTCCTCTATCCTCTGCCCCAAGTACGAGGCATTTAATCCCATTGATTTCACCTAAATCATTATCATCAGTATGCTCTGTAAGCCCTATTGGAGTTACGTTACGCTTAATAAGTGCTGATAGAAACTTAGGTAAAGAATTGCATTTAACAATCTCAATATATTCTAGAGCGCCAGATGCAATACGGGCCATCGAAGGCCCAATATTGAAATTATTTTTTACTGCAAAAACAATATGAGAAACATTGTAAAATGCTGCTGTACGCATGATTGCACCAGCATTGTGGACATCTGTCACACCATCAAGACATAAGATTTTTACTTCTTCACCATTATCGATTGCATCAAATAATGGTTTTGTTTCCGATACTTCTTTCTGACTTGTTAACAAGAAAACACCTGATGGAACTCTTGTGTATTGAAAGTCTTCTTGGGCGTAAAGCTCTTTAGCTAGTTCTTGAACTTTATGAGAAGAAACTAGTTTAACCTTCACTCCATCAAGTTCTTGTTTTTTAATTCCGCCCATTTTGTAAAGCTTATCGATCCCTTCTTCACAGGCTACTAATTCGATAATCTGACGTTTAGGATTGCGAATTGCGTGTACAATAGAATGTACTCCAACAATGATATCTTGTTCCATTAAAGGTCCTTTAAAAGCTCGTTAACTTTTACGAGAAGCTCGTCTTCTGAAATTTTAATTTTTTCACCAGTACGTCTTACTCTAATCTCAAGTAGGCCATCTTCTTTGTGATCTCTTTCTCCAAGAACAACTTGAAGTGGTAATCCTAAAAGATCAGCATCTTTAAATTTAAACCCTGGTCCAGCCTTTCTATCATCATAGACAACTTCTAAACCAGACTCTACAAGCTTCTTATGAAGTTCATTTGCTTTTTCTTTGTATTCATCAGACTTAGTGATGGCAACAAAAGATAAGTTGTATGGTGCGATTGCTGCTGGCCAAATGATCCCATTTTCATCATGGTTTTGCTCAATTGCTGCTGCAACTAAACGAGTTACACCAATACCGTAACAACCCATTAAAGGCGTTGCTGCCTTTCCATTTTGATCGAGAATAGTTACACCCATTCCCTTCGTATACTTGTCACCAAGTTGGAAGATATGCCCTACTTCAATACCTCTTTTAAGCTCTACTTGATGCTTTCCATCGAGAGTAAAGTCACCAGAGCATGCAAGTCTAAGATCAGCAGTTTTAATATCTTTAAGCTGTTCATTTGCGACAAAGTTCTCTAAGTGCATATCAACTTTATTTGCACCAACAACGTAAGCCCCGTCTAGATCAACTTGTGCATCAAATACGATTTCTAAATTATTAATTCCAACTGGTCCAATAAAACCTTTTTCAAGGCCAAGAGTTTTTAATTCATTATCAGTCGCTGCAATTAAGTCACGTCCTGGATATACTTTTTCAAGTTTCAATTCATTTAGTTCATCGTCACCTAAAAGAAGTGCTAAAACAAAAATTTCATCTTCTTCATTCTTTGCTTTATAAACTAGAGACTTGATTGAGTGATATTCACTCTTTCCTAAGAAGTCGCAAACATCTTTGATTGTTGCTTTACCAGGTGTTGCAACTTCGGCCATATCACCTGTTTTAGATGCACTTTCAACCTTTCTTAATGTCTTAGCTGTTTCTATATTGGCCGCATAACCTGCTTCATTTGAATAGATAATTGCATCTTCACCAGCATCAGCGATTACTTGAAATTCATGAGTTTTAGCTTCACCGTCGGCCATTGCTCCACCGTCAGCAACAACTGCTGAAAACTCAAGCCCTAGGCGATTAAAAACATTTTCATAAGCTTCATACATTCTATCGTAAACTTCATCTAAACATTCTTTTGAAGCATGGAAAGTATAAGCATCTTTCATGATGAATTCACGCCCACGCATTAAACCAAAACGTGGTCTAATTTCATCGCGAAATTTTGTATTAATTTGATAAAGAGAAAGAGGTAAATCCTTATATGACTTTATTGTTTTTCTAAAAACATCAGTAATGGCCTCTTCGTTTGTTGGCGAAATACAAAGATCGCGATCTGCTTTGTCTTTAAACTTAAGCATCTCACCACCCATTTTATCCCAACGGCCAGTTTCTCGCCAAAGCTCACCTGGAGTAACAACAGACATTAGCATTTCGTAACATCCGGCCTTATCCATTTCTTCGCGAACAATTTGCTCTACTTTGCGAATTGAACGGTAGCCCATTGGTAGATAATTATATAATCCAGCTGCTGACTTATGAATTAAGCCCGCTCTCATCATTAGCTGGTGTGATGCAATTGTTGCATCTGCTGGCACTTCCTTATAAGTTTGCCAAAAACCCTTTGATAGAATCATAGTATTTTCTCTCTTTTATAACGCGTGAAAATCCATACCATTGTACACGCTGTTATTCACACAATAAATGTTAAATATTTTTATATCGACTGATTAAAATGACGGCGCAAGGGCCATGGGCAGATCAAACGCCTGAACTGCTTCTTTCTCAAGAGAAGTCGCTGATACAATTTCGTATGCATCTGGCGTCTCAAGAAGCTTGCGACAAAGAACGTTGTGAACGTGGTGACCAGACATGTAAGTAGTGATTTTTCCAGCGATCTCATAACCAAGAAGGCTAATATCACCTACAGTATCAAGAATTTTATGTCTTACGAATTCATCATCAAAACGTAATCCATCTGGGTTCATTACTTTAAAATCATCTAGAACAATTGCATTATCAAGAGATCCGCCCTTAATTAGACCTTTTCTCTTTAGCATATCAACATCTCTTAAAAGACCAAATGTACGAGCACGGCCAATTTCTGCGATGTAATTCTCACACGTAAATTCAAATATCTTACGTTGAGTTTTGATAATTGGGTGTTTAAAAACGATAGTTGAATCAATCACTAGCTTTTCACAAGGTTCGATTCTCGCCCATTTTTCGCCAACTTTAACTTCCACCGGCTTAGTAACCACTAGGAACTTCTTAGTTTTATGAAGTTGTTGAATTCCCGTCTCTTTAATAACGTATAGGAAAGATGCACCTGAACCGTCCATAATTGGAACTTCTGGCCCATCGATCTCGATGTAGCAATTATTGATACCAAATCCATAAAGAACAGAAAGAAGGTGTTCAACAGTGTGAACAGCACCTGGACCTGAACCAATAGCAGTATTATTCTCAGTCGCCCCAACAGTGTCTGCAGTTGCCTTAAGAATTTGTGAATCTTTAATGTCAGTTCTTTTGAACTGAATACCAGAATCTGCTTCAGAAGGATGTAGAGTCATTGTCACCTTCTTTCCAGAATGGATCCCAATTCCTGTAATCATCACTTTTTTCGCTATAGTTCTTTGGTTTAACATTAAAAATCACCTAATTTTAAGTACTTTGTGTAATTTTAAACTGAGCAGCAATATATAGCAAGTATCGTCATAGATGAGCAAAATATTACTGAATTTCCTGTCCTAGAGGCTTTTGTAACAAAAATTAACCAACCCTTCCACTCTTTTAACAATAACCGTAAAATAAATGCAGATGTTAAAACAACGTTAATTTAATTACATGAATGGGTTAAAGAAGGTTTACTGATGGAAAATTTATTTAATAATCTTGATTTAAAAGAAGTGAATAGATTCAATGCTGGATGCTGTGTTGAACACTTGGCAATTACAATTACTGAAGCTGGAAGTGATTACTTAGTGGCCACGATGCCTGTCGATGAGAGAACGAGGCAGCCATACGGCGTCCTTCACGGTGGAGCAAGTTGTGTCCTAGCAGAATCTGTAGGCTCTATAGCTTCTAATATTATTTTGGATTCTTCAAAATACTATGCAGCAGGTTTAGAGATTAATGCTAATCACGTTCGCCCAGTGCAATCTGGCATTGTAACAGCAAAGGCAACGGCCGTTCACCTTGGGAAATCGACCCATATTTGGGATATCCGCATCACAGACGAGAAAGACAAATTAGTTTGTATCTCTCGCCTGACGATGGCAGTTATTAAAAAGTAGTTTTTATTTTTTCAAAAGACGAGTTGGCATCTCAAAGGCTTCGTTAGTGAGCTTCTCACCAGTCTTTGGATGCTTTACTGTTCTAAGTGCTACGAAGTGAAACAGAAGTGGGTTGATTGAGTAGATCTCATTTAAGATCTCTCTTTCTTCTTCTGTAATAAATCCCTTCTCCACTAGATCAGTCGTGCGATAGATCCAATTGATTGCAGGTAGTGGATAGTCTGATCCATACATTACACGATGGTGAAATTGTTTATTTTCAATCATCTCAATTAGAGGCTCACTTAGTCTTTCATAAATAATGAGGGCCGAAAGATCTGTGAAGAGATTCTTCTCATATTTCTTTTCCTTGAATAGTCTCCAAAAAAGATCAGAACACTCTGCCTGTACTCCACCGTTATCTAAGTCTTCACACTTACCACGAGATGCCGCGTGAGAGATGATAACATCAACACCGAGATCAAGTGCATGACGAAGTCGAAGTGGGTTTCCCAACTCTTGAAACTTATCCCCTTCAACGGCCTTCTCCTCACCTGCGTGAGTAATGAGTGTCATATTATATTTTTTAAGAGTTTTGTAAAAAGGAATAACCTTTTCATTTGCAGGATCAATCCCCATCGCATTTGGAAGCCACTTAACAAATTTTACACCACGTGCAGCCCACTTCTCTAGTTCTTGAATTGCATCTTTACGATAAGGGTGAACAGAGGCAACCATCTTAAAGTTTACTGGATGTTTTTGTGACAACTTCCACACGTATTCATTTGGAACGTGAAACTCTGAATGCTTTAAATCTTTGCTTCCATCTAATTTATAGTGGTAATCAAAAGCTAGTGCATAAGCAGGAATAAAGTGTGGCTGGTAAGTCATTAAATCAACAAGACGAGAAACATATTGCTCATCGGCCTGAGATTCATCATCAACACCTGAAGCTGTAATATAAACATTGAAGCGATTATACTTTGATAAGTGATTATACCAATCTTGCATTTCAGGATTTACCCAAATACCACTTCCGCTATTTCCAAGCCCTACAATATGAAGGTGAGTATCTCTCAATTTTTTAAGATCAATTCCATCATAAGACTTTTCAACAAAGTCTTTCACGTGTTTTGGTAATTTATCGTATTCGTTTGGTTCGTAATCGAAGTCACCACCAAGTTTCCCATATAGAAGAGAGCATGATGACAATAGCATTGCTAGTGTAATTAATAATAAATTTTTCATTAAAATAACCTTAGACCTTTTTTATAGTCGTATTTAACTTGTAGAAGTACGCTGAAGTGATCATGATCATCACGATCGTGATTGATTCCTAAAATAGTATCGTATGTCCACTTATCTCTTTTAAATTGATTTAGGAATCCAACAAAAGCTGTATCTTGCTTACTTTTTTCTGCCCACGAACGAAAATGTAAAACACCAAATGTATAAGTATCACTATATTGATAAGCGATAATATTTCTCATGACATTAACAATATCGTCTGTGTAAATTTCCATTGAGTGAAGAGCATTAACGACAAGTCCTGAATAGCCACTGTACTTGAAAAACTCTCTTTGAAAGTCATTGATCGTAACTAATTTCTTATAGGCTAAGACATTTTCAATCCTTAGATATGAGCGTGTCCCATCTGCATCACAAACTTGTGTTTCACAATCAAAAGTCGAAAGCTCTTTTGATGAGCGCCAAACTTGCTCTGTTCCTGCAGTGAACCCTAGAATTGAAATTGGGAAAAAATCGATTCGTCCACCGACTGAATTGATTGTTCCACTCGTGTTGAAATAAGCCGATTCACGAATAAATCCATAAATCTGGTCATTGTAGCGCCACATTTCTTGGCTTATCCCGGCGTCTACTCGAGCAGCTGCTCCAAGAATATAAGAACGATAACCAGCAGTTGCTGATAAATCGTAAGTGGCCTGAATGTTAAACGTAATTAGACATAAACACAGAAGTAAAAACTTATTTTTCATCAATCAACTCTTTTGCAATTTGTGAGATCTCGCGACCTCTTGGCGTACGTATTAAAAAACCTTCTTTTAAAAGAAATGGCTCATAAACATCTTCAATCGTGGAGCGATCTTCAGCAAGAGTTGCACAAAGCGCTTCAATACCAACAGGTCCCCCACCATAATACTCTTGAATAACAGAAAGAATGCGTCTATCCATGCGATCAAGACCATGTTCATCAATTTCCATCATTTCTAGTGATTTTTTCACATCATTTATATTTACGTGAGAAGAATCACGAACAATGGCGAAGTCGCGAACACGGCGAAGGACACGATTGGCAATTCTTGGTGTCCCACGAGAACATCTTGCCATTAACAATTCCGCATCTGCATCGATTTGAATTCCAAGTTTCTTTGCATTATTTGAAATAATTACTGCAAGCTCGTCGGCCTTATAAAAGTCGAAATGGAAATGGGCCATAAAACGATCACGTAATGGATTTGATAAAAGTCCTGAGCGTGTTGTAGCACCAATTAGAGTAAAGGGCGCAATTTCAATTTGCATTGTTCTTGCGGCAGCACCATCACCAATGACAATATCTAAACGGTAATCCTCCATCGCCGAGTAGAGAATCTCTTCAACAGAAATATGCATACGGTGAATTTCATCAATAAAGAGAACATCACGAGGCTCTAGGTTTGTTAAAATAGCAGCAAGGTCTCCCTTTTTCTCAATGGCCGGTCCAGAAATGACGTGAAGCTGACTTCCCAGTGCATTCGCTATAATCATGGCAAGAGATGTCTTTCCAAGCCCTGGAGGCCCAGATAAAAGAGCATGGTCCATTGACTGCTTACGCTTTACTGCTGATGTCACCATGACATCAATATTTTGGACGATTTTTTTCTGGCCAATATATTCAGAAAAATCCTTTGGCCTTAGAATAACTTCTTTTCTTGTTTCTTCTTCATCAAGAGTAGGATCAAAAAAGCGACCTTCAGACATTTACACCTCTTTTAAAACGAGGTGAACAAGTTGTTCAGCTCTTGTTATTTGATTTTCATCTAAAATTCTCTTAGCAAGTGGCATAACTTTATCTTCTGTAAAGCCAAGCTCCTTACATGCCATGATTGCATCATTCATAAGAGCAGAGTCATGACTTACCACCTCTGTTATAGTTTCTTCGAATAACTCAAGATTAAGTGGTGCTTGTACCGAAGTCTCACTAGACTGAGTTGCTGTAGCAGAAGCTTTCGAATACATTTTTATTTTTTGTGCTTTTCCACTTAAATCAAGAATGATCTGAGAAGCGGCCTTGGCACCAACACCAGGTGCCTTCTGTAGTGTTTTCTTATTGTCGAAAGTAATAGCATCGATAATATTATCGACACCAATACTTGTTACAAGAGCAAATGCCCCTTTAGGACCAACACCCTTAACACTTAGTAATAGTTCAAATGTTTTCTTCTCACGAAGTGAGCGAAAACCAAAAAGCTCTTCACTTGCCTCTTTCACAATATGTGAAATGAAAATCGCCGCAACTGAGCCCTCAGGTAAAACATGTTGAAAATAAATTTGGTGTCCTACTCCTGAAGGAGTAAATAGAATTAACTCGTTTCCATCACTGAAAACAACTTCGCCTTGTAATAGACCGATCATAAAACCTACTTAGAAAATACTTCTTTTAATGTACGTGCTTTTGTACGAGTATGAGACGATTTTCCCTTTATTTTTGCTCTTTGTCCACGATTCAACGCGTGACAAAGCGCTATAGCAAGGGCATCCGACTCGTCATGTGATTTAAAATCTAGCTTACCAAAGATCATACTCAGAGCGCGATCAACACTTTCTTTTGAAGCAAGTCCATGTCCTGTAACACTAGATTTTATTAAGTTTGGTGAATACTCTGTGATCTTCCCCTGATACTTTTCAGATAGACCTGCGATAAGAGCACCTCTTGCTTGAGCAAGCTTAGATAGTGCTGGAATACTCTTTACATAGATGAGTGCCTCGACAGATATTTCATCTGGCCTATACATTGAGACAATATCTTTAATTGAAGAAGAAATCGTAGCTAAACGATCGAGAAACTCTGGTATCTTATCAAATTTTAAAACACCTGAGTCGACATACTTAAATTTACGACCTTCCACTTCGATAACGGCCCAACCAGTAGTACGAGATCCGGGGTCAATTCCTAGAATATACATAGATTTAGTATAAACGAAAAATTCGAATTTACGAGCGATCTACGCCTTTTATCATGTGGCCAATATAAAAAACTGCTGATCCACCAATAAATTGATAGAGCTCAAGCATTTCATAGTCACCTTTTTGTAAACCAACAAAAAGACAAAGCCCAACTGATGCGAAACCGATTAATTGTAGTGCTAATCCTAACCAAAAAAACATATCACTTGAATACGACTTAATTCTGAAATTGCCAATACCAAGCTATAAAGATAATATGTGTTAATGCAAAATGAGACAAAATTACTATATGCGCAACCAGTCATAGAAAGGCAAGTTGAACTCCTTAAACAAGAGTGTATCACCCTGAAAGAACAAGGTGTGGTTCCTTGTTTGAAAGTAATTCTTGTTGGTGATAATCCAGCAAGTGTTATTTATACAAATAGTAAGAAGAAATTTGCAGAAAAAATTGGTGCTAGTTGTGAAATTGTTAATTTAGAGAAAACAATTAGTGAGGAAGAGTTCCTGAAAATTGTTAATCAATTTAACGAAGATCCTCTTGTCCATGGAATTCTTATTCAACTACCACTTCCAAAATCACTTTCACAAATTGATACAACAGACCTTGTTGTTCCTCACAAAGATGTCGATGGTTTTCACTACGAAAATGTTGCTAAACTTTATCGAGGCCAACTTGGCGAAACATCAATGATTCCTTGTACACCAAAAGGCATTGTGACAATGGCCAAGTACTACGGAGTAGATTTTTCAGGAAAGAATGTTGTTATCGTTGGTAGAAGTCTTATTGTTGGTAAACCACTTTCATTATTACTAACAAACTTGAATGCAACAGTTACACTTGCGCATTCGAAAACACAAAATTTAAAAGAGCTAACTAAGTCTGCAGATATTATTATCACGGCCATTGGCTCACCTAAACTCTTTACTAAAGAGTACTTTAGAAATGATCAATCACAAGTTGTCTTTGATGTTGGTATCAATCGAAGCAGCGAAGGAAAGCTTTGCGGTGATTGTGATTTTGAAAATATTAAAGATCAATTAGCGGCCATTACTCCAGTTCCTAAAGGAATTGGTCCAATGACTATTTTCAGTGTCTCTCAGAATTTAATTAGCGCCGCTAAGAAATAAAACCTAAGGAAATTTATGAAACAAACATCACTTACACAGGCGCATCGCGACCTTAAGGCAAAAATGGCAGACTTTGCAGGTTATGAAATGCCGATTCAATATGCTGGCGTAAAAGCTGAAGTTGAAGCCGTAAGAAGTAACATCGGTGTTTTCGATGTTTCTCACATGGGTGAATTCTTTGTAACGGGGCCAGATGCAGTAGCATTCGTTGACTATATTATTACTAATGATTTTACAAATGCTGAAACTGGCAAAGCTGTTTACTCACCACTTTGTCGTGAAAACGGAACAGTTATTGATGATCTGATTGCTTACAAATTAGAAGCTCAAAAAGTTTTAATTTGTGTAAATGCTGCAAATATCAATAAAGATTGGGATTGGATTTCATCAAAAACTGAAGGTTTTAATATTGAACTAACAAACCAGTCAGAAGACTATTCTTTACTTGCTATTCAAGGTCCTAAAACGGAAGAAGTTCTGTCTAAACTAGGCTTTGACTCAGTAACAAGCGCTGCTTATTACTCAGCATACGAAAGTGCTTGGAATGATGCTCCGGTTATCATGGCAAGAACTGGCTATACAGGTGAAGATGGATTTGAAGTTTTTGGTTCACATGAAACAATTCAAAAACTTTGGTCAGAACTTCTTGGAGCAGGAGTTACTCCTTGTGGACTTGCTTCACGTGATGTTCTAAGACTGGAAGTTTGCTATCCACTGTACGGTCACGAGTTAAATGATGAGTTAACTCCTCTGGATTCGGCCCTTAAGTGGACAGTAAAGCTAAACAAAGAAAATTTCATCGGTAAGAACGCACTACAAGAAACGACGCCAACTCATCGACTTGTTAAACTTTCTATCGATAAAGGTATTCCAAGAGAAGGCTACGAGATCTTAAATGACCAAGATCAAGTCATTGGAGTTGTAACTAGTGGAACGATGTCTGTGACTAACTCTCAAGGGATTTGCCTTGGTCTAGTAAAGCGTGATTTATTTCCTGAAAATAAGAAATTTAGAATACAAATTCGAAAGAATGTAATAGATTCAAACTATCATACAAAACCATTTGTTACCGGAGGGCACAAATAATGACTAATATTCCAACTGATCTTAAATATACAAAAGAACATGAGTGGGCAAAGATTGAAGGTGATATCTTAACAGTAGGTATTACAGATTTCGCACAAAACTCTCTAGGAGATATCGTATTTGTTGAGCTACCTGAAGTAGGTCAAGAATTCTCTAAAGATGACACTTTTGGAGTTGTAGAATCGATTAAGTCAGCAAGTGATCTTTATATTCCAGTTTCTGGAACAATTACAGAAATCAATGAAGAACTTCCAGATTCACCAGACAATCTTAACTCTGAGCCGTATGAGTCTTGGATGATTAAGGTGAAAATGTCTAATCAAGATGAACTTTCAGATCTTCTTTCAAACGAAGAATACGAAAGCCTTTGTCAAGAATAAACAAAATAAAATCTGTTTTAATTTCTTACATATGCCCTCGAAATGAGGGCATTTTTTTATTTCAGTAACTTACAAATTTCTCACCTAAAAATATTTTCAATTGACCAACTTTTTCCTTTACGAAGTCCTACTAAGGCTTCATACTCGCATTCTCCAATGTTCATCAATAAATAGAGACAGGTATTAAATGCATAATCAAGAATCTATTCAGCTAATCAATACGGCAATCATCAAGGGTAAAGAGAAGAAGATCGATACTACTTATGAGGATAGATTAAACCAAGCATGTAACTCGTCTGCTATTGCAGCTATTTCAAATGCCATTCAACAATTAGCAGAAACTGATCGTATCTCTTACGATCAAGCCGCTATTAAAATCGTTGAAACGATAAAAGAATTAGATCAGGTTTGGACTGACTACGTTCTGATGGAAGGTATTAACAATATTAAAAAGATGCTTAAAGGAAATACAAAGCACTAAGCCTTAGTTCTTTGTAACAGCAAAGCCCCAATCGATATTTGCATGACCATTCTTAACTAGGCCAGATGGTGGGTTAGGAAATGGGCCAGCTTTATTAAAGGCTTCAACTGCAGCGTCATCTAACTCTTTTACTCCAGAAGTACCATTAACGATTACATTAATGATTTTCCCGTCATTATCAAGCACAACGCGTACATTTGTTAGAAACTTTTCTCCCGCAGGTCCACGACGATTCTGACGATATAGGGACTCCATTTTTTGTCGTAGAGTTGATCCCCAATGCTGCTCTAATTGCTGCTTAATTCTAAAGTAGAAACCATAATACTTATATTCAACGGTATTAAGTTTAGTGAAGTCACCTAATTTCACATCTTCAAGATGATCATTTGAACTGGCAATACCTCTATGATTCTTGCTACCAGTTTTTGTCCCCTTAACTAGGTTTTGATCTTTTTCGAGTGGAGAATTTTGTGCTACAGCAAAGTCCTCAAAGCTAATTCGTCCAGTCTTAGACTTTGTTACTTTACGCTGCTCTTTCTTCTTAGTTTTTGAGCCTTGTTTTTTTTGATCGATTTTAGAATTACCAACACCACCTATATTGAAAGCGGCAACTTCTTTGGCCTTCGTTTCACGATCAACCTTATTATTAGTTTCACTCAAGTATTTGGCATCATCTGCTACTTCTTGATTTGTCTTAGCAGCTGTAACAATTTGGCGTGGCTTTTCTCTATTGAGTCTCAGACGAATTCGCTCAGGCTTTTCTTCCTCTTGAGACTTTGTCAGAGATAATGAAAAAGATGTTAGTTTTGAAGGCATCAAAGAAATATGTACTACTAGCGATAATGCTATTGCTAAGTAGATATAAGTCTTATGGTTTTTGTGAACTAATTCCAAAGTGTCTCCGAGAAACTAACTATTCTTTAGCCTTCTCGGAGAAAATATCGAAAAATTTACTACATATTTTGATTAATTGTTAAAGAAATCATCATCTTCAAGAATTGCACCTGTTTCTTGACTATTTTCCTCTTTCTTAAAGAAGTTATTCTTAGAATTAGATCCAGGTTCAGTTCCTTCAACAAAACTTTCCAAAAACTTTGATCCTGAGCCATTTGCTAGCTCGCCAGTTTTCTTATTAATTGAAACGTTAACAATACCAGCTGGCATCTGGAAATCTCTTTCCCCATAGATCTGAATTGAACGTTGCATATATGATTTCCAAATAGGCATCGAGGCCTTAGTTCCTGTTTCAGGCCAACCCATTGTCTGGTTGTCATCCATCCCTGTCCAAACACCAGTAACAATATTTTGTGAAAAGCCTAAGAACCAAGCATCAACATAACTACTCGTTGTACCTGTCTTACCACCTAAGAATTGACTTACACTAAGAGCACGTCTTCCAGTCCCATTATGAACAACACCCTTAAGAAGATTTGTCATAATATAGGCCAGTCTTGGATCATAAACTTGTTCTTCATCTAAATTTAATAAGTATGGATTAACTGCTTCTTTTTCAAACTCATTATGAGAATCACTTTCCTTTTCACGAACATTATCAGTTTGATTTAAGTTTTTAGATTCTTTAGCAAGCTTCTCTAACTCAAGTTTGGACTGTGTCGCAAAGTCATCCTGAAAGAAATACTCTTTTCCATTACGATCTGTAATTGAGATGATTGATTTAGGAAGAACCTTCTTCCCACCGTTTGGAAAAATTGAATACGCACGAATCATTTCGAGAAGCGTAACACCAAAAGAGCCTAGAGAGATCGACATATCATTTGGCATATCGGCATGAAAATTAATACGATCGAGGTAGTTGAAAATTTTATTCATTCCTAAATCAAGAGCTATCTTAATTGTTGGAATATTTCTACTAAACTCAAGAGACTCTCTAAATGTCATTGGCCCCTTAAACTTTCCATCATAGTTACGAGGCTTCCAATTTAGCGCTTGATTAGCACCACCGAGGGCCTCAGGAGTATCTAAAATGATAGTATTGGGTTGATAACCATTTTCCAGTGCTGCCGCAAATAAGAGTGGTTTAAAGGCCGAGCCAGGCTGACGTTTTGATTGAAGAGCACGGTTAAACTCACTCTTTTCAAAATCAACACCACCAACCATTGAGATAACTTCCCCAGTAAATGGATTAAGACTTAAAAGTGCTGCTTGAACTTTTGGCTCTTGTTCAAGTGAACATTCAAGATACATTTGTTCTTCTAATGTCTTATAGTCTTTAAGCTTTTTATAAGTATTAGCATATTGAGAATATACGTGTTCAGAAAATTTTGAGCTGAAGTCCTTAATTTTCACATGAATAATATCACCCTTCTTTAAGATATCATTTGGGTTTTTCACGTATGCGAAGTACTTTCTCGCATCTGTATATTTTCTCTCATGGGCCCAGCGATAAGACTTATAAGGAATCACACCTGTAATACCACCAACAGAAATAATGATATTTCTCATGCGTCTATCTAAGCGCAGAACAACGGCCTTATATAATTTATCTTTTTCTAACTGACCAAGTAATTGATCTTCTGAACTATATCCAGGATAAAACCTTGAAGAATAAAGTTTCGATAGTTGCTCTTGAGTAAAGTCTTTCAATACAGCAAGCTCATCTTCTTTTAGTTGAAGCTCATACTCTCTTTCATTATTTTCAGTAAGAGTGAAGTAATTTGACTTATCTTTATATAACTCAACTCGAAACTCTTCGATATATTTGTCTAGCTCTTCTAATTCAATGTGACCTATTGGCCCTTGGAACCCTTGACGCTTATCAATTTCGTCAGCACCTATCTTAATATTTTCTTCGGCCGTTTTTTGAAGGTCATAATTTAGAGTTGTTTGAACAGTAAATCCCTCAGTAAGAAACTTTTCCTCACCGACAATATCAATTGCCTGTCTTCTAACCCAGTCCGTAAAGTAGCCCGCAAGGAAAGGACTATTTCTTCTAAGCTGATACTTTATTTTTTCTTGAAGTGCTTCTTGATACTCTTCTTTAGTTATTTTTTTGTTCGCAAACATACGGCCAAGAACGTAGGCTTGTCTCGTTTTAGCATGTTGTGGATTACGGTAAGGAGAATACTTTCCTGGAGCAACAAGAAGTCCTGCAATAAGTGCAGACTCTGCCACAGTTGCTTCATTTAACTCTTTATTAAAATAGCCGCGAAATGCCGACTTAACACCGTAGTATCCACCACCAAGATATACTTGATTTAAATAGAGAAAAAGAATTTCTTCTTTATTAAATCTTTTTTCAATTTTTTGAGCGAGAAGGAAATCTTTAATCTTTCTAGTGATTGAACGCTCTGATGAAAGTAGTAAAGATTTTGCAACCTGTTGAGTAATTGTTGAACCACCTTGTACAACACGTCCTGCCTTAAGGTTTGCAATAAGAGCTCTCATAACTCCAAAATAATCAACACCATCGTGGTTATAAAAATTTGAATCCTCTGCTGATAAGAACGCATCAACAATACGTGGAGGGATTTCATTAAATTCCACGACCTCTCTATTTTCTTTACCAATATTATAGAGAACGACCCCATCCTTAGATAAGATCTTTGATTTAATTGGTGGGTTGTAATCTGCAAGACTACTAATTTTAGGTAATGTAAAAGAAAAATATACTAGTATCGAGAAGACAAATAATCCTCCAAATAAAACCAAGAAGGACGTTAATACTAATAATCTTTTTAAATGTTTCATAAATTCTCTTTTATAATTTCACACTTCTTCATTAAGCTATAATTCTGCTTAGGCATATTGATTTGAATCATTTTACCATTTATCTGATTTTTAGAAACCGATAAGTTTTTATCATATGCAAAGACGAACACTCTCTGGGCAATTAGACGAGAGATGTCTTCTGAAGTAATTTCAATTTGAGCGGCGAGCACTTTCTTATTATTTTCAATATTATTTTTTACACCATCAATAATATTACCTTTCGTATTGAAGGTAATATTTCCATTTGCTGCAACATTTGTAAGATAATAGGCAATGCTAGATTTCTTGATTGCCCTAGCGTTGATCTTTAGATTTTCAATTACTTCATTCGCATCATTTCGTTCTTTTAATCTAAAAAATTTCCACTTAACAAGTTCAGGCTTTTTTGTTTGTGAAAGCATGGCCGCAATCGCAGAAGAACTTCCAATACCCGCAACAAAATTAATTTTCACATCATTCTTCATAAGACATGAAACATAATCCATTACATCAGTATTAAAATTTTCACTGGCACCAATAATAATACCCACTGTATTAATACGTTCACTTTTTAAGCTTTGATGTGTACCACCACTAACTTGTCCAGGTCCATACTCAGTATATGACGATTTTTCATCGACTGAAGGTATGACATTTGTCTCTTCAGCATCAACTGAGATTGTCACCACTCTTTGCTCTTCTTCTGGTTGAGTCTGACAAGTGTTGCTCAAAAAAACGAAAACTAAAAATATAAGAATGAAGTTTAACTTATTCAATTTCTTTTTCTTCTAATTTATCTGTAAGTTCTAAAACTTTCTTTTCCACTTTTTCAAGGTAGCCCTTGCTATCAGTATATAGCTTCACACCTTCTTCGAAGTTTTTTAGACTGTCATCAAGAGTAAGTTCACCTGATTCAAGTCCATGAACTAGTTCTTCTAATCTTTTTAAGTTCTGTTCAATATCAATTTTCTTGGCCATATTTCACCGTGTCATTTTCTTAACGTTATTAAATCCTATATGGACTAATATTCCCATACTTTGCATGTTCTTTAAATAAAAAGGTGTGATAATCACTACTTACATCGTGGGTCATTTTTACCTATGTAGGTAATTTGGCACCCTGGTTGGTATAGTTAAAGAAGAATTTGCCAGGAGGGCAGATGAAAGAACTATGGGTACCGCTATCCGGTGCAATCGCACAACAACAGAAAGTTGATACAATTGCCAATAATGTTGCAAATGCCAACACGCCTGGATTTAAGAAAGATCAACTCGCATTTAAAGAGTATTTAACAGCACTAGATAAAGGTGTTGAAGATATTGATTTACCAAATAAAGAATGGGCACCAGAAGACTTCTATCGTAGCTATGGAGCTGAACACGCGATGGTAAAGGTCGATGGATCATTCACAAATTTTACTCAAGGAACACTCTCTCCAACGAGTAACCCACTTGATATTGGTCTGCGCGGAAATGGATTCTTGGCAGTAGAAACACCAAAGGGTGTGCGCTACACAAGACGTGGAACGCTTTCTCTTCGTCAAGATGGTGTAATTACAACACAACAGGGATATCCAGTTCTTAATAGAGAAGATAACCAACCAATTTCAGTTCCACCAGGTACGAGAAATATCACCTTCGCTCTTGATGGTGCAGTCTATGCAAATAACAACCAAGTTGGAGCTCTAAATATTACTGAATTTAACGATATGCACGCCTTAAGAAAAGAGGGCAACTCACTGTATATCAATAATAATGAAGGCAACCTTAAAGAACAGATTAATACTTCCGTTCACCAAGGTTTCATCGAGCAATCTAATGTTAACGCCGTTTCAGAAATGTCAGAGTTAATCAAAGCTCACCGTCATTTTGAATCAATACAAAAAGCAATTAAAACTTATGATCAAATTAGCTCTAAGTCAGTTAATGAAATGATCAAATTTTGAGGTAGTATGAAAAATATTATTCTATTTATTACATTCCTACTCATGGCCCGCTATTCATTTGGAATGATGAAGGCCCTAAATATTGCAGCAACAGGGATGGCGACACAAGAGATGCACGTTAACACGATCTCAAATAACGTCGCTAACTTAAATACCATCGGATATAAAAAGCAAAGAGCTGAATCAGAAGATCTTATGTATGAAACAATCACTGAAGCTGGCTCACGCTCAGATGCAAACTCAAATTACACTGTTGGTGTACAAGTTGGTTCAGGGTCGAAAATCAGTGGTGTAAGAAAAGTCTTTTCAGCAGGTGCACCTAAAGTAACAAATAACCCATTTGATCTAATGATTAATGGTGACGGTTTCTTTGGAATCATTAAACCAAATGGACAAATCGTTTATACAAGAGATGGTGCATTTAATGTAAATGCTCAAGGTCAACTTGTTTCAAAGCAAGGCTACCAAATCTTTCCAGGGATAACATTCCCACCAGGTGTTGCAACGGTTAGCATTGGTAATGATGGAACAGTTGAAGCATACTTTAATGGACAAGTAGAGCCGCAAGTCGTTGGACAAATCCCAGTATTCACATTTGTTAATAACCCAGGTCTTCATAACGATGGAGGTAACTTCTATCGTCAAACAACTGCGAGTGGCCAACCAATTCAAGGTATTGCGGGAACGAATAATACAGGTTCGATGCAACAAGGAGCTCTTGAAATGGCCAATGTAAGTCTTATGAATGAAATGACGGATCTTATTAAGGCGCAAAGGGCCTATGAGATGAACTCTAAGGTAATGGGAGTAGCGGATCAAATGCTACAAACTGTTAACAATATTACAAGATAATAGGAAGAAGAGAGAGAGTGTTTAAACTAATTCTTTTAACATTTATTACAGGCCTTTCTTTTGCAAGTAATTGTGAAGTATCGATGGCGCAAAAAAACTATCGTATCGAGAATTCTGAAATTACTTACAAGTCTGAAAATTGTAATCGTTCTCAACTTGAAATTCTTAATGAAATTCTTATTTCAGCACGTGGTAATTTCTATTTAAATCACAGCCGAGACTTAAAAGAGAATGATATTAATTTTCTAACTAAAGATGCAGTAATCATCAATTTAGATGAGACAATCAAAACACAATTTACAATTCAAGATGATTGGAAAATTTCATTCAAATCGAGAACACCAATTAAATCAATAACAACTGATAATTTAACAACACTCGAGTTGATGTGTAATGACTGTAATAAGCTTGGTCACAACAAACTAAAGATTTCATTAGATGGTATGACGAAGTGGTTTGATATCGTTGTTCAAAAGCCAGTTAAGGCGGTTGTTGCCAAGAATGAAATTGGCCTTAGCTTTAAGTCGATCAACACAAATAATGTCGAAGAAAAGACAATTTATACAACAGATGAGAAGGCCGTTTTTAAGAATCTAGATGAAATTGCTTTCTACAAATCAAATAAAGTTATCTCGCCAGGTGAGACGATTAATAAAAGAGACATCTCCCCTATTAATCTAGTGACATTTGGTGTTCCGGTAAAAGTAATCCTTAATAGCAATGGAATTAAACTAACTGGCCAAGCGCTACCAATGTCGACAGGCAAGTTACAAGATTTCATAAAAGTGAAGAATGTAAAAACTAACAAGGTATTCACAGCGAAAGTAATTGGACTCAATGAAGTGAAGGTAGATTTATGAGAAAAATTTTATTTTTAACACTAGCACTACTAACGACATCTTGTGCTAACTACATTAACAAAATGTATAATGAACTGGATGGTGTTAACCAAAGAGAGCTCGAACAAAAAAGAGCAAACGTTGATAATACATTCGATCAATATCGTAACTCTTATGGGGATAGAAGACAGACTTCGGCAAATACTCCAAACATGGCACCACAGGTGCAAAGAAGATATAACAATAATCAATTATCTCAACGTCAACAACAGCAACAACAACCAAAAAGAGTAACTGCAAATAATTTCCATGATCATGGAAACACAGGCAGCCTTTGGGCCGGTAATGGGAATGAGAACTACCTATTTACAAAAAATAAATGGAAGAGAAACGGCGATATTATTCTAGTAAACGTTCAGACTCGACTTAAGAATGATATTACAATGGAGCTCAAAAGGGCCTTCCCACCGATGCCAACACTTGCCGGGCAAAATCCTGAAAGCACGACAGCAGCGACTACACCAGGTCAGGCACAAGCACCTGCAGGAGCCGGAGCTGAAGAGGGTGAAGACACAAGTGCATCAAATAAAGTTCATGACAAAATATCGGGTGTTATTGTTGAAGAGATCAGTCGTGATCACCTACTTGTACGAGGACAAAAAAATGTTCTCTTTAAAAATCGTAAACACCTAGTTGAATTACAAGCATTAATCTCACGCAAAGATATTAATGAAGACGATACAATTGATTCGACAAAATTTTTAGAAAGCTCTGTAACGGTATTGAGGTAATTAATGTTTAAAAAGTTAATTTTCGGTCTTATCCTTTTATCTTTTGGAACTCATATTGAGGCAAAGATGAGTCGTTTGAAAGACCTAGTTGATGTTAAGGGCGTTCGTAAAAACCCTATCGTTGGTTATGGTTTAGTTGTTGGACTAAATGGAACTGGTGATGGTGGTGGAGAAGTAACAAATACTTCACTTAAACGTATGTTTCAAAAGCTTGGACTTAATCCACAAAATGAAATTAGTTCAAAGAACGTTGCGGCCGTAATTGTGACAGCAGAACTTCCATCTTTTAGCCGAGTTGGGCAAAAAATGGATGTAAAAGTTTCATCGATTGGTGATGCTTCATCACTTGCTGGAGGTACTCTTCTTATCACTCCACTTAAAGGTGGTGACGGAAATGTATATGCCGTAGCAAATGGTTCAATTTCAATTGGTGGCCTAGAAAATGGTAAGAAATTTGCGACAACAGGACTTATCCCACAGGGAGCAATTGTTGAAAGAGAATTACAATTAGACTTTGATAAGAAAAAATCATTGAGACTAGCACTTAAGAGTCCTGACTTCACAACAGCTGCCAGAATTGAGAAAACAATCAATCAAGAGCTAGGTGGAAAGTATGCCATAGCAAAAGACTCAAACACTGTTGATATTATTGTACCAATACAGTACCAAAGAAAAATCGTCCAACTTTTAGCGATCATCGAAAATTTCAAAGTTCACACAGATCGCATTGCTAAAATTATCATCAATGAACGAACGGGTACTATTGTTGCTGGTGGAGACATTACAGTTAAAGCGGTAGCGATCTCACATGGTGGACTTAATATCCAAGTGAATGACAAGAAGAAAGATGGTGGCGAAGGAAATGTTCGCTTAGTTGACAAGACAACTACACTAAATGATCTGGTTAAAAGCCTTAATGCACTAGGTGCGACACCGGAAGATTTAATTTCGATTTTTCAAGCACTTAAGAGAAACGGTGCTTTAGTTGGAGAAATTGAGCTAATTTAACTTTCAATGTCAAATAGCATTTTTTACCATTTTTTAGAGCTAGGTATAAAAAAACTAAAAAAAATGTTAAAATATTAATGATAATGGGCTTTTCAAGGATTGAACGGCCAGAAACTCAGGATGAGTATTATGAATGAAATCAAAATTCATAGACCACAAATTCAAAACAGAAACGCACAAAATTCTGTTCGTCCTGCAAATTCTGACAAATATATTCCTGAAGAGATCAAAGGTGCAGCCCAAGGGCTAGAAGCACAATTTAACGAGTTAATGGTTAAAGAAATGACTAAGTCGCTAAACAGTGGCGTGCAAAGTACAGCTGGTAATTTCTATAACGGTCTTATGACAAGTGAGCGTGCTAAAGCACTTGTCAAAGAAGATAGCCAAATACAGAAGATGATTTTGAATGAGATTTATCCAAAGCATATGAGGAATGAACAAAATTATCAAAACTATTTGGACAATAAAAATAAATATGCACAGAACCAAATTCGAATTGAAGAAGGACCAACTCAACCTTCTCAATCAATAGCAATGAAGCAGGCAAAACAAATTGGAGTAAAGTATGAGTAGTGTAACAAATACGAGATCAAGTTTCTTTCCAAATGCTAAAACTACGGCCGATAGATCACAAGAGATCCAGAAGCAAGCTCCAATTAAGAGAAACACGATTGCTCAGAAAGCTTATATTGATAGTCAAACAAGAAATGATGCCAGAGTTTCAATACCAGAAGCAGTAAAAGATTTTGCACATATCAAAAAAGCAGTTGATGCTGCACCAGAAGTTGATAACTCTGCAAAGATTGCTGCACTTAAAGCACAAATCCAAGGTGGAACATACAAAATGGATTATGACAAAATGGCAGATAAAATTCTTGGGGAAGAGTTCGGAGTATAATGAAAACACAACTAGCAACATATTACTTTCAAATCACAGATATCTGGAAGTCACAGTGTGAGCTTCACTATAAGTTATTTGACTTAACTTGTGATGAGTACGCTCTCCTACTTGACAGTAAAATTGATGAGCTAGAAGAAAAGGTTTCTGAAAAGTCAGAAATCATTTCGAAAATAGAAGTAAATGAAAAAGCAAGAAACCAAATTCTTGCAAATATCCAAAAGGATTACAAAGAATTAAAGATTAATTCAATCAATGACCTTGTTGATTTTTTCTCTAAGTTTGAAGCAGAAAAAGAAGGAAAACACTTATTTAGATTTAATAGTCTTTTGGTAGATATTATTGAAAAGATTCAAACACAGAATAAGAAGAACCAACTATTTATTAACAAAGCGCTAAACTCTCTTCGTGAGATCAGAGAAAGTGCAATGGGTACTAAGACAGTATCTACATATAACGCCAAAGGTATCACTCAGCAACGATCGCTTGAGCGAAATCCTTAATTGGAGATTATTTGTCTACACGTCTGTTAAACATTGCGAATACAGGACTCAACGCCTCTAAGAAATCACTAGAGGTGACGTCACATAATATTTCCAATGCGAATACAGAAGGGTATTCTCGTCAGCGTGTTCACCAGCAATCAAATATGCCACTTATCAAAGATGGTTTAATAACTGGTAGTGGTACAAGAATTAAAAGTATCAATCGTGTTCACGATAAATTTGTAGAAAGAAAATTACGTGACAGTCAAAGTAGTGAATCCTACTACAATAATAGAGCAGAACAAATGAGTCGTGTTGAAGATATCTTTAATGAAATCGACAACGAAGGACTCAATCAAATTCTCAATAATTTCTTTAACTCGTTTCGTGATCTTGCAAATCAACCAGAGAACGAAACAGTACGTTCAGTTGTGCGTGATAAAGCACAATTAATTGTAAAAGACTTTAGAAGAATCGCAGAGACTCTAGACGAGATCTCAAAAAGCATTGATGACAAGATTATGATCTCTGTTAAAGATGCCAATCAGCATATCGACTCTATTGCGACTTTAAACAGAAAAATTCGCGAGCTTGAAGCAACTGGTGATGAAACCGGAGATCTTCGAGATCAACGAGATCTATCAGTAAAAGAATTATCAAAAATTATAAAAATTCACACATATCAAGATGAGCGTGGAAACTATAACGTTCAATCCCCTGGGGTTGGTACACTTGTTACAGCAGCTCAAGCACAAAAGCTTGGAACATATGTATTTGGAAAAGATGAATCGACGAATGGCCAAGATGGTTCAATGGAGATTTTCTGGGCAAGCCGCTCAGGTCAGCAAATTACAGAAAAATTCCAAGGTGGCTCACTAGGTGCTGTAATTAAAGTTAGAAATAACGACATTAAACAACTGAAAGAAAAATTAGACCAAACAGCATTTGAATTTATGAATTACGTAAACGCTATCCACAGAAGAGGATATGTTAACCGTGAGATTCAAACAGATGCTAACGGTAATCCTGTTGCAATGGATAATAAAGGCCCAACAACAGGAAATAACTTCTTCTCTACCCCAATGCAAGTAGAGGGAGCAGCACTTAATATTGACCTAAGTGATGCAATCAAATCAGATATTTCGAATATTGCTACTGCACTATCTCCAAATAGTCCCGGGGATAACCGAGTTGCTATTGCAATCTCTAAGCTACAGCATGAAAGGCTAATGTCAGGTGGTACAGCAACACTAGAAGAGGACTACCTTAAAACAGTAGGTAATGTTGGACTTGAAACAGGTAAGGCCAAGCTAGACGCTGAACAATCAGAAGGTCTTCTAGCACAAGCAAACTCAATTCGAGAAAGAATTAGTGGTGTTTCGATCGATGAGGAAGCGGCAAATATGATTAAGTACCAGCACGCATATGAAGCTGCTGCTAAAGTAATGAAAACTGCAAACGAGATGTTTGATACTGTCTTATCAATTAAGCAGTAAATAGGATTATTGAAAAATGACTAGAGTGTCAGAAAATTCAACGACTCTTTCAATTAGGCATACGCTTAACAAGCACAAGTCTAAGATGGAAGACCTGCAAATGAAGGGTACGACTCTTAAGAGTATGCGTAAACCTTCAGATAATCCTGCAGCAAATATTGAAGCACTACAGATCTCTAGTGTAACCAAAGATAATTCTCAATTTAAAAGAAATGCAGACTTCGCACTTCTTCAATTAAATATCACAGAAAAAGCTCTTGAAAATCTAACGGATATTATGGGTAAGGCCAAAGAGATTGCTATTGCGCAGTCTTCAGATATCTACAATGAAGATGTTAGAAATAACGTTGCAAACGAAGTACATCAACTAAAGAATCTGGCCCTTTCAATTGCAAATAAACGTGTTGGACAACGCTATATTTTCTCAGGTTTTAAAACGCTTGATACTCCGTTTAATGAAAATGGTGAGTACCAGGGTGACAATGGCCATATAACTCTTGAAGTTGGAAAAGACTTCTTTGTTCAGGTTAACCTGCACGGTAAAGAAGTATTCATGGCCGAATCTGAAACAGATTCACAAGTTAACCACCCCCTAGAAAAATTTCCAGAAATGGCGGATTCGCGAGAAAAAAGTAAAAATCGCGAGATTATGTCCGAAGAAAACAATCGAGAGATCGCATCAACTCAAATTGGGGAAGATGCCGGCAAGTATAAAGAGTCAGCTAACCTTTTTGGTCTTCTTGATTCACTTGCAATCTCTTTAGAAAATAATGACGCTGATCAAATTCAAAATCTTTTAGAAAAATTTGATACAGCAGTAACACGTCTCGTTACATTACGAACACGTGTAGGATCAGTCGCAAGTTCAGTTATGACAAATGTGAACACGATTGATGCAAATAATATCGACAATATGGAGAGAAAGAGCAAGCTCGTCGATGCAGATGTTACTGAATTATTCTCAGACATCACGCGTCAGCAAGAGATCTTGAAAACTGCGTACAAAACTTCTGAAGGCCTTTTAAACAAGAACCTATTGGACTTTCTACGCTAACACGCTGCTGCTACTTTTTTTTTATTTAGTTGATTTTTTACTTGATTTTTAAAGTTATGGATAATATATGAACCATTACCTGATGAATCAGGACGGTTCAAAATTGAGGATGTGAAATGCTGGTTTTAACAAGGAAGCTAGGGGAAAGTATAGCGATCGACGATCATATTAAGATTGTCGTTGTGCAAATTAAAGGCAAACAAGTTCGTCTTGGTATTAAGGCCCCAAAAGAAACAAAAATTCACCGCGAAGAAGTCTATAAAGCTATCCAGGAACAAAATTACGAAGCTTCCCAAGCTGGCCCAGAAAGTCTATCTGACTTAACGGATGCGTTGCGCAATAAGAAATAAATTCCGCTTGCTCTTTTGCCCCTACGGCTGTTAAAATCTGTTATCAAGTTCTTAAACTTGAATTCGGAGGAACGACAGTGAAAGTAAGCACAACACGATTTGGGGAATTAGAAGTTAACAATAAAGATATCATCAGGTTCGAAGAAGGTATTCTTGGTTTTGAGAACCTTAAGGACTTCTTTGTTGTTGATCCAGGTGATCAGACTCTAATCCTATGGCTACAATCAACAGATGACGGTGCAACAGCATTCCCAATCATTGAGCCAAAAATTTTTAAAGAAGATTATTCAATCAGCCTACTACCGGCTGAACTTAATAGCCTGAAACTAGAAAATCTTTCTAATGCAAGCGTTTATACAATCCTAACTATTCCAACGGATGTAACTCAAATGTCTGCAAACCTAAAGGCACCAATCATTATTAACAATGATTCACACAAAGCTCGTCAAATTGTTCTTCAAGACAATAAGCTAGAAGTAAAATTTGAAATGTATAATGCACTTAAAAAGTCGATCATGAATTTCCACTCTGATGATTCAGTTCGTACGAATGTAAGTGTTGTTACAGAGCCAACTGTTGTTGAGCAATCATCTTCAACAGAAACTTCAGTTGATCATTCAGCAGAAGCTTAATTCAATTTCCCAAAAGAAATCATATAAAAGAAAAGCACCAGTAATGGTGCTTTTTTATTTTCAAATTTTAGATATTTTTAAAGAGTTGTTTCAGTCGCATTCTTTGCAAAATTCAAATACATCTGAGCTTCACTATTAAGTGGATCAACAGAGATAACTTTTTCCCACTCGCTAGTCGCACTTAAGATATCACCTTTACCATAGTGTAGAACACCTAGAGCAATTCTTCCCGGGAGGTAATCGGGCCTTTCATTTTTTAAATTAGATAGTTCTTCAAAAGACTTATTCACAAAACCTTTCTTTGCATAAACCTTGGCCATCTTTACTCTTGCTTCTAGATTAGACGGATCAAGCTTTAAAACTTTTCCATATTCAAATAAGGCTTCATCATAACGATTATATGTTAGGTATAGATCAGCTAATTCATAGTGCTTGATCGCAAATTTTCTATCGATGTGATTATCATTAAGTTCAGCGCTCTTTGAGTTCACTTTAACTTTTTGAGACGCGATTTGAAAAATCTTACTCGCTTCTTCGTATTGACCAATATCATTATAAAGAACTGATAGACTAACTGCTGCATCCGTATGATCTGGTCTTACTTCTAATACTTTTTTAAATGCCTTAATTGCTTTTGAGATCTCTCCTGTTAAATGAAAGATATTAGCAATATTAAAAAGAGCATCAGCATCTTTAGCATCAATCTCTAAAAGCTCATTATAGATTGAGATCGCTTTATTATACTCACGATTTTCAAAAGCAACTTTGGCCTTCTTTGATAATTTTTCTTGTTCAAAAGATTTCATCATAGTCAAAGTCCCCTATTCCATACACTTTTTAACGTCTTTCTTTAAGTTAGAAAGATCTTTATCTTTGTATAAGTAGCGATAGTTTTTAAAAACCAATTCACATAATTCAGGTCTAGCACTTTTTAAACCAATGTGAACAAGGCGATCACTTGCTAACTTTTTAACAGTATCATCACTAAATTGAGCTAGAAGCTGTTCATAACGAAATGAAGCCGATTGCCAATCCTTTGTTCTAAAGTAGAAGTTAGCAATATATAACTCCTTATCTTTAATCATCTTATAGCACTCATCAATTTTCTCTCTGGCATCTTTTAGATATTCAGACTGAGGATATAGACTTCTAAGTTCATTGAAGTACTTGATGGCCTGCTTGGCAGGTGTTAGATCACGATCAAATGTCGAAGGCTTTTGCTTGTAGTAAGCTTCAGCGATCTTGAAAGTAACATAATCCATTTTAGGATGCTTTGGGTGAAAGTCCTTAAATAGTAAGTATGCAGCAGCGGCCTCTTCATAGTTTTCTTGCTTATAAAGAATATCGGCCTGCATAAGTTCAGCAGATGTTGCGTAGTAACTATATGGATATTGAGATTTAATTTTATTAAGTTTTTCAAGCGCCATAATATAGCGTTCAGATTTAACTAGTCTTTCAGCTTCTTTAAATAGTACCTCAGCTTCAGTACTTCCTTGCGGACGATTAACTGCGCATGACGTCATTAGTAGAATGAAAATGATAGATATAAGTTTGTGCACATTGCCCCCTATAGAGGCAATTCTAGCACTTTCTAGCAAGGCCCGTCAAAGCTAATAACGCTCTTCGTATACGTCCTTAAGCATCTGGTTTATAAGAAGTTTAGCGGCTGCTGCAAGTGGAATTGAAATGATCATTCCAGTGATTCCTAGAAGCTGTGATCCAAGGATAACACTCACCACAACAAGCACAGGGTGAAGGTCAACAATCTTAGAAACAAGCAGTGGAAAGACGATTGCGATATCAATTACGTTTGCAACTAAGTAGAGAATTAGGGCCCCACCAAAGTGAGTTCCCATACCATATTCTGCCGCAATAAAAATAAATGCAGGAATTGCACCAAATACTGGACCCAGGTAAGGAATAATATTTGTCACTGCTGCAAGGAGGCCAAAAAGAAGAGAGAATCTAATATCGAGAAAAAATAGTCCTGTAAAAATAATGATTCCTAAAATACTGGCCTCAATTACTTTCGCTAGAATATAGTCACCAATCTGGCGATTAAATTGAAATGAGAGATGGTAAAGTTTTTCAAAATACTTATTTGGAAGAAGTCTTGTGACACGCTCTCTGAAATTTCGCATATCTTTTAAAGTAAAGAATAAGAAAAGTGGCACAATAAAGAAAAGCTCAAGTGCAGAACCTAGATACTTTGGAACTAAAAGAACAAATGCACTAAATTCATCTTTAATAAAATTCATTGACTGTAGGAGGTAGCCACTACTTAAGTGGTAACCAGTACGTTCAGCTACAAAGGCCTGCAATTGTGCATATACAGACTTAAGAAAGCTTTCAACTTTTGGAATATAGACTTCGAGGTTATTAACTTCACTAACCATTAAAGGTGTTACCTTTACGATAGGATAGATCGTTAAAAAGAGTAGAAGTGTTACAACTAGTGCTGATGAAGCGGTACGGTTAATTCCAAACCTCTCAAAAAATAAGAGAAGTGGATTTAGAATAAGTGTTAGTACATAACAAATTAGTAACGGTGTTGCGACTCGTGGAAAAACGAAAAATAACAACATCGAAGAGACGATAAATAATCCGAAGATAATGGCCCTGAGGCGATCATTACTAGTCATTCTTAGCAATCTCTTCTTTTAAGTTAACAACTTCATCTTTCAAGTGAGAGTTTTCAACCTTAAGCTTTCTAATTTCACGAGCTAGAATATGAAGTTTCTTTACAACAAGTTCACTCATGGCCTGTAAAAATTTTGAAGAAAGGGCCGGCCTTTCTGAGATCATTAATTGTACATCTGGTTTGAAGATCCCAAGAAGCTCCAGTGGTTCAGCAGCAGTTGCTGTCACTGATCTCTTGTGACCGTCTTCTAAAAGACCAATTTCTCCCATGTAGTCCTTGCGATCAAGATTTGTTACATGAAATTTCTTTCCGTTTCTCTCCGTTGAAAGCTCAACTCGACCAGAAACAATAATATAGAAACCAATACCAAAATCACCTTCTTTAAAAATGACTTCACCTTTTTCATAGGTTCTTTTATGAAAGTATTTTGATAACTGAAAAAGCTCAAACTCCCCTAAGCTTCTTAGAATTACGGTATCCCTCAATAAGTACGGAATTGTTACCTTATTACTTTTAACGAGAGGATTGATAGACCACAAAAATTTTATCAAATTAATGTCAATGCGATCTTCTTTTGAATACTTTTCAGTCATACTTGGCCTTTAATAGAATTCAATATTTTCAGCTTTTACCCATCCCTTAGCTTCGCTAGGCCAATAGATAAAGAACCAATTATCGTTTTTCTTAGAAGTGATAACTCTTAGGCCTTCTTTAGCAATTTGATTGTGTTCGAAAATTGATGAAGGTCCTTCAAAGATATCAGCATTCTTCATAACAATGGCATTTTTGTAACTACCTTTCAAATAGACATTGCTAAAAATGAGCGGCGTCAAAGAGATCAGAAAGAAAGTGAAAATAATGGCCTTGTGCAGCTTTGTCTTCAAATTCAAAATTAATGTAATGATTAAAAGAATCAGTGAAAAGCTAGTAAAGTAAACAGCTGGAATATCCATTGCTTTAGCAACGAAGTTCACATCCTGACTCACAAGGTCATAGTGCGATTTAATATAGTTGATATTATTAGTAACAAGCTTGTCTTGTTGCCCTAACTGATAAGACTTCTCTAAGTTTAATCGGGCAGCACCAATGTCCTCTAACTTGAGATACGCAGTGCCCAAATTATAGAAATACTGCGCGTCGACGAACAAATCTTTATTCTTAATCAAGAGATTCTTATAGCCCTCATAATCTTTATTTTTATAAAGGTCTTCTAATTCTTTTAGTGGATTTCCTGTGTTAGTATCTGACATAAATTTATTATCTATTTGGCTTGTAGCGTTTGCAAGTGAGTGATAATTCTACCACATAAAAAGAGGTTGGATATGGAATACGGTGTAAGAAATAACGAAATAAATGATCAGTTTGATAAACTATTTTCTTCGATTCTTAAGGAGCAAAAGAATTTCATGGAAGTTCGTGGCCCTCTGGAAGAAAAGAAGCACTTAGTTGAAGACACTTTAAAGAAATATAACCAAGAAAGAGGAAAGGGAATTTACTTCAATTACGTTTCTTCAGGACGTGGTCATGGGCCTTTTACTGAACTTATTGATGGATCAGTGAAATACGATCTAATTGGTGGTATTGGACCTAACCTACTTGGTCACTCTCACCCTATATATATTAAGTCACACCTTGAAGCAGCTCTAGGTGATACGGTAATGTGTGGAAACCTACAACCGTACCCACAGGCCATTGAACTAACAAGTAATCTACTTAAGGCCGTTGAAACAAGTAACCTGAAGCACTTTTGGTTTACGGGATCAGGAAGTTTCGCAAATGACTTGGCACTTAAGCTTGTTTGGCAAAAGAAAGATCCTGCTTACCGTGTAATCGCTTTTCAAAAGGCTTTCGCAGGTCGCTCAGTAGCAACTCAAGACATTACACATAATGCAAACTACCGCCAAGGTATGCCAAAGTCTCTGGATGTTGATCACGTTCCGCACTTTGATCAAAACAACCCAGAAGAATCGTTAAAGAATACACTAGCAGCACTAGAAGAAGTAACTTCAAAGTACCCGAATCAACATTGCGCACTTATGCTTGAAATTATTCAAGGAGAAGGTGGCTTTATTTTTGGTCCAAAAGAGTACTATGAAGAAATCTTTAAGTGGGCAAAGAAGAAAGGTATCTATATTTGGGTTGATGAAGTTCAAACTTTTGGACGCACAAGAGAACTATTTGCATTCCAAACAATGGGTCTCGATAAGTACGTCGATATCGTTTCAGTTGGAAAGGCGCTACAAGTATGTGGTGTTCTATTTAGCGAAGAACTAAACCCTAAACCAGGACTTATTGCTGGAACATTCAATGGTTCAGTTTCTGCACTATCAACAGGTAGCAAGCTTGTTAAATACCTTACGGAAGGAAACTTCTATGGTGAAAATGGAAGAATTAAAGAGCTAGAAGATAAGTTTATTTCAAGGCTTACACATCTTATGAAGAATTCTTGCCAAGATAAGATTACTTATGTTGGAGGAGTCGGAACAATGATTGCATTTGAAGTTGGAGATTCTACAACTGAAACTGTATCGAGTTTTGTGAAGAGCCTATTCGACAATGGAATTATTGCCTTTATGGCGGGGAAAGAGCCGACGAGAGTTCGTCTCCTATTGCCTCTAGCAATGACTGATGAACATATTGATGACATTATCTCAATTATCGAAAAAACCGTACTTGAACAAATTAAATAGAATTAAATAGGAAGACTAGATGTTTAAGATAAGACCCGTAAGAGCAGATGACTTAGAAGACTTGTATGACCTTTCAGGTCTCTATACATTTATTAACCTTCCCCCAGACAAAGAGCTAATTAGCTCAAAAATAGAAAGCTCTCTAAGATCTTTCAAACAAAAAAGTGATAATCTTTCAAATGATCATTACATTTTTGTTCTGGAAGATCTTGAATCTTCTCGAGTCATTGGCTGCTCAATGATTCACGCTAGACATGGCGATGAAGAAGAACCTCACTTTTATTTAAAGGTAGGACAAGAAAATAAATTTTCAGAATCAATTAATACTGGCTTCATCCACGGCACGCTAAAGCTTGGCTATGATACAGACGGCCCAACCGAAATCGGTGGCCTTATCCTCGACCCTACATATCGAGGTAATCCATTTAAGCTTGGAAAAGTCTTATCATTTTCACGTTTTCTCTATATGGGACTAAATAGAGATCGATTTAAAGAAACAATTCACTCAGAGCTTATGCCTCCATTTGATGCCGACGGGAAATCCCCTCTTTGGGAAGCTATCGGTCGTCGATTCTTAAATATGGAATATCATGATGCCGATGTCCTGAGTCGTAAGAATAAGGAATTCATTCTTAGCCTCTTTCCTTCAGGAACAATTTACGAAACTCTACTTCCAATAGAAGCTAGAGATGCAGTTGGAAAAGTTGGTGCCGATACTGAACCTGTTAAGAGAATGCTTGAGTCTATTGGATTCAAATATACTCACGAAGTTGACCCTTTTGATGGTGGCCCTCACTATCGTTGTCAACTCGATGATATTAAGCCTGTTAAGACAATTCAACAAGCACAGATAAAGAAAGGTAAAACAAGTTCACCTAAATTCTATCTAGTCGTTACTGACAATGAAGAATTTGAAATTGTTTGTCTAAAAGGTAATTTAAACAATGATATACTAACTGTAGATGAGCCATCATCATTTGGATTAGATGATGGTGCAGTTAAAATAATAATGGCGATCTAAGGAGAAGATATGTTTCAACTAAAAGGATCATTTTATAATAATGAATTTATCGCATTTGATGATTCAGCAAATCTAAGAAATGACAGAACTATTACTCGCGAGTGTCCAAGTGATACGACAAAGACACTTTGGAATCTAAATGTAAATTACGCGCATATAGAAGAACTAATCGATTCTGCCCACAAGGGTTTTCAAACATGGCGAAATACTTCAATCGAAGAAAGGATTGAGGCCTTAAGAAGATATCAAGAAGTACTTAAGACAAAGCAAGATCAGATTGCAACAGCGATTGCTCTTGAAGTAGGTAAGCCTCTCTGGGAAGCTCGCACAGAAGCGGCAGCATTAATTGCAAAAGTAGATGTAACGATTGCGGCATCTCTACCAAGAATTGAAACGAAGAATATGGAAGGTATCGCTCCAGGTACCAATGCTCATATTTACTATAAACCAGTTGGGCCAAGTTTTATCATTGGGCCATTTAACTTTCCTTGCCACTTAGCAAATGGACAAATTACAGCAAACTTAATCTCTGGTAACTCAATCATTTTCAAACCAAGTGAAAAGACATGTTACTCGGCACAGTTAATGTTTGAATGTCTTGCTGAAGCAAAATTTCCAATGGGTGTTGTTAACCTTGTTCAAGGAGATGGAGAAGTAGCAAGAAGAATTATTAAAGATAAGAGAATCAAAGGTATCTTCTTTACTGGATCAAAAGAAGTAGGACAAAAGATTCTAGAAACAACGCATACAGATCTTTCAAAACTAGTTTCGTTAGAGCTAGGAGGAAAAAACACATCAATCATCGATGAGACAGCTGATCTTGATTATGCAATTGAAGAACTTTTAACAGGTTCATACCTAACAGCTGGTCAGCGTTGTACTTCAACTGGTCTAGTTGCTATTCATGATTCTATTAAAGATGAATTCATTTCTCGTTTTCACGATCTAGCGAAGAGAATTATTGTGGATCATCCAATTGATCACAAAGTGGAGCCTTTTATGGGGCCATTAATTGATCAAGCTTCCCTTGACCAGTACCTTCTATTCATGGGCATGGCCAAAAGAGAAGGACTACAAGAAGTTATGCGTGGAAAGCAATTAGAGAGAGAAACTCCAGGTTACTATGTTTCTCCTTCGATTCACTATGCCGATAAGTTAATTCCAAAGAGTCACTTCCTTGCAAATGAAATCTTTGGCCCTAACGTTACATTTGTTGGCTATAGCGACTTTGATGAAGCAATTAATATTGCAAACTCAACTGAATACGGCCTAGCTGCTTCTGTCTTCACAAAAGATCACGCACGCTTTAAGCACGCTGTGAATAATATTGATGCTGGTTTAGTAAACTTGAACCGCGCAACAGTTGGAGCACATTCTAAATTACCATTTGGTGGTGTTAAGAATTCTGGAAACTATCGTCCAGCAGCTGTTGCTACTGTTGATCACTGTGTTTATCAACTTGCAACACTTGAGATTGATTCTCCAAGTGCAAGTGGAAATATAAAAGGATTAGCAGATTAATAATGTTTCTTATTAACGAGGACGCCTGTCGAAGAATTCTTTGACAGGTCTCTTCGGTTCTTTCTTTCTTGTTCAAGATCGACAACCGAATTCTTTGCATACAAATCTAAAACTTCACGACTCTTTAAACGAGTGTAAACCGCTTTAAATTTCTCTTTTTCATTTAAAATGAAAGTACTTGTTTCAACAGGCTTTGCACCTGGATGAACTTTACCTGATTCAAATTTAACTTTTGTGACAAATTGATTAATGAATTGATCGACCCTAGGCCCAGTCACAATCTCCTCATCAGGGTTTAATACAGGCGCCTGTGAAGCTTCAAAACGATCTGGAAATGGTATGACCTTAGCAAGGCCATGTGGTGAATAAGAAATCTTATCACCGCGATTTTGAGCAAGTAATAAATCCGTAAGTGCATCTTTTGCAGAAGCATCACCAAGAGTTGTTAAATCAGAGACTTCCTCTGGTGTTAACACCCTTAATAAATTACGAATTAGGTTACTTTGAGTCATCATAGTCGTTATTTTACCTCAGTATCTGAGTATATTTATCGGTTTTTGAAAAAAAAAATTTAGTAATTTTAATTGAGCTTCAATAAATTCAACTAGTTATATAAAACTAAATATTTTTCCCATAAAAGAAAATATTTACAATTTGAAAAAACGAGTTTATAAAATTAACTACTTAAGATTGCTGGGATGTGGCGCAGCGGTAGCGCAGTAGACTGTTAATCTATTGGTCGCGAGTTCGAATCTCGCCATCCCAGCCATTCTTTTGTATCCGCTTTTAAATCCCCCAAACATTCATATTAACTAATAAGCATCATAAGAATTTATCTTATCTTGTTATAGTGTTATATCTGTAATGAATTTTTACTTATGGATATCTTATGAATAACTTTAATCACTTCATTCAAAACAATCACGCATTTAAAGAATCATACCTTGAAGGCTTGGCCCTTTATCGTGAAGATGCGCAGGCAAATGAAGATGAGAACGAACTTCTCTCTCAAAAGTTTCAGGGCTTTTATAAAGAAGCTATCTTCTCTAAAAAACTTGATACTTATTCCAACCTTAACTTCTATTGGTTCAATCTTATTGAGGCCCTTATAGAGATCATTTCGTATCATAGTGAATTTGAAGTTGGTGAAGACTTTGAGATGAGTGAATCAGAAGATGCCATCTTTAACTTCTGGCATGACAGTAATTTAGCAAAGGTGTTCTTAAACTCGCTTAATGAATCAAAAGATCTTTTAGCTGAATCAAAAAAACTTGTTACTGTTTTAGAAGACAATATTATCGCGTTTTTCAATATTCACATTAAAGAAGAAGTCACTAGCGATCTTACGTATTTGAATGTTCCAGAACTTGGAGATGATAATTTATCTGCTTATCAAAATGGCCAACGAATTATCTTTAATAATCTAGAAGACAAAGTTTTAGCTAAGCTTAGTGAAAAATCACAAAAGAGAGCGGCCGTTGTTTCAAATATTGATGAGCTTAAAATTATCTTCTACTCTGAACTCGAAAACACGTCAAAAGAGATGACAGCAAAGATTGAAAAGGCCTATCGCCGACTTGAAAGATATACTCCTGAACTTTTCATGATTTTTAAGGAATTTACACAAAATATCATTCCAATTAATGAAAAAGGGATCGTTAGCTACTCAATGCAAACTCTTCCAGGGTACTCATCTATTAATACATACGATAGAGATGATATGGACTTAATGGATGATCTGCTTCATGAAAATGGTCACCATGTTCTAAATAGCTACTTGAATCAAGAAGAGCTCTTAGAGGAGCTTGAAGAAAAAATATACTACAGTCCATGGAGGCGAGCTCTAAGGCCAATAAGAGGTATTTACCACGCTTATATGACGTTTTACTGGGCTCTTGAACTATTCTCTTCACTTTCTCGACTAGAGGAACACGATTTCACGGATTCTGAATTTAGAAAGATTCAAGAACGTGCTATCGAAGAGTATTATATGTTGCAATTCTGTGAACTAGATTTAGAAAAGGCATATAAAGAAGAAATCGTTTCTGCTGAAGGATATGAAGTATATCTACAATTCAAGGCCATGGTGGACTCACATAGAGAGCATATTTTTGCACTTGAAAAGCATTTAAATTCTAATGCCGTAGAAGAACTGAAAAATGAACTTCTAGCGGCACGTAACGAATATTATTAATTATAATTTTGAGATTTTAGATTTTAATGCCTGCATTTCATTTGCGGGCATTAACTCACCTTGGGAAGTGGCAATCGGCATTCCCTCTTCAATAATGCTTAGGCAATCGTCATACTTTTTTTGCTTAAATAAGATCTTCGACTTAAGAAGGTAAGCAACTGAGTACTTAGGGTTTTCTTTAAGAACGATTTCAATATGGCCCATGGCCTTATCAAATTTATCATTACTAAAGTGAATATCAGCTAGGCCATAATTGGCAACAACATCATTTTCATCAATGGCCAATACTTTATTAAACATATCAAAACGACGAGCACGGTCTTCTTTTTCGGCACGCTCTCGTTCTTCTTGTTCTTTTTTGAACTTAGCTTCATCTCCAAAGCGCTTAAATGAAGCAACAGTCGCTAGCGACTTCTCCTCTTCAGCTTCTTCGATTTTACCCAATTTCATAAGGTAGAGAGACTTATTCGTATGGGCCATCACAGAGTTTTCATCAACTTTTAAGAGCTCATCCATAACATCAATGGCCTTTTGATGATCACCATTATTTCCTAGGATAACACCTTTTGACTCGTAAGCATCTGCATAATGAGGGTTAAAAGAAATCACTTGATCTAAGAGCATGATGGCCTCATTTACTTCACCCTGATGAAATCGCTTAACGGCTTTATTAAAATAGTGCTCACTTATTTCCAATTTATCTTCTTTAATAATTGGATATGTAAGTACACGAACTGTGCCTCCGTCATATTCTATTTCTAAACCATTAATCAATAAATCTCGAGGGACTCTTACCACAGATAAGTAAAAATCATCAGTCTTAACAGAATTAAGGACCTTTACCTTCTTATCCTTTAAAATAGTTTCCTCTTCTATTTGATTCTTGGAGATTAATAGGACTGGATAACGAGCAGCTCCTCTGCGACTTTCAATTTTAGAAGCTGTTTCTTGCCCTAGAAAACACCCTTTATTATAACTGATAGCAAATTCATTTAATCTTGTTTCATTGATTAAGTTAGTGCGCTCAACTGTAACATCTAGCTGCGGCCATCCAGTTAAGACGCATAGCTGATTATGAAAATCTGTTATTGGCAACTGTTCACTTATAAATCCAATATAACCTTCATTATCAAAAATACTAATTGGAACAAAACCTTCACTAGAACGTGACGATAGTGCAGCAATTAATTGAGTATGTTTAATCGTGATATCTTCCATAATGATGAACTTCTCTAACTCATTAACTGTTTCATCTGCAATTTTCGAATCGACGATAATATAGAAAGCCTGATCAATATTCACAAGATAGAAAAAAGAAAACACCCGACCATTTCGATCCAAACGACATGCAAGAGTCCCACCATTCTCTAACTTGTCGACATCTGCAGTAATCTGCCTTTGTAAATAGTCTCTTGTTTCATCACCGATGAATTTATAAACACTATGTCCATTTAATGAGAAAGTATTCTCACTGAAGAAGAATTCATAAACCTGTTCTTTTACATATGTATCATCAATCATCATATCAATAATTTACTTCACAGCTTTTCTAATTACTAGACCCTTGCCAACATTTTTTACCGCTCCACAACACAAGTCATTAATCATAGGGGGGTAAATAATGTTAAATATAATTTAATTACATTAAGTGATATAATTTCAAAAAAGGGATATAAAATGGCCGTTAAACTGAAAATACAATCAAAGCAAGAATCATATATTGTAATTTTAAAACCAAATTTAACATTTGGCCGAAGCAAAGAAGATGCTGATATTTTCTTAAATGACTCAAAAGTATCTTCAGTCCATTTTCAAATATTATTCGATGGTGATGAAATTCTAGTCAAAGACCTAGGCTCAAAGAATGGCACCCATATTAATGGAAGACGCATCGAGAAAGAAATCACTTTATATACATACGATGTAATTACAGCTGGGAATTTTAGTATCAGACTAGATCAAAAATCTTTAAATAACTTAGAGCTTTCTAAATTTTCTCGACAGGACGAACCTAATGCTTGGGGAGAGAATATTTCCAATATTCATAAGACCCTTCGCTTCACCCTTGAAGAGGAAAAAAGAAAAGTACAATTAAAGAAAAGAACCAAAGTTAAAAGTAAGGCCTAAACACTAAAGCTTTCGCCACAACCACAAGTATTTTTTGCATTTGGGTTTTCAAAAACAAAACCTTTTCCATTAAGGCCGTCTTTAAAGTCTAAAGTAATACCACTTAAGTAAATTGATGATTTTGGATCCACAAGAATCTTAATACCCTCTAATTCGATAATATTATCTGAATCTTTTGGAGCATCAAAATCGATATTGTAAGAAAGACCTGAACAACCACCACCAATTACACCTAGGCGTAGACCGAAGTCCTCAGTTGAGCGATCTTCACTCGTGAAAATATTTTTTATTTGCGCAACTGCTTTTGGCGTCACATTTAATAACTCGTTCATATAAACCTCTAATATTACGTAGGTAATAATGACCAATACCTAAATTATATCATATTGATGATATACTTTATATAGGAGCAAGAAACAATGTCTATCTCATTGATTATTAAGAGCGGTGAAAATAAAGCTAAGGTTCTTATTAAACCTAAATTAAGCTTTGGACGCTCTAAGTCGTCAGTTGATATTTCAATCGATGACTCAAAAATTTCATCTAAACATCTCGAAATTACTTATAAAGATAAGGAAATTGTTGTTAAGGACCTAGGTTCAACTAACGGTACTTATATTAACAATAAGAAAGTCACAAGTGATCAACGTCTTTATATTTATGAAACTATTCGTATTGGTAATTGTATTATTTGTATCGATTTAAATGATCTCACAGATATTGAGTATAAATTTTTAACTCGACCAATCGATCCAAATGTAGATGCTCAAGAAAACACACAAACTTCAACGGCCCTTGCTGACCAAACAGGCTTTTTGGCCTTAAATAATCTTTCGCTAGAAAGACAAAAAGTAAAAGCCGAAATAAGTAAAAAAAGACCAATACAAAGAACAAAAAAGAAAGTCGCCAAAAAGAAGAAAGTTGAACCAGAAGATAAAACTGTCATGACGAAAATCTTAAAATTCTTTAAGTAAACTTAATCTAATCCTTCTTCGGAACCCATGGAATATCCTGAATATTCTCATGCTTATTCAAGAATCGCGCTACGATAAAGAAATAATCTGAAAGTCGATTTAAATACTCTAAATCAATTGGATCAACATCCCCTAGCTCCACAGCTTCCCTTTCAACTTGTCTTGTTTTAGTTCGACAAATATGAACATTAGCGGCCGCAACACTTCCACCAGGAAGGATAAAGTATTTAAGGGGATCAACAACTGAGTCAAAGTAATCAATCTCACCTTCGAGATGAAGGATGTCTTCAATGTTTAATTTAGGTAATTTGAAATTGTCTCGGTCCTCTCTAAGAGTTGCGAAGTTAGAACCGAGAACAAAAAGATTTTCTTGAATTGATTTAAAAGTATTTTTAACTCTTGAAACATCAATATGACAAAGTGAAAGACCTACAAAACTATTAAGTTCATCTAAGTTTCCATAAAGATTAATACGAGCGCTGGCCTTTGAGACACGTTGTCCACCAACAAGGCTTGTTTCACCTTTATCACCTGTACGAGTGTAGATCTTTGACTTCTTCATTACATATTCCTTCTGTACTTCCCACCAATCTCATAAAGAAGATTAGTAATCTGTCCAAGAGAACAATAGTTAACTGTTTCAATAAGCTCTGCAAAAATATTTCCACCAGAAAGGGCCACAGCTCTAAGCTTATCTAAGGCTTCATCTGATTTATTAGCATTTCTGTCTTTGAAATCATTTAAGCGAGAAATTTGTCCTTTCTTTTCTTCGTCACTACAACGAGAAAGTTCAATTTCTTGATTTAGCTGTTCATCAATATTGTCTGCAATATAAGTATTAACACCAATGATAGGAAGCTCTCCTGAATCTTTTAGTGTCTCATAGTAGAGAGACTCTTCTTGGATTTTTGATCTCTGGTACATACTTTCCATTGCACCAAGAACTCCACCCTTATCAGAAATTCTTTCAAACTCAGCTAGGATTGCTTCTTCAACAAGGTCAGCTAATTCTTCAATTACATATGCACCTTGCATTGGATTATCAGATTTATTTAAACCGAACTCGCGATTAATAATCATCTGAATTGCCATAGCACGCCTTACAGACTCTTCAGTTGGTGTTGTAATCGCTTCATCATAAGCATTTGTATGAAGAGAGTTACAATTATCTGAAAGTGCTAAGTAAGCCTGAAGTGTTGTTCTAATATCGTTGAAGTCAATTTCTTGAGCGTGTAGAGAACGTCCAGATGTTTGAATATGATACTTAAATTTTTGAGACTTCTCATCTGCACCATACTTATTGCGCATAGTGATTGCCCAAATCTTTCTAGCAACACGTCCAATTACTGAGTACTCAGGATCAAGTCCGTTTGAGAAGAAGAAAGATAAGTTCTGTGAGAATTCATCAATATTTAATCCACGGGCAAGATAGTATTCAACAAATGTGAAACCGTTTGCAAGTGTGAAAGCAACTTGAGTAATCGGGTTCGCCCCAGCTTCAGCAATATGGTAACCAGAGATTGAAACTGTATAGTAATTCTTGATCTTTTGCTGACAGAAGTATTCTTGTACATCTCCCATCATCTTAAGTGCAAACTCAAGAGAGAAGATACAAGTATTTTGAGCTTGATCTTCTTTTAAGATATCGGCCTGAACTGTCCCACGAATTTGTTGAAGAATAGCTAGGCGCTTTTCAGTATCGTAGTAGTCATCACCTTTAAGCTTTTGTCTTAAAGCAGTGTTTAGGTAAAAAGCTAACATGATCGGAGCCGGCCCATTGATCGTCATCGAAACTGACGTGTATGGATCAGAAAGATCGAAACCATCAAATAATAACTCCATATCTTCAACTGTTGCGATCGAAACTCCAGCTTCTCCAATTTTTCCAAAAATATCTGGACGAAGATCTGGATCCTCTCCATAAAGAGTTACTGAGTCAAAAGCAGTTGATAAACGTTTTGCTTTGTCATCTTTTGATAAGTAGTGGAAGCGCTTATTAGTTCTTGCTGGACCACCTTCTCCAGCAAACATTCTCTTTGGATCTTCATCTGTACGTTTGAATGGGAAAATCCCTGCACCAAATGGAAAGAACCCTGGCATATTAACAGTTCTAATAAAACGGTACTGATCCACCTTAGAAGAAAATCTTGGTGTTCCTACCTTTTGAACATCTAGTCCAGAAAGAGAAGTGTATTTTGTCGCTACTTTAAACTCACGATCACGTACGTGGTATGTGAAAGTTCCATCTTGGTATTGTTTAACGACTGATTGGAATTGTTCGATTTCTTTTTCAACATCTTCGCCAAGTTCTGATTTTAGTTGAGCAAGTTTTGCATCAACTTCATTACTTGGAACAATCTTACTTGTGATCTCAAGGGCCTCGATATCGCGAAGCTTTTCCATTCTCATTTCAGTTTCATGATTATAGTCACGCGAAGCTTTTGCAATCTCTCTTAAGTAAAGTGATCTTTCAGCAGGAATGATTCTTGTCTTATCATTACTTGCACGATTTGCAATAATTCCCTCAAGTGGAGCCTGATCAAAATCAAAAGTCTGTGCAATAGCTTGGAATAAAGCGTTTACACCGACATCATTAAACTTCGATGCCATTGTTCCAAAAATTGGAAGTTCTTCATCTGTTGGAGAACCTGGGTGTCCAGCAAATAGATTATGATTTCTTCTATATTGCTTTCTAATATCTCGCATTGAATCTTCAGAGCGAGGCTTTTCAAATTTATTAAGAACAACAAAGTCCGCCTGCTCAAGCATTTCAATTTTTTCAAGTTGTGTTGCAGCTCCATATTCAGGAGTCATAACATAAACACACTTATCAGAAATTTTTGTAATTTCATCTGAAGCCTGACCAATACCAGAAGTCTCAACAATAATTAAATCGAAGTCTTGCTCCTTTAAGAAGTTAACTGTCTTTTTTATTTGTGGAGAAAGCTCTGTTCCAGAATCACGAGTTGCAAGTGATCTGATATAAAAGTTTTCAAAGTTTGCAGAACCTAATCTAATACGGTCACCTAAAAGCGCACCTTGTGTTTTCTTCTTTGTTGGATCAACTGAAATTAGTGCAACTTTCTTTTCAGGATAGAAACGGTGAAATCTTAAAAGAGTTTCATCAATTAAAGATGACTTACCTGCACCACCAGTTCCTGTGATACCAAGTACTGGAATATTTTTTTCCGAAGAAGGGATCTCAATTTCAGCACCATCTTCAATGGCCGTAATAACTTTTGCAAGTTGAGTCTTTGGAAGATCTTTTGCCTTAGCATCTAATTTGAATCCATCAAGAGTTGAATGAGTTGCTCTCTCAATCATGTCATCAATGATTCCCTCAAGACCTAATTTCATTCCATCTTCTGGAGAATAAATTCTAGTAATGCCTTTATCGTGAAGTGCCTTAATCTCCTTAGGAGTGATTACACCACCTCCACCACCGAAGATACGAACATTTGTCGCTCCGGCCTGATCAAGTAGCTCACGAACATAAGCAAAGTATTCATTGTGTCCACCCTGATAAGAACTCATGGCAACTGCATTTGCATCTTCATGTAAAACAGCATCGACTACCTCTTGGGCAGAACGATTGTGTCCTAGGTGAATAACTTCAACACCCTTAGACTGAAGAAGTCTTCTCATAATATTTATTGATACATCATGGCCGTCAAATAAACTGGCCGCTGTGACAAATCTTAATTTTCTCACTGTAAACCTCTGATATCACGTTAAGTAAAAACAATTATTTACCCAAGCTTTTTATCTTTCAATATTGCTAAAGGACTATACCTAATGTATTTTAATCAGGCAAAAATCCCTTTTATGATGCGTTGATATACGCTAAAATACTGCTAATTAACTTAGTATTAGGAATTGCTAATGAGCGAAGATGTTAAATTTTTAGTGGAGAATCCTTACCACTCGGCACGTTTTAAGCCAGCACGTAAGGGTAAGAAAGGTCCAAAGCTACTAGCTGTTGTTCACCAGTCAGGTTGTACAGGTTGTGAGATCTGTATTCAAGGTTGTCCGGTTGACTCAATTGAACTAGTTCCAGGCCCTAATCCAACGAACCCACAATTTAATCAAACAGTTGAAATCGATCTTGCTAGATGTATCGGTTGTCAAAACTGTTCTCAAGACTGTCCTTGGGAAACGATTACAATGTATGAGCACAATGATGCTTTTGCTATTTGGGGACGTGAAACTCTTAAGTCAGAACTTTATGTCTCAGAAGAGTCACTTAATGAGTTACACAACGAATTTGGAATCACAAAAGAAAAACCAAGCGAAGAATCAAATACAGAAGAAGAGAGCGCTTAAGCCTAGGCTTGAGCACTCTTCTTATTTCCACGAACTTCAGTTAGAAAATAATCAATAATATAAATACCTGCCGCAACAGATATTGATGCATCCGCTACATTGAATGCAGCAAAGTGCCATCCTTTATAGTAGAAATCGAACATATCAACCACGTAATCTAGAGAGATGCGATCAATAAGATTTCCCACTGCTCCTGCAAAGATCATAGAGTAAGCAAGACAGAGCATATAACTCTTTCTTCTTGAATCCCAAATTAGATAAACAAACCAGAAACATGCGATTACAGGCAGGATTTTAAAAAGAATCATTCTGATGACATCTGGAAATTCACTTCCCATTCCAAATGCGACACCAGGATTTTTCACATATGTTAGGTTAAAAAAACCAGGGATAACAGTAAGTGTCTCCCCTAATTTAAAACTAGATTGAATGGCCCCCTTAGAGAATTGATCCAAGAAAAGAATTCCAACAATCAGTAATGTCATTTGCCAAATTCGATTCATTTATAAAATTCCTTAGGGTTAATTTCGTACTTTTCAATTTTTCTAAGAAGAGTCTTCTTTGGAATATTTGCCTTTAATGCTGTTTGATTAATTTTTCCATGATTAATCTTTAAGGCCTGAATGATAAATTCTTTTTCAAAGATATCCTTAGCTTGAGAAAAATTTAATCTCAGCTCACCGTCAACTTCACTAGTTGCAAAAACAAATTGATAGCCCTGAGCACTTGCAATAAGTTGTTCATCTTGTCCGGCATCTGTTAATACAGAGTCTTTGATTTCATCATAATCAATAATTGCCTGAGATTCTTCGACAACATTTTCTACCGTAACTGACTTTCTTATTTTATCCGGAAGAGATGTTGCTTTGATGATATCACCACTTTCAATGATGAAAGCGTGTTCGATAACATTTCTAAGCTCACGAATATTTCCTGGCCAATCATGACCTTGCATAATTTTCATCGCCTCATCGTCAAGGCCACTAATTTCTAGGTTATGAACATTGTTAAAATACTTAACATAGTAATCAACAAGGTGTGGGATATCAGAATTTCTTTCTCTTAAAGGAGGAAGATAAACAGGAAGTACATTTAAGCGGTAGAATAAATCTTCTCTAAATGTTCCTTCTTCAATCATTTTTTCAAATGGTTTGTGAGAAGCTGCAATAACACGAACATCTGCTTTGATTTCTCTATTCGATCCTACTGGAGTAAATGTTCCTTCTTGAAGAACTCTAAGTAGCTTTACCTGCATTGTTGGAGAGACATCACCAATTTCATCTAAGAATAGTGTTCCACCATCTGCAAATTGAAACTTACCGATCTTTCTTTCATTAGCGCCAGTAAAAGCACCTTTTTCGTGACCAAATAATTCAGACTCAATTAAGTTTTCAGGAATGGCCGCTAAGTTAATCGTTACAAATTTCTCATCTTTTCTTGGCCCATTATAGTGAATTGCACGAGCAACTAGCTCTTTACCAGTACCAGACTCACCACGAATTAAGACAGGTGTATTAACTTGCGCTAGCTTTCCAATAACATTGAAAACCTTTTGCATAACATCTGATTCACCAACAAATTTATTCTTTGTATCACCAAGTGAAAGAACTGGTGCAGAGAAACCAACCGTTTCAACTAATGAGCGGGCCTTAAGGGCACGCTTGATTAAAGAGACTAAGTTATCAGAACTAATAGGCTTTTCTAAATAGTTATAAGCACCTTCCTTTACGACCTTAACAGCATCCGTAACATTTGAATAAGCTGTTAAAATAATAACGATAACAGAAGGGTCATGTTTTTTGATTTCTGTTAATGCTTCAATACCATCCATTTCAGGCATGTTCACGTCCATAACAACTAAGTCATACTTAGTCTTATAAACAGCACTTAACGCCTCTTTTCCGTTGTCAGCAACATCTACTGCAAAGTGATGAAATTCAAGGGCCTCTCTTACTGAGGTTTGTAAAACTTTATCATCATCGACAACTAAAACCTTATGCATATGCACTCCATTTATTTATTCAAAAATTTAATTAGAAAACTAGTTCCCTCTCCAGGTGATGATGTTACAGAAATCTCACCCCCATGAAGTTCTACGAAGTATTTTACCAGATAAAGACCTAGACCGCTTCCCTTAATAATATGGGACGCATCATTTTTAACCCGATAAAACTTCTCAAATATATTATCGACATCGTCTTGGCCCATACCAACACCATTATCAGATATCTCAATATAGACCCAAGTATCATCATCCCAAGTCTTAATATTAATTGCCTTTCCTTCACCAGCATATTTAATCGAGTTTTCCACAATATTGGAAACAATTCGATTAACCAAGCTAACATCGATTTCGATGGGAAATAACGGACCTAGCTCAGTCTCAATAGTCATCTCTTTAGAACGAGCGAGATAAGTTAAACTATTCACGCAGTCTTCGATGATCTTATTGACGTCTTTACTTTGTAAATTAAGAGAAATATTTCGCGACTCTACCTTAGTTAAATCTAAGATCGAAGTAATGAAATTATTAAGTTCCTTTGTCGAATCAATAATAGTCTTTAGGCCATCGTGCATATAGGTTTCCCCTCCACGATTACGTTGCAACATATTGTCTGCAACTCCAGCTATTTTTGCGACGGGTGTTTTTAAGTCGTGACTCATTAAAGAGATAAAGTTTTGCTTTAGGTTTTCAACTCTTTTTAAAAGTTTTGTCTCTTCTTGAATTTTATAGCGTCTTTGATACTCACCGATGGCCCTGAAAGGAACCCAAATATAATAAACCACAAAGACTGTTAACAAGATGTGGGTGATATAAAGCCAGAGACCAAAGAGCAGAAAGATTAAATATGAAAATAGAACTGTTCCTACAATGATCCCAAAAGTAATGAGTAGACCCTTTGCAGGTTGAATCCTAGAAATAACGATTGATAAGACCACACCAATTAGCATTGAAAGCAATTTCGTTACCCAAAGAGGTATTGAGTAGATTAACTGATTCTCCATTAATGCCTTTGTCATATTGGCATGAATTTCTAATTTTGATGTTCTTTTTTGATCTTTATCAAATGGTGTTTTTGCGTAATGTCTTAGGTTCGAAATATAGGCAGGTCCAATAAGAACAACCTTGCCATTAAAATACCCACTAGGAATATTACCTACGACAACACGGTGGACGGGTAATTTTTCAAGATGTTCAAGTGACCTAAGAGGATAGCGAAATAAGCTAAAGCTCGCATCGGCTTCGGGCATATAATAAGCACTCTTTAGCTTATTAAGAACTAATGGTTCTTCATTATTAATAATTCGCCATTCATTGGCCGTCCAAAAGTCGAGAGTCTCTTCTCCCGAAATATTTAGAACCATTCTTCTGACAACATCATCTTTGGCAAATAACTTACTATCAATATTCACCACGGCCGGTGAATAACCGAGATCTCTCAATTCTTGTGGTGGAAGACGCTCGCCCCAAGAGTCTAGTTCTGTTCCATAGCGATAGAGCCCACCTTGTTTCATATAGGCCTTAATTTCATCGTGGAGTAATTGTAAGGAAGCCGCCTCTCTCTCATTTAAAGGAGCAGACAAATCACCAAAGAAATTAATAATTGCCGGCTTATCTTTTAAGACTTTTCTAAATAGTTTTAAATAAGTTGTATAAGTATATGGATAACTCTCACCTAAGAACTCATCACTTTCTTCATCAATTTTAATGAGAACAATATTGTCATCATGAACAAGAGTCATGTCTAACTTAAGTCTTAAGTCATAGAAGATCGCTTCAATGGACTGAAACTTGTACTGAAAAAGCACAGATAAGAAGACGACTGTAAAAAGCGCTGGGTAGTATTTGGTAAAATCTAAATCTCTGAAGTACTTAAAAAAGTTCTTCATAGCAACTCACTTTGATGAAATCTTTCATCCATTGCATCTGGAGAACGAAGAATTGACCACATTGTTGTCGAGGCCACATTAAAATGAACATCATTAATCTTTGCATTTTCTAAGTAGATAACTTTTTGAGCAACACCTCTCATATCCACACTCTCATGTTTCTTGAAATGGTAACTTTTGAAGCTATTTGAGAGTCGGTTAAATAATCGCCTAGGAACTGCAAACATATAGCGAAAAACGGCTTCCGCTCTAGCAAGCTTAAAGACACAATTAAAAATGCCACGCCAAAATAGCAGGACGATTAGAATATGAGTTAACACTTTTGCATTTATCGTTTCGTTAAAGCTAAGTTCTGCCTCTAAGTATTTATCCATCTCAGAGGGGCTCAGACTCTCTATAACAGCAGAGTTGATGATGACATAACCCGAACCCAGGAGACTTCCCATAACGAAAAATGGAGCATTCTTACTCTCAAAGAATTTCAGCCTTCCCTTATTTCCTCTAAAGTGAAGTCCATTTATTTTATTAAAAATGGCCACGTGTTCTTTCTTGTCTAATCGAATTGGATTTAGCCTAGATAAAACAATAGAAGGAATAATGTAAGTAAATGAAATTACATAAATTAATGTAGCAAGCGTCACCGAACTCGAAATATGCAGGTTCGTGCTAAATACAATGAAGCCTCCGGCCAGGAAAAATACCTGAATAAAGACGATGAAAAGACTTAATAAATATGAAATTAATACACTAAACAAATTTTTGTCCCTATTTTTTTTACAAGATATTCTCTAATTATAGACCCAAATCCAAAATCCGGCTATAAGTCATCTGAATCACAGATAGACAAAAGCGCATATATATGAAGCGCTCGACGCGAGATTTCGCAGCGCGACTATTGTGGATTCCGTAATTGTGATACACAAGGCATTAACGTTTTAAATATAAGCAGAAGGGGTATTTTGAATGCATACTAAGCTACTTTTTGGTACAGCAGGTGTTCCTAATTCTACAGTTAAAAAGAACAATCCAGTAGAAGGTGTTAAAAGAATTCACGAACTTGGACTTGATTGTATGCAACTTGAGTTTGCACACGGCGTAAGAATGAAGGAAGAAGTTTCTTCAAATCTAAGAAAAGTATCATATGAGCTAGGCGTTCCATTAACTTCACACGGCCCATACTATATCAACCTAAATGCTAGAGAGCAGGATAAAATTGATTCTTCTGTTGAGAGAATTATCCAAACTGCTAAGATTTCTGATCTTTGTGGTGCAGAATCAATGACTTTCCACGCAGCTTTCTACATGAAAGATTCTCCATATGATGTATTCGACCTAGTTGAAAAATCAATGAATGTAATCGAAGAAAGACTAAGCAGACTTGATATTGAAATTGAGCTTCGTCCAGAGCTAACAGGGAAGACTTCACAGTTTGGTTCACTAGAAGAGCTAATCAGCTTAACTAAGAATGTAGACTCTTGTCGCCCATGTATGGACTTCTCTCACCTATATGCACGTACTAATCAGTACAACTCTGAAGAAGAGTTTGATGAAGTAATTGCTAAGCTTAAAGAAGAACTAGGTGAAGAATCAGTTAAGAATATGCACATCCATATTTCAGGAATCAGCACTAACTCTAAAGGTGATCTAAAGCACCTTAACCTTGAGAAGTCTGACTTCAACTGGAAAGATCTTCTTAAGTCACTTAAGAAAAATGGTTGTGGTGGATACATGATTTGTAACTCACCAAACCTAGAAGATGACGCATTAATGCTAAAAAATTACTACAATACACTATAAAAAAAGCGGCTTTAAGCCGCTTTTTTTATTTCTTCATATTCTTTAGTTTCAATAAAAATATCCTCATCCATTATATATACAACTAAGTCCTCGTGAGTACTAAGAACTTCTTTTAGGCCATCGTTAAGGGCCTTGTCATAAAGCTTTAACTCGATAAAGCTCGTTTTTTTGAGGTCATCGATAAAGGAGAGACCTTGAGGGAAGTCGATAAACGTACCACCTATCCAAAGTCGATATGACTTAATTTCTGAAATATAATTTAGTTGATGAGCATTAGAGTTGGCACTTTCTGTTAAATTGAAAGTCTCACCAACTAATTTCTCAAATGAAAGATCTAAAATTTTACCGCTTTTCACCCCTTACTTATCGGTAAGGAATGAAGATATCTTAACGGACGTCAGTCTCTTTAAATTCGTAAAATGACTTCACATCACTAATATCTGATATTAACCACTTATCATCTTTCTTGATGATAAGAGCTATTTTCTTAACTGAAATTGAAACATCTTGTTTTGTTTTACCATCAGTGGCCTCGTCATCATAAGAAACAGAATAAGTGATTGAACACTCATCTCCTGAACAATTCTTATATACGATAGATAAGCGAGACTTCTCGTATTTTGACATCTCATTAAGCTTCTTTGGATCATCAGTTAATGCTTGAGTATATTCCTCAAGTAGACTTCCTGTTAAGTAGTCCTCTAAATCATCGACCTTAATTTCATCATTTAGCCTTTTTTCAATGAAGCCTCTTAGAACACCTTCTGGAGACTTGTTAGAGTTACATGAAATAAAAACTAATAAGATGATTAAATACTTAAACATTAAATGATCCTTCCTAGACTATAATGAAACAATTCCTCGACGTTTCAAAATATTATAAAGTGTAATCCAGTTATAACTATTATCTTCAACACTTGATAATAACTTTAACCCATATCCATTTGGGTAAACTAATTCGACACAAAAATTATCAATAAATTTCTTACCTTCATATTCTAACTCAAATTCAACTTTTTCACCCTTAGATATTTTTTCACTCGTGTAGATAACTATACCCTTATCATCACAGTTAGAAACTTTAACGGGTAAACAAGAACCAGAAGATAAGTAGACATTCCCTTCAAGAGAGCAGAAGCCATCAAAGTTGAAATTCTCTTTCGTAAAGATTGGTTTAAAGATAGCTTGAGCTAATTCTTCTTTTAATAACAGGATCATATTATATGAAACTAATAAGAAGATAACGGCCATAAGGAGAATAATTTTGTCGTACTCAACTAGGAATAAGGAAAAAACCTTATAAAAGATATTAAGTACAAAAACCGACAAGATCACTATGGTAAGTTCTCCCATAAATAGAATCTTAAAGAGTAAAAAAACTGCTAGTGCCGTTGTTATTTTATATGTTGTAAGAATTCCAATGAAACGATTTAAGTCAATTGCTGAAACATCTGCATCAAGTGAGTAACATGTGTGCAGAAAGAACAGTGAAAATACCACAAACAGAATATTTAGCAATTTGAATGTTAGAGTGTCAGTATTGTGCAATTGTTACCTTAAATTTCAAAGTTTGTTATAATTAATATATGGATTATTATCTCGAAATTTCTTCACGTTGTATAGAGTGTGATAACTGCAGGCTCATTTGCCCAGAAAAGGCCATTTTTATGGACAAGGGTAAATATACAATTGAACCATGGGCATGTACTTTGTGTAATGCGTGCACTCTCGTCTGTCCGGTAGACTGTATTAAAGAAGTTACTCAAAAAGAATAGTCTTTACCCTCATAAGAAATAGTACGTGTGTCAAAGTTAAATGTAACCCCTGCCCACTCCATAGTAGCAGTTGACTTGAAATCCACGCCGTCTAATTCTTCGATTGCCGCAACAAACTTTTTAATAACAGCAGGAAGCTTTTCAAGCTCAGAGATAACCTCAATATACTTATCGAGAGTTCCTAGATCTAAGAAGATTGGCTCCTTAGGTAAACTCATGTGAACATTTTTATTTTTGAAATCGGCCACTGTTTTGAAAAAGGAAGACTCACCTTCGACTTGAGGAATCTTAGCTAAGTCTAAAATCCCAACCCCTGAATAAGTTAAATAACTACTAGTACCCTCATGAGGAGCAATACTTGATAAACTCCCATCAATAACTTTTGTCTCATTGTAAGTAGCATCACGATCGACTTCAATTGCATACAAGTGTGCAATAGCATCATCTTCAACCATTCGTTTTATATCTTCACTAATTTGAGAAAAATCGAAAAAATAAAACTGATCAGAATTAATAATGAAAATGATCTCATCATCAACATAATTCTTTAAATTATGGATACATCCCCCGCTTCCAAGAATCGACGGTTCATGAAGCAAAACAACATCTTTGCCTTGTGCCCAGTTCTGCATTTCATCATGGCAGTGATGCGAGTTAATATAAATTTTTTCACAACCCAACATTTTGGCATATGCAACTTGTAGATCTAATAACCTAAGGTTGAAGAAGGGCCATAGAGGCTTAGGGATAATCTTTCCTAAGTTCCCCATTCTAGTACCAAAGCCAGCACTCGCGATGAAACAAGTCTTAATCATCTAAACCTCTTTTTAAAATATCAGAAAAAGATCTAAACACCTCAATTGAACTCTTCTCACAAATACTAATTAGCTTATGCAAATTTATTGGAATGAACTGAAGATAACCTTCTTTGTTCTTATCTATTTTTAAGTATGCAAAACTACCAAGGGCCTTAAATGTTCGCTGAACTTGGACGATATGATAATCATCGCCATACTTTTCATAAAACTTCTCATCATAAGTAAGAAGTAATTTCTTTTTTTCTTCATCAGAAAAATCAATATAACAGTCGTCAACAAGTGAGACCAAGTCATACATTTTTGGGCCAACTCTCATATCCTGATAATCGATGTGAAACAAAGTATTATCTTTCACGTATAAATTATTCGAATGATAATCGCGGTGACAGACAACATCCCTATGAGCATCATAGTAATCAATAATGAATTCTCGAACTTCTTTAACAATGCCAGCCTCTTGTGTATTGAAACTAACACCTAGGTACTGATTCAAGAAAAAATTACAAGCTAGATCAAACTCAAATCCAATTTTTTCTCTGTCAAAGATTCGATTCATACAAAACTCTAAAGGCATCTTTTGATATTTTTTAATATCTTCTACTGCTTGGATATGCTTGCTTATCCCTGAGGCTTCATAAAAATCTTTCAGTGAAACACTGCCAATATCTTCTAAAACAAGAATTGAGAACTGCGGATCATAATAAAAAATTTCAGGAGTTTTGATATTATCTAAAATATTATTGGTGACCTTATGAAAGTCACAGTTTTGCTGACCATTAGATGACTCAACACATACGACAAAAGACTGCGAGTCATTTGTTAGTCGATAATACTCTCGACTAGAGGCATCTCCAGAGAGTTTCTCCAGTGTACTCTTATCATTATAGAAACCAGCTTCTTCCAGCTTTTGTGTGATTGATTCTTTATTCATCCTAAATACTCATTAGATACTTTCTTTAAAATAGTAAAATTGTCGTGATGAATTTTTTTCGAAAATTAAATTTTCATCTTCACCACTATTCACCATATAGTTTTTCAGTAAGAATTCTTCTTTTGATAATTCGTGAGAGTGAACTCCCTGCACGCTAAAGCTGATTGATTGTCGGTTTAGAGTTTGCAACCATAGAAGACGTGCTTCAGGATCATATCCTGACTTTATTAAAACTTCGTACACTAAATTATTTAAGTCACGTTTAGCATTTAAATTTAGATTATTGATACGAATCATGTCGTCAATTGTGTATGAGTTAAGAGGAATAAGCTTCTTCTTTTCGTAAATTCCTATTTTACTTCTAATCAGTTCACCAAGCAAAACAGCAACAAAGATATTTTCACTATTCATGTAATTTCTTAGAAGGCCCCTAGACATAAAGACATTATTTTTAGGAAGGGAGAAATAAAAATTTCGACTATCTTCAACGATATAGAAATTGATTCCGAAGTCATCTTTTTGAAAAAGACCTTGGTTATTAAGGTAGAGTTCTTTTGCAATTTTATTTAAATATCGACGAGATCTTTGATTCGGTTTTTTTACTTTATTATTTTCGATGAATAAGTTAGCGATACCTTCAAGATGATTCAAGTAGTCCTGCGACGTGAATGTATCTTGGTAGTTATAAGGATAATCGTTATCGTTCTTATAAAGATAAGTACATGACGTTAAAGTAAATATTGTTAAAAAGGTTAAAATTCTCATCATCTATAAAGTAAAAAATAAAAAAGCTCTCATAATGAGAGCTTTATATAACTAATCTATTATACATGAATTACATAGACTCGGAAGCAACATCTCTTTCCTCTGGAACATAATAAAGTGTAAAACCAGCAAAAATTAAGTTAGGGTCTTTAATCATATCTCTATTATTATCCCAAATAGATCTCCACTTCGCAGGAGTTCCGTATTTGTCTTGTGAAATAACACCTAGTGTTTCACCTCTTCTAATTAGGTGAGGTAGTCCAACTGGATTCCAATTAAACTGTCCACTTTGATATTTAATTTTATCACCAGCTTGTAGGCCATCAGCTAGAGCTTCTTGGTTCATCGCTTGAATATCTCTCCACTTTCTATAGTCACCATATAGTTTAAAAGCAATCCACATAAGTGTTTCACCTTTTTGAACTTCATAATAATCTGAAGCTGTAACGACTACATCTTTCTCTAAAGCAACACTTTCCTCTAATAGGATTTCATCTGTTGGAGAAACAGGCTCGCTTCCAAGAACGGCAACTGATTCATCAGATGACGACATTGCTGAAGTTTCTTCTAATTGATCTAAGTCTTCATTTGCATCAACAACAAAGTCAGAATCATCAATAGAGATCTCCTCAGTTTGCTCAGCAACAGATACATCCCCTTCTTTATTCTTGAAGAACGAACATGAAGTGAACGTTAAGGATGAGACTAAAAACAATAAAGATATCTTTTTCATGGTATATTACCCCTTTTTAATAGTAACAATTATATGTAATTCCCTTCGGTTACTTTTAAATAGATATTTAAATATTAACCGCCTAGACTAATTTCTTCATGCAATGTACAATTTTTCCGTATGAAGAATATATTGATCCTATTCTTACTATTTTTATCAACTACTGCTTTTTCTCAAAGTGCAGTAAATGATTTCTCCAACTCCGCTAACTATGACTTAGCTAATGAAAAGCTATTAAGAATTTCAGGAACAAGAAGAATTATTCTTGTTAGTAATAGTCAGGATAGCTTCGCTAAAGGTGACTATATTACTATCCTTATTAATAAGGTTCCCGTTGCACGTGGAGTTGTTCCAAAACAAGAAGAAAACCAAGCGGCCGTAAAAATCACAAAAATTTACGATGAAGATTTATTCAAGAACTTCTTTGTTAATCAAGACGTTCAAATCTTACGTGGTGATGACTCTGCTTATGGTAAGCCTTCTGAAAATACGGAAGATCAATTTAAAATTACAGATAGTGAATCACTATACGACGATACCACTTTGTTGGAAGAAGACCTGTATGGGGAAGACAACCAACAAACAGGTGTTATCAAAAATGATAATATTGCATCCGTGGGTATTGGACTTGTTGATGGCTTTAATACAGCAGGGAAACAAGATACAAATACTCAATATAATGCCTCTTGGTCATTTCAAGTTGAAAAGAATATTTGGGTAGAAGGCTTTATTGGAAGACACTTAATACGTGCCTTTCCTGCCGAAGATATCGATACGGCCGTAAACCAATATATCTTCAGAGCAAAGTACGCTTTTGAAGGTCCTTTATACACTATCTTTATGCCATATGTAGGCTATAAATTTGCAACAGCTGACAGCCCTGGTGCAGGAGACGTATCTAAGGTTGGTAGTGATCAAGCTCAAAGAGAACTTGACCTTGTAGCAAGTGTTGAACAAGATGAGTTTGTCTTTGGAGCGACAGGTTTCAAAAGACTTGTTCCTGGTTGGTTTTTACGTGTAGATATTGGAACAGATGTAATGGGAGTCGGACTTGCACTTGAGTTCTAAAATATTTTTCACTTTCATTTCTTTTATCGTTGTCTCATGTGGAGTTAAGGCTCCGCCAAAACCTAAGAACGACAACTTTCCTTCATTTATTGAACAAAATAAAAAAGTACTAAGACCTAAGTCACAAACTAAGATTGATGACAAAAAAGAAGAAACTAAGAAGTCTTCTAAACAATCAAACTCTAATTAATGAATATCATCTTTAGCCTCGGTTCAAATTTAGACAACAAAGCAGAGATGCTTCTTAGCGCAACTAAAGAAATCGAATTGGCCCTAGATGCCAAGGCATACACAAGTCGTATTTTTGAAACGCCACCCTATGGGCCACAAGATCAACCAAATTTTTATAATATCGCTCTAGAGATTGAGACGGCTCAAGTAATTGGGCCGGAAGAAATTTTGCACATTGCAAAAGAAATTGAAGAGAAACTAGGACGCAAACACCGCTACCACTGGGGCCCAAGAGAAATTGATATCGACATTATTTTTATTGATAAATTAAATTATCACTCAGAGAACTTAACTATTCCCCATAAAGAATTTAGAAAAAGAAGTTTTGTTCTCGAGCCATTAAAAGATCTTCCAAGCTACAATGACTATAAATCATATTATAAAATTGTTGATCTAGACCATAATGATGCAACACCACTCAAATAGTACCATCGTGTTTTATTACGGTATCTTAAGCCTTTATTACCTATTTACTAAATACTGAAAACATATCTATAATAATGTCACATTATCTTTCGAACAATAGGTTCCATCATGATCAACTTTGAATTAACTTCCGAGCAAAAAGAAATTCGAGACCTTGCAATGAAATTTGCAAAGAATGAGATGATGCCAAAAGCTGGCGAATATGATGAGAAGGCACAAATGCCTCTTGAGATTCTTCGCAAAGCATGGGAGCTAGGACTAGTTAACACATGTATTCCTGCAGAATACGGCGGTGCAGGCTTTTCAACTATTGATTCAATGATTATAACAGAAGCACTAGCTTACGGTTGTCTAGGAATGAATACAGCGATCATGGCAAATGATCTGGCCCTCCTTCCAATAGTTATCGGTGGTAATGACGAGCAAAAGAAAAAATTCTTAACTCCTTTTACAGAAGATTACAAAATTGCGGCCTTCTGTTTAACAGAACCAGGTTACGGATCTGATGCAGCAGGTATCAAAACAACAATCAAAGATAATGGTGATCACTACTTATTGAATGGAAATAAGATGTGGATTACAAATGCAGGCTATGCAGATCTTTTTGTCGTTTATGCAACAACAGACACGGCACTAAAGCACAAAGGTATCACGGCACTTGTTATTGATGGCAAAGCCGAGGGCATAGAACTTGGTGAAAAAGAAAATAAAATGGGACATCGTTGTTCTGATACAAGAGCAGTGACATTTACAAATGTAAAAGTTCCCAAAGAAAATATCTTGGGTGGGCCAGGTCAAGGTTGGCCAATTGCAATGGCCACTTTAAATCACTCAAGACCAATGGTAGCTAGCTCAGCAGTAGGTGGAGCTCAATGCGCCATGGACCATGCAGTTAAGTATGCAGGTGAAAGAGTACAATTTGGAGTACCCCTTTCTCGTCATCAAGCGATTCAAATGATGATTGCCGATATGGCAATCGAGATTGAAGCTGCACGCCTACTTGTTCAAAAAGCAGCATGGTCAATTGATAATGGAAAACCAAATCCAGAACTTTCTTCATATTCAAAAGCTAAGGCCGCTGATATGTTCATGAAGGTAGCGACAGATGCGGTACAAGTATTCGGAGGCTATGGTTATAGCAAAGAGTACCCAGTTGAAAAAATAATGAGAGACGCCAAACTCATTCAAATATATGAAGGCACTTCACAAATACAAAGATTAGTTATTGCTAAAGAAATTTTTACAAGGAGCTAAAATTGAACATTTTTGTATGTATTAAACAAGTTCCAGACACGGAAACTAAAATTACTCCAAATGGTGATGGATCTTATATCGAAACTTCTTCGATTAAGTGGATCATGAATCCATATGATGAATTTGCGGTAGAGCAAGCTCTACTTACTAAAGCTGCTAATAGTGGTTCAACTGTTACAGTTGTTAGAGTTGGTGGTGTTAAGGACACTGAAGCACTAAGAACTGCTCTTGCTATGGGTGCAGATGATGCAATCCTAGTTGAAGCAGATGACAACTTAGACTCTTACATGACTGCTAAGGCACTTAAGGGTGCAATCGAGAAGTCAGGTAAAAATCCAGATGTAATTTTCACTGGAAAACAAGCTATTGATGACGATTGTCTTCAAGTTCCACAACTTCTAGCACAAATGCTAGGAATGCCTTCTGTAACTGTTGTTGATGGTTGCGAAGAAGCAGGTGGGAAATACACTCTAAAAAGAGAAATCGAAGGTGGAGCACTAGAAGTTTACGAAGTTACTTCTCCAGCTGTTATCGCTGCTAACAAAGGTCTAAACAGCCCACGTTACGCTTCTCTTCCAGGTATTATGAAAGCTAAGAGAAAGCCTCTTGCTCAACACTCACTATCAGATGTAGGTGTATCTGCTGATGATCGTCGTGTTAAGTATTCAGGTTTCCAACTTCCACCAGAGAAACCAGCTGGTAAAAAATTTGAAGCAATGGATGAAGCTGCTCAAGCAGGTGTTGTTGCTGAAGTTGTTAAGCTTTTAAGAGAAGAAGCTAAGGTTATCTAAGGGAGATTATTAAAATGGCAAAAGTATTAGTATTTTCAGAAACAAGTGGTGAAACAGTTAAGTCTGTTACATTTGAAATCCTAGGAAAGCTTGCTGGTCACACTGTTGACGTTGCAGTTGTTGGTGACATGGGCGCAAACGCTGCTGCTGACCTAGCAAAATATGGTGCTGCAAACGTACACAACCTAAAAGGTGCAAACTTAGATCAGTATTCACCAGAAGGTTACGCTAACGCACTTAAAGAGTTCATCGGTTCAAACTACGATTACGTATTTGCTGGTGCAACTTCTCTTGCAAAAGACCTTATGCCAAGACTAGCAGGTATGTTCGACGCAGGGATGGCCTCAGAAGTTACAAATTTTGTAATGGATGGTGACAACTTCGCAGGAACAAGACCACTATTTGCAGGTAAAGTTCTAGCAAAAGTTGAACTTGATGGACCTAAGCCAGGTTTCATTACAGTAAGACCAAACGCTCTTGGTATGCCAGACGCTCCAACGGCCGGTGCTGGTGCAACTAATGAAGTTGCTGCTAACGCAGGTGATATCAAAGCTGTTATCAAAGAAATCGTTAAAGGTGCTTCTGAGAAGCTTGACCTAACTGAAGCGAATATCATCGTTTCTGGTGGTCGTGCGATGAAGTCTGCTGAGAACTTCAAGATTCTTGAAGACCTAGCAGAAGTTCTTGGTGCAACTGTTGGTGCTTCACGTGCAGCTGTTGACTCAGGATATGCTCCACATGCAATGCAAGTTGGTCAGACAGGTAAAACTGTTGCTCCATCACTTTATATCGCTTGTGGTATCTCAGGTGCAATTCAGCACTTAGCAGGGATGAGAACATCTAAGGTTATCGTTGCAATCAACACTGACCCAGATGCGCCAATCTTTACTAAAGCTGACTACGGTATTGTTGGAGATCTTTTCCAAATCGTACCTCTTCTTCAAGAAGAACTTAAGAAGGTTTTGTAGCCTTTAAAAAATAAAAAGAGGCCCTCAATTTTGAGGGCCTTTGTTTTTCTTCTCTTCTCTCTTTATATTTTAGGATTAGAATCCGTAACCTTGTCTGTCTAATTCTTCTTGTCTTTCATACTCAAGCTCTTGTTGCTCTTCAAATCTAGCTGCTGGATCATCAATTAAAGCTTCTTCCTCATATTGCTCGTCTTCGTATCTTTCCTCGAATCTTTCTTCTTCAGCTTGCTCTTCGTTTTGTTTCTCAAAAGATACTGGGTTTGCATTACCTTGAGCTAAGTTGATATCATTTTCAAAAGATCCTTCTTCAGTTAGAGATCTTTCAAAACGTGACTCTTCTTTTGCTCTTTCCATATTTTCAAATTCAGCATTTACTCTTTCTAGTTCATCATAAGTTACATAGTTAATAAGACCACCAGCATATGGACCAGTAGTAAATCTTAGACGGTAACCATTTTCACCATTTCTAGCAAATACACCGTGAGATAGTTGTCCCTGAAGTTCAACTTCAAAAGAGTTTCCATCTTTAAGCTTGATGTCACCAAGAACTTCGTTGATATCTTTATCAAATACATTGAAGTATAGACCTTGAACACCATTTGGACCAACAGTTACACTTCCTTCAATTTTATCTTCACCACGAATTAGCTTGTTATTAAGTTGTGGAAGAACAACTCTTTCAATAACTAGTTCTTTTCTATCGTTCTCGTTAATAACTGCAACTTCTTCAAGAGCTTTATCAACATTAACTTCTAAAGACTCTTCTTTCTTCTCTTCAATAACTTTTCTAGCTTCAATTAATTCAAATCCATCCTCGTAAGCTCTAAAGATAGAGATATTCTTATTATTTTCATGAAGGAAAGAAACATCAAATGTATACTCATCACTTTCATTAAGCTGAACAAGACCTGTACCAATTAACTTCATATCTACTAGTCTTTTAGAGTTAGCATTTCTTTCATTAAAGATTTCATTTCCTTCGTGATTTTCAACTCTAACAATTTCCCACTGGCCATCAATAATTTGTGCATATTCTGCAACCGGTAGGTATTGAACTGAAATCTTCTCACGATCAGAAGAAGCAACGATACGATCAACACTCTCATCTACTCTCTTCTCAAAAGAGATATCTTTCTGTTGCATAAATGAGTTATCAGTTACTGAAATTCCTTGGTAGATTCCACCGAATACAAGGAATGACCCTGATAGTACTGATGCGATAATGAATTTCTTGTAAATAGCTGTTGCTTTCATACAGTGCTCCTAAAACCTATATGCGTATATAGAAGCAACACTCGTGCCAAATTGAACAAATACGTATATCTGCTAACTATACGAAAACACGTTCGAATTTAATAAATTTTATTTGATTGTTTAGGAATAAGACTGTTAAATTTTTAACACTGTAGAAAAAGTAAACACACCAGAAGGTGTGTCTACTCTAATATGAATAATAATTAATCAACTTGGAAAGTCTTCTTCTCATAGTCACTATGAGAAGCTCTAAAGCGCTTTAGAGCGACAACAATAAGCTCTTCAAGCTCAATGCCTGTATTCTCAGACATCTGCTCAAAAGATGTAACAACGTTTTCTTCGATCATAACTTTTAGCTCTTTAAGATTGCCTGTGTTATGTAATTGATCTTTCATTTAAAACTCCTACTTTACGACCTTCAAGGCACCCATTTTTCTTAGATTTACCAATGCTTGGGTAACTTCAAAATCAAATAATTCGCAATTGCTGTAAATATCTTTAACCTTGCTGTATTCAGCTATAGTTTTTAATAGTAAAAATTCATTTGCACCAGTCTTTTTTCCATTTTTTATAAACGCGGAATTGATCAAAATGTGAATATTTTCTGGTGGACGAAGCGACTTCGCCTTTAAGTGCTGTGAGTAGGCGTTTTCAATATTGCTTTTCAACTCACTAAATTTTAGTTTGAATTCATAATCACTTTCAGAAACAACTTCCGGCTCGGCCACAAGAGTGAATTCTTCAATATGATCCATTTCAAAAATAACAAGAGAGTAAAGGGCCTTAAGTCCTGTCTTCTTAGAGAATTGAGCCGCAACAACAATCCCCTCGCTAATATAAATAACGCCTAAGAACTGTCGATCGGCTCTTTTTAAAATATTAATTCTGCCAGTGAAATTAAAAGAGCACTGCTCTTCAATTTTCTGTATGATGGACATTTACTACCTTTTGAAAATTTTTGAGAAAAAACCTTTTCCCTCACCATCATTATTTTCTATTTCAATGATCTTTTTTGCAATACCGGAATATGCTTTCCATACTGGTCTATTTTCGTATGAATTATTAGACATATAAGGAATTCCCTTATCACAAGATTCACGAAGTGCGATTTCGATCGGAACCTCACCTAGAAATGGATAGCCTAGTTCATTAGCAATGTCCGCCCCACCTTTCTCACCAAAGATATAGTACTTCTTCTCTGGCATATCATCTGGAGCAAAGTAGCTCATATTTTCAATAAGCCCTAGAACAGGGATATTAACTTGTTCAAACATATTGAAGCCCTTTCTTGAATCAAGAAGAGCAACATCTTGTGGAGTTGATACACCTACGATTCCACTTAAGTTTAATGTCTGGGCAATTGATAACTGTACATCTCCCGTTCCTGGAGGAAGGTCCAGAACAAGATAATCAAGCTCTCCCCAATCAACATCAAAAAGGAATTGATTTAGAACACCGCCAAGCATTGGGCCACGCCAAATTACGGCGTCTTTTTCTTCGATAAATAGTCCAAAGCTAATGAACTTAAGTCCATGTGCTTCTATAGGGGCAATTTTCTTATCATCTGTTGCAAGAGGCTTTGCATTTCTTTGTCCAAGTAGCATTGGAATCGAAGGCCCATAAATATCGGCATCTAAAAGACCAACCTTCTTACCTTGATTCTTAAGGGCCAAGGCCAGGTTTACAGATACTGTACTTTTCCCTACTCCACCTTTACCAGACGAAACAGCAATAATCTTCTTAACGCCCGGAATATCACGTTTTTGAGGTGCTGCCTTAGCGTGGCCAACTTCAAGCTTTGCGCCTTGCTGAGGCTTTTGCTGTTGTTGAGCTGGAGCTTCCTGAGTTGAAATAGTTTTAATGAAAAGATCATCTTCACTAACCACTGTTGATAATGAATTAACAATAGCATCTTCAATCTCACGTTTTTGTGCAGGAGTGATACCATCGCGATTATAGACAATTGTTACTTTCTTATCATCAATTGCAATATCTTTATAACGATTCTCATCTAATAAAGACTTTCCAGTGTTTGGGTTACTAACCTCAACTAATTTACTTTTAACTACTTCAATATTTAGCATACTAATTCTCTCAGTTTTTTAACGTTTTATGCGAGGATTCTATTAAATATTGGGCACTTATTCAACGAGTAAAGCAAATTTTTGCCCTACAACAAAATTCATAAGATGTTATAATTATTAAAGAAACTAAATTAAAGTTTGGAGAAATTGTGTCTAAGCCATATAAGCGTTCAATAATCATAGTCGACTCTAAATTTCAGCTGAGGTTCAGTGCATTAATTTGTATCGTAATCTTAGTTCTTAGTGCGTTCTACCCACTTGTGATTTATCAGGTATTAACCAATATTTCAGAAAAATTTCCACAATCTGCTGAGCATATTGCAACAATGAAGAGTGATCTTTTAAACTTCCTCATTTTATGCCAAGCATTTTTTGGGATCCTCATCTTTGTAGTATGTGTTTTCTTTACTCACAAAGTTGCAGGCCCGCTTTATAAGTTAAAACAATATCTTGCTGGACTAAGACACACAGGGTTTGAAAGAAAGCTTTCATTTAGAGAAGGCGATTATTTTCAAGATGTCGCAGATGAAGTTAATTTAACAGTAGAGTACTTCCAAACTCATTTTAAGGAAGACACTGTCTATATTGATGAAATCTGTAACTACTTAAAGAACCTACAACAAGTTGTACCTGACGATAAGAAATTAATCTTAAGTGATGTAGTCACTAAGTTAAAAAGTATGGAAGGTCGTTTCAATGAGTTTATTGGGTAAAAAGTTTTTTCTTTTTTCAATTACCGCTAGCTTGTCTTTTACAAGTATTGCGAAAGAATCTCTCAAGGATAGAGAGCTTAAAGCTGCTCGCCATATTTCTGAGATTGAACGCATTCTCAAAAGAAAGAAGCTACCCAATCATAAAATATCCAGTGCCATTAGGTCTATCAAAGACGGTGGAATTTTCGAGAACTATCTAACTCACCTAGAGTTTTTAAGTGAATTAAAAACATCACTCAAGAAAGATCGATACTTTTCTTGCAATATCAAAAGTAATAAAACGAATCGTGTTGAAGACGATTTTGTTCGCAATATTAAAAACTACTGTTTCCATACCGTAAACTATCTTATTAACGATAAATACTTTAATGATATCGCCAAAGATGAAGAGAACTTTGCTAAGGCCATTCAGTATCTAGCAACTTCACGAAACACTCTTTTTATTAAGAAGCTAGAAGAAGTTGATAAAGATTCAAAGATTTATCAACACATTAAGAAACAATTAATTGAAATCACACTAATCAATGGCCTAAAGATCGATGCTAGACTTTATTCACATATCGATTTTGACAAAGATATTACTCTTCTCTTTCAGAATAACCTCCATCGAATAAAGAAGAATAAGCTTACGATTACAAATGAATTTATTAAGCAATATAGAGGCATCAAAAAACTTGTTAAAGACAATGCTACTAAAAAAGCAGATATCAATTCACAGTTAACAAAGTTTTTAACTTTCGAAAAAGCAAACGAAGATTATATTTATAAGAAGTCATCGTGGAAGCGTGTTCGCTATATTGGAAAATTATTATTAAATAATAATGATATCAAAAATGCTAATCGTTACTTTGCCCGCTCTTACGAAATTAGCTACAATGACGAATCAAAAAACGAGTCTTTATTCCTTCTTCTTTGGAATTCAATTAAGCATGAAAACTACAAAGAGAGTATTGTAACAGTACAAAATTATAAACTAATTGATGATTTTTCTAATCTCTATACTAAGACAAAATTTTGGATAGCGTATAGCTATATGAAAGATGGCAATGAGTCCCTTGCTAAACACTTATTCAAGCTGATGATAAATAGTAATCCTCTGAGTTTCTACTCGATTATTGCTCAGGACTACCTTCCTGAGTTTGATAAGAATTACGTAAAATCATTATACTTTCATAAGAATACTGTTAACCTTCCTAAGCTTGAATTAGCAGACTTTACTAAGGCAAAACAAAGAAATATTCGTGAATCTAATATATGGCACGAATTAAAATTCGTCGGAAAAGTCGATAAACTAATTTATGAGTTTATTCGCTTTAATCCAGAAACTGATATTAAAAATAGAAATAAGATTGATACTCTTCCAATCGAAGAACAACGAGTAGCAATCTTTAATTACTTTTTACATCACTTTAAAGAAAGCGGAGATTTCTTATCGAGTTTCAAACTGGTCTCGAGAACTATTGATCTAAATTTTATTAGGCCCTCAAAGATTGATATCACAACTCTCTTTCCTGTTCTTCACTTAGATAAGATCGAAGGTGTTAATGCTGATATTGATCCTCTTCTAGTCTTATCTATCATTAGACAAGAAAGTGCATTCAATCCAAATGCAAAATCAGCAGTTGGAGCGCTAGGGTTAATGCAGCTAATGCCTGCAACAGCAAGGCAGATGACAACATTCAGAAAGACTGATGAATTACTTAAGCCACACAAGAATATCGATGCTGGAGTGAGATACTTTAAACAGCTCTTAAATAAATTCGATGGCAATATCATTTATGCACTTTCATCTTATAATGCTGGGCCAACCAAAGTTACAAGATGGGCACAAGACCTAATGGATGTAGAAGATCCTATCTTTCAAATTGAACAAATTCCATATAAGGAAACAAGGCTATACGTAAAACTCATCTATCGTAATTTCTTCTTCTATAATCTTATGAAGGATAATTACATCTTAGAAAAGAGTGTGGCATCGACCTTTAATGCCTTTCCTAAGAAGGAAGCCAAACGCGCAATTTCATCTCAGTTATAGAAATAAAAAAGGCTTCCAGTTGGAAGCCTTTTTTTATATTCTACACGTTGAAACGGAAGTGGATAATATCACCATCTTTTACGACGTACTCTTTACCTTCCATACGAAGCTTTCCGGCTTCCTTAACTTTGGCTTCAGATCCATTAGCAATTAGATCATCGTAGTGATAGATCTCTGCTTTAATGAAACCTCTTTCAAAGTCAGAGTGAATAACACCTGCTGCTTCTGGGGCCTTAGCACCATCTTTGAAAGTCCATGCACGAACTTCTTTAACACCTGCAGTGAAGTATGTACGAAGACCTAGCATATTATAAGCTTCGTGAGTTAGAGTCTCTAAACCAGAGATCTCAATTCCAGCAGCTTCCATAAAGTCTTTCTTATCTGCCTCATCTTCAAGAGCAGCAATTTCAGACTCTAGCTTTCCACAAATTTTGATTGCACGAGAACCTTCTTTCTCAGCAAATTCTTTTACGGCCTTAACATAGTCGTTATCCTCACCAACACTATCTTCATCTACGTTACATAGATAAAGAGTTGGTTTAAGAGTGATTAGGTTTAGATCACGAATAAGTTCAAGATCTTCCTTATCTAGCTCAAGAATACGAGCTGCTAAACCTTGCTCTAAGTGAGCAACTAATTTTTCAAGAACAGGAACTAACATCTTTGCTTTTGAAGAGATTTCTTTATTTTGATTCTTCATCAGCTTTGGAAGGTTTGTTTGCTTTCTTTGCGCAACTTCAAGGTCCGCAAGAGCAAGTTCCATATTAATTGTTTCAATATCATCAACAGGGTTTACTTCACCGTGAACGTGAACAACATTTGGATCATCAAAACAACGAACAACATGAACGATTGCATTTACCTGACGAATATTGCCAAGGAATTGGTTTCCAAGTCCTTCACCTTTTGATGCACCCTTAACAAGACCTGCGATATCAACAAATTCTACAATTGTTGGAATTACTTTTTGTGGCCCAATGATTTCTGCAATTCTTTGCATGCGGATATCACCAACATTTACAATTCCAATATTTGGTTCAATTGTACAAAATGGAAAGTTAGCAGCTTCAGCTGGAGCCGAAGTTAGAGCTTGAAAAATCGTTGATTTACCAACGTTTGGAAGTCCTACAATCCCACAATTTAGGGCCATTATTTTCTCCTGATATTTATTTACTTAAATCTAATAATTGTTTCTTTTTATATCTTTGAATAGCTGTTTTAAAGCCATTTTTTACATAACATTCAACGGCTTTTGAAGCTTTTTCTAAGTAATCGTCAATAAAGTCGGCCTCAGCACCAAAATAACGGCCAAGTACCCAGTCAGAAACACTTCCGTGTTGAGGACGTCCAATCCCCATACGTAAACGTTTAAAATTATTGTGCCCTAATTGCCCGGCAATAGACTTTAGGCCGTTGTGTCCCGCAAGACCACCACCATCTTTAAATGCAATTGTTCCCCACGCTAAATCTAATTCATCGTGGATAACTAAAATATTTTCTGGATCAATCTTAAAGTATTGAGCAAATGGAATAACACTTTCACCACTTAGGTTCATATATGTTTGAGGCATGAGAACATAGAATTTATCTTCATCAGTTTCAAATGAAGACCAAATACCTTTAAACTTCTCTTTAAATGGTAAGTCTTTAATAGGCTTAATGAAATTCATAACATCCCAGCCAATATTATGTCTGGTACCTTTATACTCTGAACCCGGATTGCCGAGTCCAACAATTAAATAATTCATAGGTTATCCGTTTATAAAAATAATGAACTAACAGAGTCGTTATTAAACGTGCGATGAATCGATTTGGCCAATATTTCAGCGGCCGAAACAGATATAATCTTACCGCTCTCACGTGCCTCTTTGCTCAGAGGAATCGTATTTGTCACAAGAACCTTATTTAAAGATTCTGCGTTATTAATTCTTTCAATTGCAGGTCCAGAAAAGATTGGATGAGTAGCACAGGCAACAACACTTCTAGCGCCATTATCTTTAAGTGCATTACAGGCCTCAATCAAAGTTCCCGCCGTATCGATCATATCATCCAGAATAATGCAGTCCTTACCATTTACATCACCAACGATATTCATGGCCTTTGCAACATTCTTACCTGTTCGACGCTTATCGATCATGGCAATGTCACACTTACACTTCTTAGCATAATGACGAGCACGCTCAACTCCACCAGCATCTGGCGAAACAAAGATTGTATTCTCAGTAACTAATTCTCTTTTGATATGGCTTAGAAGTACCGGCGAAGCAAAAATATTGTCGAAAGGAATATTAAAGAATCCCTGAACTTGTCCTGAGTGAAGATCCATTGTAATCACACGATTTGCACCTGCTACCGTGATTAGATCGGCTACAAGCTTTGCCGAGATTGGAGTTCTAGGCGATGCCTTTCTATCTTGGCGGCAATATCCATAGTGTGGAATAACTGCTGTTATCGAAGCTGCCGACGCTCTCTTAAGAGCATCAATCATAATTAGTAGCTCCATTAAGTTATCATTTACTGGCGCACACGTTGACTGAATAATGAAAACATCAGCACCACGAACATTTTGTTCGATTTCACAAAAAGTTTCACCATTGGCAAATTTAATAACTTGGGGGTCTACTAAGGGTACATCTAAGATTTTGGAGATATCGGAAGAAAGTTTTGGATTTGACGTGCCTGATACGAGTACGATCCTTTTCATCACCTTATTCCTTTCTCTTATCCGTGAGAAAATGGCTGGGGTAGAAGGACTCGAACCTTCGAATGGCAGAATCAAAATCTGCTGACTTAGCCACTTGTCGATACCCCAGCAATGTAGATTTGTATGTAATATATAAGCTAGTTTCTTATTTTTGACAAGAAATTTTTAATTTTGCCTAGTTATTCACAGGCCAAAGACGCGATTCGTTGGCCAGAATATAGAATTATCTCCTGATATAGCTTAAAAGCGGTCGTACTTCCGTAAAGTCTTAAACCTTTCTTATTTGTTCGAACACCTTCATACCCGACCCAGATCGTAAAAAGGTCATGGCCGTCATAGCCCACAAAGAGGTTATCAAAACCATTATTTGAAGTTCCCGTTTTACCAAAGAAGTGCTGCTGTCTCAGAGCTGGCTTAACCATTCGTCGAATTGTTGTTTGACTTGGGTCTGCAAGTGATTCATAGACGCCAGATCCGACACTGCACTGAGCGGCCATAAAGTCTTCATATAACTTGAATAATTCGGCCACTGACAATTCAATTGCACCTAAAAGCTGTGCTGGATATTCTGCTAACGGAGTCTTTAAATGAGAAATTTTCTTCTTTAGAATCGCCTCTACTTTATCAAAGCCAATATCGTGAGCAAGTCTTACTACAGGATTATTTAAGGATTCCTGTAAAGCTTGAGAAATTGGATATTCATTCGCAGAAGGCGTATGTGACTCAGAAGGAGTCCACTTACCACTGATAAGATCTAAAGTGATTGGTTTGGTTGAAACCAAGTCGTCGATCTTATAACCTTGCTCTAGATAAATCTGAAAGAGTACTGGCTTAAGTGTTGAACCAACACTGTGGCGTTCATCATTAAAGGCTTTTTCAACATTTCGTTCAAATTTTGAATAGTAGAAACTCTTATGCTTTGCTCCACCAAAGGCTATCTTTACAGCAAGGTTCTCTTCAATTCCCTTTAAATCACGTAAGAGATTCTTTGATGCCATTACCGTTTTAAAAAAACGATATTCACTCAATTTTGGGTCTTTGTTAATTCGAGTTGTTGTTAAATAGATCGCCTCGTAGAATGAATCATTTTGAAAAGCAACTAATTGCTTCTGCCAACTTTGCCACTTCACATCTGACCATTGATAATCAGTGTTCTTATCAAAGAGATCTAGGCTTTGTAATTTATTGAAGATAAAGTCTGCGCGACCTCTCAGTCTATCTGTACGATAGATTGGATGATAATAGCTAGGTCCTTTTAGCATCGAAACTAAGATAGCAGACTCATACGGGTCAAGTTCAGAAATTGGTTTGTTAAAGTAGAGAACGGCCGCAGTGTTTACACCCTTAATCCTGATACCTCCAAGACTTCCCCAAAATACTTCATTGAAGTAGGCTTCAAGAATCGAAGACTTATCAAATTTAAAATCAATATAAACTGCTAGAATAGCTTCTTTAATTTTTCTGCTAAATGACTTTTCATTAGTAAAATAGATATTCTTAACTAATTGTTGAGTTAGAGTTGAACCACCTTGAACGAGGGCCCCGGCCTTAATATCTGCAATAATTGCACGAATAATCGATATATAATCAATTCCTATATGCTCAAGAAAGCGGAAATCTTCAATCCCAATAAGCCCTTTAGAAAGAATGATTGGGATATTGTAGAAATTAATTTTGTACTGAAGGCAACGGTTGTAATTACAATCATTATTACGAACTGAATTTAATTCAAAACTTTCTTTTACACTTAATATTGATTTCTTAGGATCATCAAACTTCTCAAGAAAGACAGAATTAAAACGCTCGTCTCTAGAATTTGCTTTAAAAAAGAGAAAATCACGCTTTTTTACAAAGCTTCCTTCCTCAAAGAGAACAGTCTTAGTATTTGCATCAGGTGCCTTAGGTGAAATAATACGTGTTAAGTCTGCGTCATTTATAGTCTTGATCGAATACATGACACACAGGCCAATTAATCCTATCATCAAGAATAATAATATCTTTAATCGTTTTTTAAACACCTTTGAATACACCTATTTTTTTGACGTTATATAAAGTCATCTTATATTATTTCAGTACAATTTTGTTAAATTATAAAAGGAATAACAACTTATGTTAAAGAACTTAAATAAGGCCGCAATTCTTGCCACGTTAGCAACTTCGACACTGGCACTTCCAATTGATTGGCATGGTGAACTACAAACAGACCTACACTCACTAGGTGATTATAATCGTTCAGTTCAACAAGGTGCTGGACCACTTGATAATGGTGACCAAGCATTTGATATGTCAGATGCAGATCCAGATTCATCTAATTTCCAAACATATATCTTTAAGCTACAGCCAACAATTATCGTTAATGATTCAACAACGATTAATGCTGAGCTAACTTCGGGCTACGGTTACGGTGGAAATTTTGGTGACTCTTCAAATGATGGAAGAACTAAAACTCAAAATCCATTAAACTCTTATGCAAATGCTCGCTACTCTTTCAATACAGTAACAAGTAATCCTGTGAACCTAACTCAGGCCAATGCAGTATTTTATTCTGATACAGCAACATATACAGTTGGACGTCAAAAGTTTAACTGGGGTATGGGTGCAATCTATAATGATGGAAATGCTCCAGGTTCAAGATTTGCTTCAATGAGAGATGGGATCACAATTGATTTCAAAATTGGAAACTTCAAATTCTCACCTTACTACTCAAAGATTAAGGCAAATAACCTGACAAAAACTGGTCGTGTAAAAGAGATGGGAATTTCTCTTCTATATGAAAACCTAGATAAGGAATTCACATTTGGTGCTCTTTACAATAAGAACACTTCTGGATCAGCAACAGGAATTCAAACAGATGTTGATGGTGACACAAACCCAACGGATCTTGGTTCAACTAGTGTGACAATGATTGACCTTTACTTAAAGAAGACTTTTGGTAAGTACACAGTTGAAGCAGAAGTTCCTCTCATGACTGGTGATATGGGTGAAATCTATCCAGGTGTGACAGATACAGAAGTTGATGCAAAGGCATTCCTACTTAATAACACTTACAAATTAAATACAAATCACTCATTCCACTTTGACTTTGGTATGGTTTCTGGTTCAGATGCTGACAACCAAACTTACGGGGCGATGTATTTAAATCCAAACTTTCAAGTTGCAAATATCATGTTCCGTTACAACCTTGCGGCCATTGCTAATACAGACTTAAATGTATTTAATTCTGGAATTGCAAACGCAACTTATGCAAAATTTGCGCATCGTTATGATTCAGGAACTTGGTCTTGGACTAACTCTGTTGTTTGGGCAAAAGCTGATCAAGTTGCAAAAGCTGGTTCAGATGCTATTAACCACGAAAAGAATAAGAGATTCACTGCAAATGCAGATCAAGCAGATGATCTTGGTTTTGAAATTGACTCAAACTTTTCTTATAAGTGGAATACTTCAGTAACTCTAAATGCAAATCTAGGTTACTTCTTTGTTGGAGACTACTACGCATTCTCAAATGCAGCGACTCCTAACGAAACAAATGATACTTACCTAATTTATCTTGGTGCAGACATTAAGTTTTAAGAAATAAAAAAGGCTTCCATTTGGAAGCCTTTTTTTATCGATATGGATTACTCCATGTTGAACTACTTGGTGTTCTTTGCTGCGGTTGCATTAAGTTAAAATTATTATTAAAGTTAGCATTTCCAGCACCTGAAAGATCAAAATTTAACCCTGGTATACCAGAAGAATAAGAAGTATCCGCACCAGTCCAAAGATCAAATGGACTACTAGCTGTTGCTCCAGCTAACTGACTTTGCATAGCATTTAACTTGTAATTACTATAAAGGCCATTAAAGCGACTTAAGATACTCTTTTGTTCATTATAAGCAGCACCATATTTTGCATTATATGATTGATTATAATCCTGATAAGAGTTTTGTTTCCAAGAGCTATACTGGTTATAGATATATGGAAGATAAGTACTTCTAACAGTCATACAATCTTCATAACTACCACCTGATGTACAGTAACTACTTGCAAGGTCTTGAGCATATTGTTGAATATAGTCATCATAAGCATTAAGCTTCGTCATATAGTTTTTACGATCTTTAGAAGCTCTTTGCTGAATACCTTTTAGAATTTGCTGACGTCTCTTAATTGGAGAATTATCACCTGCTCTAATTAGGGCCTCATCACCCCAGTCAGCAAGTGTTCCCTGCTTAAGACGTGTGATACTTCTTTCACTATTATTTTCTGCTTCTTCTACATTTCTCTTATTAGTTCCTTCAAGTTTTACGTGTGAAAATTCTTGAGCAAGAATAATTCCTGATAGAATTTTTCTACCTGAAGTTTGCATATTACCTTCGCGAAGTGCTTCAACAACTTTCTTATATTCAGCACCATTTTCATTTTGACGATTAAATTTAGCAATTACATCATTAATTTTCTCAATCGATTCATTGATTTGATCTTTACGTCTCTCATCTGCTTCGCTATCACCTAGATCTGCATACTCTTTCATTAAGTGCTCTAGCTCGGCCTTCATCGCAGGAAGTAATTCCTTAGAAAATTTATTCATGTGACTTGCGTATTCTTGAAGTAGTTTTTTTCTAGCTTCTTTACTAACACCAAACTTATCACCTTCTTTTACATCTTCAACTGATGGAGAAATATCACTTTCAATCTGCTCCATTCTTGCAACCATTTGATTTACTTCCTCATCAATTAGTTGATGTTGAATTCCAGAAAGAATTCTCGTTAGGTCATCATAATTTCCACCTGAATCACTTCTTAGATTTTTAAGACTTTCAGCTATATCTGTAAGGTTCTTTCCATTACAGGCAGCAATGGCCTCTTCTCGAAGTTCGTATTCATTCGTTTTATTTGCCATAACTTTATGATCTGCTGGCTTTGCATAATCCATACAATTAAACGAAGAATCGCTGAATGAAGTATGTTGAGCAACGTTAGCTAAACCAAATGGCATATCGTTTTTATAGTCAAAGTCCTTATTTGTAGAAGCGATAACTAACTCAGAGTTTCTATTTCCATCAATATCTGGAAGATCAGTATCTAAAGTTACAGGAGGAGCAAGGTGCCCCTTTTCTCTTAATTTTTCAACTGTATAAAAAGATGAATCACCACCAGAGAGATGGGCCATACATTTTTCATATTCTTTTTCAATTGATTGAGTTCCAGCTGGATATTGGCTAGAGTCAATTTTTACATTGAATTTCAAGTAAACATTATTATCAATAGGATTCGTAATTGCTTCGGCGCTTATATCTTTAATACAAGCAGAAACCCTTGTTGGTAGATTTACTAAGATTTTTCCATTAGCAATTGTATAGCTTGGAGTATCTCCTAAAAGAAGTGTCTTCATAAACCCATATGAAACTGCATCACCTCTTCGACATTCAATCGTAGTTGATTGACTCGATGATGAAACTGTTACTGTTCCGGCCGTTGATTGATTTGTACTTCGAGTCCCGCTCGATCCCATACCAGAGAAGACAACCTTTGCCTGTGTAGACGCCAGTGCCAGTGTACAAATTAAAAACTTTAATTGATTTGCCTTTTTCATATATTACCCTACTTAAAGTATCGCTTAAGTCATATCGGATAATTTTTTAAATACTTAAAGGCTAATAACAACTAAGCTGTAATAACAGACACTTAGCTATAACAATAAATTAATATTAGCTTCAATTTCTTGGCCTTCAACGTTAACTTGAGTCCCTTGCCTTTGTTGATTTCGCTCAAGATACTTTAAGTATTCACGATTTCGATCGGCAATTGATTTATTTGTTGAGTTAAGAAGATAGTAAGTTGGTATTTCAATTTCATAACGGTAATCAGAAGTCGTTACTTCAATATACTTTGGTAATGTATATTGCCCGTTATAAGTAACAAAGCTCTTTGGAACGATCGTATAATTTCCATTATCAGTGTTTAGGTCTAAATAGATTAATTGATGATTTTCATTTTTAAATTCACCCTTAATATTATCTAATTGAATCGACCAAACAAATTCACGATTACGTTTTACTAATTTTAAGTTATTACTTCCCTTATATAGAGATGAGTTCATAATATTCTTAAGCTCAGCTTGTTTCTGATCATTATCTGATTTTAGTGGTGACACAGGAGCCTCGCCAACAGACTCCTCATACTCCTTGGCCTTCTTTTCATATTCTTTCTTCTTAACGAGAAAGTTTTTATAGTCCTCAATTAAAGAGGCTTTTTCTTTATTAATAAGATCAGAATTAGATTTGTAATTTGGCTCAATCGCCTTAAAGACTTTATTAAAACCAAGAGAACTATTAAATGTGTAGCTTAGAATAGCGCTCTGTAAAATGTCTTTTGTCATATCTCTACCTAAGAGCTTTTCCACATTATCAAAGGCCGTAACATTTGAGACACCAGACACATTGTATGAAGGGTCATCATAACGAATCACAAGTGACTTTTTGTAGTCCTTCTCATTTTCTGCCGTTATGAACATATATTTAAAATAATTTGTCACAAGATTTTCACTTGTAGCAAACTCTTCATTGGCGCCAACTCTCTTAACAACGACGTGTGCAACGACAAGTTGTTTATCAAGTTCTTTATTAGATGAGTTTCTCATTAGTCCCTCAAGTGAAGGGATCGCTGCGAATACATTTACAGTTAATATAGTTGCCAACAAAGTTATTACTTTCATATATCTCCTAAATTATTCCCCTATATTACCAAAAAAGTATTCTCGTCGTAACAACTAAAACACTGAGTATTTTGGTCAGTCACTATTAAGTGACGAAATTTAAAATTGTGATTATAATTGTTATATACATTAAGGATAATACATGACTAAAACACTTTCATTAATTGCTACTATATTAGTTTTTCAATTCAACACATCTGCAAAGATCATGGACTATAAGACAACACGCCTTAAGTCGACAGGTGGTGCTGGTGTTGCCTCACTCCTTATGGATGAAGCAACTGTTCTAAATCCTGCACCAATTGCATTCTTTAATATGTCGTCAGTCTATTTAGAACAAACTAAAGCTGATAATACAGACCTTAATGATTCACCAATTGGTGATTCAACAAATTATGCCGTTATTGCCTCTGATAGTTCGAAGGCCCTAAAAGGTTCGGTATCTTATGTAAAAGCAAAGAGTGGTGAAGAGAGTTATAAACAACTATCAACTTCATTTGCTTCAACAATTGGTCGTAAATCATCTCTAGGTTTCACATATCAAGATATGAAGCGCGAAGATGTCTATCTTGGAGTGAAAGAGAAGTCAGATTATCAACAAGTAAATATTGGTGTATTTCACGCTATCACTCCTAATTTTTCATTAGGCCTTGTTGCAATGGATCCATTTGAAAAATCACCTAATAATACAAAAGCTGTTTTAGGGATGCAGTATCAATTTCAACAATATATTTCTCTCATGCTTGATGCTGGTGCAAATTATAATGAAGAAATTTCGGAAAATTCATTATGGCGTGCGGCCATTCAGTTTAGAGTCTTAAGTGATTTTTACTTAAGAGCTGGTGTGTATGATGATCAAATTGCTCTTGAATCGGGTTCTGGTTTTGGACTTAGTTGGATTCAACCAAAGCTTACACTAAACTTTGCTATCAGAAATATAAGTCTTGAGGAGTCTGTTGATTTAAAACAAGTTGCACAAGATATCAAAGAAACATCTTTTTCTGTTTCTTATCGTTTCTAAAAGCTGATCATATGGCAACAAAGAAGCCCCAAAACAAATCTAAAGATGGTGAAGAAGAGCTTAACGAAGGTGTAAAGAACGCTTATACTGATCGTTTGAAAACCTTAAAGCTTGCACTCGATTTTGTCGCAAAGAACGACATTCCTCATAGTGTTGAGAAATTCAATCACTACTTAGGAATTTTAGCAGCATATAATCGTACAACTGAAAAACATCTAACGCCAAAGATGTTTGATCCACAAAAAGATATTTCAGAGCTCTTATTGATTAGTCAGGCATATTGGAACCTTGCAAAATCTTATGACAAGAGTCCAAAGCTTCGTAGTGAGTCAATGCGTTGCCTACAACAATTTATTGCCTTTTCAATTGGCTATAAATATCAGCACGCTAATGCCCAAATTGTAAAAAAGTTTTTAAGATCAGGCCAGGCCCATAATAAAAAAGCTTTTCAGCAAGCTTACGATAAAATTAATGTGCGCTCTAAAAATTGCTATTTAGCAACACATGCCTATCCAAATAATGAAGATCTTCTTGATACATTAAGAGGTATCAAACCAACCCTAGCAAAATACAAATTAGGACAAGGATTCATCAATCGCTATTATGAGGTATCACCTCATATTGTTAAGATATTTAAAGAGAATAAATCTTTAGATTTCACTTTTAATAAGTTATTAATTAAACCATTAATTTATTTAATCTATAAAATATTAAGATGAGTGTAGTTAGAAACCTAATCACAAGAGAATGGCTAAAATTTTTCGCTGCTTCGGCAGTGGTTCTACTCTTATTGCTCTCTCTAGGAAATCTCATCTCAGGCTTTTTAAGAGAAAATGTAACGGCAAAAGAAGTTCTTCTGAGTTACTTTATCCAGCTACCAAGCTTCTTAATAAAGGTTATTCCAATCTCGTGTCTGATTGGAAGCTTATTTTCTATTAATAAACTTAAAAGTCGAAATGAGCTGGTTGCCATCTTCGCCGGTGGTTACTCTCGACAAAGCTATCTTAGAGATATCCTGCTAACATCTATTTATATCGCAATTTTTCAATTCATCCTAAGTGCTTATATCAGCCCGTATATTAACTCGAGAAGATTTAGCATCCTTGATAGTCCAGATGAAAAGTTTAGAGTCTTCAAAAAGAAAGGACTCTCTTCTTCCACGATTAAGTCTGGTAAGATCTGGTATAAGTCACCTAAGTATTACTTTGCCTTTTCAAGCTTCGATAAGAAAACCAATACCCTAAATGAAGTAACGATTTATCACTATAATACGGGACGAGAGTTAACGAAGATTGATACTTTCAAAATGTTAAGCTATGACTCTCGCACCGAGAGATGGTGGCCAACAAACGGAACAGGTTATGATGAACTTGATTCACCATCTTTTCCAAAAATAGATATTGTGGAACTGCCTCTTACACTCAATGAAAGTATTGAAGAATTTACTAAAATTGAAGCAGATATCTCAACGTTAACTTTTCTACGACTTTACGACTATATAACCCAGCTAAACAATAATGGCATTAATGTTAATGAGTACCTAGTTATGTTCTATATGCATATTTCCGAAGGACTTATTTGTATTATCTTCGCACTCATTGCAGCAACTAGTATCTTTAATCCAAATCGTCGAAATAGTTCATTTGGGCGCAGTGTTGCCTTTATTTTTATTTTCACAATTCTATACTGGCTAGTGCAATCATATTTTATTGAGCTAGGTAAAAACTTGAAAATTAGTCCGTTCTTAGCGACATTTTCAGTCCCCTTCCTGTTCACCATTGTAATCGTTCTTATCTTCTTTAAAAACAGACGTTTAACGTAAACGATTTACAGCTGAAAGCTGGACTTGTGCGTCGCACACATGCTATAAGAATTCCATGAATAAATCAGAAGAATTTTTAAAAGATTACACTCTAGAAGGTGAAAAGCTAGAGATTTTTACTTACCCAGCACCTGTTCTAAAAAAGGTGGCAGCACCAGTTGAAAAGTTTGACGACGAGCTTAAAAAGCTTTGTAAGGATATGCTTTTTACAATGTACCATGCCCCGGGAATTGGTTTAGCGGCACCACAAATTGGTGTTTCTGATCGCATTTTTGTTATGGATATCGATTTTCATAGCAAAGAAATTACTCGTGCTGACGGGACAAAAGATCAAGAGCTTTCAAATTTTAACCCAAGAATTTTCATCAATCCTAAGATTGAAAAACTTCAAGGTGAAATTCTTTATGAAGAAGGGTGTCTTTCAGTTCCAGGAATTTATGAAGAAGTAAAACGCTCAGAACAAATTCGTGTTACTTATCAAGACATTGAAGGAAACGAACAAGTCTTAGAAGTTGATGGACTTCTATCTGTTTGTATTCAACACGAAAATGATCACCTAGATGGGATCGTTTTTCTTGAAAGACTTTCAACTCTTAAAAGAAACTTCTTAACTAAGAGATATATGAAAAGGGTTAAGGGTAGATAGTGAAAAAACTTAAGGCAGTATTCTTTGGTACACCAGATTTTTCATGCCCAAGTTTAGAACTTCTGGCCAATCACCCACAAATTGAACTTAAACTTGTTATTAGTATGCCAGATAGGCCAGCAGGAAGAGGACAAAAACTTCAATCACCTCCTGTTATTACTTATTGTAAAGACAATAAGATTAAATTCTATCAAACAGAAAATATCAATAAGGATGAAGAGCTTCTAAAGCTATTAGATGAAGTCGATGCAGACTTTTATCTTGTTCTTGCTTTTGCTCAATTCCTTGGCTCAAAAGTATTAAATAAACCAAAATTAGGATGTTTCAATATTCACACTTCTCTACTTCCTAAGTATCGAGGAGCAGCTCCAATTCAATACGCTCTATTAAATGGTGACACGGAAACTGGTGTCTCAATTCAAAAGATGGTTAAGAAAATGGATGCTGGCGATATTGTAAAAGAATCAAAGCTTAATATTGCTTTTGAAGAAACTGGTGGACAGCTTTACACAAGACTTAAGCTTGCAGCATCTTTAACACTTAATGATTTTGTCACTGACATGCTTAATGACGAAGTTACTTCGTATGAGCAAGATGAATCGAAAGTAAGCTTTGCTCCTACTCTTAAGAAAGAAGACGGTCATATCAAGTTTTTAGAAAATGACTTTAATACAATTCATAACCAAGTTAGGGCCCTAAAGCCTTGGCCAGGAACTTATTGTTTCTTAAATGACAAACGCTTAAAAGTTATTGAGATATCTAAGTATGACAATGCTGGACTTAAGCCTGGTGAAGTAAAAGTAGCGGATAATAAAATCTTAGTTGGATGTACTGATTCGACAATAAGACTAAATATGATCCAACTTGAAGGTAAAAAAGCTTGCCGTGATACAGACGCAGTCAATGGCCTTACTAATAAATTCGATAGTTTTAAAATTTCATAACAATATTGCTAAGGGGATTTAGATGCAAACAATTATCTCACCAAGCATTTTAGCTGCTGATTTTACAAACCTAATATCTGATATTTCAGTAATTGAGGATGTAAAAGACCTTTGGCTTCATCTTGATGTTATGGATGGCCACTTCGTACCAAACCTAACATTTGGTATTCCTGTAATTAAACAGATTAAAAAAATCACTAATATTCCACTCGATGTTCATCTAATGGTGACAAATCCAGAGTTCCACTTTGAAGCACTAAAAGATTCTGAAATCGAGAATATTACATATCATTTTGAAATCAATTGTGATCATCACGCATTGATTAAGAAGTATCGCAACAACTATAAAAGCATTGGCCTGTCGGTAAAACCAGCAACAGATATCGAAAGTATCCCACTTGATCTTTTAAAAGAGATCGATCTACTTCTCGTTATGTCTGTCGAGCCAGGTTTTGGTGGACAAAGTTTTATGCCAAATGCTTTGGACAAAATTGCATACCTTAAAAAGATGAAAGAAGAACATAACCTAAAATTACAAATACAAGTTGATGGTGGGATCAATCAAGACACTGCAAAACAATGTCTTGATAAAGGTGCTCACAACCTTGTTGCTGGGTCGTATATTTTCGGCAAGGCCAAGGATCAATATAAAACACAAATAGAGACATTAAGATAAGATTAGACAAAATAGGACGACAAAGATGAAAGAAATAATTATCGATGGCCACAGCCTAAGTGTTGATGACATTTATGAAGTATCATTTGCAAAAAAGGATACAGTTAAAGTTAAACTAAGCGACATCGCTCGTGAAAATATTTTAAAATCAAAAGAGTACGTACAAAATATCGTCGATAAAGGTGAGCCAGTTTATGGTATCAACACTGGCTTCGGTGCTTTATCTGATAAATTTATTGAAAGAGAAGACCTTGCTCAACTACAAGTTAACTTAATCCGTTCACACTGTACTGGAGTTGGAAAACCTTTCTCTAAAGAAGTAACAAAAGCAATCATGCTTCTTAGAGCAAATTGTCTTGCATCAGGATTCTCTGGTGTAACAATTGACGCTATCGAATTATTAATTGAGTTTATCAACAATGATATTATACCAGTGGTACCTGAAAAAGGTTCTGTTGGTGCCTCAGGTGACCTTGCTCCCCTTTCACATATTGCACTAGCACTTATTGGTGAAGGTGAAGTTATTTATGGTGGAAAGGAAGTTCGTTCTGATTTCGCCATTAGAGATATTGGTAGAGAGCCTGTAGTCCTAGGGCCAAAAGATGGGCTTGCACTTATTAACGGTACGGCCGTTATGGCAGCACTTGGTGCAATTGCAATTAAACAATCAGAAAACTTAGTTCGTGTTGCCGATATTTGTGCAGCAACAACTCTTGACGGAGTTCGTGGAACACTTAGAGCATATGATCATAAAATTCACGGACTAAAGCCACATCCAGGACAAATGGCAAGTGCTATTAACGTGAACAATATCATCGCAGGTAGTGAAATCTTAGACTCGCATGTTGACTGTGGAAAGGTACAAGACCCTTACTCACTAAGATGTGTTCCTCAGGTTCACGGTGCTTCAAGACAAACTCTTGCTCACGCAAAAGAAGTTTTAGGAATTGAACTTAACGCTGTTACAGACAATCCTCTTATCTTCTTAGGTGAAGACGAAGTTATCTCAGGTGGAAACTTTCACGGTGAAGCTATTGCAATGGCAATGGATTACTTAGCAATTGGTATAGCTGAACTTTGTAATATCAGTGAAAGACGTGTTGAGAAAATGATGAACCCAACATTCTCTGATCTACCAGCATTCTTAACTCCTGAATCAGGACTAAATAGTGGTCTAATGATCGCACACGTTACTGCAGCAGCTCTAACTTCAGAAAATAAATACCTATGTCATCCAGCAAGTGTGGATTCGGTTCCTACTTCAACAGATAAAGAAGATCATGTTTCAATGGGTGTAACTTCAGGGCGTAAGCTTCACGAAGTAATTGAGAACGCGACAAAATGTTTAGCGATTGAGCTACTATGTAACTCACAAGCTATTGAATTTCATCGCCCTCTTAAATCTTCACCAGCAATTGAAGAGTTAATTTCACACATTAGAAAATCTGTTGATAAAATTGTGGAAGATAGAGTTTTCTATCGTGACATCAATAATATCGAAGCTCTAATTGCTAATGGTGAGTTACTGAGAGCAGTTGAAAAGCATACAGGAAAATTACAGTAATGATCATCTACAAGAATATTAACGAAGTCTTAACTCTTGAAGCGGCCCAAAAAAAAGATGGCCGCAATCTTCTTCCTGAAGATATTTCAATTCTTCACCACGGTGCAATCGTATTTGAAGAAGATGAAATCGTATGGGTTGGTGACAGCGATAGTATTCCTGTAGAGTATCTAAAAAAAGCGAAGCTTGTTAAAGACCTTGAAGGTTATGTAATCACTCCAGAACTTGTCGATTCTCACACACACCTTATCTTTGGTGGTAATCGTGCAAACGAATACCAAATGAGATTAAATGGTGCAGACTATGAAGAAATTGCAAAAGCTGGTGGTGGAATTGTTGCAACTTCAAAAGGAACTAATAATACAAGTGACGAAGAACTACTAAATAGCTGTCGAGACAGAATTAAGAGAATTGCTAGTTACGGTGTAGGAACAATTGAAGTAAAATCTGGTTATTCACTTTCATTTGAAGGTGAAATGCGAATGACAAAGTTAATCGCGCAACTTAAAAAAGAGTTTGCTCCAGATATTCAAATCTTCAATACATTCATGCCCGCCCATGCTATTCCAAAGAATTATGATTCAACACAGAAGTATATGGATGAAATTGTCATCCCTCTTCTTCATGAAGTCGCTCCACTTAATATCATTGATTGTGTGGATATCTTCCATGAACAAGGCTACTTTGATTCAGAAGACGTTAAGAAGCTAGCTCAAGCAGCTCAGGAATATGGCATACCATTAAAAACCCATGCTGATGAATTTAATGACAATAAAGGTGCTATTCTTGCCTGCGAGTTAGGAGCGCTTAGTACTGATCACCTTCTGTGTACAACTGAAGATGGAATAAAGAAATTAGCTGAATCAAAAACAGTAGCAACCGTTCTTCCTGGAACTGGAATCTACTTAGGAAAGCCTAAAGCAGATGCTAAGCAATTAGCTGACGGTGGCTGCAAGCTGGCCATTGCATCAGATTATAATCCAGGATCTTGTCACTGTGACAACTTACTTCTCTTAGCTTCAATCTGTGCCCCAATGTATAAGATCAACATGACTCAGATGTGGGCAGGGATTACTTTAAATGCAGCTGCTGCTGTTGGAAAGTATGACCAAGGCGCAATCATCGAAAGATTTAAGCCTCGTTTTAGTATCTTTAAAACGAATACTATTTCTGAAATTACTTATAATTGGGGAAGAAACCTAGCAGTTGATAAGAACTCTATTTAAGCCACTCGCGAATTTTTTCTTTAAATTCTTCAGAGTTGAAATCTTTCGAGCCTTTTGTAACTTCAACGACGCGGCCATCTTTGTAAACAATTGATACAGGGATGGCAGAAACCATAAAGGCATCTGTTAGCTTACCTTGAGAATCTTTAACAACATCAAAATTTACATTGTATTTTTTTACAACGTCTTTAATCTTCTTTAGTTGCTTTTGACCTTCATCAGAGTTAACTGCAATAATCTTAAGTTTTGGATCTTTAATTTCAGAGCGAAGACTTACTAGACTTGGAAATTCTTCAAGACATGGTGTACACCAACTGGCCCAGAAATTTAAAATAACAACACCCTTAGAAAGCTCTTCTTTTTTATAAGTTTTCCCTTCTGTAGATTTTAAATCCGGACGAACGAGCATTGATTCATAATGTTGAATCTTTTTAACATCCACACCAGCGACCTTGGCAGTTGTAAAACTGTCATCAGTCACAAATAGTGATCCAAGAACTAGTACGCATGCAACTAGTAGGATCTTATATGGAAATTTTTTTCTTTCTGTACTCAACTCTTAACCCCAGTTAGAATGGTATTATACACTTAATTAGGTAAGATTGCACTATGCAAAAAACGCAAGACAAAGAGCTAGAGAAAAAAATTCTTAATCAAGCTGGGCAAACCTTTGTCGAGTTCATCTTTTTACTTGTTATCTTAATCGGTCTATCCGTCACACTTCTAAAGGGAAGTAACTTCTTTTTAGCTAAACAATGGGAAATTGCAATCAACAGCATTGCGCGTAATTACCCAGGCCATAATCCCGGTGTAAAATTAACTGAATAGCTTTTTACTATAAATTAACTCTTATACTGGAGTAAAAATGTATATTTTATCTTTAGACCAAGGTACTACAGGTACTACTGCTACTATTATCGACGCTAAAACTTTTAAGTTTGTTGATAAAGAAAATCAAGAATTCAAACAGTACTTCCCAGACACAGGTTGGGTTGAACACGATCTCGATGAAATTTGGAAGAGCGTAAAGAGCACCGTTCAAAGTGTTCTTAAAAGAAATAATATTGATGCCAAAGATATTGCCTCGATTGGAATTACTAACCAAAGAGAGACAACTTGTGCCTTTAACCGCAAAGGTGATGCCTTGGCCAAGGCAATCGTTTGGCAAGATCGTAGAACAGCAGATTTCTGTGAAAGCATGAAGGCCCAAGAGGACAATTTCAAAAAAGTTACTGGTCTTCCACTTGATCCATATTTTTCAGGAACGAAAATGCATTGGTTATTAAATAATAACCAATACGTTAAAGAAGCCTACAAGAATCATGACCTACGATTTGGAACAATCGATACTTTCCTACTTTATCGTCTAACAAATGGTGAAGCATATAGAACAGATGTATCCAATGCATCAAGAACATTACTTATGTCACTTGATACATGTAATTGGGACGCAAATCTCTGTGAAGCTCTAGGAATAGATCAGACATGCTTACCAGAAGTATGTGAATCTATCTGTGACTTTGGAAAAACAAAAGGCCTAGACTTTCTTCCAGACGGAATTCCTATTAATGGAATACTAGGAGATCAACAAGCTGCACTCTTTGGCCAAGCTTGTTTCACAAAGGGAACAGGAAAGTGTACCTATGGTACTGGTGCATTTATGCTGGTTAACACTGGTGAAGAAAAAAAATATTCTGAACACGGCCTTCTAACAACAGTTGCTTATAAGTATCAGGGTAAGACTTATTATGCTCTTGAAGGCTCTTGCTATATTGCAGGGGCATGTGTTCAATGGCTTAGAGATAATCTTCAAATCATTGATAATGCAGCTCAAACAGAAGATAAAGCGAATGCTATTAAAGATCTAAATCAAATTAAAGATCTTATATTACTTCCATTCTTTACAGGGATTGGCTCACCATATTGGAAACCGCATGCAAAAGCGGCATTAATTGGAATGACACGCGCAACGGATACGAATGATATTTGTCGTGCTGCTCTTGAGGGAATTGCTTTAAGTATTAATGATCTAATTAAGGCCATGAAGAGCGACATGGGAAGCGATCTTGAAGAATTCAAAGTGGATGGTGGTGCTGTTGCAAATAATCTCTTAATGCAAATTCAGGCCGATATCTCGGGGATCAATGTTACGAGACCAAAGGTTATTGAAACGACTTCTTATGGTGCAGCTTTAGCTGCTGCTATTGGCGCAGGTCTAATGTCTATTGATGATGTAAGTAAGCAATGGGAAAAAGAATCATTCTTTGAATCTTCAACAGCTAATTCTGAATACTTCGATTATAAAAAGAATCTTTGGAATAGATATATTCAAGTAAATTTTTAAATATACTAGGGGCTAGTCCCCTAGTACTTTAAATATATCTGTAACTTTTCTAACTGGAATAATTTTTAATTTTGATTTCTTAGAGTAATCTTTTGCAACCTTTGGAGAAGCCACAAGGGTCTTATAATTGAGTTGTTCCATTTCCTTAATTCGCATCTCCATATGAGGAACTGTCCTAACTTCCCCAGTAAGTCCCACTTCTCCTAAGAAAACTGTATCCTTAGGAATTGGTTTAGACTTATATGAACTTAAAAGAGCTGCAATGATACTTAAGTCTGACTCTCGAGTCGTAAGCTTCATACTTCCAACAACATTGACATAAATATCATTCATGCCCATCGGAATATTTGCATACTTTTCAATTATTGCAACCATCATAGCAACTCGATTATTATCAAGTCCTTGAGTTGTACGACGTCCATTACCAAATTTATTTTCAGCAACGAGAGCTTGAACCTCAACAAATAAAGGTCGCGTCCCCTCCTTAATACAAGTTAAGCTTTTTCCAAAGCTATCTTCTAAATCGTCATCCAAGAAGAATTGTGATGGATTCTTAACTTCATTCAGTCCATCTTCTTGCATTTCAAAAATACCTACTTCATTTGTATTTCCAAAACGGTTTTTAATAGCTCTTAGCATCCTATAGTGACCAAACTGATCACCTTCAAAGTAAATAACCGTATCTACCATGTGCTCAAGAATTTTAGGACCAGCAATCGCACCATCTTTTGTGATATGGCCAACAACAAAACAAGTAATTCCTGTTGCTTTAACATGATTCATTAACTCGTAAGTAACCTCACGAATTTGAGAAACTGTTCCCGGAGGAGATTGTAACTCACTTGAAGTTGTCGTTTGAATCGAATCTAAAACCATAAAACGTGGTTTAATTTTTTTGATTTGATTTAGAATATTTTGCCAATTTGTTTCGTTATAAATATAGAATGAATCATTTTTAAGGCCCATACGTTTTGCACGTCCAGCAACCTGTCCCTCACTTTCTTCACCACTAACATAAAGAAAGCTTTGATCATTTTGCTGACCTGAAAGTTTTGAAAGCATTTCTGTAAGTAGTGTCGATTTACCAATACCGGGTTCACCACCAATTAAGATAAGAGAGCCTGGAACTAAGCCTCCACCTACGACTCGGTCAAATTCACCGATGCCAGTACTTACACGGTTGTATGTTTCAACTTCGATTTCCTTTAGCTTTTTTGGTGCTGTTTCACCAACGGCCTTAACTTTTATACTTTCTTGGACAGGTGAAAAAGTTTCTTCGACAAAACTATTCCACTCGCCACAGTCAGTACAACGTCCCATCCACTTTGCAGTTTGAAATCCACAATTTGAACATTCAAAAACTTTTTTACTTTTCTTGGCCATTAATCAATCATTCCCATTACTTCATCTTCTGACTTTATCGTAATTCCTAAATCTAGTGCCTTCTTATATTTAGAAGACCTAGCTTCAGTTTCATTTGTAAGAAGAATATCAGTGTTCTTGCTAACAGAACCAACAGGTGTTCCACCTGCGGCCTTAATATCTTTTTCGATATCACTTCTTTTTCGTGATAGAGAACCAGTAATACAAATTTTTAATCCAGCCAATCCAGAGCCAACTTCTTCTTCTAATACTTCAAAAGTGAAACCAAGAGCTTGTAGATTTTTAATTAAATCTTTCTTTTCTTGTAATGAGTTTACAAAAGTTGTGGCAGACTTTTCTGCAAATCCTTCAAGAGTTGCAAGCTCATCTGCATTCATATTTAATAGTTTTTCTATTGAATCAAAACCACCATGAACTACTTTTTCACATTTATTATAGGCACCACCTGTAATTCCTAGAGCTGAAATAAATGTAATTAGATCTGCCTTCTTTGATCCTTCAATACTTGTAAGAAGTTTTGTGGCCAATTTATCTTTCACTTTATCAAGTGTTAGTAACTGATCCATTTCTAGCTTATAAAGATCTTCAATTGTTGTTACTAACTTCTTACGAATCATCTCTTCAAGACGTTTAGAGCTTAGATCATCAATACCAATTTTTTGAATAAAGTTTAATATCGCTTCTTTAACTTGAGCTGGACAAGCAGGGTTCTTACAAAAGAGACGAATGTCTTCGATGACGACTTTAGACTCGCAACTTGGACAACATTCTGGAATTAAAAATTCATTTTGAGACTCTTCAATTGTCTGAAGAAATTTAGGAATAACTTCTCCACTTCTAATTATTTCAATCTTATCCCCTGCTTTTAAATTATGCTGTTTAACCATTCCATAATTATGCAGAGTCACGCGAGAAATGACAGCGCCACTAATAGAAACAGGCTCAACTTCACCTACAGGAGTTAAGATACCATTTCGAGATACTTGCCATGTAATTGAATTAAGAGTTGTTTGTACCGTCTCTCCTTCAAATTTAAAGGCCATCTTATAACGTGGATGATGAGCTGTTTCTCCAAGTTCTTCATGTAGCTTTATTTCATTGTAGACAAAAACAAGCCCATCAATCAGATAATCTCCATTGGCCATAAAGTCTTTGGCATCATCAATCGCAACTTCATAATCTTTCTTTGTATGCATGAGAGTATATTCAAGAATATCGAAATCTTCTTTCTTGAGTGTTTCATACTTCTGACTTTCTTTTTCGAAATCTAGGCCAATTAGATCAAAGGCCTTAAAATTGATATAAGAACATAGACTGATATTTTCTTTTCTACCCACTAGACCTGCGACAATATTTCTTTGAGATGAAGGTCTCTCTAATCCTTGAGCAACCATTGTTTCTGAAAGGTGAAAAAAAGATTGTTCATCACAATACATCTCACCTCGAATTTCTATTCTATCCTTAATAGAAATCGATCCTGGAACACCTTTCATCCATTGAACTTTTTGCGTGATATTTTCACCGTAAGTTCCATCGCCTCTAGTCTTAGCTAACACTAGGTGTCCGTCTTCATAGATAAGAGAACAAGAGACACCATCAACTTTATAAATTCCTAAGACTTCGTATTTCTTGGCCCAAGAAATTAGCTCATCGACTTTATAGGTTTTACCAAGTGATAACATTTTCTTGTCGTGCTTTACTTTATCAAGTGAAGTGATTGTTGAACCAACAAGATTGAGAACTGAGTTTTCTGGATCTAATTTTCTTAACTCATCTTCTAATTTGTCATATTCAATATCTGTAATTTCTGGTTTTCCAGCATAGTACAATGCCTTATGGATCTTGATTTGATCGGCCAATTCTTTTATACGTTTCATGTTCTTTCTCTACTAATTTAGATTGTCATTTTAGAAAGCAAATTTCACACCACCCTTTAGGGCCGTGTTCTTAACAGTTACTTTAGTACCGTCGCTTGCAAATTCAGCTTTATCGCTTAAGTAATCGATTCCACCGTATAGATTGATATTTGGTCCATACTTATATTCAGCACCAGCAGCAACGTGGAAGTTACTTGTATCTTTTGCACTACCAAAAATCGAAACATCTTCTTCATAACCAGGATCAAGCATAAAATCGAATTGGAAATAAATTCTAATTCCTCTAACCAGTGGCATACTTGCTCTGGCACCGACTAAGATTCCACTAAAGTTTATTTCAGTAAATCCATCTGCTACTTGATTATCAAAACCATGTGTATATGATCCGTAACCAAAGAAGACATCAACTTGTGGGCCATAGAAGAAGCCCATTGGAAGATATTTATAACCTGCTAGTAATCTAAAACGAGATGAGTCCATCGAGTTACTATCAGAGACTAAATTACCTGCATCTTTTGAATACTTTCCAAAACCTTTTTCTAATTCTAGGCCAACCCAATAATTTCTTGTAAGCCACAGCTCACTATCAAAGGCGATTGCAAAATCAACTCCGTTAATTGATTTTGTTCCATTTGAAATTGATGAATTATTATTTGATCCTGTCCCAATCTTAAGGGCCAGTCCAAATTCACCTAATCGACCAAATGAAGATGTACGATCATTACCTTCAACTGGATCATATTTTAAATCTCTCTTTTCGGATTCTTTTGTATTCTTAGAAATTAATACCCAGTCTTCAGCTTGAATAAGACTCTTGTCTTCATAGCGAAGTACTTTTACTTGAGATAGTGATTCACCAACATGAATAATCCTACCTGTAGCAATTGTTTTTGTTTCCCAGTCAACGACTTCCTGAAGAAGTGGGTGCTTTCGACGTCGCATCGGACGTACAACCTTTACTTCATAATCAGTAAAGATACCGGCATCTTTTCCAAGATCAATTGAGAACTGTTGTCCTAGAACACCAAGTACACGAGCATCGTATGGAATTTGTTTTTCATATTGATCGAGCCAATTATTGGCCGTCTGAGCAATTAATCCAGGATCGTCACTATTAAGCTCAATTTTTTCATTGAAGTAGATATCTCTACCATTAGCTCCAAAGATTTGCATATTAACAGCAACACCTTTTGGAAGGCTTTCAATTTTAACTTTAATTAATGAGCCAGCATTTGTTTTTTCAGAAACCAATTTTAAAACTTTTGGATTCTCTAAGGCCGCATCTAGATTCTTCTTATAATTTGATAAAATATTGATAATTTCAGAATTATATTGGTAATAGCACCAACGTGATGATTTTAGGTAACCTTCAATTTTAGCAAAGACCTCATAACCTAGTGCTCCACCGACAGAGTCTCTTACAGGTAGAACCATACAACGACGTGCGCTTGGTGCAGCAAAAGTATCAAGTGCTAGTAAAAGTAAAAAACTAGTTATAAGTAATTTGATTGTTTTCATTGAGACGACCTTCGTAGAGATCTACGAGCATTTTATATTCATTATTTTCTTGCTTGGTTTTAATTAATTCTTTTTTAAGAAGTTCATGCTCTTCTTGTAAACGCTTTAGGTATACGATGGCGTTCGATGCACTTAGTGAATCGTTATATTCCCACTCGTTCATTTGAATCAGATATTTTCCCTGATCAAATTTCCAAATTAATTTATCTCTTTTTATATAGCGACGAATTGTTGATATTGAGATTCCCTTCAACAATGAATAGTCATTTATGTCCATCCAAATCATTTCTTAATTTTAACCAACTTGACGTGCTTTGCCAAAAATTATCAATACATAAATTCGTATTTCGAGTATAATTTTTTTATGAACAGAGTTGATATAGAAAACTTCAGGAATAAAAAGACTGCCCTGGTTCTTTCGGGCGGTGTCGTTAAAGCTGCCGCATGGCACCTTGGAGTAAGTTGGGCACTTCACGACCTTGGATTTACATTCAAGCATAATCATTCTGATGTAAATCCTGATTATGAAATCTCAACTTATGTTGGTTCGAGTGCAGGGGCCCTAATCAGTCTCTTTTTGGCCTCTGGCCATTCACCACTTGAAGTCATTGAAGCTTTTATTCATAAAAACAAATCTGGTTTGAAGCCAATTACATACAAGGATATGCTTTCACTTAAAAGGCCAAATTTAAAGCCCCACCATCCAAATCTCTACGATCCATTAGATGGTTTCCCTCTTGTTATCAAAAGCCTTTTAAAGCCAATCATGACAGTTTCGGGACTTTTCTCTACACAAGGGTTACACGATTACATTATAGAAAATATCATTAAGTCAAATAACTTCGATGATTACGATGCAGATCTCTTTATCATTGCTACACAATTAGATAATTCAAGAAAGACTATCTTTTCTCGCTATAATTATCCAAATCCTGGCCATGACCCAACAGCTCATTACTATACAGATATACCAATAGCTGAAGCTGCAACTGCTTCTATGAGTGTGCCGCCTTTTTATAGTCCGTACCCAATTCATAATACGGTAACAGATACTACTGACTTTTATATTGATGGTGAAATTCGTGAAACTCTTTCAACTCACGTTGCTGTTGATAATAATTGTGAGTATATCATTTCAAGTTGGACTCATACACCTTATCATTACCATGATGAGATTGGATCCCTTGCAAACTATGGCCTTCCAGCAATTTGTACTCAAGCTATTTATCTGATGATTCAAAAGAAAATCGTTGATTCAAGAGCAAGGAGAATTGCGGCCCAAGATATTATTGATACTGTAAATCAGTATATGCTCAATGAAAAATTTAGCAACGAACAACGCAGGCATATTACTTCAATCATCGAACGAAAGCTCAATTTTAACCCAAATGTAAAGCTTATCGATATTTTCCCAAAACATGATGATTACAATCTTTTCTTCGCTGATATCTTCAGCTTAAACCCTAAAAAGATGACTAAGATGCTTGAAGCTGGCTACAAGCGAACAATGGAAATATTTAATAATAAAGAATACGAATCTTAGAAATTTAAAGAAATAAAAAAGGCCCACATAAGTGGGCCTTCATATTTAAAATCTTTTATTGATTAAAGATCAAGTGGAACTGAAATTCCAACTAGGATTTCTTTTCCATCAAAGTCCGGGAAACCACCTGCACCATCGTAGCTCATTGCACGGTACTCTAAGTTAAGTGATACAAATGGAAGCATTGTGAAACCAACACCAACAGCAACTCCTGAACCATCAAAACTTGCTCCTGATGCTTCAATATCAGAAGAGAAGTAATAACTTGCATATCCTCTTAAAAGAATTGGAAGATCAACTGCTACGAATACACCTAGATTAGTAGTATCAGCATCAACATCACCTGTTGCATCATCAATAGTATATGAACCCATATTGTAATCAAGTCCAAAACTTACAAGCATTGGAAGTGAATAACCTAAACGACCACCGATATTTGTACCAGTAGTATCATCACCATCAGTATCACCTAGAATATTATAAGCTAGGTATGGCTCAACATAAATTCCAGCTTGTGCTTGGAAACCAGCAATCATAATCATCATTGCAACTAAAATCTTTTTCATACAATCTCCTCATAAGATAAATCTAGTAATATTCTCTCAAACTAGATATTTTCAATAATATATAATCCTTCAGTACAGAAACTTTGGGTGTATTGAATATTGCCTTCCCCAGAGTCAATTTTCGTATTCATAATCCCGTAATCATGGGAGATCACAAATACCTTCTCCGTAAGTCCTGTTATTTCGGCACTAACTGTTCCATCCTTGTCCATATAGTAAAAATCATAGGAACCGGATGGCCGCTGTGACGACATATAAGCTTCAAAACCAACTAATGGATTATTCAAATTAATTTGAATAACACATGCACCATTATCGGCCCGATTTTGAAAGAGCTCTTTTAAGTAATCAATATACTCAATAGATGGAATCACGACTTTCTTAATATCGTTGAATCCCACAAAGACCGAGGTCTCTTTACCAACTTCAATATAGTGTTTAAAACTGGCATCCCGCAATGGGGTAAGAATTTTATAGCGATTAAGCCCAACTTTAGAAGCCGAAATTTCACGGTTAAAGTAGCGAATATCATTATCGTTCAAGTTCAAAGACTGCAGTGTCTTAGCTGCAAGATTTTCTTCATAAACAGAAAAATTAATGGCCTTCGCATCTAAGAGTAAAGGTGCCTCATATGTAATTTCATCTTGAACAAGATGGATAATTTTTTGTGCAACCTTGCCCTTAAAGTCCATATACTTAATTAAATGATTTCCTAATTCAACATCGAGGTAGAGCTCGTAAACAAAGGCATCTCCAGGATCGACTTCTTTAAAGTTTCGATTAAGAAAGACCTTCTTTTTGAAGCTACCCATGAAAGTAGACGTATCAATCTTATCACCAAGATCCACTAAAATATGGGCCCCTGTTTCTTCTTTCACTTTATTCTTTTCTAATATCTTGAAAAGGTAATCACCATTAATAACAGGAATATCAAAGGTCGTATCACTTCGTGCACTTAACTCAAAATTTGTTCTAATAATTCCTTGGGCAGCAACTGAACCCCGAAAAGTTGAAAAGCTATCATCGCTAGAAATTGGAATAGTAATTTCACCCATCCCTGCATCAGTAAATAGCTCATTCAAGTTATACGTAGGAACTAAATCAAAATCCGTTAAATTATTCTTTGAAATACCCTTAGGCCCGAACTCACGTAACTTTACTTTGAAATTTGAAACTGATTTTTTCTTACGTGCAGCTGACTGAATAAAGCTTGAAAAATCGATGACTGGTTTATAATTCTTAGGTTTTCCTAATGCTGTTGGCTTAACTTTAACAATTGGTGCCTTCGTTAAAGCAGAAGGGTTCTTAAGAGCTTCTTTTTTGCCTTTAGTATCGCCGTAAGAAAAGAAAACGAGTTCTTCCTCATCTTTAATATTACCACTTACCTTAGCACCTTTTTGAACCCCAGAACTTGCCATAACAATTTCATCAGATTCAACATGCCCTTGATAAGCGATCGGTGGGACAAAACGTTTATGTAATTCAAATGTTTCTTTAACATCGAAACTCTTAGGCTTAAGAGTAACTATATCTCCGCCACTTAATGCATACGCATTTGCTAAAAATAAAGAAATGAAGAGATAAATAAACCTAATAATCATTAGCTCTATTTTCTCACTATTGGGATATTTAAGACTAAAGGGGCAGAAATTGCCGGTGAGTTCTAATTGGCAAAAGAAAGGCCCTGTTTCCAGGGCCTAATCTATTATTTCGAAATTTGCTTAACTAGTTGTAATCTAAGTTCCGCTCTTTCAAGCTTACGACGGTACTTAACTAATTCTTCATCAGTTAGTGTTCCTTTCAGCTTTTCACGAGCGTAAATTAGTGCATTTGTAGCTCTTTCCTCATCAATCTGACAGTTTTCTTCTGAAGTCAGAGATAGGATAGTAATTTGGTCGTTTAAAACCTTTACGATACCGTTAGTAACAGTGAAAAATCTTTCAGAATCATCACCATGTACAGCAACGCTACCAGTAGCTAGCTTCTCAACAATGTGAGTGTGACCATCAAGAACTTCAATCTCACCCTTTAAAGTAGGGATGAAAACTGAGTCTGCTGGTACGTTCTTCGCAACAACTGAGCTAGGCGTTAGAATATTTACAACAAAGTTACTCATTTATTAATCCTTTGCGTAGTTCCATGAGTTGCCCCATGGAACTTGCTACTTATTAAGCATCCTTCTTAAGTTGTTCCCACTTTTCATATACCATGTTTAGGTTACCAACAAGGTAGAAAGCTTGCTCAGGAACTTCATCACATTCACCAGCTAAGATAGCTTTGAATGCTTTGATCGTATCGTTGATATCAACAAATTGACCTGGGATACCTGTAAACTGCTCAGCAACGAAGAATGGTTGAGAAAGGAATTTCTCAATCTTTCTTGCACGACCAACAAGTACTTTATCTTCTTCAGAAAGTTCATCCATACCAAGAATCGCGATGATATCTTGAAGTTCCTTATATCTTTGAAGGATCTGTTGAACTGAACGAGCAGTATCATAGTGATCATCACCAAGGATAGCTGGAGAAAGAATTGTTGAAGATGACGAAAGTGGGTCTACCGCTGGGTAGATACCTTTTTCAGCAATTGAACGTGAAAGTTCAGTAGTCGCATCAAGGTGAGCGAATGTAGTTGCTGGAGCCGGGTCAGTATAGTCATCGGCAGGTACGTATACAGCTTGGATAGAAGTAATCGAACCATCTTTAGTTGAAGTAATACGCTCCTGCATAGCACCCATCTCAGTACCAAGAGTTGGTTGGTAACCTACGGCAGATGGAATACGTCCAAGTAGTGCAGATACCTCTGAACCAGCTTGTGTAAAACGGAAGATATTATCAACGAAGAATAGTACGTCTTGTTTTTCTTCATCACGGAAGTATTCCGCTAGAGAAAGACCAGTAAGAGCAACACGTGCACGTGCACCTGGTGGCTCATTCATCTGTCCATATACTAGAGCTGTCTTATCGATAACTCCTGATTCTTTCATTTCTTCGTAAAGGTCGTTTCCTTCACGAGTTCTTTCACCAACACCTGCGAATACTGAGAAACCACCGTGTTGAGTAGCAATGTTGTTGATAAGTTCCATAATAAGAACTGTTTTACCAACACCAGCACCACCAAATAGACCAATCTTTCCACCTTTTAGGTATGGAGCAAGAAGGTCAATAACTTTAATACCAGTAAAGAATGGCTCAAGTTTTGTTGATTGATTTTCAAATGATGGAGCTTCTCTGTGGATTGAATAAGATTTCTTATTACCTAATTCACCAGCTTCATCAATAGCCTCACCAACTACGTTGATGATACGACCAAGACACTCACGTCCTACAGGCGCTTGAATTGGAGCACCAGAGTCAGTAACAACTAAACCTCTTGAAAGACCTTCTGTTTGGTCCATAGCGATCGTTCTAACAACGTTATCACCTAGGTGAGTTGCAACTTCAAGAACAAGGTTATTTTCTTTGTCGTTGATTGTTGAGTTTGTAACTAAAAGGGCGTTATAGATTTCCGGTAAATTTCCATCAGCAAATTCAACGTCTACAACAGGACCCATAACTTGACGAATAACACCTTTTGCTTGTGACATTCTACGCTCCTTAACCATTGAGGGACTCAGCACCAGATACAACTTCAATAAGTTCAGTTGTAATCGCTGCTTGTCTCAATTTATTCATTTTAATAGTTAGTGTTCTAATTGCATCTTTACAGTTTCCAACGGCACTATCCATTGCTGACATACGTGATCCATGCTCTGCTGCTGTAGCATCTAATACTGCAGTCCACATTGCACTTGTGTATGCTTCTGGGATAAGGCCATCTAAAATATTTTCAGCACCAGGGTTGTATCTGAAATCAAACGGATACTTTTCCTTTAGCTCATCTCTTTCAGATGAATCAAGAGTCATTGGAAGTACTTGTTTAACAGTTGGTTCAACCTGGATAGCAGAATGGAAGATATTGTAAGCAATACTTACCTTTCCTACTTCACCAGTTGCGAAAAGCTCAGAAAGCTTAGTCGCAATAGTTTGAACTTCGTGAAATTGTGGTTCTGTTCTTTCAAAACCATAAGTTTCACCTTCATTAACAAGTTTCACAACAAGTTCTTTTACTTTAGTACCGATAAAGTGAACTTCAAGGTTGTTCGTATCTTCATGGTTTGCAAGATAAGCTTTAACAGCTTTTGCAAGACCTGAGTTATAACCACCACAAAGACCTTTATTTGAAGAAATTACAAGAAGTACTTCTTTCTTAGATTCGTTATTATTTAAGAAAGAGTGATTGTAACCTTCAACTAAAGCAGAAATTGTCTTAATTGAATCTTCTAATTCATTTGCATAAGGACGCGCATTCAGAATAGCATTCTGAGCCTTGTTTAGCTTTGCAGCTGAAACAAGTTTCATAGCTTCCGTAATCTTTAAAGTACCCTTAGTACTTTTGATTTTCTTTTTAAGATCCTTAATATTTGCCATTATGGCTCCTCAATTAATTAGTAGTTCTTACTTGCAATAAATTCTTTAATTGCAGTTGCTAATTTACCATCATTCTCACCAGAGATTTGTTTCTCTGATCTTAGTGAACTCATAAGATCTGAGTGAGAAGTATTTAGGTGATCTAGAAGATCTTTTTCAGCATCTCTTACTCTATCAACAGGTACTGAGTCGAACATACCTTTTGTACCAGCGTATACAGATACAGTTTGGTCGATAACATCAAATGGAGAATATTGTGCTTGTTTAAGTAGCTCAACAAGTCTCTCACCTTTTGAAAGTTGTTTTTGAGTCGCTTCATCTAGATCTGAACCGAAAGCCGCGAAAGCTTGAAGTTCACGGTACTGAGCAAGATCAAGTCTTAGAGTACCAGCAACTTTTTTCATTGCTTTAATCTGAGCAGAACCACCAACACGTGATACCGAGATACCAACGTTAACGGCCGGACGGATACCAGAGTTGAAAAGGTCACCTTCTAGGAAGATCTGACCATCTGTAATCGAAATTACGTTTGTTGGAATATATGCAGAAACGTCACCTTCTTGAGTTTCAATAACTGGAAGTGCAGTTAGTGAACCAGCTCCTAGGTCATCAGATAGTTTCGCCGCACGCTCAAGTAGTCTTGAGTGACAGTAGAAAACGTCCCCTGGGAATGCTTCACGTCCTGGTGGACGTCTAAGAAGTAGTGAAAGTTGACGATAAGCTTGTGCTTGTTTTGTTAAATCATCATAAACGATTAGTGCGTGCTTACCGCTATCTCTGTAGTACTCACCCATAGTACAACCAGTATATGGTGCTAGGTACTGAAGTGGTGCAGAGTTAGAAGCAGTTGCAGATACGATGATTGTATAATCAAGAGCACCAGCTTCTTTTAGTTTTTGTTGTACTTGACGTACTGTTGAGTTCTTTTGACCAATAGCTACGTAGATACAAACAACATCTTTACCTTTTTGGTTGATGATTGTATCGATTGCAACAGCAGTTTTACCTGTCTTTCTGTCACCAATGATAAGCTCACGTTGACCACGTCCGATTGGGATCATAGCGTCGATCGCTTTAATACCTGTTTGAAGTGGCTCATGTACAGATTTTCTACCTAGAATACCTGGAGCTTTAATTTCAACACGTCTTGAGTGTTCAGAAACGATTTCACCTTGTCCATCAATTGGATTACCAATAGCATCAACAACACGACCTAAAAGAGCGTCACCTACTGGTACTTCAACGATCTTTTGAGTTCTTTTTACTGTTGAACCTTCTGTGATTTTTGGATCATCACCAAGAATTGCAACACCAACGTTGTTAGTTTCTAGGTTTAGAACCATACCTTTTGTACCTGTAGCAAATTCTACAAGCTCTCCGGCCATTACGTTTTTAAGACCGAAAACTCTAGCAACACCATCACCAACAGTAAGAACTGTACCTACTTCGTCTACTTGAAGTTTAGTTTCGAAGTTAGCAATTCTGTCTTTGATAATGCTCGTAATTTCTTCTGGATTCATTGACATCATTTACCTCTACAATAATTGGCCATTAGCCATTTATAATTGATTCTTTTAAAGTATTAAGTTGTTTATCTACAGATGCATCGATTTGATAGTCTTCAACTGTCACACGAACACCTGCTGTAATTTTTTCGTTTTTTGTATAAGTTAACTCAGGTTCTGATCCAAGTTGTGACTTAATAAAAGACTTAATCTTATTAAGTGACTCAGTATCAATTGAATCTGCATTACCTTCAATTGTTCCTCTCATGAAACCTTTTTCATGATCATCCATAACGATAACTTCTTTAAAGATTAGAGGTAGAATACCAATTCTCTTTTCTTGAAGTAGGAAATTAATAAATGATTTTACAACTTGAGAAAGCCCTAACTTTGCTAATACATCATTTAGAACAGAAGCTTTTTCCTCAACAGTAAATACATCTAGAAACATTACGTTTTCTAAATCATTACTTGCATTGATTACTTCTGTAAGAGCAGTAAGCTCTTGTGCTGTATTAATATTAGACTCTTTACCTAGGCTGAAAATCGCTTTTGCATACGCTTTGGCTACATTCTTTTCTTTCATCTTACTAACCCTAGAACTATAGTCTTGAAATTAAATTGCTTGTTGCTTTATTTGATAATGAACTATCTGAGTGAATTTTATTCTTTGTTTTAGAAATTACTTCATCTAATAGCGATTCATTAAGTTGCTTAAGCATCATCTTCTTTTCAGATTCTAATTTGTGTGAAGAATCTACTTCCATTTTTTCCATTGATGCTTTGATTTCTTGAACGTAAGTTTCTTCGAACTTATCACCATCTTTTTTTGCGTTTGTGATAATTTGTTCTTTCTCACCTTCGATATTATCTAGCTTAGCTTTTGAAGCTGATAATACTTTTTCTGCTTTTGCATCTTTCTCAGCTGCATACTCTACAAGATCCTTAATTGAATCTGCTTTTTCTACAAATGAGTTTTTCATGAAAGGGATAATTTTCCATGCCATGAATCCAAAAACAATTGTGAAGTTAATTGCAGGAACTAGTAGGTCTGATAAATGACCACCGTGGTACTCACCACCAGCTGCAAATACGATATTACTAAAAACTAGAGCTAATAATAATTTCATTTAGTATCCTTATAATTTTAATGACTACTGTACAATTTTATCAACTAGAAGTGATGAAAGCTCATCAGCATCTTTCATGATAGCAACTTTCTTCTCTTCTAATTCTTGAGAGTATTTTGCCTTTTCTGAGTTAGCTTCTGTTTCAAGCTTATTAGCAAGTTCTTTTACCTTAACTGCTTCACGCTTAGTAACTTCTTCTTTCTTATTTTGAATTAAGTTGAAAGCTTCAGATTGAGCGCCTTCAATTTTTGACTTATATTCATTTTCTAGCTCAGTCGCAAGACGTGTCTTTTCGTCAGCACCAGATTCCATTTTAGTAGTTTTTGCTTCACGGTTCTCAAGAACTTCTTGAAGCTTAGACCAGATTAGGTTTCTTGTTACAAAGTAAAGAACTGTAACGATGGCCAATTGAATGAAAAAAGTAGAGTTGATACCTAGAGAGTTTAATACTGTATTGATAGTATCCATTAGTGACTACCCCAAATTGTGTAATAAGATTGGTTAAAAGTTCACTAATAATTAAACTTTATCTGGCCTATCGTCAAGATAAACCGCTTTTTTCTGAATGATTGTTAATATTTATTTAAGTTGTAAATAATCAAATTTATTTAATTATTTCTCGTCGTGCATCTTCGTTGTACCGTGGAAAATAACGCCGTCTTCCACGATAAGCGAAGGCGTAGTGATAGTCCCCTCGAAGCGAGCTGGCTTGATAATTTCAACGCGAGAAGTCGCCTTGATGTCACCTTTTACAATTCCACTAATCATAATTACGTCAGCAATAATGTCTGCATTAATTACAGCGGCCTCGGAAATAATTACCGTATCATTTGAAAAGATAGTTCCGTTCACAATTCCCGCAATGCGCCCTACACCGTTTAGTGTGATATTACCCTCGAGCTTACACCCGTCTTCGATAATCGCTGCCATTGTTCCTTGTGTCATAAATCTACCCTTTCCGTGGCTGGTTCTATAGGACCATATTTGATTTAAATTTTGGTTCTATAGGACCGGCCATCAAGACTGGTCCCATAGGACCAATAAAACATTATCTATTTAAAAGTAAGTATTCAAAAATATCATTAAATTCGGCTTCATTAGAGAATTTAAGTACAACTTCTCCTCCACCGTTTTTATTTGTTTTAATACCGAAATGATAACCAGTTTTTTGTTCTAGTTTTTCACGGTACTGTGACATTTTTCCATTAAAAAAGTCGAAGTTCTCTTCTTCTTTGCCAACTTTTGTTGGTCTCTTTGCCGACTTGATTAATTTTTCAGTTTCACGAACTGATAGATTATCAAGAGCTGCTTTATTTGCAATACGGATACAATCTTCTCTTTCTTTCACACCAGCTAAAATCTTAGCGTGTCCAAATGAAAGTTGATCCTTTTGAATTAACTCAACAACATCGCGTGGTAACTTAAGAATTCGTAGGAAGTTAGCTACTGTAGATCTTTCCTTTCCTACTTTCTTTGCAACTTCTTCTTGAGTTAAGTTGAAGTCTTCCATTAGTGCAAAGTAAGCTAGAGCTTCTTCTACACAATTAAGATCAGATCTTTGAACGTTTTCAATGATCGACATAACCATCTTTTCACGATCAGTTGCTCTTTTAATAACAACAGGAACTTGTGTAAGACCGGCAAGTTTAGAAGCACGAAGTCTTCTCTCACCAGCAACAAGTTCATATCCATTATCGGCCTTAACAACGATTAGTGGTTGAATAACACCGTTTTCTTTAATTGAATTAGAAAGCTCATGAAGCTCTTCTTCTTTAAAGATCTTTCTTGGTTGGTTTGGGTTTGCATGAATAACTGTAATATCAAGCATTGAAGGATTAGTTTCTACTTGTACAGCTGGAGTTGTATTAAGTACTGGTTTTGTAGGAGCTGGATTATCTGCTGCTACTTTTTGAAGATCAGAAAAAGCTGCTTGAGCCTTTGATGCTTTGGAAGCACCTTGAGTGCCACCAAGTAATGATCCCATTCCTTTTCCTAACGCCATTTTCTTAGCCATTGTCTCTTCCCCTTACCTATTGAATATTACCAGCTAGTGAACCATCGATTTCATTAGTCGAAGGAACCTGAGGTAATTCATTTTGAATTTCTACTGATTGTGCACGATCTTTAATAATAAGTTCTTTAGCTAGTGATAAGTAAGCTTCAGAACCTTTTGATTCAATATCGTAAAGGATAATTGGTTTACCAAAAGATGGACACTCGGCGAGTTTTACATTTCTAGGTATTACCGATTGAAATACTTTTTCGCCGAAGTGCCTTCTAATCTCTTCTGCAACTTGCTTGTGAAGAGATGCTCTCCCATCAAACATAGTAAGGACGATTCCGTCCATTTCTAATGTAGGATTTAAATTTGCTTTAATAAGTTTAACTGTGTTTACAAGTTGTGCCAGACCTTCCATTGCAAGATATTCAGTTTGCATTGGTACAATAAAGCTCTGAGCAGCGTTTAACGCGTTCACAGTTAAAAGACCAAGTGAAGGAGGACAATCAATTAGGATATAGTCGTAAGAATCCATTACTGGCATAAAAGCTGTCTTAAGCTTTGATTCTCTAGCGAATTCACTTACTAACTCAATCTCTGCTCCAGATAAGTTATTATCAGATGGACAGATATGAAGATTAGGTAATTCAGTTTCGTAGATACATTCACGAATATCTGTTTTACCAATCATTGCATGATAGATATTGCTTCCATTATGCTGCGCTGAATCAAGCCCTAAGCTAACACTACCGTTACCCTGAGGGTCTAGGTCAATTACCAGAGTTTTTTTCTCGGCTACTGCAAGGCAGGCAGCAAGGTTAATTGTAGTTGTTGTCTTACCAACACCACCCTTCTGATTCATGAGTGCAATAATTTTAGCCATTTATGTCTCCCAAAAGATATAGTTGTTACTATATTTTTAAAGAAATGAAGACAAAGTGACAAGTTGTTTATTTTTATTTTTTCTAAAACTTGTGATTTCTGTTCCACGTAGAACATTCTTATTACGTAAGGCAATCATCATACGGCCTTCAGTATTTGGAATGTCGACAAGCGTCTCTTCAACTATCTCCCACTTATTTCCAAGCCAATCCAGATCTTCTAATTCATAGAAGTTAGGCCCTTTGTAGAAGATCACGTTTACAGTCTTATCAGTGATAATTAATGGGAGAAGATTTTGTATCGTTGATACGGCCTTGAATGTAATAGTACAGTCGCGATCAAAATATACGTTCTCAAATCTTTGATGATAAGTCTTAACATTATCAAGACCGATGGCCTCAGCAATCTGGTTAACTACCTTCGACTTCTTCCCTCTTGCTTCAAAACCAATATACTTCTTATCTGGATTTAAACTAGCAAGTGGTAGTAATGGAAAGCCTCCGCCAAAACCAATATCGACATGGATCTTCGTCTTGTCATAGATCTTCTTAAGTGAAGCTACGTTTTCGATAGGTTTAACACTATCTACATATTGCTTATCAAAAAACTCTTCTGGTGTATTAATTCTTGTTAAGTTAATTCCTGCAAAAGGACCATTGATTTGTTCTAAGTACTTTTGGCAAAACTCTGTATCTTTCATCATAAAATATTACCTGCTACATAGGCTAAGGTTGCAGGACGAATCCCTACTATTCTTTGTAATTGGCCAAAACTTTCTGGCTTTATTTCTGTTATACGTTGGCGGCATTCAAATGAGATATTCTCACTTGCTACTAATACCTTCCAATCAACTGGTTTCTTACTCAAACGATTAATCTTTGCATTCTCTACTAGCGCACGATCAATATAACCTTCGTATTTAAGAGAGATAGCTACCGTACGAATAACATTCGGATCGAAGGCCATATTATTCTCATTTAACTCCGCTGCTAATACATCAACAGGATTTAAATGTGCCCTCTTTGATAACTCAGCAAGAGTTATATTTGAATTAAGAGGTCCATAGCCTTTTTCAGTGAAATAGTCTTTATTATTTGGGTTGGCCTTATATGTATAATTCTTAGCTACATTCCATATGATATTAAAGCTTCTTTCAAAGGATTCTTGGTATTGGTCAACATCTGCATATAATCCTAGTTGTTGACGATACTTTTTCATACGTAGAATTGTATTATCTTCTCTTACATAGAGACGGTTTTCATTACGTGCAGTAAATAGTCTATAAGGTTCATCTCTCTTATTTGAAACAAGGTCCTCTACCATAACTCCAATATATGAATCCTCGCGATCTAAAATAAACTTTTCTGCACCAATAGCTGATCTTGCAGCATTAACTCCTGCAATCAAGCCTTGTCCAGCGGCCTCTTCATAACCTGAAGTACCATTTACTTGTCCTGCGAAATAGAGTCCTGGTATTTCTTTAGACTGAAGTGTTCTATCCAGACATGTTGTATCGACTACATCGTATTCAACAGCGTATCCATAGATAGCAATCTCTGCTTTCTCCAGGCCTTCGATTGTGCGAATAAAGTCTAGCTGTATCTCACGAGGAAGAGATGTAGAGATACCATTTGGATAAAACGTATCTAATTCTAGTGATTCTGGTTCAACAAAGACGTGGTGAACATCCTTATCTTCATAACGATAGGCCTTATCCTCAATAGAAGGGCAATATCTAGGTCCAACACCTTTAATCTGACCATTAAAGATAGGACTTCTTTCTTTATTATCGCGTATAATCCCCAGGGTCTTTTCATTCGTTTTAGTAAGGTGGCAAGACACCTGTTCAACAAATCTTTCGTTTAAATCATGCCCAAAATGGAAGTTTACTGCAGTGGGATCACTTTCCTGCTCCACCATCTTAGAAAAATCGATCGAATCTCTCTTGAGACGTGCAGGAGTTCCTGTTTTAAACCTAGTCTTAAGTGCTGATACACCTACAAAGATATTCTCAAGAGAGTCGGCTTTTAGACAGTCGACACGACCACCATCTGATTGCTCTTCTCCTGTATGCATCTTCCCAGCTAAGAATGTACCTGTCGTAACAACGATCTTCTTTGAAAGATACTCACCTTCAGCTGTTTTAATAAGAAAAGAGTCTTGATCCTTGCTTACCCTCTCTACCATCTCACGAATAACAGTTATATTATCATTCGCAGCAACTTCAGCTTCTGCGTTCCTAGCGTATACTTCCTTATCAATCTGTACTCGAGTTGACTGTACAGCATAGCCCTTCGATTCATTAAGGGTACGATATTGGATAGCACTTCTATCCGCAAGTTTACCCATGATACCGCCAAGGGCATCTATCTCTCTTACAACCTGACCTTTACCTACTCCACCCACTGCTGGATTACATGGAGCCGATGCTATGCTCACACCAGGCATTGTTACGATTGCAACTTTTAAATCAAATTGAGCGGCAGCCCACGCAGCTTCAAGACCTGCATGTCCTCCACCAATGATGGCAACATCAAACATATTAATTCCAATTCTACACGTGTTCCACGTGGAACTTTTGCCATAATTTGTTCTACGTGGAACAAAAGGCGCAGTTCTAATAATAAAGTTCTACGTGGAACATTTAAGCTATATTTTAAGAAAAATCAATGGTTTATATATTATTTACCTATGCAGAAGTTGGTAAAGATATGTGTAAGAGTGTCGTCTGGACTAATAATTCCAATGAGTTCTGCGGTTTTCTTTTCAAGAATCGAAACTTCAGATGAAATAATAGCAATATCATCTAAGTGCTTAATATTATTAGAAAACTCTGTGAATTTTCCATAAATATCATTGATAACAACACGATGTCTTTCGATTGAAATAGGATCGCTATTACGTAATTTCAAATACTTAGATAATATATCCTGAGTGATTAACTCTGTTATATGAGCTGGTTCTATAGGACCAGTATTCTGATTCATTTCAGATTTTGCCCCTGTAGGACCAGAAATATCTTTTGGTTCTATAGGACCATTCTTGTGGTCTGCCCCCATAGGACCAAGATCTTTTTCAACTGGTTCTATAGAACCGCTTTGTGTATCTGGTCCGATAGGACCACATATTTCTACAAGACTTCCCTCGCCTTTTGAAGTGTCGGCACTATAGTATTTAATAGCCTTTGGAAGATTTGATTTAAATTTTTCTAAACTGATATCACCTTTGAATTCATCAAAATGTGTAAAGATTAGAGCATCAAAAAGAGTCTCTTTAATATCGTGATACTGATATTTTTCGACTTCATTAATATTCACGAGAAGTATTTTATAGAAAGCATTTTCAATTAAATTACGACTTCTTTTAATCCCCTCTTCTTCAATAACGTCAGTGGTATTGCGAAGTCCGGCCGTATCAACTAATTTAAAAGTTTCATTTCCAAGGCTGATATATTCAGAAATATAATCACGTGTGGTTCCAGCAATATCAGATACAATTGAGCGAGACTCATTTAAGAATAAATTGAATAGTGAGCTCTTACCTGCATTTGGTTCACCACAGAGAACAATGTCCGGTGACATTAAACTCTTAGCATTCACACTAGCACTTCGATGAAGTGAAGTAATATGACCACTAATATCAGCAACAGCATCATCTAATAATTTTTGAGACTGTTCCTCCCCTACATCTTCAGCAAAGTCGATATTAATTTCGACGGCCGCTTTCAGTTTTAAAAACTTATCGTAGAGATCTGTATATTTTTGATAAAGGCTTCCATTAAGAAGTTTAAGACCTTCATCAAGCATTAGAGAGGAAGAAGCATTTAAGAGAGCATCAAGTCCTTCGACTTGAGCAAGTGAGAGCTTCTTATTCTTTAGTGCTCGATAAGTGAATTCACCATTCTTTGCTAAACGAAAGTTACCAGAGTTAATGAATGCATTCATAATACGCTTTAAATTGAGTGTATTACCGTGTGCAGCTATCTCTAATATATTTTCACCATTGTAACTATTTGGGCCCTTAAAATACGTAATAACGACTTCGTCTAGGAAGTTTCCTTCCTGGTCATATAACTTAGTAAAAGTGGCCTTGCGAATTTCTAGATTTGATAAATCTTTTTTAAAGAATGGTCCTATAGAACCAATGCTGGAAAAACCAGATAAACGGATAACCCCTATGGCCGTATTTTCATTTAGGCCAGTCGAGCATGCGACAATAGGTAGGTCATCCGTTTCATATATCATGGTTAATTATGCTTCTGCAGTTTTGTAAACGTATAGTTGTTGTGCAATTCCCAGAATGTTTGAAACTGTGAAATACAGATTTAAACCAGCTGGAAGATCTTTCATAATGAAAATGAAAACGATCGGCATAATGTACATAATCTTCTGTTGATTTGGATCTGCAGAAGTTGAAGGATTAAGCTTAGTTTGCACAAGCATTGTAATCCCCATAATAGCAGGAAGAATATAGTACGGATCTTTTGCACTAAGGTCAGTTAACCAAAAGTAGAATGGTGAACCAACTAGTTCAACAGAGTTTGAAATTGCTTGATAGAAGGCAATGAAAATTGGAATTTGAAGAACCATTGGAAGACATCCACCAAGTGGTGAAGCACCAGATCTCTTAAATAATTCCATTGTTTCTTTTTGCTGCTTCATTGGATCGTCAGCATATTTTTCTTTAAGCTTTGCAATCTCTGGTTGAAGAACTTGCATCTTCTTCATTGATCTAAAAGACTTAGCTTGAAGAGGATAAGTAGCAAGACGAATAACAATTGTTAAAAGGATAATTGCAACACCGTAGTTTCCTACATAAGTGTAAAGCATTTGCATTGCTTTAAGAATTGGAACAGCAAAGATTCCAAAGATACCAAAATCGATTGATAGATCTAATTGATTATCAAATCCTAAAAGGTAGTCATAATTTTTTAAAGCATAAAGAACATAACCGTTGTAGTTCTTCTTACCATTTACAGTTTGGAAGAAGATCTCACCACTTTCAGTGGCCATGTAATTGATAGTTTGCTTTTCATTAAATACGTTAAAGAAAACATGGTGATTAAAATCTAGAGCAACCCACTTTAAGCTCCCCTCACCTTTCTCATCTGATTCTAAGTTATAACGATCAGTATCTATTCCCTGAACAACATACTGACGATAAGTTCTATTATCAGATTGTTTTTCAGTCGCTGACATATTGTATGAAAGTTTAAAGTCTTGGTTACCATTTAGTTGGTAAGAAAGACGGCCATCATTTTCTAATTTTAAACGAATTGAAATTTGCTTATTAAGGTCATTACCTACAACTTCATTTTCTTGTGTTTGTTCATCAAATACAAAGTTGAAATTTTGTAGATTGTTATTCGTATCAATTAACTTAAAGTTAAAAAAGTTATCTTTGTCAGAAAGCTCTTTTAAAGTCATTGAAGTTTTATTTCCAACAGCTTCACTAAAAGAAAGATCGCTATTTACTGTATAGAAAAAAGAACCTGCTTTAAGAGTTACTGAAGTTAGATTAGTAGCTTTATTTGTTTGCGTAGCAATTGGCTTCGTTTCAGATGAAGAAGTCGTTGCTGTGCCTTGTGTGTTTTGAGTTTGTACTTGTTCTTGCTTAACTGGTTGTTGAACTGGTTGGTTTGAACTGAAAAGTGCTTGCCATGTGAAAACAATTACACCAGTAAGAACAAACGCTAAGACAGTGCGTTTTTGATCATTATTCATTCTTTAATACTCCTAGAGTGTATTTTCTTAAGTGCTTAAGTATGGAGATTTTTAACACGCTATAAAGGAGTTGTTAATCTTTTATTGAATTTTTGCAAAGGCGTTCACAAGGGAATTTCGAAGATCTTCTTTGGGATTTTGTGAATTTTTAAAAAGACGATTAGAAACAACAATCATAAAGTCCTTACCGTTGTTACGGTAGGAACTCGTACGAAAGAATTCTCTAATTATTCTCTTACAAAGATTACGCTTATTAGCTTTACCGACTTTTTTGGTAACAGAAAAACCGACTCTGGAAGTTTCAGAGTTAAGACGTGATGGCTTGTAATAAATACGAAGCCAACGATCAGTGACTACATGAGAATTTTTTCTTAAATAAGAAAAATCTTCAGTTGATAGCAGTCTTGAACTTTTATCAAAAGTGCTATCAACTGATGTCATTATTTCTTACCGTGAGAAACTGTAAGTTGCTTACGTCCCTTAGCTCTACGAGCTTTGATAACGTTACGCCCACCTGCTGATTCCATTCTCTTAAGGAATCCGTGTACTCTCATTCTTTTCTTTCTTTTTGGCTGCCAAGTTCTTTTAGACATCTTCAACCTACCTAACTATAACTGTTTAACTAAAAATTAATATTGTAAGGGCTAGTATTATACCATTTCGCATCACTGGTCAATGGCCCTGTACATAGTGCAGGCCAAAATAATTGATTTATTTGGCCATGCGTAAAAAACCCATTTTTTTATTGGCCTAGGATTTTGGGCCATGATACAAATTCTCCCCACAACACGTAATTAAAGAAAAATTGACGAGTAGATGCTCAAGGGAATCCAACATGCAGGGAAATTTTCCTTTTAATGAATTTTTAAAGAATTCTAACCCATCAAGTAATAAAATCAACAACATAGAAGATCTTGCCAATAAGAATATTATTGAGGATCCCTTCAATATTAAGCAAAATTTAAATCAACCATCATATAATAGCTCTAGCCTATCGGACGATTTCTTCAGTGCTGAAGAACTAGATATGATGAATACTGAGATTCATAACTCATTGAGATCACTAGTAAATGCGCAAAAATACGCATCTTTCTTTCAAGGTGACTTCTTCAGATTAATGAATATTGATGGTGAAAGAGCAATCTTTTCAACAACGACTAACTTTATTAAGTCATTTATTGAGAAGAATTTGGACCAAATCAGCCAAAGTATTGTAAATACGTTAGGAAAATCATATCAGATTGAGATTATTGCTAACAATAACAATAACTTAGCTCAACCTAGCCTATCACAACACTTAAATAATGGTCCTATAGAACCAACTCAAAATAAGCCTAAATCGGCCAATGAAATCTCATTTTCATTAGATCTTGAGCCAGTACAAGAAGACCTACTTTCTCAAGTAGAATCTAAGTATATCGATCACGTAAGTGACGACTACAATAATATCGTTATTGATCGAAGCAAAACATTTAAAAACTTTGTTATCGGTCCATCAAATAATATGGCCTATGCTGCTTCTGTAGCTATTGCTAAAAGTCCTGGTAAAGCTGGTAAATATCCATCGCTTTATATTCATTCAAATTCAGGACTTGGTAAGACTCACCTCTTACATGCCATGGCCAACGGTATTCACAATCAATATCCTCACTATGTTATTTGCTTAATTACAGCACGTGATTTCATGAAGGAAATGATTGAATCGATTCGCAATAAACAACTACCAGAATTCCGTTCAAAGTATTCTGATAAAGTTGATGTTCTTATGATTGATGATGTCCATGAACTTAAAGGTAAAGAAGGAACACAACGTGAGTTCTTCCACATCTTTAATGAGCTATATCAAAAAGGAAAACAACTAATCTTCACGTCTGATAAAACTCCACAAGAGATTAACGGACTAGAAGAAAGAATTAAGACTCGCCTACAATGGGGCCTAGTTGTTGATATTCAAAAACCAGATATCGAAACACGTGTTGCAATCATTAATGCTAAGGCCGATGATCTTGACCTATTCTTATCTGAAGATATTGTGAACCTAATTGCATGTAATGTTAAAAACTCGATTAGAGAGCTTGAGGGTGCTCTAATTAAGCTTTCAGCCTACTCTGACATCATGAAGGTCGATATCGAATTAGAGATGGTTAAAGAGGTTCTAGGACTTAGAGATTACGAAGACGAAAAGAAAATAACAATTGAAGGAATTGCTAAGCAGACTTCACAGTATTTTAAAATTCCAGTTGCTGATCTTAAGTCTAAGTCACGTGTAAAAGACATTGCTAATGCACGTTTTGTGGCCATGTACTTATGTCGTAAGCTTGCAAGTGCAACACATGAAGAGATTGGTCAATTCTTTGGTGGACGTGATCACAGCTCTGTTGTTCACGCTGAACAAAAGATTTCAAAACAACTGTCTCAAGATCCGATGCTTTCTAAGACAATTATGACGATTGAAAATTCGTTATAATCCCCTACTAAATTACTGACTAGTCAACTGACTAACCAAGATATAGGCCGTGTTATTCACGGCCTTTTTTTATATTCAGGATGAATAGTATGTCAGCGAGAGGCAGGAGCCGAAGCTGACGCAGTACCTTATGAATTGGCCGGCTATTTGGCCAGTCGGCCGTGGATTATTGAGTGGCCAATCCCCGACTCTATCCACGAAAAATTTGTGGAATGTTGATATTGTGACTAGTCATTAGGCCGACAAATTCACACCAGTATTTGACTAATCAGTTTTGGTCCTACGAAATGTGAGTTATTCACGGCCCTAGACGGCCAATCCACGGCCAAGAAAATTAATTGTGAATTAATAAATCCTATTATTTCATATAGTTATACAATAAATCTAAACTTATTCACGGCCGTTAATAATATTATCGACACAAATTAAGGCCGTGGATAAAAAAGTTATCAACATGTTTGTAATTTGTGAGTAAATGACTGGCCAAAATAGGTTATTTTAAAGAAATTTTCTTGGCCAAAAAATTATTCACAATAGGCCGTGAGCAAAAATCTAATAACATTATAGTTTTGTTACAATTTTGATAATATACGAATGAATGCAAAGCACAAAAAAAAGTAGTCAACGTTTGCCAACAATGGCCAAATTGAGAAGACAAGCTAATAAAAGGGGAGTCGCCAGTTATGAACTTATCCACAGGATTATATATAATATATATATAAATATATATAAAAAGAAGAAGAGTTAAATGCTCTAGACACGCTTGCTAACTAGTGTTTTCCATTATACAACATTACAAATAATTTTCTGATAGGATTAAAAATGAAGCTTAGGGTTGATACAGATAACTTAAGAGATGCATTAAACAAAATTTTAACTGTTATTGATAAGAAGAATTCAAGACCGATATTAACATATACGTTACTGACTGTTAGCAATGATAAAATATATCTTTCAGCAACAGATCTTGAAGTATCAGCAAAGTATTCAATTAATGCATCAACTGAAGGAACAGCTTCATTCTGTATAAACGCTAAGAATCTATTTGATATATTAAAAGAACTTCCTAACACAGATATCAACATTGAGTTGGAAGATGGTGAAAATCTTCTAAAAATAAATTGTGAAGAAATTCATTATTCACTTTTAATTTACGAAGCAGATGAATTTCCTAAGTTACACTTTGGAAGCGAAAATACTTTCACTCTAAATTCAGATGATCTATTAAACTTAATCACTAAAACTTCATACGCTATCTCAAACGATGAAACGAGACTTCACTTTAACGGAATTTATTTTCAAGAAGTAGAAGGGAAGTTAAGAGCTGTATCAACTGATGGACATCGTCTGTCTCTAATTGAAAATGATATCTCTGAACAAAATAACGAAGCTCTTATCAATGGAATTATTATTCCTAAGAAGGGTGTAGCAGAACTTAGAAAAATCGCAGAAACTTATCCAGGTGCTAATCTGTTTATTTCTGTTGATGACTCATATTTATATGTAACAGCTAATGAACAATATCAACTTGGTATTCGTTTAATTGCTAGAGAGTATCCAAAGTATCAAGCAGTAATTCCTGCTAAGACAACTTACTCACTAACAGCTGATAAAGAAATCATTCAAAACGCTATTAGACGTATCAAGATTATGTCTAACGAGAAGTCTAATGCTGTAAAGCTTAAGCTTACTGAAAACCACATGACGATCTCTGCAAACCATCCTTCACTTGGTGATGCTAAAGAGACAATTCCAGTTGATTACGAAGGTAAAGAAATTGAAATTGGTTTTAATGCTCGTTTTCTATTAGATTCAATTGCAATTCTAAATACAGAAAATGTAACTTTTGAATTTAATAACGAATTTTCAGCGGTAATCGTAAGATCAAATGATATCCAAAATTATCTTGGAATCATTATGCCACTTAGAATCTAGTACTTTGAAACTTGTAAAACTTCAGGTAACAAATTTTCGAAACCTAGAACCAGATATTATTTCTTTTAATGGAAATATCAATTGTATCTTAGGTGAAAACGGAAATGGAAAGACAAATATATTAGAAGCTTTACATGTCTTAGTAACGAGAAAATCGTTTCGTAAAAACACAACTTTTCCACAGCTATTAAGTATTGATGGGGATAACCCCGAGATATTATTTTCATCGCTCTTTGCTAACGATGGAGACAATATTACTTTCAGTGGAAAGATGAATCCACAGGGTTCGACTTGGGCCTTAAACGGTAAGAATACGAAAAAGAAGCTCGATGCAAAGTTAGTCTTTATCAATCCATTTGATTCATACTCTTTTTCTAATATTCCAAGCTTTAGAAGAAAGTGGTTTGATGATCATCTGTCGATGCTTAGTCGCGACTACAAGAAGGTATTAAATCAGTACAATTCTGCTCTTAGGTTTAGAAATGTTCTCTTATCTAAAAAGCCTTCACAATTTCGTGATCAGTTAAATATTATTGATCGTCAAATGGCAGACTATGCGTATGAGCTAGTGGCCATGAGAAACCAATTCGTCACTGAACTTATTCCATTTTGTGAAAATACATATCGCGATATCTTTTCAGAAGATCATTCCCTAAAAATTGAAGTTGATTCTCGTTTTCATGGTTATTCACCAGAGATGATCTTTGATTATATGCAACAAAGGCTAGAAAAAGACTTAGTAGTAGGGCATACGACCTATCAAGTTCATAAAGATGACTATGTGCTTCTTTTTGATGGGATGAATGCATACGAATTTTGTTCTTTAGGCCAACAAAAAATGTCTTATTTGAGCCTCTTATTTGCCTATATAGAGCTATTTAGGTATAACTTTAACACCTATCCAATTGTACTTATCGACGACGTCTCAGGGGAACTAGACAAGGCGAGATGGGGTAGGCTGGTTAAATTTTTGGAACAACGAGAGTTCCAAGTTTTAATCACGACAGCTAATGAAAAATTTAAGGAAGAATTAGAAAAAATTAATGGCGCAAATAAGATCTATATTTCGAACGGTTCCGTTAACTAGTCTTCCAAAAATTTATATTTTTTAAAACAACACACTGACACAAGAAATTGGAAGAGAGGTTCCTTTTGGAAAATCAAGAAAATCAAGCAGGAAGTATTGGTAAGGTCGGACAAGAATATGGTGCAAGCCAGATTAGTGTTCTTGAAGGACTAGAGGCCGTAAGAAAAAGACCAGGGATGTATATTGGTGATACGGCCAATCGTGGTCTACATCACTGTGTATATGAAATTGTTGATAACGCAGTCGATGAAGCTCTTGCGGGTTATTGTAGCGAAATTAAAGTTATTATTCACGTTGATAACTCTGTAACTGTTATCGATGATGGGCGAGGGATCCCAGTTGATATTCACCCGAAAGAAGGTGTATCTGCGGCAGAACTTGTATATACAAAGCTTCACGCTGGTGGAAAATTTAACGAAGACGGTGGAGCTTATAAAGTTTCAGGTGGTCTACACGGTGTAGGTGCTTCAGTTGTAAACGCACTATCTAAGTGGGTTAAAGTTGAAATTAAAAAGCATGGAAAAATTCACCAAGTAGAATTCAACCATGGTGTAACTAAAGAGCCACTTAAAGTTGTTGGTGAATTAGAAGATAAAACTCAAACTGGAACGTCTGTAACATTCAAACCAGATAATGAAATTTTTGAAGTACACGAATTCAATTACGATACATTAACAAATCGTTTTAGAGAGATGGCATTTCTTAACAGAGGTCTTAAGATTGTTGTTAAGGATGAGAGAACAGATAAGAATGAAACTTTTCATTATGAAGGTGGTCTTATTCAATTCGTTGAGTACTTAAACAGAGCAAAGACTGTTGTTCACAAAGAGCCAATCTATATTGCAGAATCAAGAGAAGATTACGAAGTTGAAATTTCAATGCAATGGACGGATTCATACTCAGAAGTTCTTTCTGGTTATGCCAACGCAATTACAACTCCTGGTGGTGGAACTCACATCTCTGGATTTAAAACTGCACTTACTCGTGTTCTAAATGCATATGCAAAAGATAATAACCTGCTTAAAGGAATTAAAACGAATTTAACAGGTGATGATATGAGAGAGGGGTTAACAGCAATTATTTCTGTTAAGCTTCCAGAGCTTCAATTCGAAGGTCAAACAAAAGATAAACTAGGTAACTCTGAAGTTGAAGGTATCGTTAACTCTCTAGTTGGTGATGCACTTAAGAGATACTTAGAAGAAAATCCATCGACAGCAAAAACGATTATTAGAAAATCAGTTGATGCTGCAGCTGCAAGAGAAGCTGCTCGTCGTGCTCGTGAATTAACTAGAAGAAAGTCAGTTCTAGATATGGGTGGCCTTCCAGGTAAGATGGCAGACTGTCAGGAAAAAGATCCAGCTCTTTCAGAAATTTACATCGTAGAGGGTGACTCTGCCGGTGGTTCTGCTAAGCAGGGTAGAGATAGAAAGTATCAAGCAGTACTTCCACTAAAAGGGAAAATTCTTAACGTTGAAAAAGCACGTTATGACAAAATGCTTGGTAACGCCGAAATTAAAATGATCGTTCAAGCAATGGGTACAGGGATTGGAAAAGGTAACTTTGATATCTCAAAACTTCGTTACCACAAGCTTGTTATCATGACAGATGCCGACGTCGATGGTTCTCACATTAGAACTCTTATTTTAACTCTTCTATACCGTCAGTTCCCTGAACTGATTGAACAAGGTTATGTTTATATCGCACAACCGCCATTATATAAGTACAAGAAAGGTAAGAAAGAGATTTATCTAAAAGATGAAAAAGCTCTTGAGACTTTCCTAGTTGCAAACGCAATTGAAGGTACTGCTATTAATTTCGACGGTGAAATGATTGATGAAGAAGTTGCTAAAGGCTTAATCAATAAGTTTACTCAATATGATAAAACTCTTAAGTCATATGATATTCACTTCGATACATTCTTACTAAGACACCTAATCGAAGAAATTGGTATCACAGCTGCAGATCTTAAGGATCGTTCAAAGCTTGATGGTATCGTTAATAAACTTGATGAACACTTCAAAACTCAAGAGTCTGAAACATTAAGAAATTACACTTTCTCAATTGAAGAAGACAAAGAGCATGAATCAAATCTTATTCGTATCAATGTTAAGACAACTGCTAGAACTAAGAAATTTAAATTAAGCTCATACTTCCTAGAGTCGTCTGAGTATGCAGATTTAATGAACCTATACGATGGAATCCAAAAATTTAAAGTTGGAAAATTTATCGTTAAGGGTGAAAAAGGTGATGCAAAGGAATTTGAATCACTAAGAGCATTTGCTTCTTATATTATCGATGATGCAAAACAAGGTGCTTACATCCAACGTTATAAGGGTCTTGGAGAAATGAACCCTGAACAACTTTGGGAAACAACAATGAATCCTGAAAACCGTACACTTCTACAAGTAAAGATTGAAGATACGATTGAAGCTGATTCAGTATTCTCTGTTCTAATGGGTGACCAGGTAGAACCAAGAAGACAATTCGTTGAAGAGAATGCACTTAATGTAAGAAATCTGGACGTATAGGACTAAGTTATGACTGATGAAACAAATATCACAAATGAAAATGATAATGGTGATGGTGGAAATCACAATCACGGAAATATTCAACAAATCGGTATTCGCGATGAGATGAAAAATTGTTACCTCGATTACGCAATGTCTGTAATCGTTGGTCGTGCACTTCCAGATGTACGTGACGGAATGAAGCCAGTTCACCGTCGTTGTCTGTATGCGATGCACTCACTAGGTAACTACCACAATAAACCATTCCTAAAGTCTGCCCGTGTTGTTGGTGACGTTATTGGTAAGTATCACCCACACGGTGACTCTGCGGTTTATAATACAATCGTACGTATGGCCCAAGATTTCTCAATGAGATATCCAATGGTTCAAGGTCAGGGGAACTTCGGTTCAATTGACGGTGATAACGCTGCGGCCATGAGGTATACAGAGATCAGAATGCAGAAGCTTTCTGAAGAGATGCTAAAAGACTTAGATAAAGAAACAGTTGATTGGCAACCTAACTACGATGACTCTCTTAAAGAGCCAACAGTTCTTCCAACTAAGATTCCTAATCTTTTAGTTAACGGATCTGCAGGTATTGCCGTAGGTATGGCAACAAATATTCCTCCACATAACTTAACAGAAGTTATGACGGCACTAACAGAACTTGTTGATAATCGTGAAATGTCGATTGAAGACATTATGAAGATTATTCCAGGTCCAGACTTTCCAACTGCTGGAACAATTCACGGTACTGAAGGTATTCGCTCTGCTTACAAAACAGGTAAGGGTGTTGTTCAGATGCGTGCAAAAATGGATGTGGAAATCCACGGTAAGAAACAAGATCGTGAAAGAATTGTTATTACTGAACTTCCATACCAAGTTAACAAAGCTAAGCTAATTGAAAAGATTGCAGACCTTGTAAACTCTAAGTCACTAGTTGGTATTTCAGATCTACGTGATGAATCTTCTCGTGAGGGGATTCGTGTTGTTATCGATCTTAAAAAAGGTGAGATCGCAACTGTAGTTATGAATAAGCTTTATAAGCAAACTGCACTACAATCTTCTTTTGGTATTATCTTCTTATCAATTGTTAACTCTTCTCCAAAAGTTCTTAATATCAAAGAACAACTAGAGTGTTTCATTGATCACAGAAGAGAGATCATTATTCGTCGTACAGTATACGAACTTAAGAAAGCACGTGAGCGCGCGCATATCTTAGAAGGTTTAAAAGTTGCTGTTGAGAATATCGATGAAGTCGTTGAGATGATCAAAAAATCTGACGGGCCTCAAGATGCTCGTGAGAAATTAATGAGTACATTCTCATTAAGTGAGATTCAAGCTCAAGCAATTCTAGATATGAGACTTCAACGTCTAACAGGTCTAGAAAGAGATAAGATCATTGCTGACTATGAAGCAATTATGAAAGAGATTGCACGCTTAGAAGGAATCCTTGGTTCTGAAGATAAGATTAAAGCAATCATCAAAGAAGAATTCACTGAAGTAATCGAAAAATACGGTGACGAGAGAAGAACTGAAATCGTTGCAAAAGCTGACGAAATTCAAATTGAAGATCTTGTTGCAAGTGAAGAGATGATTGTAACAATCACTCACAAAGGTTACGTAAAGCGTATGCCACTTGATACTTACAAAGCGCAAAAGCGTGGTGGTAAAGGTGTTAAGGGTGCTGCAAACGAAGACGATTTCTTCACAAATATCTTTACGGCAAATACTCACGATAAGCTTCTATTCTTTACAAGCCGTGGACAAGTATTCTCGAAGAAGGTTTACGAAATTCCTGAGGGAACGAGAACTTCTAAGGGACGTAATATTGCAAACCTTATCCAAATCCCAAGTGGTGATCGCGTAACAGAAATTATCTGTGTACCACACGATATGGATATGAATGAGAAGTACCTAATCTTCGCAACTAACAAAGGTCTAGTTAAGAAGACAGCTCTTGAAGAGTACTCGAATGTTAAGCAGTCGGGTCTAATTGCAATTAAACTTCAAGATGGTGACCATATTGTAAATGTTAGAATCAATGATGGATCTAAAGATATCCTACTTTGTTCATCAGCTGGTAAGATCATCCGTTTCGACACAAATGATGCAAGACCAATGGGACGTGTTTCACAAGGTGTTAAAGGGATCAATATCAATACTGATGAAGAGAAAATCATTGGTATGGAATTAATTGACGATAATATGGAAATCCTATCTGTAACTGAGCATGGGTACGGTAAACGTACTGAATCTTCTCAATACCGTAAGCAGACTCGTGGTGGGAAAGGTATCCTCGCAATGAGATTAACTGATAAGAACGGTGAGATTGTTCAAATTAAACCAGTTACTGATAAAGATGATCTCATGATTATTACTGACCGCGGGCAAGTTGTTCGTACAAAGGTAAGTGGTGTTTCTCTAATGGGACGCGCGACTCAAGGTGTACGTCTAATTAAGCCTAAAGAAGGTGAGAAGGTTGTTTCAATTGCAAAGATAATTGAATCAGATGATGAAGATGGATCAACAACTGAAGAATAAATTCATAAGGGCCAGTTTTTTACTGGCCCTCGTTTTACTTACGTCTTGTGATTTCACACCAAGAATTCACAAAGATATCCTTATTGCGCAAAATCACATCTCAAATCAAGAGTACGCCCAAGCAGTGAAGCAGTACCACAAGATCTTAGAGATGGCGCCAAATGATGAAATCAAAATTAAGATCAATTATCAGATCGCAGAACTCTATGCCGTCTCTCTTGGCCAGTATAAGCGCGGAATTCACTTCTATGAGAAAATTCCAAAACTTACAACAGACCCAGTCTGGCTGGTAAAAACACAAGAACGTATCGGTGAGATTGCTTTTCTTTATATCAACGATTACGCCAAGGCCGCTGAGGTTTATAATAAGCTATCTGCATTTAGGCCTAAGCTTTCTAATCACGACCTCTATGAATTTCGTCTGGCCCGTTCATATATCAAATTAAAGCAATACGATAAGGCCACCGAACATTTAGTTTCCATGCACAATAATGGAAATCACAAATACTTCGTTGATAGCTTCTTCCAATCTGGCATCATGTATTTTGAATCCCAAGATTGGAATCGCGCCGTTCAGTACTTTCGCGAGTACATCAAGCGTGAAGATCGCCGCGACCTAAAAGTTCGTGCAATCTTTCTCATGGCCAACTGCTATGAAACTCTTGAACGCCTTCAAACTGCATACGACCTCTACTATTCAATCCTAGGGGAATACCCAAATAACAAAGTTATTCAAGATCGCCTTAACTCCGTTTACGAGCGTCGTGTTGCGAGGAAACGTTAGATGGCCCTTTATGACCCGAAATGGATTAAGCCAATGGCACTTGCCATGTCTCTGCCTTCAACGGCCCTCGTCGTTGCCTGGGGACTTTGGGAACTCGTTAAAAAAGATGTCATCACTCAAGGCTGGGCCGTAGGAATTTTTCTGGCGGTAATTGGGAATATTTTAATTTCGATGGTTGTGTATGCTCTCAAAAAAAATAAGAACTGATCTTGAAAACTTAGCAAGGTACGTCGTTACTTTTGGAACATCTTGCGGCAAAAGTGCCCCAAAGGGCAGTTTTGAAGCATAGATGCATGTGACTCAAGAATCAAAGAGCGCAAGCTCGCGTGATTCGGTTCGGTACGACGTTACTTTTGGAAATACCAACAACTTAACTTTCAAAATAAAAAATAATCCCCCTCATTTGATTCAAATTCTCATTTTTTCCATGAAGATCTTAGTATTTAATGCGTAATTCACGCTTTTAATGTGAATTCTGCTCTTAATTCCAACATAAATTTTTATAACTAATTGAAATTGTCAAAAGTATCGACGTACCAGTCATTGAAAATGAAATATTTTTAAAAATATGAAGCTAGTTATTTTAAGCTGAATAGTATTGATGCATAAAGCTCGCATGCCTAGACAAAAAAGAATCTTTCAAAATAACTTTCCGTATCATGTAACAAGGCGAACAAACAATCGTGACTGGTTTAATATACCCATTAATGAAGTATGGGACATAGTTAAAGATTCTATGAAGTATGCACAAGATAATGCACCTACGAAAGTACATGCATTTGTTCTAATGTCTAATCACTACCATTTATTAATTTCTACTCCGAAATGTAATCTTCATCATTTTATGATGTATTTTAATCGCAGATTATCTCGAGAAATAAATAGACGGGCAAAACGTGAAAACCATTGTTTTGCTAATGAGTACAAGGCTACGATTGTAAATGATCAAAGATATTTAGAAACAGTCTATCGTTATATTTATCAAAACCCTATGCGTGCAGGACTTACTGAAAATATTCATAGTTACCCTTATAGCTCTTTACACTTTAGTTCCTATGAAGCTAAGCAATTTAATTTTGAACCACATTTTCATTTTGAAAGAGAGAAAGCTTTTGAAGAAAAACGCTACTGTGCTGAAATGGAAAAAATTATCAGGAGTGGTCTTAGGAGAGGCGAGTTTAAATTATCTGAAAAAAATAAGAGGTTAGTACATCGATACCTATAAAAGTATCGACGTACCTTTCAAACCTTTCAAAGTTTTAGTTGGATTCTCTTTTTACGTAAAGCATTCCGTAAAGTACAAATAAGATCGAGATGACTGTACTCATATAAAATGGCGTGTCTGTCATACAGATTGCTAGGAACGTTACTAGCCCAGGTAGAGAGAATAAATAAATATCTCGATAACCTATTAGGTAAGTAAGAAGCCAACTTCCAAAAAATAATAAGAACGCAACTCCACCGAACGTACCTGCTAGAGCAAATGCATCTAGATATTGGTTATGTGAGTGGAAATGACACCATCTTGGCTTTAAGTCATATTTGTCTTGAATGACTTTACATGGCTCTTGGTAATTTTGGAAACCATAGCCCAGGATAGGTTTTTTTGTATACATAATGGCGGCAGTTTTGAACATAACGATTCGAGCATTGTCGCTTATGAAGTTCGGCTGAAAGCGATAGAAAGAAAGACCAGAATTACCAAAGATTATGTATAGAACTGCAGAAGCTAGTAATAATCCTGCAAGAAAAAGTGAAACGAAAGTTTTTCTATTTGTGTAATAGAATATGAATGGAAATCCCGCAATAAAAGCAAGGATAGCACCACGAGTATATGTAAAGTAAAGACCGATAAGATTTAAGATTAAAGAGATAATTACTAATTTAAGATTTACATATTTTTTAAATTTCTTGTAATGAACAAGAAGAGCCGCTGACATTACGCATATGATTGCATTCGTATATGAGTAATACATGATTCCAAGAAATGCACCTCTATTTCTCGGAGTACTAACAAATTTAAATTTTAAAATATGATAATCAAAGTTAACTGCTATAAATCCTACAACAGAGCTTATTGCACTAAGAGTTAATACCCAGAAAACAATTCTTCTAATCCACTGATCAGAAATCTTTGGGCCATATTGATAAAATGCAGCTGTGAATAATATAGGTGGTATGTAGTATTTAATTTTATTAAATTCACCTTCACCATTAACTACTAGAGACAGAACAAAAGTAAGGACTAAACTTATAAGAAAGATATGTTTCTTATCTTTAAAAACTGCAATGAATGATTCTTTCGAAGTGTAAAATGCTAATACTAGAATTAAAAGCATTCCAACTGCGACAAAAACCTTGTGAAAAATTGTCATTACTAAATAAAAGAAAATGGCCCAAGCAAACAAATTGAGCTTTCTTGATTCTGTCATAGATATTCCTGTCAAAAGTATTTGAAATCAACGCAAATTATAGTAACAATGCAGCCATGTTTAAAGAACTTCTTAATAAAATCGATTTCATTCGCTACTTTATGTTGTCACTTCCTATGGCACTTGTGTGTCTATATTTATTGACTCCAGGAAAGGAATGGATAGCGTTCGCTGTTTGCTATACGGCTACTGTAATATATTTAGTGATGTTTTGGATGGCCGTGGATGAGCTAATAAGGCCACATCGCGTTGATGGATACAAGGCCAATGGAAAGTATCTAGCGTTTTTATTTATAGGGAAGCTTGTTATTTTAATCGGGGCCCTATTATTTGGTGTACAAATACTTCAAAGTAAGATAATTATACCGGTAATAAATTATTTCTTAAATATATTTGTGCTGGGTGTCAGCATCAAAAAGGACTAATAATGAAAAAAATAGCCCTTCTTTTAACTACTTTATTAGCAACAAATGCACATGCAGCAGGTGGTTTCCTTTGGTTAGGTGAGCTTTCACATGCTCTTCACTTAGGTTATGTAGATCACATCTTCACTAAGTCATTCGTTGCAATCATCATTTTACTTGTAGCGCTTCTTTATAGAATGCGTGTTTCTAAAATGACTCTAGATGAGACAGTAGTTCCAGATAGAGGAATTTCTTTAAGAAACATCGTTGAGATGTATGGATCATTTATCTACACTCAATGTCGTGCAGTTCTTGGTGAAGATGATGCACCAAAATACTTCAAGTTCATTTCGTTCCTATTTATTACAATTTTCTTAGCGAACGTTATCGGTCTTGTTCCTGGTTTCTTACCTCCAACAGAATACATCAACACAACTCTTGCTCTTGGTGTACTTTCATTTGTTTATTACAACATCAAAGGTTGTAAAGAACTTGGTACAATGAATTACCTTGCACACTTTGCAGGTCCACTTTGGTACATGGCAATATTAATTTTCCCAATTGAGATTCTTTCAAACTTTATTCGTCCACTATCTCTAGCGCTACGTCTTAGAGGTAACATGATGGGTGACCACCACGTACTTACAACATTCCTCAACCTTGAAATTCTTGGTGTGAACGTTGGTATGTTTGGTGCTGCAATTCCATTCTACTTACTTGGACTTCTAGTTTGTTTTATCCAAGCTTACGTATTTACAATGTTATCAATGGTTTATATTAGTCTTGCAACTGCTCACCACGATCATGATGAGCACCACGCACACTAATTAAAACTTAAACTTAATAATTTAACTGTTACTTGATCAAAGTAACTAACGTTTTAGGAGACTATTATGGAAAACACTCAAGCAATTAAGTACATCGCGTATTTCTTAGCAATGGCTATCGCTGCATACGGTGGTACTGCTGCACAATCAAGAGCTGCATCTGTTGCTCTAGAAGGTATCGCAAGAAACCCATCTGCTGCTGACAAGATTCAAACTCCAATGATCCTTGGTCTAGCACTTATGGAATCACTTGTAATTTTCGTACTTATCTCAGTATTCCTTGCTGGTTAATTCGAAAATCTAAAATTGATTTTTAAAGGAAGGCAGTCGTAAGACTGCCTTTTTTGTATGCGGCATTTAGCAGTATGCTAAATGAAGCTGTGCAACCCTGTACGACCGAGCACGATGCGAGGGAGAGAGGGTTCCTTGCAAATAGTATTTCTATATTACATAAGATAATATTCTCTCATGTACACTCTAGAAAACGATCAAATCAAAATCCAAGTCGCCTCTATGGGGGCAGAATTAAAAAGCATTTATTCAAAAACAAAACAGAAAGAATATTTATGGCAGGCTGATCCAAGATGGTGGGGAAGATCTGCTCCGCATCTATTTCCTCGTATTGGTTATGAGACGAATGATTATATAGAAAAGCATAATATTGTTAAGCATGGTTATGCACGTGATACAGAATTCTTACTTATTAATAAATCTACGACATCACTTTCTTTTAAAATGAAAGACGAGCTAATTGTTACATACCGCTTAATAGAATCCTCTTTAGAAGTTGAGTATGAAGTATTAGCTGACTTTCCATATATGATTGGAGGACATCCTGCTTTCAATATAGATTCCCTACCAGTCACTTTACGATTTTCTACTAAGTGTGAATACTTTCATTTACTTGATGGTGTTATTGATAAGGCCAATACCTATAATATCGATTCTAATATTTTAGTTATCGATGAAAGTACATTTAATAATGATGCCATTGTTTTCAATAATTCATTTAATAATAATCAGGTGAGTTTAGGCAGTGACCTTTCAATGACATTCGATAGTGAGTTATTTGGCTTGTGGTCACCACCTAGTGCGCCTTTTGTTTGTTTGGAGCCTTGGTGGATTAGTCCCATAGAAAACAGAAATTTTAAATATACTATCAAATTGTTATATTAAAATATTTTTTATGCATTCTATTGAACGCTATTAAGTTAAAAAAACTAAATAGAACGATAAACATAGATGTAATGACAATCTTTCCAGTAACCTTATGTAATATCATTGCAATGATTATACATGCTGAATTTAGCATAAATAGAACTAATGCGGCTTGTATGTGACTTAGACCTTTTCTCAGTAAGATATGATGTAGATGGTTTTGATCAGGAGTAAAAGGGCTTTTTTTCTGAAGCAGTCTAATAAACATTACTCTTAATGTATCTAAAAGTGGGATAAATACAACTGCAACTGCTATAGATGGAGCAGATCTAAATTCAAAAACTAGATTAGTGCTATTGTGATTTAGATTTATAAATCTAATTAATAAATATGAAATTGTAAGACCTATTAGAAGAGATCCTGTGTCACCCATAAAAATTTTCGCTGGCGTTTTATTAAATTTCAAAAAGGCTAGCAGCGAACCTATTAGAGAGAGGCTGATTCCCAACTCTACTTGGAAGTTGTTTACTCCAAACCATGTGGCCAAGAATAAACAAGCAGAAATAGAAATAAGTCCTGCGAGCCAGTTGATACCATCAATTAAGTTGAATGCATTAATAAGGCCTACGAAAGCAAGTGTAGTAATTAGGTTTGACTCTACTTCGTTAAGGGCACCAATACCTAAAACACTGTAGAAATTATCGATTCTAACACCTGAGTAAAAAAAGATTATCTGTGCGCAAATTAATTGTACTAATAACTTTTTTCTAGCCGATAGAACAAATATGTCATCCTTGAGCCCAAGGAAAAAAATTATGAACTGTGTCGCTAGTAGATATTGAATACTATTGAATTGATCATTTGGTGTTAATAATAACGATGAAAAACAAATTCCCATAAAAAGTGCTATTCCACCCAAGGAAGGTACTTTATGTTTGTGGGCCGTTCTATGATTCGAATCTGTATATAAACTTGTGAATTCAGCAAATTTAATGAGAATTGGGATTGTTATATATGTAATAACAAAAGAGCTTATAATAATTAATATGCTAGTAATAATCATTGTTTGATTCTAGCAATCTTTTAAAAATGAAACAATATCTAGCATGCTAATATTTAGACGTTATTTCTATAAAAATTGATTGCTCTGTCTAGTCCATGATTCAGATCAATTTTGTGATGCCACCCCATTGAGTGTAAGAGAGAGACATCTAAAAGTTTTCTCATTGTTCCATCAGGCTTTGTTGAATCAAATGTTATCGTTCCTTTATATCCCATCTTATCAGCAATAATTCTCGCTAATTCTCCAATTTCTATGTCTTGTCCTGTACCAATATTAATTAGAGATGGTAGTTCCTCACTTCTTTGCATGAGGTAAATGCAGGCATTGGCCATGTCGTCTACATGAAGGAACTCACGTTTTGGTTTTCCAGTTCCCCATACCTTAAATTCAGAATCATTGTCCTTAATTGCTTGTTCCATTCTTGCAATTAGGCCAGGGATGACATGTGAATTTACTTTGTGAAAGTTATCATTTTCACCATAAAGATTTGTTGGCATAACTGAAGAATAATTCAAACCATATTGATCTTTAAAAGCTTCTGCAGTCTTAAGACCAGCTATTTTTGCTATGGCATATGGTTCATTGGTAGGCTCTAGTGGACCAGTTAATAGAAATTCCTCTTTGATAGGTTGAGGACAATTTTTTGGATAAATACAAGAGCTTCCAAGAAATAATAGTTTTTCGACTTTAGTTTTAAAAGCAGCATTGAAAACATTTTGTTGAATTGTAAGATTATCAAAAATAAAATCGGCTCTATATGTATTATTTGCGTGTATACCGCCAACTTTGGCAGCTGCTAGGAATACATATTTAGGCTTATTAGTTTGAAAATAATCGAGTGTGTCTGCCTGTAATAAAAGGTCTAATTCTTCTCTAACTGGTTTTAATATATTTGTATAACCTTGCTTCTCAAGTTCTCGAACAATTGCAGAACCCACGAGTCCACGAGAACCTAATACTAAAATTGCTTCATTTTTATTCATGGTAATTTAAGACCTTATGTCCACCTTCTTTGAGGTATTTATCTTTTTCAAAGATTTGTAGATCTGAACTCATCATATCTTCAATTAGTGATTCAAGATTATGTTTAGGTTTCCAATTTAATTTTGTTTGAGCTTTGGTTGGATCTCCTAAAAGTAGATCAACTTCAGTTGGCCTGAAGTATCTTTGATCAATACCAATAACTTCTTGTCCAATTTCAACTTGATAGTTAGGATTGTTACACTTTATAACTGTAGCTACTTCAGTTACACCTGAACCTGAAAATGCCAACTCAATTCCAACGTAATTAAAAGCTCTGATAATAAAATCTCTAATAGATGTAGTTACACCTGTAGCGATAACAAAGTCTTCTGGCTGTTCTTGTTGAAGCATAAGCCACATAGCTTCTACGTAGTCTTTAGCGTGTCCCCAGTCTCTTTGAGAATCTAAGTTACCCATATAAACTTTATCCTGAAGACCAAGAGCGATTCTAGAAACTGCACGTGTAATTTTTCTTGTTACAAATGTTTCACCTCTTAGAGGAGATTCATGGTTGAACAGGATTCCATTACATGCATATAGGCCATAAGCCTCTCTGTAATTAACCGTAATCCAGTATGCATACATTTTCGCACAGGCATAAGGTGAGCGTGGGTAGAATGGAGTAGTTTCTTTTTGAGGAGTTTCTTGAACTAGTCCGTAAAGCTCACTTGTAGAAGCCTGGTATATTTTAGTCTTCTTTTCTAAACCTAGAATTCTAATAGCTTCAAGTAACCTTAGTGTACCAATACCATCTACATTCGCTGTGTATTCTGGAGTATCAAAAGAAACACGAACGTGACTCATAGCTCCAAGGTTGTAAATTTCATCTGGTTGTACTTCTTGAATAATTCTAATTAGGTTTGATGTATCTGAAAGATCACCATAATGAAGTGTTAAGTTAACATTGCTTTCATGTGGATCTTGATAGAGGTGGTCAATTCTATCAGTATTAAATAATGATGAACGACGCTTAACGCCATGTACTTCATAGCCCTTATCAAGAAGAAGCTCTGCTAAGTACGCACCATCTTGTCCTGTAATTCCTGTAATTAGTGCTTTTTTCATTATGTACTCAAGGTAGTAATTAAGTATTAGTTATGATTCTATATAATTACTTTTTATAAGTCTATGTAAACTCGAATTATAAAAGTGTGTATAGAGTTTTTCACATATGAGTATTATTTTGATATTTTAAGTGTGATTCGTTGGAGGAAATTTGAAAAGATTAATTTTTGATTTGGATAATACAATTTGTTTTACTGAAAATGGTGATTATAAAAACTCTAAACCTAATATTCCATTAATTGAGAAAATGAAGGTGTATAAGAATAATGGATTTGAGATAGTTATATCAACGAGTCGCAATATGAGAACTTATGAAGGGTGTCTGGGTAAAATTAATAAAAATACATTACCTATTATTATATCTTGGTTGGATAAAAACGAAGTTCCATATGATGAGATTTATATGGCGAAACCATGGTGTGGACATGACGGATTTTATATAGACGATAGAGCTTTAAGACCAAATGAGTTTGTAGAAAATAGTTATGAAGAAGTTCTAGAAAAAATAAGTAGATAATATGATTATTATAACATCGGCTGCATATGTTGATACTGAATTAGAAAATGAGTTTGGAAAGTTGCCCCCAGCGTTTTTACCTGTAGGAAATAAAAAATTATTAGAATTACAGTTAAAAGAAATAAGAAACTACTTTAAAGATGAAGAAGTGCTCTTAAGTTTACCTCAATCATTTTCAAACTTTAATTCATTTATAGATTCTTTAAAGGACAGCGGGGTAATTTTATCTTATCTTGATGAAAATTTATCTCTTAAGGATTCGGTTTTACAAATCTTAGATAACGTTGAAGAAAGTCCTAGTTCATTAAGAATTCTTCATGGTGATACTTTTATTAATTTTTCTAAAAATTCTTTATTAGAGGTTGATGTTATAGGTGTATCTAAAACATATGAACAGTATAGATGGGAGTTTGATAAAGGTGAGTATGTTTGGAATGGCTTCTTTTCATACTCTAATTGTGATTTTTTAAAGGTATGTTTAAGATCTTCTAAGAACTTTGTAGAAGCAGTAAAAAAATATAATGAGAACATCTCATTAAGTAGAGTGAAATGTGATAATTGGTATGACTTTGGTCATATTAATACATATTTCAAGTCTAGATGTAAGTTTACAACACAACGTCACTTTAATGATCTTAATATTAATAATGGTATAGTTTATAAAAGTTCAAAGAATATAAACAAAATAAAAAGTGAAACGCTTTGGTTTTTAAACATTCCAAATGAATTAAAGGTATACACTCCTCAATTAATCGATTTCTCACTTAATGAAAACGATACTTTTTATAAAATCGAATATTTAACACTGGCACCTCTTAATGAAATGTATGTTCACGGTTTGAAGGGAGAAGTTTTTTGGAGGTCTGTTTTTTACAAGTTTAGGGAATGGTTTAAGCTATCTCAAAGTCAAGTTAAAGATAAGTATAATAAGGGTATAGAGAGTCATTTTCGTGATTTAGTGCAGAAAAAAACACAACAACGTATTTCTTGTTATGATGAATGTCTTGTAGAAGAATTCTTTAAACCTTTTTATTATGATGGAATACTTGTACCTAGTCTTGATACCGTTATTTCAGATTGTATTAAAGAGTCTGTGCGGGGCGGCACTTATCCAGGTGTGTTACATGGTGATTTATGTTTTAGTAATGTTTTGATTAATTCTAGGGCAGATCAATTGAAGTTTATAGACCCTCGAGGGGATTCTTTAGAGGGGGCTGTTGGTGTATTTGGTGATATTAGATATGATTTAGCTAAGTTATCTCACTCTGTAATTGGCTATTATGATCACATTCTTTCTAAAAACTTTAAAATTAATAAAATAAAGTTAGGTAATGATTATAGTTATAATATTGATTTTGACTTAATTGAGAATAGTAATATTGTTAATAGTTTTATTAATTTCGATTTTATCGAAGATTATGAAACAGTTGATATTTTACCTCTTACAGCGTTATTGTTTATTTCAATGGTGCCATTACATAATGACTCTATTGCAAAACAAAGAGCATTTATATTAAATGCTGTTAGAATTTGGATATTATACAAGAGGTTAAAATGATCGTTATTCCAATGGCTGGGCAAAGTTCTCGTTTCTATAATTCAGGGTATACAAAACCAAAATATGAGTTACAGATTCGTGGAAAGAGTGTGTTTAGTCATGTTGTTGAATCATTTAAGGATTATTTTGATGATGAAAAATTTCTTTTTATAATCAATAAAAAATTTGATTCTAGATCATTTGTAGAGGAAAACTTAAAAAAGATGAATCTATCTAGTTATGAAATAGTTGAATTAGATAGAGATACATTAGGACAAGCCGAAACTGTTTATAAGGGTATTGAGTATATAGATGATGCTGAGGAATTATATATATTTAATATAGATACATTCTTAACATCTTTTTCTAAATTTAATGTTGATTGTGATGGATACTTAGAAGTTTTTCATGATGAGTTAGGGGATAACTGGTCATTTGCAAAAGTTGACTTAGATAACAATGTTCTGGAAGTTGCAGAGAAAAGTAGAATATCTAATTTATGTAGTAATGGTCTTTATTATTTTAAAACGATGAGTCTGTATAGAGAAGTATTTGAGTATTACCAAAGTAATAATATTAAAAGTGTAAATGAGTATTACATAGCGCCAATGTATAATTATTTAATTAATAATAAACTTAATATTAAAGTTAGAATTGTCTCTAGGGATAACGTTATTATGTGTGGAACTCCTGAGGAGTATGAAAGCTTATCTAGTAATTAACATTTTCTAGATATTTTGGTGTTTCTAAACCTAATATTTTTTTAAAATCTCTTTTAAGTAAAATCTTTAATTTTGAGCTAAGAATGTTTTTATTTGTAACATTCTTATTATTAATAATTGCTTCATCCGCGTCACTGAAATCATCTTTATTTTTAGAGTCTTTTGAATAAGAATATAGGACTTTTGAATTACGGCCCTTTAATTGGTAATTTCGATTATTTTTATTTGCATAAGTGTTTATAAATATTGCGCCTAGTGGGTTAGGCCATGATACATCAAATCCATTTTTATCAAAGTCATAACCATTATTGTTAGATTTAACATTTACAAAAATATTCAATTTGCTAGATGAAATTGGCCTAGGGCTTCCTAAGTGAACACCAGATCCACCGTTTAGTTCTGTCGTAATATTTGAAATAGAGTTAAATTCCGAAGCATCAATATCTAAGCCATCACCATTTGCATTTACAATTTTTCCTGTACCTGTGATGGTTGAATTTCGTACATATGCCCAGTCTATTCCTTCTAATCCACCTTTTTTATAGGTATGTATTTCCTTATTTCCATCAATGATGCCATTTAGAATAATAGTAATATTTTCTAAGTATTTTTCAGGAGTGCCTTTTGAGCTGATGACAGAGTTTGCAACTCCACCATAAGCCTTTGGGTTTAATTTGGCATCTTTAGGCACTTTAATTATTGTATCTTTTGGAATTATAAAAATGGTATCACTTGGAATAGGTAAGTTATATGTATAATGTATCCCTTTTGTAAGTAAGATAATATTGTTTCTTCTGTTTTTTACACATTCTTTAAGGCTTTGCGTTGTTTTACATATTGTGATGCCATCATGTCCTAGTACACAATAGATATTCATAAAAAGTAGTATTAGTTTTTTCATGATTATCTCCAGTAGTAACTTTTTAAATCTTTTACAAAGATCTCTAGTCCAACATAGTTTAGTTCATTTATATTTCTGATTGGATGGTCTAGGCAGTGAAGTGCATATAGTTTTGTATTTCTATCTTTAAGTTCTATGTGTCTAATTTCATTATTTTGATTGAATTCATTAATAGCAAGCTCTTCGCCAGTTTTACTAGAATAACACCAATTATTCAAAACATCATCAAAGTATACGGGTATAGCTGGAAGTAAATAATTTACATCTAAATATTTAAACCATTCTAAAATGGGTGTAGTTGAAGAGTAATAATCCACATCAATACTACAGAAAGCTATAGTTGTAGGTTCCCCTTTTTTATTTTTAGGACAATAATTTTTCAGAGTATTTGCTATGTCTCCAATTATAAGTTCACCGTTACGATTTTTAGCTTCATTATCTAGTTCTTCGTATCTAATAGCACCCATCGCAAATTGATTTTTAGTCCATATCTCAGGGTGGTCTCTGAAATCTTTTGGTTCAGGTAATCCGTCTCTATTGTCAAATCCAATTACACGTACATTCATTTTTAAATACTTATTTATTAGTTCAGCTATATCTAGCAGTACTCTATATCCTCCTCCGCTAGCTACACCGAATTCAAAAAGTGCTATATCGTTTTTTCCTATATTTTTGGCTTGAAGTGCACCTATAACTGAACCAATAAGATAATGCTTTCTTATGTTTCTTTTGGCACAGCCAAATATTATTGTACTTATAGCCGCTTTGTAATGGGGTCCAAATTTAATATGATTTTTTGGTAAGCACATGAATCTTGTAAATGTAGGTATAAATCTTACTAGTTGGTATACAATATTTAGAAATGTAATAAATTTAGATAATAATTTAAAAAAAAAATGAATCACGAAAGCCCTTTATTGTTTATAGAATTAATTGCAGATGACGTTTATCTTTAATATGATAGTCAAAAGAAATTATAGTTTTTTGGATGTAGTTTGAAAACATAAATAACTCAAATTGCGTTTAAATGGAGTTGCATATGCGAATATTGGTTACAGGTGTAGCAGGATTTATAGGTTTTCATACAGCTAAAATGGCGCTCGAACTAGGACACACTGTTATAGGTATTGATAGTATCAATTCTTATTATGATGTGAAGTTAAAGAACGGTCGATTAAAAGAGCTTGGAATTGAAAATTTTTTGACTCAATCTGATAAATATAAAAAATTCAAATTTTTTAAAATTGATATTAGCAACTGGGAAAATGTAAAAAGAGTTTTTGAGATGGAGAAAATTGACCAAGTAATTCATTTGGCAGCGCAAGCGGGTGTTAGATATTCAATTGAAAACCCACATTCATATATTAAGTCTAATGCCGAAGGTTTTCTCAATATTCTTGAGGGATGCAGACATTATAAAATTAAGCATTTGATTTATGCATCATCTTCTTCTGTTTATGGTGAAAACTCTAAGGTCCCATTTAGTGTAAAAGACCCAGTTGATCATCCTGTAAGTCTTTATGCTGCAACTAAAAGGGCGAATGAACTTATGGCTCATACCTATTCTCATTTATATGATTTGCCAACGACAGGTTTGCGTTTTTTTACAGTTTATGGGCCCTGGGGGAGACCTGACATGGCTCCGTTTATATTTACGGATGCAATATTAAATAATAAAAAAATTAATGTATACAATTATGGAGATATGGAAAGAGATTTTACATATGTAGATGATGTAGTTCAAGCACAACTTAAATTACTAGATTTTATACCGTGTTCTTCAAAGTCTTGTGACCATCCAAACGAATCAACATCACCTTTTAAAATATATAATATTGGAAATTCAAGTCCTGTTAAATTAGGTAACTTTATAAATATTTTAGAAACAAGTTTGGGGGTAGAGGCTGATAAAAATATGATGCCACTACAACCTGGAGATGTACTGAGAACTTATGCGGACGTAAAAGAGTTGTATGAAGTTCTTGATTTTAAACCTGAGACAGCTATAGATACTGGTGTTAAAAAGTTTGTCGATTGGTATAGAGAATATTATTTATGAAATTGAGAACGGTATGACTGGTGTTAATATTAGCTATAATAATCAGTTACATTTTTTTTTAATATGGAATCACGGTCTAACTTATGAAAATCAAATATTAGATATATTAGAACAAGAATTTGAAATAATTAAAATAGTGAAACATAGAGATACAAAATTAGATAGACTTATTAAGAATGTCTACAATTTTGACTATGCTCCGAAGTATCATTTAAAACTCAAAACAAAATATCTGAAACGTCTCGATGATAACTTAGTATGTTTTATTTTCATAAGGTGTAAAAAGGGAGTTAATACTTACTATGGTAATGGTGAATTTCGGCATCTTGAAAATAGTTTTATCAAATTAATAAAATCAAGAATAAGAAACGAGTTTAATCCACGAGATAGTAGAGGAGGGTTATTGGAGGAACATGTTATACATGCATCTGATAACTCTGACCAAACAGATACAGTGCTAAAATATCTAGGTTATAAAAAGGGTATCGAAGCTTTTGAAAGAACATTATTTTCTGTACCAGATCATATTTTACTGTCAAATAAATTACAATTAAAATGTGAATATATTAAAGATCTCTGGTGCTTTAATATTGTTGGAGAAAAAGTGGTACATATGAAGATCTCTGAATCAGTACAGTATAGATCAATCACTAATTTAGAACTATATAGAAAGTATCTTATGCAAAATAGAGGTTGGACTTTGAAGGACCACTATTCAGTTAATAAATATCTTAATTTAATTAATAAATTTAGACTAAATGAATACAACCCAGTTATTGTCAAAGTTATTAATGGCTATGTTACAGTTGTCGATGGCTTACATCGTTGTTCGGTATTGCATTTTAAAAAGATAGAAAAGGTAAGAGTATTATATGTTTGAATTGAAGTCCCTTTTTATAGGAATTCCGAATGATTTGTATGTAATTGTTAAATATGATGAAGAGGTATACAAAAGAAGGGTTTTTGACATAGACATATTTACCTATGACTTAAATTGTCTGGTTGAAATGGCGAGTAAAAATTTTTTATCGGTAGTAAGTGATGGCCGTATAGAAGTATTACAAAAATCTAATGATCATATTCAACTAGATCTCTTCTATAGTAATACGGAGTTCGTAAGATTGGATATATATTCAGAATTACCGACTTATAATTTTTTATCATTGAAATCTTCTTTATTTACTTTCTTTCTTGAGTCAAGACAAGTTTTTATTTCGAAAATTTTTGGTGAAATAAGTATACTTAATGATGAAGCAAATTCATTTTTCAGATATATAGAATATTTAGAATATATTGAGTCACGTTCAGACAAATCTAAGCACTTAGATTTCGTTAATGAATATGTAAAGAATAATGACTCGGAAAGAATTTTTAGTTTATTTCACTATTTTGTAAAATTAAATAGTAAAGTTATAGTCAAAAAAAAGAAAGGTTATATTAGTTTCATTATTTTTAAATATAAAGAGTTGGGATTACGTAAGTTTGTTAAAAGATCTTTGATGAAACTATTTAAAAAAGATATTTAAATGAGCAATTTGATCATTTTGAAAAGTATTATTCATAATTCTTTAGGGAAGATTTTTTCATTTGTTTCCACATTTCTATTTGGTGTTCTATTAGCAAGACTTTTAAGTCCAAGTGAGTTTGGTGTTGTGGCTATTGTTTTAGCTGTCATTAACTTTCTTTCAGTGTTGGGTGAATTTGGTATTGGTGCGGCTCTTATATCAAAAAGAAATTGGGGAAAGGAAGAGTTAGAAAAAGTCTTGTCATTGACTTTGATTATTGGATCTATATTACTGTTAATTTTAAATATATTATCTCCAATTTTTGTTTCAATATTTGACAATAGAATTTACTTTGAAATTATTCCTGTTTTATCCTTAGGTTTGTTTTTTAGAGTTATATCTGTGTCATTTACTTCAATGATAAGAAAAAGACTTGAGTTTGGTAGCTATAACACAATTTTAATAATTTCTGATATTGTCTCATCTTTAATAGCTGTTTTATTGTCTTATAATGGTTTCGGGGTATGGTCACTTGTTTTAAAATATTTGATTTTTGAGTTATTACACTTTTATTTAAGTTATAAGAAATCTGAACTTGATATTTATATTCTTAAATTTAATTCTGTAGTTACGATTTATAATTCACTAATTGATTTTTCATTTTTTCAATTGTTAACAAATATACTTAATTCAGTATCAGCTAATATTGATACTATTATTGTTGGTGCAAATTTAAATTCTAGTATTTTAGGGGAGTACGATCGTGCTTATAGGTTGTTAAGATATCCTTCTGTGAACATTTCGACAGTTATAAATCCAGTACTTCAAACGGCTTTAGTGAAATCTGATTCTTGTCGATTAAAAAGAGCATTTAAATTGGTAATATTGCTAAGCTTTATCGGTGGGAGTGGAGTATTTTCAATTTTGGAAATGTTTAAAAGTGATATTATTTTAGGGCTTTATGGAGAGAAATGGAATTCTGTAATACCTATCTTTTCAGTTCTTTTACTTGGTTTGATTCCTCAGATAATTAGCTCTTTAATGCCAGTATTTTTTCAACTAACAAGAACCGTAAAGAATCTACTAAAATGGAATATAGTATGTGTAATTTCGAATATTATATTTGTCATAATTGGTTCAAGGTATGGTGTTACAGGTGTTGCTTATGGAGTGGTATTTGGGGCTTATGTTAGTTTATTCGTTTTGAGTTTAGGTGCTTATTCTGTTGTTTGGAATTATAGTATATATGAAAGTTGAGTTTGTAGTATGTATAGAGTAGTTATTTATAAAATTATAGAGATATTTGAGTGTTTTTTTAACTTGTTTTTCTCATTTAAACTTCATGACTTAGATCTTGCAGTTAATGATTATGACTTCAATAATGATGATAGTGATGTTGCTATAGTTGTACAGGGTCCATTATTGCTAAAGCGTAATTTTACATATCGTTCTTGTTCTAATTTGGTTAAAGCTTTCCCGAAATCGTTACTTATATTGTCTACTTGGGAAGGTGAAGATGAAGAAACTATAGGCAAGGTAAGGGGTTTGGGTTTTATTGTTTTATTAAACAAACTACCAAAAGATTCGGGGCTGGGTAATGTTAATTATCAAATTTCATCAACGTATGCTGGGGCTGAGTATGCCAAAACGAAGGGAGCAAAATATCTTCTAAAGATTCGAACAGATCATATTATTTTAAAAAATAATGTTTTAAATTTTTTTAAAAATATGCTCAATACGTTTGATTTGAAACTGTTGACACTTTCTGAAAACTCTTACGAGATGGATCCGTATCGATTAGGTGATAGAGTTATGTTTGGATCCGTTGATTCTATGATGGTGTATTGGCAACCTTGTGACAGTTTTAATTTTAATAACATTGACCGTAATATATTTAAAAAATGGGAATTGAATAAAAGTGTGCATAGTCTACTTTTTTTAAGGTTTTTATCTTTTTTAAACGAAGATCTTGATTGGTCGTTGTTAACTTATCACAGACTAATGATTAAACATTTTGTTTTAATTGATTCTAGTTCAATTGGTTTGTATTGGTATAAGTACTTTGATCGTATTTTTGTTGATAGAAATTTTTATGGAGTTAATTCTGAATTAAATCCATGCATGAGAAAAATGAGTTTTTTGAGATGGCTATATTATTATAGGAAGTATAACAATGCTTAAACAAACAGTATTCATAAAGGGAGGCATGGGAAATCAGTTGTTTCAACTATCTTATTACTTGTTCCTCTTGAAAAAAAATAAAAGAGTAAATCTGAATATAGAATATTATAATCGTGGTGACAGAAGGGCTCTGTTAGATATCTTTGATAATAAGAAGCACAGTTGTTTAGTGTTTTGTACACAAGATGAATCCCGTATTAAGTATTTTTTTAGCAGAGTATTAAATAAACTTTTTAAAAATAAAAATATTTCTTTTTTTAGAAAGGTGACAGGTTTAGATTTAAATTATTTCTTATTACATGATGGTTATTGGCATGAATACGAATTAGCTTATGAGAACAGGTCTCAGATTAGCAGTTTATTGTTTAGTGATTTGTTAGAAAGTAAGGATTTTGAATATGATTTTGAAAATGTAGCAGCATTACATATTCGAAGAGGGGATTATTTAAATGTTGAAAATTATAAATACCAAACAATTAGTTCTGATTATTATTATAATGCAATTTTAAGATTAAAAGAAAAAAACGATTTGAAAAGATGTATTGTTTTTTCAGATGACCGTGAGTGGTGTCTAAGTAATTTAAAACTTCCGTTAAATTTTGAAGTGTTCGATGAGTCTCTTGTGTTGAGAGAGGAATTTTATTGCTTATCCAAGTTTAAAAATATAGTAATCTCGAATAGTACATTCAGTTGGTGGGCAGCAGTACTAGGTCAAGATAATAAAAATGTTGTTTGTCCACTTTATTGGGAAAGAGGTTTGTTGTCTTCTGATTATATAGGTAGTGATAATTGGGATTTTATTTTGTAAATTTATGTATAATCTCCAAATTTTCTCTGTATTTAATCGCTGATTTATATATTGATTTATTGAGTTTTTTTATCTTTAAGTAGCCTACCAGTGCATTAGTTATATTAGCGAGTCCTAAATTTATAATCCAAGCCAGTTTTTTTGTTTTTAATTTTCTTTTAATTTTTAGTGCGAGTAAAAAGTTGTTGTAATGTTTATTGAAGTTAAATTCCTTCAATCCTTTATAAATGATAGAGTACTTTTTATTTAGGTCTATCGTTTTGTTATAGAAATTGAATAAGGCCGTTGTTGCATAGATGAATTGAGTGTTCTCGTTGTCGTGTGATATGGTTTGGGATGAGATATGTAGAATAGTTAATGGATCTTTTATTATTGAAATATTAGTAATATTTAATGCTCGAAGAAGAAAATCGTAATCTTGTGCCTTTTTGAAAAATTCATTGTAACCGTTTAGTGTCTCAAAAACACTTCGTTTCATACACCAAGAAGAATGGCAAAAGAAGGCTTTTCTTTTGCTGAGTAGGTTAAGTACATCTTTATTATCTTTGAAGGTGCAGTTCGTTTGGGCATATATTTTCCCATTAGATTCTAATTTTGCATTAGTTCCGAGGAGTCCTACCTCTGGATTTTCTTTCATGAACCTTAATTGCTTCTCTAGTTTTATAGACTCGTATTGATCATCTGCATCGAGTCTGCATATTAGTTCTCCGCTGGAAAATTTATAAGCTGTATTTAGTGACTTGGTTAAACCTTGGTTTTCATTATCTACAACTATGAATCTGCTGTCTTTTTGTGTATATTTATTAATGATCTCGAGACTCCCATCTGTTGAGCCATCGTTAATAATTATTACTTCGAAATTAGTATAAGTTTGATTTAATATAGAGTTTAAGGCCTTATCAATTGTTCTTTCTCCATTGTATACAGACATTAAAATACTAATTTTCATATGACTTACCTTCATCTTTCATGAATTTTTTTATTATTGTAATTATATCTTGCTCTGTTATTGAGGGGAAAAGATAGTCTATCTTTAAATTCTTTGTGTAGCCTGCTATAGGTGCAATTGTTTTAAGTTTAAAGTGTTGTGCTTCGTAAAGAGGAAGGCAGAAAGATTCAAATGAAGATGTTAAGAGTATTGCAGATGATGACCAGTATAATTTAAAAATGTCATTTCTGTTCAAATTGTTATAATAATGGACTGTTATTAATCTATTGTTAATATTGGGAGGTGTATCACTTATTAAGCATATTTTTAAATTAATATCTAATTTATTTAACGCTGATTTTATAATTTTATAGTTCTTATGTTCTTCGTTGTTTGTTAAAATGATGATATCGTAAGTACCGGTAAATTCGTTACTTGAGGACTGTGGTAATACTGGTAGTATCTTTTTTACTTGGATATCTTTATTAACGTAATTTTTTAAATTTTCTTTCATCCATTCAATTTGTACAATGATTTGATCTACATTTTTAATAAAAAAATAAAAAATAAACTTTTCATATGCAATTCTTAGTTTGTTTTTTATTTTTCTTGGAAGTTTTATAGTTCTTAATAAGTAAGCATTTTGAAGAAAAACCTTTGTATTATTTTTATGTTTGAATAAAGGAGGTAGGTTACCAAAGCAAACGATTTCTTTCTCTTTATTTTGAAAAGCTAATTTTTTTAATTTATATTCTGCATATATACGTGAGATTAAACTAGGATTAACTTTCTCTATGATTATATCATCTTGTGAAAATTGTAGAGGACATCTCTTATCTATAAAAAGGTGTGTGACTTTGCCAAAGACTTCGTCTTCAATTACTGTATTTAGTAATACTAATCCACCACCAGAATTAATGTTTGGAGCATATAAAATCATAGTTAAAATCCTAAATTAATTAACTATGGTTGTCACTTTTAATCATGAATATTTCAATATTTACATATGTTTACAAACCCGAATCATTCTTAATTAATGAACTTGCTGAAAAATTAGCAAAGAAATATTGCGTTGAGGTCTTAACAGGTTTACCTAATTACTCTAAAGCAACGTTCTATGATGGATATAGTGTTAATGGTCCTTATAGAGAAATTATTAATGGAGTATCGATTGTTAGATATCCAGTTATTCCTAGAAAATCAGGTTTATTCCGACTTCTTTTCAATTATTTAACTTCATTATTGGGTGCTTTGTTTTCAATCTTTAGGTTGAAAAAAGCGAATGTTGTTCTAGTTTTTGCAACTTCACCAATATTTACAGCAATACCAGCAATTGTTTACTCAAAATTAAGAGGCGGAAAAGTAGTGATTTGGCTACAGGATCTCTGGCCAGAAAGCTTTTTTGCGATCACAAATAAGAATCCTAATGGTGTTATTGGTTTAATCTTAGGCATCATTGTAAAATGGATTTATAAAAATACTGACTTAATGCTTGTTCAATCAAATGAGTTTCGTTCAAATCTGAATAAGTATGGATATGACAGTAGAGTCGAGTGGATTCCTAATTGGGCCAAAGAAGAAAAAGCTGAACAATCTCCCGAGTGGTTGACTGAACTTCCTGATAATAAATTTGTCATTACATTTGCAGGCAATATTGGAGTTGCTCAGAACTTAGAGACTTTAATTGGAGCAGTTATAAAGGTTTCTGATGATCGAATCCACCTGGCCATTGTGGGTGATGGGAGAGAAAAGTCACGATTAGAAAATCTTTATGCCAATAATAAACATATAAAGTTTTATGGAAGAAAGCCTGCTGGTGATATGCCATATCTATTTGCTAAATCAAGTGCATTAGCAGTAGTACTTAAAGATGAACCAGCTTTCTCTCTTGTAGTTCCATCAAAAGTGCAATCATATTTAATGGCTGGAAAACCTATACTTGCCTCACTAAATGGAGCTGGAGCAAAATTGATAAATGAATTATCAGTGGGCGAAGTCTCTGATGCTGAAGATGTTGACGCGCTGACTAGTAAAATTATAAAACTTATAAATCTAACCAATGAAGAGCGTGAGACTATCGGCAAAAATGCTCTAAATGCATATCATAATTATTTTAAAGAAGAGAAGGTAATCGCTAGAATAGATAAACTTCTTAATGAACTTGTAAATAGTTGAATTAGCGATATATAGTTTGTAATATTTGTTTATGAAAATTTTAATTATCGGTGCCAATGGAATGTTGGGCCAGTCCCTATTTCGTTATTTTTCAAAGAAATTTGAAGTCCTTGGAATTTCTAGAGGCAAAGCTTGGCATCAAGACATTAAATCTGGTTATGATGTTGAAAATACACAATTGATAGAAAATCTCTTCAATGACTTTAATCCAGACCTTGTTTTTAATTGCGTAGGAATAATTAAGCAATTGAAAGAGTCTAAAGATAATGAAGTCTCAATCTTTACAAATGCCTTATGGCCTCATCGCTTAGCCTCAATATGCTCTAAATATAACTCGAAAATGATTCATTTCAGTACCGATTGTGTATTCACTGGCCGTGAGGGAAATTATACTGAAGATTCAGTTGCTGATAGTAGAGATTTATATGGATTGTCTAAATATTTAGGTGAAGTAGCCTATGATCATACTCTTACAATTAGAACATCTATTATTGGCCATGAGATAAAGTCAAATGTATCTCTAATTGATTGGTTCTTATCTCAGGAAAATGAATGTAAAGGATTCTCGAAAGCTATATACTCAGGGTTTCCAACAAATTCATTGGCTAGGGTAATAGATATAGTAATTTTGCCTAGATTTATGAAGGGAGATGTTTCAGGTCTCTATCATGTATCTTCAGATCCAATTAATAAATATGACTTATTAAAAATTGTTGCTGAAGTTTATAAGAAAGAAATCAATATAATACCTTATGATGACTTCGTATTAGATAGGAGTCTTAATTCAGATAGATTTAGAAAAGAATTTAACTATCAACCTGAAAGTTGGAAAGATTTAATAAAAGAAATGCACACTCTGTATTTAGAGATGGAATAATAATGAAAAAAATAAAAGTAATGACAATTGTTGGCACTAGGCCAGAAATTATAAAATTGAGTAGAGTAATTCCACTATGTGATGAACATTTTGAACATATCTTAGTTCATACTGGACAGAATTATGATTATGAACTTAATGAAGTTTTTTTTAATGATCTAAGAATTAGAAAACCAGACTACTTTCTCGAATCAGCAAAAGATAGTGCAACGAAAACAATTGCAGAAGTATTAATTAAAACAGATGAACTTCTGGAAGAGGTTAAGCCTGATGCGGTCCTCTTATATGGAGATACAAATAGCTGTTTATCTGTAATTTCAATTAAAAAGAAACAGATTCCTATCTTTCACATGGAAGCAGGAAATAGATGCTTTGATCAACGTGTTCCAGAGGAATTAAATCGAAAAATTGTTGATCACTTGTCAGATATTAATATGGTTCACTCAGAGCATTCGAGACGATATTTAATTGATGAAGGAGTAAGGCCAGAGTTGATCATTAAAACTGGCAGTCCGATGAAAGAAGTCTTGAACTTCTTCGGTAATGATATCGATAATTCCAACATTCTAAATGATTTATCATTAGATAAAGGTGAGTACTTCTTAGTTAGTATTCATAGAGAAGAAAATGTTGATTATGAAGTAAATTTTAACTCTCTTCTTGATTCATTAAATGGTATTACTGAACATTTTGGAAAACGAATTATTGTCTCAACACATCCAAGAACAAGAAAGAAATTAGAGAAATTATCTAAATCTGACTTCAATGAGTTGATCGAATTCATGAAACCTCTTGGATACTTAGATTACAATCTTCTTCAGAAAAATGCTAAGTGTGTAATCTCAGATAGTGGTACTATTACTGAAGAATCATGTTTAATGGATTTCCCAGCAATTACGATAAGACAAGCTCATGAAAGGCCAGAAGGAATGGATGCTGGAACACTCATTATGTCTGACTTGGATCGTGATTCTGTAATTAACTCGATTAATATAACAATCAATAACCCCGATCGATATTATAGTGATATCGAAGATTATAGAAATGAATTTGTTAGCTATCAAGTGGTTAAAATAATTCAAAGCTATACGGGTTATGTGAATAGAAATGTTTGGAAAAAATAAGAGGATTATATGTTTGATAATAAAAAATTATTAATAACAGGTGGTACAGGTTCATTTGGAAATGCTGTTTTAGATAGATTTCTTGATTCTGGGTTAAGTGAAATTCGTATTTTTTCTCGTGATGAAAAAAAACAAGATGACATGAGAAAGAAATATAACAATCCTAAAATCAAATTCTATATAGGTGATGTGAGAGATTACAACAGTGTCCTTACAGCTATGCATGGTGTGGATTATGTTTTTCATGCTGCTGCTTTAAAGCAGGTACCATCATGTGAGTTTTATCCTCTTCAAGCTGTTAAAACAAATATTTTTGGAACTGAGAATGTTCTAGATGCAGCTATTAATTGTGGTGTAAAGAAAGTTATATGCTTAAGTACAGACAAAGCCGTTTATCCTATTAATGCAATGGGGATGAGTAAGGCCTTAATGGAAAAAGTTTTTGTTGCTAAGGCTCGTAGTATTGCAGAAACACATAATACTGTTATTTGTGGCACACGTTACGGTAATGTTATGGCTTCACGTGGTTCTGTTATTCCACTTTTTATTGAACAAATTGAGAATGGTAAACCAATTACAATTACAGATCCAAATATGACTAGATTTATGATGTCTCTTGAAGATGCTGTCGAGTTAGTAATTTTTGCATTTGAAAATGGTGAGAACGGAGATATTTTTGTACAGAAGTCGCCAGCTTCAACTATTGAAAATTTAGCAAATGCTATTAAAAGATTTAAAAATTCACCAAATACTGAAGTTAAGATTATTGGTACTCGTCATGGTGAAAAATTATATGAGACTCTTCTTACAAGAGAGGAGATGGTTAAAGCACGAGACCTTGGTGGTTACTATCAAATCATTAGTGATAATCGTGATCTTAACTACGATCGTTTCTTTGAGGACGGTGAAGAAGTTATAACACAAGCTGGTGAGTATAATTCACACAATACTCATAGGTTAAGTGAAGACGAAATGCTTAAGTTGTTACAGACATTAAAAGAAATTAATTAGTCTCTAGTGAAAATAGAAAAATCTAATATATTTCCACATTTACAAAGTCTCTTGCTGATAGCAATTTGTTTGTTTAGAAGTGTAAAGGTGTCAGGTTTTCCAATATTTCCAATTTTTGTGGTTGGGTTTTCATTGATTGTTTTTCAACAATCAAATAATTTAAAGGAATTAGTAGGGAGAAATAAAGGATTAATTCTTTTTCTTCTAATAAATTTAATTTTGCTAGTTATCTTTTCTACTGAGGCTACTTATGTTGGGCACGCAATTATATTACCACTGTTCTTGGTAGCATTACGTGAATTTTTTCGAGAGATTTCATTATGTTCAATATTTCGAAAGTATCTCTACTATTCGATAAGAATGGTAGCTTTGGCTATACTTATTCCTTTAGCAGTTTATCTTATACAAAATTTTGATGTAATCATTAATTATATTAATGATTATAGTGATTTTTCTACTTGGGAGAATAGAGGAAGAATAATAGTTAATGCAAGACCATTTTTTATTAATTCAAACGCAGCCACTATAGAGATCGTATTTTTTATCGTAGCAGGTTCCCTTGTAGAGCTATTCTATGGAAATAAAAAGAGTGCATCTTTAGTCTCACTTATATTGATGATTATCTTAAGAGTGAGAAGCTTGTTTATTTCTATGATTTCAGTAGTTGTGTTAAATGTTCTATCTAAGAATAAATCAAGAAATTTAGATGTACTTATTGCTTCTTCGTTATTGGTGTTTCCTGTAATTATATTCTTCTTACCGATTCAGTTATTGAGCGGTAGGCATTTAGGAAGGGAAGTATTTTTAAATGAGTTAAACTTACTACCTAATGGAATTGGATTTTCTGCAAGAGCTTTAGAGGTTTACACTTCAAATTCAGTTAATAATAATCTGGGCTACCCCGTAATGCGAGTATTTGATAATATCCACTACGAGTTAATAACAGATTATGGAATAATTTTATATGCTATTTTTTTAGGCTTCTTTGTACTGAAGTTTTTGAAAGATAGGATTTCTATATACAATCCCTCTCTTGTTTTTTTCTTTGTAACTCTATCTTGTAGCTTTGGTAGTAATTTCTACCCTATTTATATTTTTATTTTATTATTTTTGAATTTTAATAGTGTGAAAGAGAAAGAGTTTATCTCTTAACTTTCATTCTAAGTAAGAACGGTATTAAGCCGATAAAGTTAAAAATATATGACATAGCAAAATAAATCGTGAATATGTCAGAGCCATTGTCTATTCCAATCCCTTTTAAGAGTTCTGAAAAAGCAAAGTTTCCTGTCCCTAGTCCTTGTATTGAGATTGGAAGCAGTGAAATAAATATACCTGTAGGAATAACTGTAGAAGCTTCTAATACACTATTAATAGGTAATTCTAAAGAATAATAAATAATGAGTAAAAATGTTATTATGTTTAGAGATTGTATGATTAAACTAAGTATCACTAGCTTTGTTGATTTGATAGGATTACGAAATAATCTTATATAGTAGTTTTTGAAATTAAAAGCTCTATTAAAGATGAACTGGTTTTTAATATTTAATACATCAATTATATAGCGATAAACTACTTGTAATAAATTTAATATTTTGAATCTAAAAAGAAATGCAGTAAAAAATAATATCGTAATTATAGAGAGAAATATAAGTAATTGATTACTATCAAAACTAAGTGAAAATAGTATATATGATACAAGTGTAAGAATTACTAAGGATACTAATGTTAAAACCTTAGTAAATATACTCATGTAAATAATGTCATCTTTAGATTGATATTTTTTTTCTTTTATTAATTCACTGATTTTATAGACTTCACTTGCAATGCTTACGGGTAATATACAACTTACAAAGGAAGCAGACCAAGTGATTTGATTAATATCCCATGCTGAAAGGTTATTTTTATTTTCTAGGCCAAGTAGGATTTTTGCTCGTATTGCACCAATATATTGTTGAATAAAAGTTAAAATAAGAAATAAAGCAATCAGAGTTTTATTTGAAATTCCAGATTTAATTAAGTCTATATTTATATTTCCATTGTTATAAACTAGATACAAAAAAGTGATAAGAATAATTAACTTAATAATAATAAAATTTTTTTTAATAAGTTTTAGTAGTTTACTCATGTCTGCTTCTAAAATGAAAAATAAAATTATCAAGTTGTAGATAATTCAAAATATAACTAAAATCGGCCATTTTCTTTATCGGATTAAAAAACTTAGATCGATTCTCTTTGTTCACATTAAGTATATGAACAAACTGTTGACCATTTTTCCTAGCCAACCGATCCGAGTTCAAGAGCACCGAACCCATCGCACCTTCAAGTTGTAAAAACTCACCTTTTTGATTTTTGATCAAATCAGGAAGTGCTATTTTATAATCTTTAACCGCATTAAAATTAACGAGTACTAAATTCGTATTAAAAAAAGCATCATCGTCTTCTTCGCGTAATCCAAGCTTTTCAAAATACTCTAATTGCCCAGCTTGTTCAGCTTGGGCTTTTTCAATAATTGTAAGATAGGTTTTATCGCCCTCTGTCTTAAGAGCGATTTGACCACCTTTCATATCTCTTTCTGTTTTAGTCGTTGTAACCATAACAACTGGTATATTCTCTGTGAGCATCCAATTAACGATGGCACGATCTGGAGTTGAGCTTAAGTCTTCACCATTTCCAATACAGGCAATGACATTTTCACCTTCAGGCCTTGGTCCTTTAAAAACTTCATAACCAAAGACACCGTGTCCAGCAGGGGCAAGTCGTTCTAGTGAAAGCTCACCATTCTTAATAGTTGGAAGCTTTTGTTGAATGACAGAGTCGAGACGAGAGAAGTTATCATTTAGAAGATGTTCATACTTTTTCCACATTTCATCGAGGATTGGTTTCACATCATTATTAACTAGGTCCTGTAGGACCACTTTCTTAAATGAGCTTGTTTTCTTTGATGCTTGAATAATTTGAGCTTCCGCTAAGCTAATTGCACCGAATTCCTCTGTCTCAATATAGAGGTCAGTGGATTTTGAACCAGGTGTTGAACGGCCATATTTTTTTAAGTAGTCCGAACGATCAAGGCTTGAGCCAAGCCCTCCATGCATCTTTCTTAGCCAAAGGGTGCAGTCAACGACTTCCTTTGTAGAATAGCGTTGTTTGATGTCTTCATATGAATGAAAAGGAAGTTCATCGCGAAGGAGTTTTCTTGGAGCTATCGCAGTAGGGTAGACTCCTGTGTCATTTTCTGGGGTCGCAATTGTTAAGTGTTCAGTTTTTTCATTTAACTGAGAAAGCAAACCCTCAAAATATTCGAGCTCGATCGGATTAGTAATAAAATCTTTTAAATTCATAGGGCTAGAGTATGGCATAGAATTAAAGAAATTTTAATATTAAAAACTACGTGTTAAATTTATATAATGATGATTTCAGCAACAGTGATCACATTCAACGAAGAAAGAAATATCGAGCGATGCCTGAAATCACTTGGTGGACTGGTTGATGAAATTGTCGTGGTCGATTCATTTTCGACTGACCGCACACAAGAGATTTGTGAGTCATTTGAAGGTGTTCGATTTATCAAGAATACATTTGAAGGTCATATCCAGCAAAAGAACTTCGCCATTTCTCAAGCAAGTCACGATTACATCCTTTCTCTCGATGCTGATGAGGCCATCTCAAGCGAGCTTCGTGATTCTATTTTGGCAATTAAAGATACGCTTGGTGATTATGACGGCTATAATTTTAATCGTCGAAATTGGTATATCGATCGCTGGATCTATCACTGTGGTTGGTATCCAGATCGTAAGCTTAGAATTTTTCATAAAGACAAAGCCAAGTGGGGAGGAGTGAACCCACACGACATTATTGAGATGTCTCCAAACTCCAGGACTAAATTTCTTGATGGAGATCTTCTGCACTATACTTACTTTTCAATTGAAGAACATATTGTGCAGCAAGACAGATTTTCGACAATAGCTGCGAAAGCCTATTTTGACATGGGTAAGAAATCGACAATGTTTCAAGTTGTAACGCGCCCCGCTCTTGTTTTTCTTAGAGATTTCATTCTTAGGGCCGGATTCTTAGATGGTGCCCGTGGCTTTATGGTTTGTTATATCAACGGACTTTATGCTTTTCTAAAATATGCCAAGCTTCGCGAACTTTGGCTTAAAAAAAGAAATTAAATATTCATTAGAGTGCATATTTTTTATGCTCTAGACTGCATATTTCCAGCGTGAAATTCAGACTTATGCACACAAGTGAATATTTTGTGAATAAACTGATGTTATATGCACTTAAGTGCATAGTTTCATAGATCCGGTTTCTGATATTCACTCAAGGGAATACCTGACCACTTCATTATGCTCTTGAAGGAATAGTCGCACAAAAATTGATTCATGTTATAATTTAAATAAATCAATATCTGTTTTACGGATGAAACAGGGAGAAACTTAATGAGTTATGACAACTTAGACCTCGAGTTTTTTGAGTATGCCAAGACGGCAATCAAACAAAACGACTACTATGACATTGACCTAAAGGCCTTAAGAAAATCACTTGGCTTGAAGCAAACGGATCTTGTTGGAATTGACCAACCAGATGTATCTAAAATTGAGAATCGTCTTGATCTGAAGCTATCCACTTTGAATAGGTATGCGAAGGCTTGCGGGCTAGAAATGGAGATAGTGTTTCACCCTAAAAGTAACAAAAAAATTCTTATGTGATTTGTTGTAGCTAATAATTTCATGAAGTTATTCAATCTTTAATAAATGAGAGGTTTGCATATTAGTTCCTTTTAAAGGAGCTAATATGCCTACAATTTCAATGTTTTATGGAATTAAAATTTTCATGCCACCGATGGATCATAATCCACCGCACTTTCATGTAAAATACAATAAATATAATGCTATAATTGCAATACATACTGGTGAAGTATTGGATTAGTTTTGCTTAGCTGAGAAAGTAAGCAAAATACCAGGATTAGAATAATGGAATTAGCACCGAAGTTATTAGAAGCTAACAAAATTTCAAATACTAAAGTCGAACTTAGATATGAGAGCGGTGAAAAAGGTGTTATCGATTTAGCATTATACTTTAATGATGTTGACCTAACAGATCTACAACTTAATAGTGAATTCAATATTATTGAGTATTCTGATACTGAAATTGATTCCAATATCCTTTATTCAATACTAACGATGAAACCTATTACCCACAAAGATAAAGTAGTATTTGATCCTTCTCTTGGCCGCAAGGCGTGGAGTTAGTCTGACTGCGAAAAACTCTGGAAAATTGGTGCAATAGACGCTATCTTGAATCCCTAAGAAATTATGGAGAAATCAGTGAATCAACTTCCTTGGAACAAGTCGTTAATTATCATTCCAACATACAATGAGATCATGAATATCGAACGCATGATCGATACAATTTTTGAGAAATACCCAGAAGTATCTCTCTTAATTATTGAAGATGGATCTCCTGATGGAACGGCAGATGTTGTGAAAAAGAAAATGGAAACAAATTCAAATCTTCACATCATCGAGAGAAAAGGAAAGCTTGGTTTAGGGACGGCCTATATCACAGGATTTAAATGGGCCCTAGAAAGAGAATTTGATTTTGTCTTTGAAATGGATTGTGATTTTTCTCACGATCCTGATTCTGTAAAAGATTTATTGGCGGCAGCTCAAGAAAATGATCTTGTTATCGGTTCTCGCTACATTGATGGGATCAGAATTATCAATTGGCCATTTAGAAGATTACTTCTTTCTTACTGCGCTTCAATTTATACGCGTTTTATGACAGGAATTCCTGTTCAAGACACAACTGGTGGATTCAAATGTTTTTCTAGAAAAGCACTTCAAGCTTTAAACCTAGATGGAATCATCTCTAATGGTTATATTTTTCAACTAGAGCTTAATTATAAAGTGTGGGCCAAAGGCCTATCTGTTAAAGAAGTTCCAATTATCTTTTATGAGCGTCGTGATGGGCAATCAAAAATGGGTGGTGGAATTATTTTTGAAGCCTTCTTTAACGTTATTAATTTAAGGCTTAGAAAAATCTTCGGAATGCTATAGAGATCATATGAAGCAAGTATATTATATAAAGAATGCTTTAAAGTTTTTAGTGCCAAATTGTTGGTACAGAAATAAGGCCAGTAATATACTTAAGGCTTACGAAAGTTCAAAAGACACTTATATTGAAGATCGCGTAAATTATTATAATAAATTATCGAGCTCGTTTACGCTTCCCGAATCAGAAAACGAATTTAAAAAAGAAAAAAATATTCCTCGTACTTTAAAGATTAAGAATTTTAAGAAGTATGAAGGAACAACTTACTTCTTTGATATCTTGGATATAATTAGACATTTTCCACAAGAGTTAAGGTTTCGTTATGAAGCAGGAGATGTGACTTATGTTCCAGAACTTCCAACTTTTATTAAAAGTAGACCTGTATCAAATAACGATAATTCTATCGTTTTAAAACTGAACAGAGTTAGGCATTTTAATTTTATTAATGACACTCTTTCATTTGATGAAAAGAAAGACATTGCCGTCTGGAGAGGTGCAGCTCTAGTTCCTCAAAGAAAGCAGGTCGTGGAAAAATTCTATAACCATCCTCTTTGTAATATCGGACAAGTCTCTCCAATTGAGGGGAAGCCTTGGGAGAAAGAGTTTTTATCGATTGAAGATCAACTTAAATATAAGTTCATTATTTGCTTAGAAGGTAATGATGTTGCCACTAACTTAAAATGGGCTATGTCATCAAACTCTCTTTGTATTCTTTCTAAACCAAAATATGAGACTTGGTTCATGGAAGGAAGGCTCGTTGCGGGCAAACACTACGTTGAAGTAAAAGACGACTATTCAGATCTTGCTGAGAAAATTCAATATTATATTGAAAATCCAGAAGAAGCGAAGGCCATTATCAAGAATGCACACGAGTGGGTTGAACAATTTAAAGATGAACGCAGAGAGTTATTAATTTCTCTTCTCGTTGTAGATAAGTATTTTAACTATTCGCAATAAAAAACGTTAAACTTTTGATTTTATTGCACTCTTTTTTCTATGTTAAGAAAGTGTTAAGATAGTTAACTATGTTCTTCACTACAAAAGCACTTTGGTTTCTATATTTTTACTTTAATACATGGCTAATTTTAAAGTGGCGCTTATATAATTCGCTGCATATGTCAGACTATTTAGTTATAGCTGTAGGTTTTGGTTTAATATACCTCTACAGTGAAGCAATCAATAAGCTTGTGAAGCCAGCATTTCTTCGTATTCTACTAAGTATTTTTCTTATTTGTTTATACTATATTGCAGGTAAGTATCATTTTCGAGTAAAGACAAGCTTTGACTTAGTGGTTTTCATTTCAAATTTCAGAGAAACATTTAATGCTGCCAGTGGAGATGTAATTCTAAACACAATGAAGCTTAAAGATTTTTACGAGACTTTAGCACTTGTTCCATTACTTCTTTTTGCACAATTTAAATTCAAGGTTTTTAATCTTAAAAATCAAATAAGGCCTTTGAAAGGACTAGGGCTACTTACTTCATATCTTGCGTTGATTTTTGCACTACCATATCCATTTGGAGAAATTTCATATTCAGTAAAGTCTGTCGTGGAATCATTTAGGCCACTAGAAGCAAAACATACTTATAAGGTAGAAAGAGAGATATCATCTCATTTTCAAGAAGTGAGAAAACCAAATATTATTTTAGTTTCAATGGAATCCTTTAATGGCCTCTATATCAATAAGAAAACGAATAGCGGAAAAGAGATTACTCCAGTCTTTAATTCATTGTTAAAAGAAGGTCTATCAATTGATGATTTTTATGGAAACTCAGTACAAACAGTGAAAGGACAATTTGCAACATATTGTTCTCAAGTACCTCTTATTAGAGGTAAAGCTTCATATCAACTCGATAATACTTTGATAAAATGCCTACCAAAAGTATTTTCTGAAATTGGTTATCAATCGTACTTTCACAAATGTTTTCAAGATTTAAGTTTTGATAATACTCATAACTTCATGGTTGATATTGGCTTTGATCACGTCCTTAAAACAGATATGTCACAAATGACGGAATATGAAAAAACGCACAATGTTTGGGGTTGGGGTGTGCAAGATGATATTTCTTATAAGCAATTTGTAAAAAACATTAAGAATATTACATCAAAGAGTAATAAACCGATTTTTGCTACAATTCATACGGTATCTCATCATATGAAATTTGGTAATGTTCCAAAAGAACAGCGTGAACTATTCCCTGAACAAAGATCGAAAGAAGAAGCATTTCTTAATTCTTTAAATGTATCAGATAAGTATCTAGGGACTTTAATTAAGGAATTAAAAGCAAATGGTTTATATGATAACTCGCTAATCATAATTACGGCCGATCATAGTTATCCTAATGGTGAACATGGATTCTATGATGCACAAACATCTTACTTTCAAGAGTTCTTTAAGATTCCTTTTCTAGCTATATGGAAAGGAGAAATTGCTCCTCAAGTTATTAAAGAAAAAACCTTTTCACAAGTTGATATCCTACCAACAGTTCTAGACTTAATGGGGATTTCAGAAAAAATCGAAACGGCCGGTGTATCAATGCTTAATGAGCAGGGATCGACTGCTTTACTCGTTCAACCATATAATGGTGTTACACTTGCAGCTGTTGAGTGGCCTTACAAGTTAGTATGGCAGAAGAAGTCTGATAGAAAGTTACTTTTTAATCTAATGATGGACCCAAGAGAAGAGAATCCTATTTCTGATAAGCCAGAAATTACAGCGAAGCTTTGGGACAAAATGGATTACATTATCTTTAGTGAAAATCGTTTTTTGAATTTAAATTCAACAAAGAGAAAATTACTTTCTGCTAGTGAGTGATGCTTCCTCTATTTTAGGAGTAAGACTTCTTAGAAAGTTATTTGTCTTTCTTTCGTAGCGTTCCAGTAATGTTTTTTCATTTGAAAAAAGATTCACTCCAACACCTAATTGATATTTGATTCCAAGAGCATGTAAAAGAGTTGTTCCTATATCGAGGGTAGAAGCAGGCTTGAGATTATTCACATTCTGTTTTTCTAAATTATAGAAACGTAACAAATTTCTGCGTGGGATACTTTTAAGTAGATGACTCGCAGTTGTTTTTAGGGCCAAGTGGTCAGAAGCTAATATGATTAGTGTTTCACCATTATCTTCTTCAAGTACCTGTTTGATGAAACTAGCAATATTGCTATCAGAACACTTAATTGCATTTAAGTATGGGTTCTTACCATCTTCATATTTTAAATCACATAAAGGTGATTTGTGTCCCTTTGGATAATGCGTATCAAGTGTAACTAAGAATAGGCCAAATGGTTTGTTTTCACTTTTTAGTTTTCGATATCTTTGAAAGCTTTCTTTAAGTAAGTACTCATCATAAACACCCCACTGACTAAAGTACTTATCTTCTTTATATTTTTCTTTAAAAAAGCTAATACCAGTAAGATTTTTGAAGCCATGATTAGTATAGAACTCTCTTGTACCTGCAAAGTCTAAGGCTCCACCTTGTATATAGTGAAGATCATATCCTGCGTCTTGTAACTTATTTCCAAGGCAGCTAATACCTCCCATGAATTCGCCAGTAATTGATGGAACGGAAAAGACACCACATTGTGAGGCAACCATTCCCATCATTGTTGAGCCTGTACCGTAGACTTGTTCTACATTTGTGAAGTCGAGATAAGTAGAGTCTTTCTTTTTTAGTTCTGTTACTAGGCCAGGAAAGATCTCTTCATTAAAAAATGTTCTTTCAAAACTTTCTGCGTAAATATAGATGAAGCTCTTTGGTTTTTCAGAGAGCACGACTTTTGAATTATTCTTTAACTTTGAAATACTGATTGAATCGATTTCAGCAAAATGAGTATATGGCCTAAACCACTCATAGAAGTCACTTGTTGTTGGGTTGATCAAAATAGCGATAAGTCCAACTATTGTTACAAAATAATTATTCTTAGTTGTCGCCTTCTTACTTGCAATAAATACGAGAACCATTGTTATAAGGATATAGAGTAGTCCAAGTAGTAATTGCGGTATGAATTCTCCGTAACCTGTACCTTCCCAACTTGTTAGTAGTTGAAACTTTACGACTTCATTTACACCTGCACCAGTTAAACTATTTGCTACATAGTAGCCAGCGATAAAGAATGTGTTGATTAAGATAATTGGTAGAGAGATCTCGAATCTTTGGCCCTTTTTCATGGCCAAAATATAGTAATTAACGAAGAAAATAGTGGCCAATGCAAGCATAAGGTACGCGGGTCCTTTTCGTGATTTCAGTAATTTATTAAAATCTATGTATTTATTTTATAGTGAGTGCTTCGTATTTACAAAGATTTAGCGCTTTCTTATTCCACATTGAAATGATTCATTTCATTTTTGAAAAAATCGAGAAATTTCACTTATGAAATTTTATTTATGTCTCATCAAATACTTAACAATAAGTTTTATTAATAGTTTTTACAGTGTTCATAAATTCTATTGGATTCTGGTGTATGAAGAACTACTAAACAACTTTGGGAAAATATAGAGAGAGGAGAGCAAAATGGATAAGGTTTTTCTAGAAAGACCTTCGGTAAACGAAGTTTTGCGGGACAAGATCAGAAAGTACAAAAAAGAGCATTCCCGCTTAAGTAGCAATCAAATTGCTAGAAGGCTTGGACTTCCACCTTCAACATTTCACCGCCTTGAAATGGGCGATGTTAAAAACCCTGGCCTCGATATTTGTGTCACAGTCCTCAATGGCCTGTGCTCAAAAAAAGAGACTGCGGAATTCGTGAGGGAATACTTCCCTGAGGTGCATGAGAGTTTGTATGGGCATTTTCAGGAAACGGCGAGTTTAAAAGAACAACTGCCAACGACTGATAAGTATTTTCAGGAAATTGCAACTTACAAGATGATGTTGAGAGCTAATTCGAAAGCAGGATTAAGTGAAAACTTTATTCTTCAAGAGTATGGAAGAGAAGGCCATAAAGTGTTTATGAAGCTAGCTGCAGATGGTGTATTTATCAATAAAGATGGACGTTTTTATCTAAATTTAGAGGATACAACATATAGCCTTTATACATCTGCGAAAATACAGTCGAATATATATAAAGAAATGGCTGATGAAGCGCTCGTTACAAATAGAAATAAGCAATGCACTAATTGCTTATGGGTGGAGTCTATAAATAAAGAGAAGGTCGTTCCTCTTTTAAATGAATTAACAGCTGAGTATAACTACAACATGAAAAAGATTATGATGGATCCGAATAATGTCGGAGAAGATCTAATTGCTTACTCTGCATTAGTTAAACTACTTTAGGAGCTCGTATGAGAAAAATTATATTATTTGTATTACTATTTAACCTAAATACATTGGGACAAAATTTTACAGCACGTGGTGGCGGGACTAGTACGACGGATTGGGACCTAAGAACAGGGTCGGGAACATCTACAGGTGATTGGAAGCTTTCTAATGTCATTGAATTGAATAGTGGAGTTATTAGCGGAGATGATACTTTAAAGCTTTCAAGTCCAGGTGACTTCAATTTTGATTCTGTAAATGATCGATGGATCTTAAAAACAAGAGGCCGTATTTTAAGTGTAAAGACTATTGAACTAGTAGATAAGTATAGTATTAAGCAAGATGAAGTTACAATTACAAAAGACAATATTTTGAATAATTATAAAAGAAGTATTCCTAAGAAAATGTTAGAAAGACAGCTTAAGAGGAATGTTAAGTTTAAGAACTATATAATAGGCGATTTTGAATATTAAGAAGGGGGGAGCTTTTGCTCCCCTTTTTTAATTACAACTTATATTATCAATTGCTGAAAATTCTTTCGTATCACCAATATATAAATATTTAATCTCAGTTTTTAGATTGTTTGATAAATTAGTGATATTTCTTCTTGTATCAATTATTTGTTCAATAGTTGTTAGTTTATTAATATCAACAGAACTGAGGTAATATTCAGTTTCTAAGAAGTTTATATTCTTATTTGTATCAATTTTTAGTAAGTGAACTTTTTCTTTTGGTATGAATGTTTGGTAGTTAGTGACTTTCAGTGTGCTCTGTTCATTGAGTTCTTGTATTTTATTGTTAAAACTTAATTCAGAAATTGAATCTGGTAATATCTTATTAATCCCCTTTTTAATACAAGTTGTTTCTAGTTTAAACTTCAAAGGGTTATTACTATCAAAGTGAATTTTTTGGATTGTTTCATCTGTTTCAAATTTTGGATATTCAAATAAGATCATCGCGTAAATTGATACATCAGAATCAAGAGGTAGAGTTAATGAAATTTGATCAATCTTAGATATTACATCAATTTCAACTTTATCACCCTCAAGACTAACACCCTCATACAACGCAATCTCTTCATGCTTCTTAGTTAGAAAGCCAATAACGTTTCCGTCTTGAGAAATAAGTGAGCCGTCTTTTACACCATCACAGTTTTTGATGTTAAGAAGTTGGGACTCGTTGTCGAATGAGTTGGCGTAGGCAAGTGAAGCGTATGTAAGTTCACAACTTTGTATTGTAAGGACTCCAAATTTATCAAAGCTTAGTAGTTCTACAGTTTGATTTTCAGCATCTGGAATTGAGATTGATGCTTGAGTTTCAATTTCTTTAGAAGTTGTGAGCTTTAGTACTTTGTCATCAAATTCGTTGGATAGAGTCTCTTCAACAGACTCGACCTTGATGATCTCACCGGCCGTTGTTTGGACGTGAAATGTATTGTTAGGTTCGGCGCAGTTTTGTGAGATCAGAACTTCTGTTGCTGATTGAACAATTCCGGCACAAGTTACTGATTTGTCGTTTGTTTTAACCGCAACAATCCCATCTGGGCAGTCATGGCCTTCGCAGAAATTTCCAACCTTGGCATTAAGAATGACCTTGTCTGAATGACCATCTGTTGGTTCGAACTGAGTCGTACTTGGCGTGTTGGTGCTTAAGAGCTTCTGGGCATCCTTTGAGCATGAAGTCACTGAGAAGGCTAAGATTAAAATAAGTGGTGCGATTAACTTGTTCATGAATTTAATTTAGCGAAATATTCAATACAAGTGTTGTTTAGTGAATTTTATTTAGAGGGTGTTAAAAGTATCGACGTACTTTTATTGCTATTACTAGTTTGGTTGTATTTGTAAGTTCTTGAAATTAAATAGGTTGGTGTTGTTTTGTAATTTTTCTACAATTATGAACACTTAAAGTTGTAGTAAATGTAAGGATTTTTTGGCCAAGTACAACAGTTGTTGTAGCTGTAACTGTTTGATATCTCGTAATTATTACCGGTAATCCTTTCTTTCTACAACTTTTGCACTAGAAAATTGTAGAAAAAGAGATACAATACAGCTAATGGACAATTCAAAAGACTACGAATTTTTAAATACACCACTTTGGCTAAAATACACTCATGAGAGGTACACTCCTCTCGATGATATTAAGTATAGGCTTGATAGTTTGGGTGTGTCTCTAAGAGATTGGCCAGAGGTCAAGGGGACAATTCAGCGCTTGCGAAGAGCGAGTTCAATACCACTATATGTGGAAGAAATTGATAAGAAATTTTGGTTTTATCCAGCAGATTGCATCAATAAAAAACTCCATCAAATTGAAAGCTTGGGTGGATCTTTATTTGATTTAATCCAGCGTCATCAAAATTTTAAGCAAGAGTTTTTAATAAATGCTGCAGTTGAAGAGGCCATTACATCTGCCATCTATGAAGGTGCAAATAGTACACGTTCAAAGGCTAAAGCACTCATCTCGTCTGGAGAAAAACCAAAGGACAAAGATGAGTATATGCTGATTAATAACTACTTAGCGATGAAGTGGATTAAGGAGAACGTTTCAAAACAGGTTTCAAAAGATCTCATTTTAAAAGTACATGAAATTGTTTCACAAAATACATTAGAGGGCGACGATGCGAACTTTAGTGGAAAGTTTAGAAACAACAAAGTATATGTCGGAACACACGAAGGTATCGATTATACAAAAATTGAAGATACTATTGATGAAGTGATTGAGCTCACAACAAATAATCCACGTTATCTTCATGGGTTGATTAAAGGAATTCTCCTTCATTACTTTACTGCATATATTCACCCTTTCTTTGATGGAAATGGGCGTACAGCAAGAACACTATTCTACTTTAAGGCCATGAAGAATAATTTAAAATTTGTTGAGCTGCTCTCAATTTCTGCAAATTTAAAGCAACATAGTAAACGTTATGAAAAGTCATTTGACCTCGTTAAAGAACACCAATTAGACCTGACTTACTTCATTGATTTCTGTCTTGATTCACTACTTTTGTCACTTAAAAAAGTTCAAGAAAAAGTGAACTTCCTAATCACTATTTCTGAACTCATAACAAGAGATGGCCTTAGTGAAACTCAAGTTTCTCTCTTACAGAAAATGGCGTTAAATAAATACAAGGCTATATCAATTGAAGAATATGCTTTAGATATAAATAAATCTCGTGAGATTTCCCGTAGAGAGTTGAAAGATCTTAAGGTCAAGGGTTATGTTTTTGAACATAAACAGGGAAAAAAGTTTGTCTATAAAGTTAATAGTAAATACTTAAAAGAGGCTATTTCGTTAATTAAGAATTAAGCCTTTAAGTTATTGATTGTTCGAAAAGTATCGCCGTACCCTACAAAAAATTCTCGATGCAGCGCTTACGTAAAAGTCTGCTGGAACCATATGATTAGATATGTTATGAAAAGGCATGGAAAATCAGGCTTCTAGAGATATTGCTTATATGCAAATGGCGCTTAATCTAGCGAAATTGGGTGAGGGAACAACTTCTCCCAATCCGATGGTTGGTGCTGTTATTGTAAAGGATGGAATTGTACTTGGAAAAGGTTGGCATAAAAAGGCCGGGCTTCCACATGCAGAACCTGAAGCAATTACTGATGTTGCCAAAGAACAAAAGGGCGAACTTAAGGGTGCAACTATTTATGTAACGCTTGAGCCTTGTTGTCACACGAATAAAAGAACTCCTCCATGTGCGCACGAACTTTTAAAGCACGGTTTTGCTCGTGTTGTTGTTGCTTGTCTTGATCCAAATCCACAAGTTGCTGGAAATGGAATTAAGATTTTAGAAGCGGCGGGGATAGAGTGCAAAGTTGGCGTCCTTGAAGAAGAATCGAAAGAGCTTAACCGCATCTTTTTTAAATCGATGCAAAGCAATCTTCCGTTTGTTCATCTTAAACTTGCGCAAACTCTTGATGGTAAGCTTTCGACGATGACAGGTGACTCAAAGTGGATTACAGACGAAAGCGCTCGTAAGATGGTTCACGCTTTTAGAAAGAGATATGACGGTGTCATGGTTGGTCGCAAGACTCTTAATAATGACGATCCAAGTTTAAATATTCGTTTTGGCCTTGATGATAGTGGCAAAATTCCATATCGAATTGTAATGGGTTCGATTTCAAAGATGGACCCACTTTCAAAAGTCTTTAATGACCAGCACACGAAGAAAACGATTATCGTGACAACGGGAGTAGACTATCAATCTGCGCCAGATGATGTCGTGAAGTTTTTTACTGAAAAGCAGATTCGCATTGTATTTGCTAAGTGTGAGAATAATGAAATTGTTATCGAAGATGCCATGGCACAACTAAAGGCCATTGGTGTTCAATCAATTCTGGTTGAAGGTGGCGGTATGCTTGCCTCGACAATATTGAAAAAGCAACTTGCTGATAAGATGACAATCTTTGTGGCCCCGAAAATTTTAGGGAATGGTATTGGTTACTATGATGAACAACTTGATTCCATGGCCGATGCTTTAAATTTTAAAAATGTAGAAGTTAAAAATATAGGATCTCAAGCAATGTTTGAGATTGATACGAGGTCATAGTGTTTACTGGACTAGTTAAAGAAATTGGAAAAGTTGTGAGTGTACGCTCTAATGCTGAGGGGAAACTTATTGAAGTAAGCTGTAAAGAGCTTCTCCCTGAAATTGCCATTGATGATTCAGTTGCTATCAATGGTGCATGCCAGACGGCCGTGAAAATTACGGACTCTACTTTTGTTGTGCAAACAGTACATACGAGTTTGGAGAAGACGACTCTTGGAAGTCTTAGGTCTGGTGAAGAGGTGAATCTAGAGCTTGCTCTTCGTGCAAGTGATCGACTAGGTGGTCACATCGTTCAAGGTCACGTCAATGATGTTGGACAAATTGTTCAAATTCAAAGTCGCGGGAACAACTACCTTGTGACGATTAAAGTTAATTCAAAGCAAATGAAATATATTGTGAAAGAAGGATCAATAACAATTGATGGGATTTCACTAACTGTGGCGGACGTCTTTAAGGCCGATTCGTCATTCCAGCTATCTATTATTCCACATACTTGGGAGAACACAGTTTTAAGAAATCGCAGTGTTCAGAGTTTGGTGAATATTGAAGTGGATATCCTGGGAAAATATATAGAAAACTTGCTTTTTAACGGTGCTAGACGTAGTAATGGAGCAAGCACACAAAATTTGGAGTCATTTCTAAATGATTAAATTTGATAAAATTGAAGAGGCCATTGAAGATATTCGTCTTGGGAAGATGGTCATTGTAATTGATGATGAAGATCGTGAAAACGAAGGTGACTTTGTTATGGCGGCAGACCGTATCACACCTGAAGCAATCAACTTTATGGCCACGATTGGACGCGGGTTAATTTGCGCACCAATCACGAAAGAGCGTGCCAATGAATTAGATCTTCCACTTATGGTGAAAGAAAACGATTCAGTACATCACACAGCATTCACTGTTTCTATTGATGCTGCAAATGGTGGAACAGGAATCTCGTGCCAAGATCGCGCCCTTACGATTTCACTTCTTGCTAATAAGAATTCAACGGCCGATAGCTTTATGAGGCCAGGTCATATTTTTCCACTGATTGCAAAAGACGGTGGAGTTCTTGAAAGAGATGGCCACACTGAAGCCGCTGTTGATATGGCCCGCATTGCTGGTTGTTATCCGGCAGGTGTTATCTGTGAAATCATGAGTGCAGATGGAACAATGGCCAAAGCTCCTGAGCTTGCTAAGATTGCCCAAGAGCACGGTTTAAAATTTGTAACGATTAAAGACTTAATTAAATATAGAAAAGAAGCACTTGGTGAAAGTGCTGAAAATTTAGGAGAAACACATGCCTAGAAATCTAGAAGGTAACTTAAATGCATCTGGAAAGAAATTTGCTGTTGTAGCTGGACGTTTTAACGAACTAATTACAAGCAAACTATTAGGTGGTGCAATTGATTGCATTAAAAGACACGACGGAAACGTTGATGAAATGGATATTGCTTGGGTACCAGGTGCCTTCGAAATTCCTCTAATTGCTCAAAGACTTGCAGCTTCTAAAAAATATGATGCTGTCATTACTCTTGGTGCTGTTATTCGTGGATCAACTCCACACTTTGACTTTGTTTCAAATGAAGTTGCTAAAGGGATTTCAAAAGTATCACTTGAGACAGGAGTTCCTGTAACTTTTGGTGTTCTTACAGTTGATACAATTGAGCAAGCGATTGAAAGAGCAGGAACAAAAGCTGGAAACAAAGGTTGGGAAGCTGCGATGTCTGCAATTGAAATGGCGACGCTTCTTAAATCAATCGACTAATTAATTTTGAAAATATAGTAAAAGAAAAGGCCACTACGACAATGGCCTTTTTTATTGGAAAAAAACGAAAAAGATACAAACTCTATCGGTGTGTGGTGATGAGCTTATGGGCCTAAGTTATAGACTATCATCACCAATGTCAGGTTAATAAAGATAAATAAAAATCTAATTAAAAGATCGAATGATAAAGAAAAATTGAAGCTGCACTCGCAGCATTTAAGTGCGCCACATAATTTGTAATAGGAATAAAGAGCTTCTTATCACAGGCGTCAATAACTTCACGATCCATACCATTACCCTCATTTCCAATAATTAAGGCAACTTTTTGCGGATACCTAAAGTCTGTAATCGGTAAGGCACCCTCTTCGTTGGCCGTAGCACAAACTGAATAACCAAGTTGTTGAAGTAAAGAAATGTCTTCAATAATGTTAAGTGACTTACATATATTCGCTTCAAATGCATTTCCCATTGATACTCTAATACAACGTCTTAGATAGGGAGAAGCACTCTTCGCATCATAAATAATATTATCAAATCCAAAGGCCATTGCTGCTCTCGTCATCGTTCCAACATTTTCAGGTGACGTAACACCGTTAAAGATAAGAATCTTATCGCCAAGCTCATCAATCTTTTTAAGGCCATTAGTTCTAACCTTAGCAAGTATTCCATGATGGAGTTTAAAGCCAGTGATTTCTTCTAGCTCTTTCTTATCTTTTATTAAAACATGCTTACAGTTTTGATCGATTAATTCTTTGTTGGCATCGTAGAACTCTTGAGTCGCAATGATCTTTTCAACTTCGTGATTAGAACGAAGTGCTTTGCAAACAACCTTTTCTGTTTCAGCGATACAGTAATCATCTTTAATAAGATTCTTATCCTTTAAATTATAAAATTCTTCAAAACCATTTATCACTTCAGAATTTCCTTTAAAAATTTACCAGTATGTGACGTCTTAATTTTCGCAATCTCTTCCGGTGTTCCTGTACCCACAATTGTTCCACCTCGGTGTCCACCTTCAGGGCCGAGATCAATTATTTGGTCAGCGACTTTAAGTACATCTAGATTGTGTTCAATAATAAGAACAGAGTTATCGCTTTCAACAAGTTCATTGATTGCTTTCATAAGAACCTTAATATCTTCAAAATGAAGACCTGTTGTAGGCTCATCAAGAACATAGAGAGTATGACCTTTCGTTGACTTTGCAAGCTCTCTTGCCAGCTTTAGTCTTTGCGCCTCTCCACCAGAAAGTGTTGTAGCTGGTTGACCAAGAGTCATATATCCAAGACCGACATCATTCATGGTCTTTAGAATTTTACCAAGTCTTCGGTGGTTCTTGAAGAATTCGTATCCTTCTTCAATTGTCATCTCAAGAATGTCAGCGACTGACTTTCCTTTGTAGAGAACAGAAAGAGTTTCATTATTATAACGACGTCCATTACACTCATTACAAGTTACATAAACATCTGGTAGAAAGTGCATCTCAATTTTTTGAGTTCCATTTCCTTCACACTCTTCACAGCGCCCACCTTTAACATTGAAGCTAAAGCGTCCTGGCTTATAGCCGCGAATTTGTGATTCACTTGTTGCGGCAAATAGCTTTCTTACATCATCAAATAGACCCGAGTAAGTTGCAGGGTTTGAATGAGGTGTACGGCCAATAGGTGATTGGTCTAATTCAATAACAGTTTTGATTTTTTCTAGGCCAGTAATTGATTTGTAATTGGCCTTTTCATATATTGAGCGGTTAATGCGAGTTAATTTACTCTTTACTGCAGGAATGAGAACTTCGTGTACTAGAGTTGATTTTCCCGAACCAGATACACCACTGATACAAACGAGTCCTCCAAGCGGAAAGTCCACGTCGACTTTCTTTAGATTATTATGTTGAGCGCCTCTAAGTTTGATGAACTCATTAAGCTTGCGCCTCTCACTAGGAACTTCGATTTTAACTTTGTGGTTTAGGTAGTCGGCAGTAAGAGATTTCTTCTTTAAGAAATTTTTAGTTGTCGCATGCGCAACAATCTCTCCACCGTGAACACCGGCCCCTGGTCCCATATCAATGATATAGTCACTGGCCTTCATTGTATCTTCATCGTGTTCAACAACGAGGACAGTATTTCCAAGATCACGCAGCTCTTTTAATGTATGAATCAGTCTTACGTTATCTCTTTGATGAAGTCCGATACTAGGCTCATCTAAGACATAGAGAACACCTGAAAGAGCAGAACCAATTTGAGTGGCAAGGCGAATACGTTGTGACTCACCACCACTTAAAGTTCCAGCTGAACGGTTAAGTGTTAAATAATCAAGGCCTACATCATTTAAAAATTTAAGACGTGAAGTAATTTCAATCAGTAGCTTGGCACCGATCTTTTCTTTGATACCTTCTAACTTTAAATCCTTAAAGTATTCATAAGTTTCACTAAGTGGTACTTCACAAAGTTCAATGATATTTTTCTCACCAACTTTCGTGCTTAAAGCAATTGTATTAAGACGACGGCCATTACACTCAGAACATTTTTGAACACGCATACTCTTTTCAAGTTCAGAGCGCACTCTTTCAGAAGTCGATTCTTGATACTTCTTATCGAGCCAGTTGATTAGGCCAGGGAATGGTTTTGAGAATTCAAAGACAGAATTTTCTGATTTGAACTTATAGGTATAAACCTTATCAGTACCTTCCGTTAGGATTTTAAATATTTTCTTTGGCATTTTTGAAAGAGGAAGTTTTAAATCAAAACCCTCTTCTTTAAGCATGCACTCAACCATCTTGTGAAGGAAGTTATTCTTCTTAGTTAAAAGTGGAATTGCTCCCTTAAGAACAGGTAGAGAGTCATCAAAGATAATCTCGCTAAGTACAAACTCTTTTGATTCACCAAGTCCGTTACACTTTCCACAAGCACCAACAGGTGAGTTGAAAGAGAAGAGTCTTGGTTCAAGATCAGGGAAAACTTCTCCTGTTACATGAGACATATTGATCTCTGAATATGTATGGTATTCATCATCAATCATGACGTGAATAATTCCATTTCCAAGTTTAAGTCCTAGTTCAACTGAGTCAGTTAAGCGCTTTTCAATATCGGCCTTAACAAGGATACGATCGATAACGACTAGGATTTCATCAGATGCTTTAAGAGATTTTATCTCGCTACTATCAAGAAGCATGATTTCATCATTTACGATAAAACGAGAAAAGCCCATCGATAGGTATTTTGCCATCTGCTGTTCAAGTGCCTTCTTCGTTTCATCAGTTATTTCTACTGTAATATGAAGTTTTGTTTTCTCCGGTAGATCCATAAGATCACGTGTGATCTGTCCTGGTGTGTAGCTAATAACTTTTTCACCATTGTTTGGATCATAGAGATCACCGACTCTAGCAAAGAGTACTCTCATATAATCATAGACCTCAGTAATAGTACCTACTGTTGATCTCGGGTTCTTGCTTGTTGTCTTCTGGTCAATGGCAATGGCCGGTGAAAGGCCAGTTATTGATTCAACATCTGGTGCTTGCTGCTGGCCAAGAAATTGCCTAGCATAAGATGAAAGAGATTCAATATAGCGTCTTTGTCCTTCGGCATAGATTGTATCAAAGGCGAGGGAGCTCTTTCCCGAACCAGAAGGACCGGTAATAACAGTCAATTGATTCTTGGGAATATCAATCGTGACGTCTTTTAAATTGTGAACACGTGCTTTTACGACTTTAATTTCATTGTTCATTTTTTATAACCTTTAAAGCTAACTTTAAAACATAGTAGCAGCCCATATAATTGGCACAATCTTTTCCATAGAGATCAAAGGCCGTACCGTGATCAACACTTAGACGAAGATAGGGCATACCTAAGGTGATATTAGCACCCTTAGATTTAAACATCGTCTTAAATGGTGCAAGACCTTGATCGTGGTACATATAGACGTAGAGCTTATCACTTGCAAAACTATCATTTAGAAAGAGACCGTCTGCTGGTAGAGGGCCAATAATTCTCTCATCGATATCGAGTTCTTTAATTGCTCTTATAATCTCTTTTTCTTCGCTACCAAGAATACCACCTTCTCCGGCATGTGGATTAATACCAGAAATAATGACATCATTTAAATGGCCAAAATATTTTTTGTAATTATCAACACAAATTTTAATCTTGTTGTGAATAAGATCATGATTTATTTTTGTGGCCACATCCTTAAGAGGAATGTGATCGGTAATTAAAAGTACATTGGCATCATACGACTTAAAGAACATCACAAGATTTTCATTTTGATATCTCTTGCGAAAGTATTCAGTGTGTCCTGACACAGGCTTGCCTTCAAAGAATAATTCATTCTTTGTCGTAGGCATGGTTACTAAAATGTCATTAGGCCCACAAAGATCACAAGCTTGCTCAAGGGCATTATGTGAATAGGGGCTTTGAACTAGTGTATGATTTAATTCGGCAGGTAATTGATTTTTAAATTCTTCACCAACAAAGAGGTGGAATTTAGACTGCTGACTTGATGATAGAAGGCTCCAAGCTTTTAAAAAAACTTCAAGTCCTATTCCTCTTTCATGGCCAGCAGTAACATAGATCATTTCTTCTATAATGTTTTTACATAGTGATTTGCTTTTTCGCGTTCAAACCACATTCTTGTAACTTCTTTTGCTTTTGCTTCATATAGTTGAGCTCTAATTCGATTCTTAGCATTTTGAAATAGAGAAGATTCAACAACATCACGAGTTTTTACATAGAAGATATGTGTTTCACCCATCATATTAATTGGTTGAGTGAATTGTCCTTCTTGTGTTTTATTGAGAAGCTTTTGTAACTCTGCAGTTAGGCCATCGGCCGTGATATCACCAAGAGTTGAAGTTTCAATTGAGCCGTACTTACTTGGTAGGGGTCCACCTTTTTGGAAAGACTCCATAGTCTTTTTAAATTTAGAGTAGTCTTTCTTTGTGACAATTGATTCATCGATTGAGAAGTCCACAAGAGTATAGCGATAAGAAACAGTCTTATTATTTACGTTTTCCTTGAAGAACTCGTTCTTAATTTCTTGTTCACTGACAGAGATAAGAGGGATGATTACAACTGAGTTGAAGTGGTTAAACTCAATGGCCTCTTTATTTAGTTCAAAGAACTCTTCAAAGTTTGTATTTGATTTCTTTAAGAAGGCGATAAGGTCATTTCGGCTAAGCCCAAGTCTTTGCTCTTTTCTCTTAATCTCTTTTTCTACAGTTGAGTCTGAAATCACATATCCCTGCTCAGCAAGAGTTGAACGAATGATATATTTTCTAATAATAAGATCAGCGACTGCCTTATCCGTATATTTCATATCTTTCTTGTAGATAAATGGTGAAATATTTTGGCGAATAGGAAGTGATTTCTTCACACGCTCGATCATTGATTTTGTGATGACGTGTTCATCAACTACTGCCGTAATCTTATCTAATAGTTTTGTATTCTTTGCTTGTAAGTTTAATGTTGAAAAAAGTAGGGCCAAAAAAAGAAAAAGCCTCATGAACACCTCTTATTACTGTTCTTTCATCGATGAAGTATAGAACAATAATTTATCGTGCCCATGAGGCTTGTGCAAATTATTTAATCTGAATTACTTTAGATTTTTGTCTAAAATTTTAATATTGGCTTTTTTACGTAAGTCTGCGAAATAATCTTCAATAATTCTATCGCGCTTCCTGTCATAAACAAACTTCTTGTAAGCGCCCATATTGATCTCTTCGTACTTTTTCACACCAAGAACCTTAATTACATGGTAACCAAGTTGAGTACGAACCGGACGTGTAATAAATCCATCTTTCTTTCCCTTAATGGCCGCAAAATACTCTGGTGCCATAAAGAAAGCTGGTTGATATCCTACGTCACCACCAGTATGAGCGTTTGGTGATTGTGAATACTTATTAGCTAATTCAGCAAATTTAGCTGGCTCTTGAGTTACTTGCTGATGAATTTCGAAAATCTTCTTTTGAGCAGCATTAATTTCATTTTCTGATGGAGCAACTCTTACTCTTAGTAAGATATGTGCTGTACGATACTCTGGATATTCACTATAGAATTTCTTTACATCTGCATCTGTTACTTTAATCTTTTGGAATTCACCTTCTAGATCTTTTGAAACTTGAGCATTGAAGATGACTTCTTCTAGCTTTCTAACAACGATAGGGTCTTTATCAAGCTTTGCTTTCTTGGCCTTTTCAACACCTAGCTTTTTGTTGATTAGGTCTGTAAGAACTCTCTTCATCGTTACAGGATCATCAGAAACAACATACTTATTTAGTAGGTATGCTTGGTCTAATTCTTCCTTCGTGATTTTTTGACCATTAACTTCAGCTACAACTTTCTTTGGTGCAGCTTCAAGTCCTAGTGCAAGTAGTAAAACTAAGATGATTTTACCGTACATATAGATATCCTTTTCAAATTATAGAAATCAAATTCTTAAACTATATCTAATTGTACCAAAAATTCTTAAAAACTTATAAATTTCACTAAGATGGAACTATTTTTTCCGCAATTTCCTGACAGAACTCGACTAATCCACTCGGAGATATTGTCATTTTATTGGTAAAAATCAGTTTGAAATCTGGTGTGAAACGATATTTTCTAGGCATGCCTAGGAAGTTATTTAAAATATTATTTCGAAGCTGTTCATTTGCCTCAACTACATTTTGATCAAATTGAAAAACGATCGTGTTATCAATTAGCTGCGCTGATTTTACACCACAAGGCATTAGGTGAGAGCGAGCTTCAAGAATAGCTATCAACTGATTAAACTCCTCTGGGCCAGGCCCGTAGATATCAAAGATAGTTTCTTTTAAAGCAGTTATTTCATCAATCGATCTGGAGTTAGAAAGTTGCTTATAATATTTTAGGCGCTCACTTGATTCACTAATAAAGTGGGCAGGAATAAAGGCCGCAAATGGCGTGTTAATTTCAATATCTTTTGTGATGACTTTCTTTTCACCACGAAGTTCTTGAATCGCTTCTGTTAGAAGCTCCATATAAAGTTCAAGACCAATGGCCTCAATATGTCCTGATTGGTGTGCACCGAGAATATCTCCAGCACCACGAATCTCGAGGTCACAATTTGCAATTTGGAAACCACTTCCCATGTCTGCATATGTCTGTAGGGCCTTAAGCCTCTTGGCCGCTATTTCGGTGATATTGCGATTATTTGGAACGACAAAGTAGCAGTATGCTTTCTTGTCAGATCGCCCAATTCGTCCACGCAGCTGGTGAAGTTGTGCTAATCCATAGCGATCAGCGCGATCAACAATCATTGTATTGGCATTTGGAATATCAATTCCTGATTCAATAATAGTAGTCGAAATAAGAATCTGGTAAGCACCGTTGTAGAAAGCGGAAATGCGAGACTCAAGTTCTTTTTCTGCCATCTGTCCGTGAGCAAAAACAATCTTTGCTTCAGGAACGAGTTCTCTAATATAGGCCGTGTAATTTTCAATATCTTGTACGCGATTGTGGACAATAAAGACCTGGCCACCACGCTTTAGTTCACGATTAATTGCCGATTGGATTGTGTGATCATCTTCTTTAATCACATATGTCTTAATGGACTGTCTTCTAGGAGGAGCCGTCTTAATAAGAGCAAGATCTTTAAGTCCTAAGAAAGATAGTTGTAGTGTCCTAGGAATTGGCGTTGCCGTTAATGTTAAGAAGTCAACTGATGACTTTAGAAGTTTAAGTTGGTTTTTATGGCCAACACCAAAGCGTTGTTCTTCATCAACAATGACAAGTCCTAGGTCTTTATAACGAATGGTTTTACCTAGAAGTTTATGAGTACCAACGATAATATCAATTTCGCCTTTTTCTAATTTTTCTTTCGTTTCTTTTTCATCCTTTCCTGTTTTAAAACGAGAAAGGTAATCGATACGAACTGGGAACTTTTCAAAGCGTTTAACAAATGAATTATAATGTTGAAGCGCAAGAACTGTTGTCGGAACTAAGACCGCAACCTGTTTACCATCAAGAACAGCTTTAAAAGCTGCACGCATGGCGACTTCTGTTTTTCCAAAACCAACATCTCCACAAACTAGAAAGTCCATCGCTGTACTTGCTTGCATCTTATCAATAACAGAATCAATAGCGTTCTTTTGGTCTGGTGTTTCATTAAAAGGAAATGAAAGCTCAAACTCTTTAAAGTCATGATCTGGTGGAGAAAATTGAAAGGCCTTGGCCGATGCTCTTTCGGCCTGAAGCTTTAAGAGGTCAAAAGCTAGCTTCTTAATAGATTCACGAGCTCTAGAAGTTAGCGCCGAGAATTTATTTGTTCTTAAGCTGTCGACATTAACATTTAGTTCTCCGCCGGCATGCTTTTGAATAAGATTCATCTTATAAATTGGTACGAATACTTTATCATTACCTTTATAAAGAAGAACGAGGTAGTCAGTTTTAGAGCCACCAATATCCATTGCCTCTAAGCCTAAGTACTTTCCGATACCGTGTTTAGAGTGAATTACGAAGTCACCTTCTTTAAGAGAGGCCAGCTGTTCTGCAAAGAGATCATAGTCGTGAATCTTTGAAACCTTGGCCTTGTCTCTTCTAATTGAAAATAAATCACTATCTGAAATTGTAAGTAATTTATCACTAGGGTAGAAGAATCCTTCACTTAATTTGAAAGGAACAAATTCGATACGTTTCTTGATTTCACCATCTACTTCAAATGTTTCAATTAAGTGTTCAATTTCTTTTCGAGAATTTTCATTTTGAATTGTGAAAATAATTTTCCCGGAGTATTTGAATTCACTTTTAATATGCTTAAAGAGTCCTGTTAAAAACTCTTTTTTAACTAAGTAGTTAATGTCGTGATAAGAGATATAAGACTTGAAAGGCCTAAACCCAAGATCAACGATATTACTGTCATTATCAAGGTTAACAGTAATATTTAAATGATTGAGATTTAAACAAGCGATATCTTTTAAACGATCAATTGTTGATAAGTCGTAAAAATATTTTGGTTCTGGAAGTAACTCTTCACAGTCTTCAAAATCTCTAGCGAGGTCATCACAGTAATTTGAAAAATAGTCTTCAACATTGTCACGATCAAAGATTGAAATAATCCAATTTTCGTTAATGTAGTCGAGAAGTGTTGCTGTTTCATTTTCATTAAAAAATAAAGGCGTATAGATTGGATGATTTTCAAATAGCATTCCACTGGAAAGCTTGCTAAAAATATCATTACGTTTTTCTAATAAGTCTCTTTGATTGGCCCTTGGACGAGGAATATTATTTCGTAAGTTATTTGAGTATTGTGACTCACAAAAAATAGTTGGCCCAGGTGCAATGATAATTGATTCAAGTTTCTTATCTTTAATAGTCTTTAAAGTTTCTTTATCAATTTCATAAATTTCTTCAATCATTTCATCAAAATAATGAATACGAATTGGATGATGACCAACAGGGTAGATGTCAAAAATCTCACCTTTCTTAGAAAATGTTCCTTGTTCTTCCACTGTAAATGAAGAGCTGTATCCAAGCTGAACTAATTTTCCAGCTAACTCATCTGGAGAAATAATATCTGATTCATTAATTTCAATTTTAGTTTCATTGAAAAAGTTGGCCGGTGGAACTTTTAATCCAAGAGATTCTATTGAAGTGATAACTATTAATTCTTTATTTTCAGCACGAATAATTTTTTCTAATGCTGAGTGTCGGGCAAGTTGTGCACTTTCTGAGGCAAACATTCCCGAATAAGGTGACGCATCTAGTCCTGGGTAGAAAACAAGTTTTGTTTTAGAAAAGCTCGTTTTTACAAGCTCGTAGAACTGTTCTGCGTCATCATAATTTTCAAAAATAAATAAATTCGATGGATTAATTTTACCATTTTTTTCTTGTAATAAGAACTTAGCAAATGCCCAGTGCTCCCTATTAATACCGTCGATGGTAAGGTCGTGTTGCCTAGTGTCTAACCATGTTTCTAGTTTTGTGCGTAGTGGTGAAAATAAATCCATGTCGTTTTTTAACATAAAATATAGTGAGAACAAAGAATTTATGCATTGGCCCATGCGTTACTAAATAGAAGATATTACTCAAAAAAAGAGGGGCCAATTTATTTCCAAAGTGCTAGTAATCGTGTAATATTTGGGAACTTACTTTACTTATACATGGAGATAAATCGATGTCGCAAAACTTTGACGTCTATATGCCGGTGTTAATTTTAGCCGCTGTAGCAGTAGTCGCTTTCTTTGGAACATTACTTGTCGGTCGTCTTGTAAGGCCAAATAATCCAACAGAATTGAAACTTACGCCATATGAATGTGGTGAGGAACCAACTGGTACTGCGTGGTCTAACTTTAACGTACGTTTCTATGTTATCGCTCTAATATTCTTAATCTTTGATGTTGAAGGAGCTTTAATGTTTCCTGTTGCAGCAGTTTATAAAAACTTTGTCGACATCGGACAGGGTGGTGCAGTTCTTGGATCACTTCTTCTATTCATTGTTATTTTAAGTTTAGGTTTAGTTTATTGCTGGAAGAAAGGTGACCTTGATTGGGTAAAATCTTTCCAAGCAAATATTAATGGAAAGGATAAATAATGAATTCAACGATTGTATCGTATTTATCACAAGCACCAGGCTACTCAATGGCCGTGGATGCACTGTCAAAACTTTTAGGAACTGATGCAACTGGAATCGTAACGTTTTTACTTTTCTTAGTTTTCTCATTAATCATCGTTGGTGCTCTTGCAACAGTGGGTGGTCTTGGTACTTATGCTGAAAGAAAGATTTCTGCTGACCTTCAAATGAGACAGGGTCCTAACCGTGTTGGTCCTTTTGGTATTCTTCAGTTTTTAGCTGATGGTGTGAAGATGATTCTTAAAGAGGACGTTGTTCCACGTGATGCGGACAAGTTCTTATTTAACATTGCACCTCTACTAGCGTTAGTAGGTGTTTTCATGTCACTTGCTGTTGTACCATTCTCAAGTGGATTTACTCTAACTCACCTTAATGTTGGTGTTTTCTACTTACTAGGTGTTTCATCATTAGTAGGTGTTGGTATTTTCCTTGGTGGTTATGCATCGAACTCTAAGTGGTCAATGCTTGGTGGTATGAGGGGTGCTTCACAAATCATCTCTTACGAAGTTCCAGTAACTCTTTCAATTCTAGCAATTGTCATCATGACTGGTTCACTATCATTTAAAACAATTACAGAAGCTCAGGGTGGATTACCACACCAATGGTTTGTTCTTCATAACCCATTTACTTTTATTGGGTTCTTCGTACTTTTTATTGGTGCACTTGCTGAAACAAACAGAGCTCCTTTTGATCTTCCTGAAGCGGAATCAGAACTAGTTTCTGGTTACCACACTGAATTTACAGGTATGAAGTTTGCATTCTTTGCACTTGCAGAATACATCGAAGTTTTCGTTGTTTGTGGTGTTTGTGCTGCTTTATTCCTAGGTGGTTATCAAGTTCCTTTTGGCCTTGGTTCAGGTGAATTCGTAAATAAATTAATTCCTTCAGCTCACCCAATGATCGGTAAGCAAATTGGAAACTTTTTACAACTTGGATCTTTCGTAACTAAGACACTTGCTCTTTATTACGTTGTAATTTGGATCAGATGGACACTACCAAGAATGAGAGTTGACTCTCTAATGGTACTTTGTTGGAAATATCTAACTCCAATTGCACTATTTAATATGATTGGTTGTGCTGTATGGCTTTACCTATTTAATGGTAAGTCTATGTGGGCAATTCTTGGAAAAGTAATCGCATCTGCATCTGCTGGTGCGGGCGGACACTAATATTTAAGGATATTTGAAATGTTTATTAACACAATGTTTTTAATTTCAGCAGCGGCTACAGTTATAGGAGCATTCCTTGTCGCCGTTTCAAAAAATTTAATGCATGCATGTATCTACCTTCTACTTACTCTTTTTGGAGTAGCTGGTCTTTATGCAACTCTAGGCGCTGACTTCTTAGCTGCTACTCAGTTAGTTGTATATGCTGGTGGTGTTGTTATTCTCATGCTATTTGCCATCATGTTAACTGGTGGGATTGAACAAGCTTACAATAAGCTAGGGATCAAGAAAGTAGCAGCAATGGGGACGACTAAAACGTACACTATTGCAGCAATCATGATGCTTGTAATCAGTTTTGTATTAATGAAAATCCTAGCACCTGTTTTAAAGATTCAAAAACATGTGCAACTGGAAGATATGCAATCAACAGTTGAAGAGATCGGAACTAAGCTAATTACGGATCACGTACTAGCTTTCGAAATTTCTTCAATCCTGCTTCTTGGAGCTCTTGTTGGTGCAGCAGTAATTTCTAGACCAAGGAGATTAAAAAAATGATGACTTTATCTTCTTACTTACTAATTTCTTTCTTCTTATTCCTTGCAGGTATTGCAGTAATGGTAGCGAGAAAGAATATTATCGCGATCCTTCTTGGTGTTGAGTTAATTTTAAATGCGGCTGCTCTTAACTTTGCAGCTTACACAAGATACGCAAACCAGAATATTGACGGAAATATTATGTCACTATTCATTATTATTGTTGCTGCTGCTGAAGCGGCCGTTGGTTTAGCAATCGTGATTCGTTTCTTCCAAGTTAAAGATTCGATTCATATTGATGATGCAACTGAACTAAAAAGTTAATTAGAGATATAAGGGAAAAAAATGGATTATACGATTTCAAGTATTGCTCCAATTGTTCTACTACCGTTCTTTGCTTTCGTGATTAATGCATTTATTGCATCACGCTTTACGAGAACTGCTGTAGCGATCAGTTGTGCAGCAATCGCAGGTTCGACAATTTATGCGTGGAGAATTTTTAGCGACTTCGTTTTCGGAACGTACTCTGCTGATTATCATATCCACAAAGTATTCACTTGGTTTGACCTAACTGGTGGTGGGCAAGAGTTCGTAGTAAACATGGGTATCTATATTGATAACATGACTGCTGTTCTTCTTATGATGGTTACGGCCGTTGCTACACTTATCCACGTTTTCTCAACTTGGTATATGAAAGATGACATGAACTACGGTAGAAACGGTCGTTTCTTCACTTATATGTCACTCTTCACTTCTGCAATGCTTGGTCTTGCACTTTCAGATAACTTATTTTCAGTATTTATCTTTTGGGAGCTTATGGGATTCTGTTCATACTCTCTAATCGGTCACTACTACGAGAAAGAGGTTGCTGGAGCTGCTAACGTTAAGGCCTTCATGACAACAAGAGTAGGGGATGTTTTCTTTCTACTAGGTATTGTTGCTCTTTGGACTGTTGTTGGTTCAGTAAGTTTTGTAGACCTATATAAAGCAATCGATGCTGGTGGATTAGCTGGTCAGGCGGTACTTGGTATCCCTTTAGCAACATTTGCTGGTTTCTGTATCTTTATGGGAACAATTGGTAAGTCAGCGCAATTCCCTTTAAACGTTTGGCTACCAGATGCGATGAACGGTCCAACTCCATGTTCAGCGCTAATCCACGCTGCGACAATGGTTGCTGCTGGTGTTTATCTATCACTAAGAATTTACCCGCTACTTGATGCTGGTGGACTTTTAACTTTTGTTGCTTATATCGGTGGTATTACTGCTTTCGGTGCTGCAACAATTGCTCTTGTTCAAACAGACTTCAAAGCGGTACTAGCTTTCTCAACAATCTCTCAACTAGGATACATGGTTCTAGGTATTGGTGTTGGGTCATATAATGCTGCATTCATGCACCTGATTACACACGCTGTTTTCAAGGCATGTCTATTCCTAGCTGCTGGTTCTGTTATTCACTCTCTTCACGATCACCACACGCATGCTCACGTACAAGAGATGCCAAGAATGGGTGGTCTAAGACATAAAATGAAATTTACTTGGTTTGCAATGTGGTGTTGTACTCTTGCAATCGCAGGTATTCCATTTTTCTCTGGTTTCGTATCGAAAGATAGAATCCTAGGGGATGCTTTAATTGAAGCACTTCACTCACCAGTAATGGTTGCTCCGGCAGTTCTTGGTTTCATGGGTGCTCTACTAACAGCTTTCTATATGTGTCGTATGATGTTCCTAGCTTTCCACGGTAAGCCAAGAGACAAAGAAGTATACGATCACTGTCATGAAGAAAAGCTTACTTGGAACAGAAACGTACCTCTACTTATCCTAGCTGTATTTACTCTAGGTGTTTGGTTCTCTGGTTCATTAACAGGACAAGGTTTTGTTAAAGTTGCAGATAAAGCAAACGGTAAGTATGAGTGGTTCCAAACTTTAATTCAAAAGCCTAAGAAAGGTCAGTTCGAAAACTATAAGCGTGAGCAACTTGGATCAATTGATGTACGTGAAAAAGGTACATTTACAACTTCTAAGTATGATTCAACTTACGGACTATCTGAAGAAGAAGCACACCACATCCACCAGGTTCACTATATTGGTGCTGGTATGTCGATTGTGATTGCTTTCTCTGGTGTATTCATCGCGATGATGATGTACCTATGGGGTAAATGGAATCCAGGTTTCTGGGTTAACTCTTTTAACCGTTATTACAGAACACTACAAAACAAATATTTTATGGATGATCTTTATATTGGTGGCTTCATCAAGAAGGGACTTCTTCCGTTTAACAACCTATTAGCTAAGTTTGACATGGGGGTCTATGACAGATACGCAGTTGACGGTTGGGCAACGGTTACACGTTTTGTAATGAGAGTTTCAGCGTGGTTCGATAACTTATTTGTCGACACAATGATGGTAGATGGTACTGGGGCAAGTGTACGTTTATTCAACGTTATCTTAAGAACGATCCAAAACGGAAAGATCCAGTTCTACATCGCAATGATTATTTTAGTACTATTTGGTTATATTTTAGCTTTATAAGAGAATTAAGGAGTTACAGTGAACGCACATTCTAATCTATTAAGTTGGATTCTGTGGATGCCTATGATCGGTGTTCTTGGGGTACTTTTATTACCTAAGACGAAAGAGACGGCAATTAGAGTATGGTCTTTGATTAATACTGTGATCACACTTGTTTTATCAGGTTGTCTATACATGAAATTCGACAATACTGTGCCAGGTATGCAAGAGATGTTTACAATTAAACATTCTTGGATTTCGCAGTTTAACATTTTTTATCACCTAGGAATTGATGGTATTTCATTACCAATGGTTCTTTTAACTTCGCTTCTTTTTGCGATCTGTATCCTTTCTTCATGGACAGTTAAAAAGCAAGTTAAAGGTTACTTTGCATTACTACTAATGCTTCAATCAACTGTTTACGGTGTATTCTTATCAATGGATTTCTTCCTATTTTATGTTTACTGGGAAGTAATGCTAATCCCAATGTTCTTCCTAATCGGAATTTGGGGTGGTGAGAATAGAGAGTACGCAGCTGTTAAATTCTTCTTATATACATTCTTTGGTTCAATCCTAATGCTTGTTGGTATGGTTGCTCTATACTTCGTAACAGGACAAGGTGTTGATTCATTCAATATTCTAGCGCTTTCAGGCGGTAAATTTGTAAACGAAACTGTAAATATCTTTGGTATGGCACTTCCATTTGCAAAAGTATTCTTTGTAGCACTTTTCATTGGTTTCGCGATCAAAGTTCCAGTTTTCCCATTCCACACGTGGCTACCACACGCACACGTTCAGGCACCAACAGCGATCTCAGTTATCCTTGCCGGTGTACTACTTAAGATGGGTACTTATGGTTTCCTAAGAATTGCATTCCCAATCTTCCCATCAGCTTCTGTTTACTTTGCAGACGCAATTGCATGGCTAGGTTTAATTAACGTTATTTACGGTGCATTCTGTGCCATGGCACAAACAGATGTTAAGAAACTTGTTGCATACTCTTCAGTTTCTCACATGGGATTCGTAATGCTAGGTCTTGCTGCTATGACAGTTCAAGGTATGAACGGTGCTGTTCTTCAGATGTTCAACCACGGTACTTCAACAGCTATGATGTTCCTTCTTATCGGTATTCTTTATGAAAGATCACACCACAGATGGATCGTTAGACCAGATGGAACAAAAGGTTTTGGTGGTCTTTATACACAACTTCCAAAGTTCTCAATTGTTTTCATCATCGCGATGTTCGCATCAATGGGTCTTCCAGGACTTTCAGGTTTCATCTCTGAAGCTCTAATTTTCCTAGGGATCTACAATAGATTTACAACAATCACTGTTCTTGCAGTTGTTGGTCTTCTTCTTGGTGCTGCTTACCTACTATGGATGTTCAAGAGAATGTTCTTTGGTGAGGTTATTGAAGAAAACAAATCTTATACAGATATGAATGCTAGAGAAATCTTCTACATGGTTCCACTATGTATTGCAGTAATCCTATTTGGTATTTGGCCATCTCCATTACTAGATATGATGAAGGCTTCTGTAGGTAAACTAGTTTCATTATTAGCGACTTTTTAATAGTCAATAGGTGAAGTGATGGCTTTAAATTATTTAGCGAGTATCTCACATTATATTCCGGAGCTTTTAGTATGCTTCACGATGGGGGCCTTAATCCTCATCGAAGCTACTTACGGAAATGATGAAAAAGGTAGCTCAAAAAACATGTTTTACTGGGGTTCAATGCTTGGACTACTATGTGCGCTTATCTATCAAGTTAAAGGTCTTGGTATTGAGCCGACACATATCTTTACTAAGTCTTTAGTTATTGATCACTTCTCAGGTTTTGCAAAGATCGTAATGATCCTAAGTACAGCTGGTGTTATTTACCTTTCTAAGATCTCTAAGGATCTTTACGAAGGAACAAAAGCTGAATACACAATTTTAGCAATGGGTGTTTTAGTTGGTGGGATGCTTCTAGCTTCTGCAAACAATATGCTTCTATTCTATTTAGGGATCGAAACACTTTCACTACTATCATATGCAATGGCCGCGCTTAAGAAGAACGATGAACGTTCAACTGAAGCTGGTCTTAAGTATGTTCTATACGGTGGTGTAACTGCTGGTATGATGTTATTTGGTATGAGTCACATCTTTGGTGTTCTAGGGACAATTAACTTCTCTGAACTTATGCCAATGCTATCAACTCTATCAACTGAGCAAACAGCAATTCTTATTCCTTCATTCCTACTTTTCTTTGTAGGTATTGGTTATAAGATTTCTTGTGTGCCTTTCCACATGTGGTCTCCAGATGTTTACGAAGGTTCACCTCTGCCAGTTACAGCATTCTTCTCATTAGTTCCTAAGTTTGCAGGGATCGTAGCATTTGCTCGTCTAACTCAGGTATTCTTTGGTGGAGATGTTGGTGTTCTTAAGGACTCTTGGCTAGTTCTTCTAAGTATCGTAGCTGCTCTTACAATGACAGTTGGTAACGTTTCAGCTATCGGTCAGCGCTCAATTAAGAGAATGCTTGCTTTCTCTTCAATTTCACACGCTGGTGTAATGATGCTTGGTGCGATTGTACTTGGTAAATCAGGATGGACAGCAATTCTTTTCTATTCTGTAACTTACTTATTTATGACTCTTGTAGCATTCTATGTTGCTTCATTCATTCAAGATCACTACGGTAATGATCATATCGATCGTTTCTCAGGTCTTATTAAGAAGCATCCAGTTATGGCAATTGCTATGGCGATTACAATGTTCTCTTTAGCTGGTCTTCCTCCATTATCGGGATTCGTAGCTAAGTTCAACATTCTTGCTGCAATTATTGATAAGAAATTCTATGTACTAGCGGTTATTACTGCTCTTAACTCTGTAATCTCTCTTTATTACTACATGAAAGTTGTTCGTGTAATGATTCTTAAAGATGCAGAGTCTGATGAGCAAATCGGTGGTTTCGGATTTATCAACCAACTAGTAATTGGTGCTTATACGCTTCCAGTTGTACTTCTTGGTATTTTCTGGCAAAAGCTTATCGCTCTTGCTAACGGAGCCTTGCTCCTAATTAAGTAGTATGGAATTAGTACTACTAACATCTTTAATTTTCTTTATTATTCTTGGGGTAGTCTTAGGCTACCCCTTATTTTTCAAACCTAAAATGGCCCAGGCTCCTTTCAAGAAACTTAATCGTGAGTCTCATCTGGCCAAATCAAACTTAACTTCATTTAAGACGACATTTAAGCTTCTTATTGTATTTCAGGTTATTGCCATGATTACTGTTGTCATTCTTGGTGCCCAAACGCTAGATTTTTACAAAGAAGCGTATTCAATATTGATTGGTCTTGCTACAATTTTAATACTACTTATTTTGTAATTATCTAAAATTAAAGAGGATAGTTCTTGGAACTAATTATTGCTTTGCCGCTTTGGCTAATCGTTATTCAATTAATGGGTTCTCTTCTTAACTCAAAAGAAATCTTACCAACTTTGAGCCTGAAGAAATATTTAGCAGCTTCTCACAGTGTTGAAAGTGTTGATGCTTTAAGTTTTAACTCTTTTATCGTGATCTTGTTTTTGGCCATCTTTGGACAGACATTATCTGCGTTTTTCTTACTCACAAATGAGATTAGATATATCTTACCATTCTATGCTCTAATGGTTGCGGTCACTGTATTCGTTGGTATTTTTAGATTTAGACTCTCTCTTATTCGTTCTGAGATTATTGAAAAGACTCAAATTGTTATATGCCAGCTTATTGTCCTGAGTACTCTTTTAATTATTTACTCATTGATTCAGTCTAATAGCTTCCTAATAAAATTATTTTTCGCTTTTCCGATCTTAGCTCTTTTTTATACGACTGAGATTGAAGTTATAAAGGCTGGTTCTATTTACTCTGATAAGAAATATATTAGTATACAGTGCTCATATGTAAGGCTTTTATACCAAAGTTTTATTGCTCTCTTCTTTATTAATTTAACTTTTACTAATACTGATTGGTCACTGCTGTTTAAAAGTAAGTTTGAATCGGTAGCTTTATACTATTTTGTCATAACGCTTTTTGTTTTAATTTATCAAACAATTTTAATTATCTTGAGTAACACTTACTTAAAGTTTCAACCACTCAAAGACTATTCGACTATACTTAGTAGCGCTCGCAGTAGGGCCGTCTTTAGTTTAGTCGTTATTATGATTTTATGTATTACAAAGGTATTCAATGTATTTTAATATCTTAATCATTATATTTTTCTTGTTGGCAGCATTTTCTAAGAAGAGATATACGATGATTCTATATCCAGTATCACTAACAATGCTTCTCTTAAATTTTCTAGGTGTATCATCAACTGTGCTACTGTACTTCTTATTTATTTTCTTATCTCTGCTTATTCTAATTCTAAGTGTTGTTGAATATTGTTTTCCAACTTCTGAAGTAAGGTTTAAGCGTTTTGAGTATCTGCCTTACTTCCTATTTACGACAATCGTACTGGGTGTATTCTCAGTTAATATCTATCACCTTAAGAGTAGCGGTGGATTAATTGGTTCAATTAACAACTTTAATGTTGATACACATGTTGATTGGACAATATTATTAAAATTTAGTGTACTGCTAGTATTTATAGCATTTTTATCAATTGTGAATTTAGATGGAGATAAGAATGCATAATATCGATCCATTTACACTATTATCAACTCTATTTGTTATTAATATTGGTGTTTATCTCTTCACTAAGAGATTTACAAAAAAACTTTTCTCTCTTTTTACAATCATAGCAATTTTTCTTCTGTTAATTGATCTAAGGGTACAAGAGTCTATTAGTTTAGGTGATGGAGTCATGATTTTCATTTATTCAGCTCCTATCTTTCTTATTATCAATGCTATCTTCAAAGAGTTTAAAGTAAGGCAGGGTTTAAAATGATTTATATTAATATCTCATTATTCATCCTAGCATTAATTGGCCTTCATTTTAGTAGTCGATTAAATAATTATGCTAAGGCCTTTATTAGCATTTTTCCTATACTTTTAAATTTTACTTATTACTTTGCTGGTGTTGAATTTGATTTCTTTAATACCATTATACCTTTTGTTTTTTCTTACTTAGTAATTGATCAGTCTAAGCGTAAGGTTTTTGAAGTTTTACCATTTGGTATCTTACTTCTACCAATTGATATTAATTTAAAGATTATAGGTTTTAGTACATGTAGCTTGTTTAATTTCTCAAGGGTGGACTTTAAGTTTCGATCTTTAGCAATCTTAAAAATAGCTATAATTTGTTTTCTTACACTTGTTGATAAGTCTGCTTCATTCAAGTACCTATTTTCTGCATATTTATTTTTAAGCTTTTTACATTCAAATGATGATGACTTTGCTATTACGGACGGCGTGATTATGTCATTTTTGTTATTATCAAATATCCAGCATATTTCACCGACTCTTAATATATTCCTTATCTCTTTATCGATTCTACTTTTCTTAGCTGTCATTAGTAAGGCCAGTATCTTTAAGGCAGTATTCTTACTAACTTCAATTATTGCAGTCTTATTGAATTTAGAGTCGCTATTGATGTCGATTCTAGTTTTCTTTTATGTAGGGAAGTCCTTGATCGCTACAAAGAATATTTTAGCGCAAGAGATACAAGTACTAAAAAAGTACTTTTCATATGAATTATTTGATCAGGTTTGGTTATTGGGCCTATTTACTTTGGCCTTTACAATTGAAAATACGGGGATTCTCGTCTTAACCTTCTTTGTTGCGACGATAGTATTTCTACTAAATACTGAATCTACACTAAAGAATCGCCAAGAGCTTCAGTGGTTCGAATTTCTCTATTGTTTAATCACAATTAGCTTAATTTCTTTTGGGCTAATTTATTTCCAAGGCTTTATTGGTGATATCAACAGAGGCCCTATTTACTATGCAGTAGGTTCTTATTTTACTTTAAATCTTTTAGTTTTTGGGCTTGCTATCAAGTTAACCGAACTTACAACAATGATTGGGACTAAAGTTAACTTAGGAAATATGAAACGATTTGCATTTCTTGATGAAATTTTTGCATCTAAAGATACAGCAAGTTCTCAGATAAGTATGAGTCGATCACATATTGGCGTATTTGCTCTATCTTATCGAAGTGTACGAGCATTAAGTATGATTCTTATGGCATCGTATTTTCTCGTACTAATTATCCAGGTGGTAATGAAATGAGTTATAATAAAGAGCATCTTATTCTTATAGCTTCTATACTTATTTCGGCTATTTTATGCTTTGTATTTAGTGGCACTATGTATGCAACAGGATTCTCAGGATTAACTTTGGGAATAGAATTTGGCTTCTTACCAGCAGTTGGTGCCTTATTTACCTTATATCTTTTAAGAAAGTCTGATTCACTAAGCTTGTCATTAATGGCACCTCTTGCTTTTGCTATCTTTGGTGCTACAAACTTAGCAACTTTTGTCCTTGCAGCGATGTCACTACTTTCGATTGCAAAATTACATAATTTTAAATTTCTAGCTTATTTATTTGTGAATTTAATAGGACTATTAATCTTCAAAGATCAATTCTACTATCTTTTCTATTCACTAGTCGTTTCATCTTTATTATTCATTTTCTTTTCTAAAGAAGATAGTGTCTTACTATCTCTTATCATTTTGAAATATCTAACACTTATCAATTACGCAGAATATGTTTCAAGTTCCGCAATTATCATAGTTCCTTTTATTGTTCTTCTTTTAATAGGACTTCATTTTAGATCAAGAGTTACTAATTCGATTAATATTCTTGCTCTATCTCTATTGCTACTTACTCAAGTTCATACATTACCACTATTACTTACGTCCCTTAGTTTACTTGGATTATCTGAGTTCATTAAAGGTTCTAAGGAGCGTATGCAATTTATTATGACAGCTAATATTTCAATGCTGACGATAATCTTATCGATTTCATTTGTTTCAGGTCTAGCAAAGCTGATACCTTTGATGGTTCTACTTACAATATTTGTCGATTTCTGTAACAAGAGTATGGAGTTAAACCATGCAAGCTAGTTTTTATTCACTATTATTATTCTATCCTGTTACATATTTTTTAAACTCTATTTTAGAGAAATATTCTGGGATTAATGAAAAGCAACGCACATCGATTCTTTCAGTTATTTTCTTAGGTGTGTTTTATTTTCTATTTAAAGATTTTGTTTTCTCTTCAACAGAGAGAAGTTATTTTGCTGTAACAGCAGTTACTTTTTCATTTTTCTTTTTTAATAGTAAGGGTGACTTAAGATCTTTATTTAAAGGTTTTACACTTTTATGGTTTTCACTTTTTAATATTTGGAATTTTACTGGTGTTACGGATATTGTACTGCTTTTAGGGGCACTATGTTTTTTTGATACGGACAAAAAGAGTGAGCATAGCCTATTTTATATCCTCGCTTGGATTGTCATCGCAGTAGTTTATTTCTTTGTGAAAGAGTTCCAAGGTGTTGAGTTAGGGAATTTCTTTTATGAGATCTTAATTGTTGTTACGACAGCATTATTAATGCCTAAGGAAAAGAAGCGCCCATATCTATCAATCCTACAATATATTTTCTGCTTATCTGTCTTAGAAAGATTTATCAGTTTGAATATAGAGTTAAGTCCTTATTTCTACCTTCTATTCCTATGTGTGCAGGTGATATTCTCGTTTATAAAAGTGGATACTCGTTATCAGGCCATTCAACTTATGTCGATATGTTTGACTAGTGCAGTTATCTATCTTCCAACATTTGGTATTGATAGTTTTTATCAATTATTCTTAGTCATCTACTTATTAATATTTGCTATTAAGGTTGATTATTCTCCGCTTGTTTCAAAACTAATGGGGATTGTACATGTGGCCTACTTATTTTTAATAGGACATATTGTTTATTTACACATGGATTATCTAACGAATTTACAATTACTTTCGACGATATTCTTGATTATTTCACTAGCATACAGACAGAATATATTTGGTATTGTGAAAAATAATCCACGCACAGCCTAGATTTGATTTAAATTCAAATACTTAGGATAATGAAGACATGATAAAGTTTCGTGTCAAAACCAAATCGAATAAGGTTTTGGGCCCCTTTGTATTTTCAGAATTAATCGAGTTGGGTCATAAAGATGCAATCGATGACTCATGTCTATTTCAAAAGTTTCCAACTGGGGATTGGGCCCCTGTAAATGCAATTCCAGAACTAAGTGAGCTCTTTTCTAAAATAGAAGAACCAGCGCCTGTTAAAGAAAAAACAGAAAAAGAAGTAAAATATGCTCAAACAGATAGTGAGCAAAAGCATCACACGCTAATTGGTGAAGATAAGACGGCCTTTAATGAATTTAAGTTCTCTAAGGACAAAGATATCGATATTGACTATCAGGAGATCGAAGAGAAGTTTAAGGCCAAGAAAGAATTAGAAGATGAAGCAAAGGATGAGGTCGAAGAAGAAGGCCCTCCTCCAATTGATAAAACAGTTCTCGTTAATGTTTCTAGTTTGAAAAAGCAAAGTCCTAATCAAGAAGATGACGAGGATGTAGCTAAAACTGTCGTTGTAAATAATTTTAGAGAAGAGTTTGATCTTGATAGCGATGACGAAGATTCTGAAGGTGAAGAAGGTGAGGGGAAAGATAAAGAGCCAGAACCGGAACCTGAGGAAGTTGTGGATGCTGATGCTGCAACTCAGATGTTTAATCTTGCAGAATTAAAGAAAGAAGAGCTTCCAACAAAGACTGAAGATTATAGTGATATTGAACTTCAGATTATGCAGGAAGAGCGTAGACTTAAAAAGAAGCCGAAGAAAAAAGTTGTTCAAAAGAAAGTCGAAAAGAAAGAAGTTACTAGTAATAAGAAAAGAAACCTCGTTGTTGTATTATTTCTTGTGGTGACAATCATCTTCCTATTGCCAGAAGAGAAGAAAGATATTGAAACAGTCGTTGTTCCAAAGATCTCATTTCCTGTTGCAACTGAAGTTGCTCAACCTCAAAAAGCACAATTAGCCTATAAAGAAGGTATGGCCTTGTTTAAACAAGAAGGCTTTGTAAATCGTATTAGTGCGGCCAACAAATTTAATCTCTCGCTTCGCTATAAGTTTTCAGGAAACCCTGCAATTAGCAAATTAATCCACGCTTATAGTGATTTACTAATTGATACACAAAATAAATTTGAAGCAGGTCAGGTTCTGTCTAAGCTTATTAGAATTGAAGAGTCTAAGCTTCTCTCAGATATTGATGTCGTTATTGGTGCCGCTCAATTCTATGCCTATTTTCAAAAGTATGAAACGGCGATTTTTGCTATCGAGAGATATAATTATTTAAAATCGAATAAGCCTTCCATTAAGATGTTTTCAATTTACTTGAATTATCTTTTAAAAGCAGGTGAGCTCGATAAGGCCAAGATTGTTTATGACAAGCTATTTAAAGCAAAGCTAAGAACAGTTGAATCGATTGATGCAATGGTTAACTACTTACTCTTAAATGAGAATAGTACAGAGGCCCTTAAGCTTATAACTGAGAATAAGACAAAATTTCAAAGTGATTACCGATTCTTAATTATATATGGAGACCTCCTCTTAGAATTAGAAAAAATGGGCGAACTAAATAAGATTGCCTCGATCTTAATTGCAAAATACGGTGGTGGATCACCATACAACTTTGCCCAAGGTTTAAAATTTATGGGTTTTGTTAAAGCCTATAATAAGGACATTCAAGGTGCGACAAAGTTATTCCAACAATCACTTAAGATCTATGATGATGAATCTCTAAGAGATACTCTTGCAACTTTAGATGTAGCGGGAAGTGATCTCACTCAAAAAGTTATTTCAACAAGTAAGATTAAAGTTCTTATTAGGCAATCAAAAGACGAAGTTGCGCTTTTAAATTGGGATAGGGCCTTTGAATTGGCCTTAAGAGCTGTTTCGTTGGATGAGACGAGTATTGATGCAAAACTTTACTTAGCAGAGCTACAAGTCAAAAGAGGGTATTTTGATTTTGCGATAACAACACTAACTAAGCTTCGTGCACTTCACCCAGTTAATCCACGAATTAATTATGCTCTTATTAAAGCTAATATTATGTCTTACAAGAAAGATGAGGCCAAGCGTTTACTATCGGCTTTATCGACAAGTGAGAAGTTTAGAGAGACTTTTGAATTTCATATGCTCTTAGGGCTTTATTATAATTTAATTGCAAATGATAAGATGGCCTTCGATAAATTTAAGGCCGCTGCAAGAGTAAATCCTCTTAGTGATATTGCTCAATTTGAAATGGCCAAGATTGCTTTTAAAAATAAAAAGTTTAAACAAACAAAGATTTTTCTAAATGAGGCGATGGGGTTAAACCCTTCCAATATTGATTATAAAATCTTAAACAGTAAGGTCCTTTACGAAACAGATGGTGTGACAACTGCTATTGGTTACCTTCGACAAGAACTCCTAGAGCACAGAGATAACCCTAAGCTTTATGGGCAAATTGCAGTCTTCTACTATCGTGATCAGAACTACGAAGCCTATCGTGAGATGAAAGAGGTTCTGGATCGTCTGAATAAAAAAGACGGTGCACTATACTCTTACTTAGTTGAAGTTTCTGAGATTGAAAGAAATTATAAAGAGTTAATAGAGAACGCGATTAAACTTCTTGTATACGAGCCAGGAAATCTTCTCGTAAGAGAAAAGCTAATCATCACTTATATTCATATGAATAACTTCGGCCTTGCTAATCAGCATATAGACATCTTAGAAAAGAGATTACCTACTTACCCTAGGATTAATTACTATCGTTCTAAGATTCTTTTTAGCCAAAGAAAATTCAGAGATGCTGAAAAAGCGGCCCTCGTTGAAATTGAAAAGCATCCAAATTCAGAGTTTGGATACTATATGCTAGGGGAAATTTATTTAATAGGCAAAAAAGTCCAAGAGGCCAAAAAGAATTTATCTAAGGCAATACAGATTAATAAAAACTATTTTGATGCTATTTTCTCAATGGGAAAACTAACGTTTCAAACAAGAGAGTTTGTACCATCACTACAGTTCTTTCAGCGCGCTAACAGGCTTAATCCGAACGATCCAGACTTAAATAAGATGATGGGATTTCTGTATAAAGAGCTTGGTCAACCTAACCTTGCCATTGATAAATTTCAAAGATATTTGACGCTCAGCCCAGCCGCAAGAGACCGTCAAAATATTCTTGCATTAATAAATGCATTAAAGCGTTGACAAATGTGTGTAAGAATCTTAATAATATATCTCACGAATGCAAAATATTTGTATTTTGCGGAGGATTGGCTGAGTGGTCGAAAGCGGCGGTTTTGAAAACCGTTGAGCGCGAGCTCCGCAGGTTCGAATCCTGTGTCCTCCGCCACTTTTTTTCTTAGTGGAGAAGTGGGAGAGTGGCCGAATCCAGCACCTTGCTAAGGTGTCGTACCTCCGGGTACCGCGAGTTCAAATCTCGCCTTCTCCGCCATTTTGAATCAAATAATTCTTTTATTAAATCCAACATCAAATTGATCACAAAAAAACTGGCGCTAACGCTTGTTTTTTTCTTATGCATATTAAGCAGACTCAACGTCACTGTGCTCACGCACGTGCCGCAGGTCAGTCTCCGCCATTTTAAAATTCCCAATTAAATGTCAGATCGCAAATGCGGTCTTTTTTTGTACCTAAATTTCACCTTAGGCCATATTTACCCCTCAAATACATTGCCCCTATAGACATGCGATAATAGTTTTATGAAAACTCAACTACTACTAGCTGCACTTACAATTATTATTTCTCTTTCAACTTTTGCTCAAGGCCGAAGTTTTGGTGGCTTTAAGAGCGGTAATTTAGAAATTGAGCCTGTCGTAGGGTATGAGCGTGTACAAAAGATACTTCCAACTCCACATACGTCTAGTCGTCTCTTTTACGGCCTAAGAGCAAACTATGGCCCAAAGTACTTATCACTTGAGGCAGAGGTGACACAGGCAAAGGAAGACGAGTCATTTGATACTGGTGTTGATATTAGCGATGATTCAACAAATTATATGCTTGGGCTTAGAAGTTCATTTAACCTTGGCCGAGCTCTAAATTGGTATTTAAGGGCCGGAGCACATGCACGTGATAGTAAGTATGAAAGAACTGAAGCAGGGGTAACAACTACAGTTGAGCCCGCTACATACGTCAATCCATATGCGGGAACAGGTCTTGCAATTAATCTTATGAATGTATTCACGTTAAATGCTGGAATGAATGTTATCTTCACTGATGATGAACATGAGTATCAGTCATCTTTAGGCTTTGGAATTCGCATCTAAGTATCCGACTTAAACATTTGATTTGTTAACTCTTTGTTAGATGGGTTTACATCCGCACTAGTCATTTTTAAAATTTTACATGCTAACAAAGGATGTAAAATGAAAATTATCACAACGCTACTTCTAGCGCTCTTTCTCGTTTCATGTGCAACAAGTACTGAAAGTAAATTAAGCTTTGATGCTGAATTATCCCAATTTAAATATCCCTTTCCTGTAAAAACATATGAGCTTTCTTCACAAAGACAGAAGTTAAAAATGCGTTATATGGATATTGGTCAATCAAAACATAAGGTAGCTGTTCTTCTTCACGGTAAAAACTTTGCAGGGTTTTATTGGGAACGAGTGGCCAATGATCTTGTGAAAAAAGGTTACCGAGTTATTATTCCTGACCAAATTGGCTTTGGTAAAAGTTCTAAGCCAAAAAATTATAGTTATAGTTTTCCTCAGCTAGCTAAGAATACCCACGATCTCTTGAAGTCAATTGGCGTTAAAAAGTATACTGTTGTCGGTCACTCAATGGGGGGAATGCTTGCTGTTAATATGGGGGCCATGTACCGAGACATTAAAAAAGTCGTACTTGTTAATCCAATTGGCCTAGAAGCGTACTTGGACTATGCTGAATATAAAGATCCGGAGTTTTTCTATAATATTGAAAAAAACAAAACGGTTGATGGTGCCAGAAATTATCAAAGAAAGAATTACTATGATGGCGCATGGGCCGATTCATATGAGGAGCTTCTGACGCCTTTTAAAGGCTGGTTAAATGGCCCAGATTACGAAGATGTTGCTTGGAATGCGGCCTTAACTTATGGCCCAATTTTTAACGATAATATTGTCGTTAAGATCCCAAAGATTAAGGCCAAGACAGTTTTAATTTTAGGGACTCGGGATCGAACAGGACCAGGACGTGGCTGGAAGAAAAAGGGTGTAAAAAGAAAGTTAGGTCAATATCAGAATTTAGGTAAGGACTTAAAAAAGAAAAACCCTAAACTTAAGCTAATTGAATTAGATGGTTTAGGGCATATGCCTCAATTTGAAAATTACTCAAGATTTGCAAAAGTATTTTATCCTGAGTTTTAACTCCAATTAGGCAGCGAACTTAGTTGTTCGCTGCTTCTTTGCATGATCTGCATACTTAGTGTCAATTCCCATAATATGCGTAAATAACCAGTTCTTTAAAAAGCTCGCTAGCTTATCTTTTTCAAGTGTTCCGTTATGAAGTTGTTGTTCAAAGCGTGCAACTGCAGATAAAAGCTTTTCGTGAACTCTCTTATGTGACTCATAAGAAGGATAGTTAATGCTTAACATATACTCTTCTTCTTCATCAAAATGAAACACTGTATATTCTTTTAGTGCTTGGAAAGACTCTTTCATTCCTTTTCCAACATTCATTGCATTGATAAGAGCATTAATTTTACGAAGTAGTTCTTGGTGTTCACCATCTACTTTTGAAATACCAATATTGTACTTATCTTCCCATGGGATTAATTCAATATTTTCGTTAATTCTAATATTCTGAGATTCTTTTGTATGATTGATTGATCCAGAAAGCTCACTTAGGTACTGACTAATTGTATTTGCTAGATTAAGCGTTTGAGAAACAACTAGGGTACTTCTTTGCGTGGAATTGTTAATAGCATGAATTGCATCACGTAGCTCAATGACACCATTTTCTTGTTCCTTGGCAGCAACTGTTACTTCTTGAATCTGCTCGTTCATCTTAACTGTTTCATCATTAGTCTGATTAAAGCTATGTCTAAATTCTTGAAGAGTACTATCACAAGACTCAGCAGTGTGGTCTAGTCTCTCGTTTAGATTCTTACTATTTTCTTGAATATTCGATATAAGAGTATTTAGTTTTAATTGTGCTTCATGAAGTGTGGCATTGATGGCCTCTGCACTCTCTCCACTTGTTGATGCTAGTTTCCCAATTTCTTCAGCGACAACTGAGAATCCCTTTCCATGCTCTCCGGCACGAGCTGCTTCAACTGAAGCGTTGAAAGAAAGAAGCTTCGTTTGGAAAACAATGTCGTTAATAAGCATTGCTTTGGATTCAACATCAGTAAATGTCGATAAGAAACCATTAAGGTTAACAACAATATCACTTAGTGATTCAGTGATATCACGACTTGTTGTTAAGCTCGATTGGATATTCTTTTCAAGTTTTGCTAATGAGTGGTCACTTCTACTAATAAGCCCGTTGATCTCTTTAATATTTGCTTCAAATGAGTCAATCGATCCAGTAGTCTTAGTAATCATGGCACTAATTTCATCACTCGTGGCACTTGTTTGAATAACAGCACTTGCTTGCTCTTCGGTGCTTTCATCGAGTTGTTCACAAGATTCAAAAAACTGAGCGTTTGTTCCAACAATATTTCGTTGAAGGTAATCTAGTTTTTGTACAAAAGATTGAAGATTAACTCGATGGCTTCTTCTCTCCTTTACAGCAAAAAATGTAACAGGAATTAGTGCGCTAAAGAAAGCAAGTCCTTGAGTAAGACTTATCTGACTGTAGTAGATGCAAAGCCCTGTGATAGTGGTCGATAAAAATAATGGAGTGAATATATAGCTTAAATTTTTCATGCACCCATTATCGGATGAATATCATGTTTCTAGAGCGGAATTTTCATGACAAAGGTCAGGAAAGAAGATTTTTCCACTATAGAGATTATTGAAATCATTGAGTTTTTCAATTTTTTTAATTGAAACCTTCGGGGATTCTATAGATCCTGTTGAATATAGGCTCCTATATAATTACTTCCACCTTTGATTCGACCAAACATTGAAGACGATTCAAAAATAGCTGAGCGGTGGTGGATCATAAGTCCCAGCCACGTGTGCTTAAGTCCTGCCTTTTCTAAGCTAAAATCGATAGAAAAGTCTAAGTAATTCATGAACTTACTACTGCGATATCCTTTTCCAGAAATATCAAATTCTTCGATATAAGTGATTTGGTCGGCATAAGAAATGCCTTCAGCAAGACCAAGTCTCCACTGAATAGGCCAGTGAAATGGAATAAAGATCTTAACGGCCAGTGCAAACTCATTACTTCTTTCTTGGACGTCACTTTTAAGATGTCCAACATATTGAGGCAGTAGATAGACTGGAATATCAGCTCCTAGGAATTGATCGGCCATTGGAATACCATAAGCAAAAGAAACCATGTCATTCTTATACTTATCAGTTGCTGTGTGAAAAGAGAGGATATCACTCAAGTTTGATGGTGTGGCCATCGCATAGGCTGCCCTAATAAAAGTTTTCGACTTAAGTTTTGTACGCTTTGTAATCTCGTGTCCATTCATATGGATTAGGTGTGGATCCATGAAGCCAATACCTAAGAACGTCTCTGTATTTACCTGGTTGCGAATTGTAGGAGCGTCTGCCGTTTCATTATCCAAGGCACTTACTTTTACATGAGTCAGGATATTAAAATCTTTATGTACTCTTATGGCAGCCTTGACTCCGGCACCAACTTCATAGCCTGGGCCAGGTGTTGATACATCTAGGCCATAATACTTGTTATTAAACTCTGCACTTCTAAAAGTTGCATAGGCATAAGGGCGAAAGAAAACCTTTTTCCACACAAGGTCAGCTTCAGTCCTTAGTGTGAAATAGCTTCTTGTTGAATGATCAGCAAGAATTTGCGCACTCGTTCTCCACATTTTCGAGTGGATGTATTGTGCTTCAAAACCATAGTCGAAGCCAGCTCCACGAACTGTGTTTTGCGTATCTTTAGGAATATCAAAGAAGCGATACTTTGACATAAGGTTGATATTTAATTTTTTGATTGGTCTATAAAAAGTGAAGTGTGCCGATAGGCCATCGAGCTGGAAGTCTCCACGCTTATAAAAGAAGAGAGGAATAATATCAGAAACTTTCTTATCTTTTACTTTGAATGGAATATCTGCATTACGATAACCAAATCCAATACCCCAGTATTCTGGTTTATAGTTACTGGCAAAAGTAAGTGTAGAGAGTAAAATTGTCGCTAATATTTTTTTCATTATAACCAATCTGTAAATGCGACACCGAGTCCTACTCGAGTCATATTATAATCGTAATCAATCATCGTTTCACCATAGCCAGTGAAAACTTGAAGATAACCTTTTAAACGTGTTTCCGGCAAAGGAAAAGACCAATTAACTTCAAGAGCACCCTTGTTATCTTTCTTTAAATTATTTCTTAGCATCCAAGAAAGTGTATGCCCGTTGATTTTATGGATACCTGTTAGTTCAAAATAGCCAAGATAGTCAGTAATGTCGGGATTGTCATCTCCCGTATAATCAGTCGGGCCATCCTTAGCTTCTTCACTTATACGATACCAAACCTTGAGCATGAATAATGTTTTTTGCCACTCGAAGAATGTCGTTGCAAAGACTCTATTCCAGCTACGTGACAAGGGTAAGTCACGACCATTTGACTGGTGAACAAATCCAAAATGGTAATAGTTTTTAAAAATACGCCAGTCTTCATTAAACGGCTCAAAAGAGATAAATAACTCCGGCTCGTAATTGGTATCTCTAAATGCCGCCGAGTTTTTCTTATTGTAAAGTTGCCATAATGACTTTTGAGTATAGGCAAAATTCAAGTCAGTCTTAGACCCAAAGATATGAGACAAAACTGTGAACTTGAAACTAAGCTGAAATTTAGTTTCGATATTCTTAAGCTCATCGTCTGAAGGGTAGGGTGCTTCATTAGGATCGTGCATATAGGTAATTGGCAAAATATAATTAGGCCTATGTGCAGTAACCAGGGAAGAGGTACTGTTTGAATGATTATCCTCTTTGATTCTTTGATCGAGGGATTTTTGTAGCTCACTACTTTCACTGGCAAGAGTTAGCAGGGGAAGAGTCAGTAATATAAGTAAAAATTTGTTCATGTATTAAACTGGTAAATAATTAATAAATTGAGCCTATTGTCCAATTTTTTAGGGCCCTCTGACAAATATTTCCTTGAATGCAAGAACGCATTGACAATATGAGCAGTTAGGGGCTATAAATAACTCCTACATGCGCACTCGTAGCTCAGCTGGATAGAGTGTCTGACTACGGATCAGAAGGTCGCAGGTTCGACTCCTGCCGAGTGCGCCATGTTTCTTAAGCACCTGTTTTTACAAGCCTATGTCAAATCACGAACAAAGATTTAATGGAATAGCGGCCCTTCTTGGAGCTGAGGCTTTCACTGTAATTAAAGATTCACATTTTATGATTATTGGCCTTGGTGGTGTTGGAACTTGGTGTGTTGAATCGATTGCTCGTCTCGGAGTTAATAAAATCACTTTAGTTGATCTCGATGATATTTGTGTTTCAAATACTAATCGCCAACTACATGCTCACGATGGAAATTATGGAAAGATGAAGGCCGATGCTCTTAAAGAGAGGATCGCGACAATTAATCCTGACTGTGAAGTTGTCTGTCATTATTGTTTTTTTAATGAAAAGAATATGGATAAGATATTTGCTGAGCAGCCTTCGATTATCATCGATACTATTGATGCGCCCCGTGAGAAGGCGATATTAATTAATGAGTGTTATAAGCGTGAAGTTAAAATTGTAAGTTCTGGAGCAATTGGTGGAAAAGTTGATCCTACAATGATCACTGTTGCAGAATTATCTAAGACGAAACAAGATATGCTTTATCGTAAGGTGAGACAAGAGCTTAAAAAGAAGCACCTTTACCCTCTTGGCCGTTCAAAGGCCAAGGTTCAATGTGTCTATTCCCCTGAGCCATCAAAGAAGATTAAAAAGTGCGAAATTGATAATACTTCGAAAGCACTTAAGCTAGATTGTGATGGTGGGCTAGGTACTGCTACATACATGACAGGAACAGTAGGCTTCTTGCTAAGTCATGTTGCTGTTAAGGAATTATTAAAATAATTTTTCATTGATTATATCTCAACGTAAAGTAAAATTAGTTGACTTGGAAAAGTCCGCTAAGATTATTTTTTTAGGAGATATCATGACAAAGTTTTTCTCATTTTTTCTAATATCAATTGCGTTGATTTCTTGTGCTTCTGGAAAGAAGGCAAGAGAGTTTGAAATTGATTATAAAATCTTAAATGCTTCAAATAAAATTGAGCCTGATTGGTTAGAAAGCGTTGATAACTACAAGGGTGATAAAGACTATCACTACTTCCTATCACAATCTGAAAACAGAAATAGAAGACTTTGTGTTAAGTCTGCTACGGCCAGATCAACTGCAGTTATTGCTTCTGAAATCTCTCAGGAGATTGCAAATGATTACACTGAAGTAACGAATCTTGATGAGGACTCACAAGAAATTAAAACATTTTCAGAAACTCTAACTCAATCAATTAGAACAAAAGTTTCTGGGGTTCGTGTAAAAGAACAGTACTGGGAAAAAAGACAAAAAATGAAAGATGAAAAGCTTATTGGTGATCCATACTACACTTGCTATTCGTTAGTAGGTATTAAAGAAGACACTCTACAAAGAGCAATTCGATATGCACAAGAAAAAGCAATTGCTGTTGCTAAAGATTCACACAAAGAAGAGCTGAGACAAAAATTTGAAGATTAAGATCCTACTTATTTCACTTTTGAGTCTTTATTCGTTTGGACAAATAAAATCATGTCCTAAGGATTTTCTATGTGCAAAGACTTGTAGCCTAAGTGAGAAAGAGGCGACTGAGGATGCACGAGTAGAAATAGCCAAGAACTTTCAGGTTAAAGTAAAAGCAAAATTTATTTCGATTGAAAGCTCTAATGGTAAATTAGATGAAGGCGAGTATTCTGATTTTGTCAGCGAAGAAGTTTCTGAAAACTTATTTGGCGTTGAAATGATTGAGTCATTTGTTGATGAGGAATCATACTACTGTGTCTTAATGGGGCTTAATACCAAAAAGTTCATGACTAAATTGAAAAGTGATATTTCTGGATTAAAGAAAGAAAATGAAGACTTATATAAGACTGGTTATAATTTAGTTCTTTCTAAAATTAGGGCCAATAATAGTGTTATTAAAAAGTTAGAGCTATATATGATGACTTTGGCAGATAATTATAAGTCTAAAGTTAAAAAGTATGAAGCACGTTCTAAAAAGGAAATTACATTACACGTTTATTCACAACCTAAGTTTGAAATCGTTGATAAGCTGTTAATAAGTGAGCTTAATAAGAATAATGTATTTTCAGGAAAGAGTGAGGAACGCTTAAATATTGCAATTGCATTAATCGACGAGTTTTTAAACGTTGATGGTTTTGTAAAAAAGACGTTGGAGATTAATTTTAATAAGAAGAAATTGAATATTACAAAAAGGTATACACAAACAGGTCGTTCAGAAAAGGCCATCATTGAAGAAGTTGTTGATGAGTTGATGGATGATTTACCTGATATTTTTGTTGATTTAAAAATTTAATGGAGGATATATGAAAAAGATTTTAGCTCTTACTGTGCTTTTTACATTAGTTTCATGTGGGGGATTTCAAGCTGAGCGTGTTTCGGGTGACACATCAGATGAGAAGTCATTAGAAATTACTGATGCATGGGTTACGCGTGATACTGAAAATTCAGTTGAAACAGTGATTCAAAAAATGAAACAACATAAAGGATTTAAAAATTATCTACTTAAGTTAGGTAGACGCCCAAAAGTATTTGTTGCTGAATTTAGTAATCAAACGGCCGAGCCATATTTTCCGTCAGATGATATTTCTGATGAATTCTTAACTCAATTAAGTGAGTCTGGAGAATATATTTTAATCGATGCTTCTGCTCGTGAGGCCCTGTTAAAAGAAATTCAATATCAAAACGATGGGATGGTTAGTCCTGCTGAAGCAAAGAAAATTGGAAATGCTGCAGGTGCAGATATAATGATCTTTGGTAATGTAAGAATGCAGCCACGTTCAAGAAGTGGAAAAACATTAAAAGAATACACAATGAATATTCGCATGACGGACATTTCTAGAGGTGTCGAAGTTATGAGAACAAGAACACGTGTAAATAAGTATTCTGAAAAATCGAAAGTAGGTTGGTAATTAGTTGAATATTACTAATTTAAAAAAGATTTTAACACATTCATTCCTTATCATTCTTGTCTCATGTGCAGCCAGGAAAGTAAGGGATGAAGGTGACCTCATTTCATCTTTATATAAAAGTAACGACTACAAAAGTGTTGTTGAAAAAATTAATAAAGGTGAAGTCTATAAGCGAGAGGAAGATCGCTTCCTAAAGCAAGCTGAACTCGGTATTGCTTATTTTAATTTAAAAGACTATGACAATGCTCTTTTGTATCTTAACAATGCTAAAGAGATCGCAAATGAATTGTATAAGATTAGTATCTCCAATAAAGTAGAGTCCCTTTTTATTGGAGAGGCAACTGACATCTATTATCCAAATCAATTTGAACAGGCCAATATACGATTTTATGAAATTCTTGCTCACTATATGAAGAGCAAAGAAGTTACTTCGGATAAGCAAAAGAGATTTCATCAACAGGCAATGGTATCAACTCTAAGAGATTGGAGTGCTTATATCGAAAACTTTAAGGCCCAAAATAGAGGACGTGCAATCTATAAGGGATCAACCTTTATTGATCTGATGGGAATTGTCGTTCATGATACTTATGGTAGGGCCAAGGATCGTTCGATTGTTAATAATTTTAAAAAAATAGGAAAAAGAGATCTTATTCAGCAAATGGGACTATATCCTAGTTACAATTCATCACATAAAAAATATCAAGAAGATTATAAAAAACTCCACTTAATGAGTCAGGGTGAGCTTTCAAAGTATATAACAGAAACTGAGACTTATAAGAGCACATACGATTTCTTTAATAATAGAAAATCATTCAATACATATATCATTATTTTAAATGGCCACGTCATTAAGAAAACGGCCAAAGTCTACGACTTTCCACTGGGCCTTCCTGTGGGAGTTTATATTTCAAATGACGAGGGGATGGATGATTTTGTAACATTCTCTTTGAAAATGCTCGCTCTTACCAGAGGTGCTGAACCAAAGATTTACTTTGAGTTACCAAAAATTGATTCAACGACAGTATCGACTCCTAAAAAGATCATAATTAAAAATGCTAAAGGAGAGGAGCAAGAAAGCGGTTCCTCTGTACTTATGACCAATACTTCTGAAGTCTTAAGTAGTTCTTTAAAAAATGATGTCTCACTTTTAGAAGCAAAAGTAGGGGCAAGGCTTGCGGCTAAGCATATTGCTCTTTTAACTTCTGCCTATCAGACTTATCGTAGTCTCTACAATAATGGCAGCCTGATTGCTTATCTCTCTGCAAGTGCTGCTTACGCTGCTGGAAACCGAGCAATTCAAGAATCAGAATTAGCTGACCTACGATCTTGGTATGGTATTTATGACCATATCCATCTTTATCCGGTTAACCTTAAGCCTGGTGAGTATGAGTTAACAATAGATGATAAAAAATATAAATTTACTCGTGAAGAGGGCGCTAAGCAAATAGTTCCACTAATTATCAAATAATCCTATTTTGATAAAATAGAATAATGTTAATCAGTATCAGTAAACTATCAATTAAGAGTGACTTCAATAAAGTTCAAGCATTGTTTTCGCTACATATGTTCTTGTTCTTCTTGGCCAAGGGTTATGAGTTCTTTAAGTTTCAATTTAACTTTATCGCACTTTTTGGAATTATCTTTTCCGTAATCCTTTATCGACTCTATTATCGAATGCAAAAAAATGTTCACTATTCTTTTTGGACTTTAAGTGTCGTCGTTGCACTCTTTGTTATTTTTTATATCTTGAGGTCCTTGTATTACTATAATGACTTCTCATTATTTTTTCTCTACACAATGTCTCTCATGTTACTTGGTGTCCTTTGTTTCTCTTTGTATACACCTGTTTTCTATCCTGTCATAAGTTGGTGGGAATATGACTTTAGGTACCGCAACGACTTAAAGACGTGTGTTTACTCGGAAGGTCTTGATGGAGTGGAGGGAAGATTAGTTGATCTACGTCGTAAGGCTGGTGGCCTTACTTTGTTCGATGATTTGAAGATTGGTCAAAAGCTAGAAATTGAGCCTCTAACTGCAAGCATTGATGGACGCCTGAGTGTTGAAGTGGTATCTAAAAGACAGCATTCGATAGGACGACCTTTTACATACGGTGTAAGATTTCACAACACTGATGAAACTTCTCGTCGTCGTTATGGTGAATTAGAAAAGTATTGGAATTTTGAGCGTAAGGCCAAAAAAGATAAAAAATTTAAATCATGAGTATTAAATCACACATTTGGAATATGAACCTGGCCCTTAAAGAAGCGGAGCTTGCTTTTAAGGCGGGAGAGGTTCCTGTTGGAGCAATCATTGTTGACGAAAATGATAACGTGATAGCTCGTGCTCATAATTTAAAAGAACATCAAAAAGATACGACGGCCCATGCCGAAATTCTCGCTATCAGAGAAGCGAGTGAAAAACTTGGGGATTGGCGACTTCTTAATTGCACAATCTATATTACGCTTGAGCCTTGTCCAATGTGCTTATATGCAATTTTGCAGGCACGTTTTAAAAATGTTGTCTTTGGTGCCTATGATCAGAAGGCGGGATCAGTTTCACTTGGTTATAGTTTTCAAAAAGATAAGCGCTTCAATCATAAATTTTCTATCATTGGTGGCGTTGAGCACTTTAAGTGCTCGAAAGTATTATCAGATTTCTTCAAATTGCGTCGAAAAACTTATCGAAAGCGTCAAAGTTAAATCTCTAGTGTTTACATTCTGACGATATTTATCGAACATAAATACATGTTTAAATTTATCTTATCGGCAACATTCGCATTATCTTGTATGGCCAATTCTATGTTTTTTGAAGTTGATTCCATCAGCTTAAATAGAGAATTAGGAAGTGACTTTCTTGGTGGCGTTGCCCATGCCAGAGATGTGTATATAAAATACGATGCCGTTGAGTTTGATTTAACTGAGAATGGTGAATTATTTCTTGTTAATACTTTCTTATTTAATAATCGTATTAATTTTCAAAAAGATAATTTAAATCTTACAACTCATCTTCCACAGTTCACTGAAATTGATCTACTTAATATGATTTATGCAAAAGAAGCTAAAATCGAATTTGCAGAGACTGGTTTTTTTGCAAATGGGCCACAACTTAGTATTGGCGCAGAACAATTTCTTTTTGATATCAAAGATGTTGATATTAAATGTCAAAGTGATGAGTTTACATTTAACTTAGATGAAATTTGTTTGAAGGATATGCACATTAAGCCACTTGAGGGCAAAGAATTCGCAATTGTAGAAATTAAACAAAGTGGTGCGAGTCAATCTAATGTAAATATTCGTGGAAAGGAAGTTGCCTTTAAAGAAGATTCAATAATCATCGATGCTCAAAGCGCTTCTGGTAACCTTCTCAATAGTTCGATTAACTTTAAGAATATTAATATTGATTGTTATAAAGACCCAAATTTAAGTGCTTTTAATCTTGATCTAATCTTCGCTGGTTGTTTAGAAGAGTCTCGAATTGCAGGAAAAGAGATTAAGTTACTTAGAGAAGGGATGCCATTTAATGTTTTTGACGGACAAGTTTATTTTGAAAAACAGCACCTTGGTCTGATTGCTAATCAACTAGAGGCCCAAACTAAAAAAGGTGAATTTACTTTCACTAAGATTGAGGCACGTTGTGTAAAAATAGATCCGTCTGATAAGGAAGTGGATGCTGTTTCAATTTATGAAGGATGCCTTAGAAGATCTGATTTTAGTATTCAAAAGATTAGTGAAGATAAGAAAGAGTCAGATAAGAATCGTATTCGTGATCTAAAAATTACTGTTGCTGATGGCCACTTTAATATGACGGCCAAGCTAAAGTCTCTATTCACTTTCAAATTTAAGGCCGCTGGAAAACTCGATGTTCATCCAGAGCAGCGTGAAGTGAGAATTAAAGTTAACCGAGCACGAGTTGCAGGTATGACAGCAACAAAATTCGTTTTGAAATTTGTGATGAAGTTCATCAATTCCGACTCGGTGTGTCTCAAAGGTGAGACGATTATCATTAAATACTAGCTTTCATTGACATCATACTAAGATAAATATTATATTCATGTTCGGTAGCCGGTCAGACAAATGTAGCGGAGCTAACTCCGCCAGGTCGGGAACGAAGCAACGGTAACTTTTGTTGCATTGTGTTTGTATCGGCTGCCCCTTTCCAATACCTATAATTTTTCCTATAGTTAACAAGTAAAATTTTAAAATCATATAAAGTGATGGTGCTTAATGTCATATCAGGTCTTGGCCAGAAAATATCGTCCTGCAAAATTTCAAGATTTTGTTGGGCAAGAACATATCGTTAAAACTTTAGTTAACTCACTGAGAGAAGACCGACTAGGTCATGCCTATATCTTTTCTGGCACACGTGGGATTGGTAAGACAACGATAGCTAGAATTTTTGCAAAAGCACTAAGATGTGAAACTCGTGATGAGAATCAAAACCCATGTGGTGAATGTAGTGCATGTCAGGACTTTGATTCTGCGGCTTCAATGAATGTCGTTGAAATCGATGGTGCATCTAATAATAGTGTTGATGATGTAAGAGAGCTAATTAGTAATATTTCTTATCTACCATCTAGTGGTAAGTATAAAGTTTATATTATTGATGAAGTTCACATGCTTTCTAATAGTGCTTTCAATGCCCTTTTAAAAACATTAGAAGAACCTCCAGAGCATGCCGTATTTTTAATGGCGACAACTGAGCCGGAAAAACTACTTGGAACAGTTCTTTCGAGATGTCAGCGTTTCGACTTTGTTAATGCAACAGTTGAAGAGCTTAAGTCTCATATTATTCACATTGCACAGCTTGAAGATATTACTTTTGCTAACTCAGAGTTAATTGAAACTCTAGCTAAGCTTGGTAATGGATCTTTTAGAGATACGCTTTCTTTATTTGATCAGGTTTTAAGTTTTTCTTTTGGACAAGAAATTACAGAGGATATCTTTGCTCAGGCCCTTGGGATCGCAAAGCTTAGCTCAATTAAAACATTAATTGATTCAACTCTTTCTGAAAATATTGAAGAGCTGACTAATACTTTTAGTGCTCTCATTTCACAAAATATCTCTCTACAAAATATTGTAAAGTCTTTACTTGAAAATCTATTTTCAATTGTTATTGCAAAAGATTTCAACGATAAGTCGAGAGTTCTTTCAAAAGTGGACGGTGATATATTTGATCGTACAACACGTGCAGAACTTTACTGGGTATATGAAACACTCGCTAAGGATTTTACGTGGACGCTTGAGTCAATTATTCCGACGGATGCAACACTCTTAGCAATGAGAAAGGTAGCATTAAGACATCAGATAATTGCAGACACTCAGGTGGAGGATAGTGCGGGAAAGCCTGAGGCCCAAGTTGTGGCCAAGACTGAAGAAGTAACGACTGAAGAAGTTCAACCGCAACCTCAAATACAAGCACAACCAGAATTAGAAGTTACTCCTAGTCCTGTTGCTGAAGAGCCAATACAAGAAGAGGCCGTAAAGCCTCATAAAATTATTTTTGATGATCCTATAGAACCACCAAAAGAATCTAGTGAAGATTCTGATGGAGAAACACAAGATGTTGAGTCAATTAAAGCGGAATCCACTGAGGAAGAAGTTGTTATTGAGGGCCCTAAGTCTTGGGATGGTTTTCTTCAGTTCTTAGCAAAGACTTCACCTGTTATGGGTGCAAATATGGAGCAAGGGAATTTAATTGGTGATCTAGTTGTTCAACTAGACAAGGTATCCCTTCTTATCGGTTATCCTACTGGTGCAAAAGTTTTCTTTGATCATATGAATAATCAGGAAACACTTGAGAAGGTAAGAGAGCATCTTAGAAAATATTTTCAAGTGCAAGAGATTGATCTATCAATCGAGCTAGTCGAAAAAAAGAAAGCAGAAGAAACAGATTTTAAATCGAAATTTGAAATTAATATAGAGAATGAAAATATTGAAAAACAAAATCAAAGAAAGGAAATTGAAGGTGATGAAATGCTTCAATTGGCCAGTTCAATATTTAACTCTAAGGTTGATAAAATTATCTTAAATGAAGATGAATAAAATTGGAGAATAAAATGGCAAAGGGAATGCAAGGCCTAATGAAACAGGCACAACAAATGCAGCAAAAAATTAGCACACTTCAAAAAGAACTTGAAAAGCGTGAGCTAGAGGTTTCTTCAGGTGGTGGTGCTATTAAAATCACAATTACTGGTAAGCAAGAAATTCAAGCTATCAAGATTGATCCTGAAGCAGTAGATCCAACTGATGTTGAAACTCTTGAAGATCTTGTTTTAACTGCAGTAAATCAGGCAATTAAAGAATCTCAAGATATGGTTTCAAATGCGATGAGCAAAGTTACTGGTGGACTAAATATTCCAGGACTTTTCTAAGGCTAAAACTTAATGAAACTACCTGAAAGAATTAATAATCTTGTTGATTCATTTTCTAAAGTGCCTGGCATTGGAGAAAAGAGTGCGCTAAGACATGTTCTTAGCTTAGCAAAGTGGACTAAGGAAGAATTAGGAGACTTTGCTGTTGCTCTAAATGAATTAGCAGAATTAAAAAAATGTAATCAATGCGGTGTCTTTGCTGATGAAGATATCTGTGCTGTTTGTAGTGATATTCATCGTAAAGAATCAACTGAGATTTGTATTGTTGAATCAATTACTGATTACATGGCCATTGAAAGAAGTGGCCAATACAGAGGACTGTACCATGTACTAGGTGGAGTACTAAATCCACTTCTGGGTGTTGGTCCAGCGGAGTTGAATATTGATAAGCTTAAAAAGCGTGTTGATGAACTCGGTATTAAATCTGTAATCTTAGCTATTGGTCCATCTGTTGAGGGTGATGCGACTTGTAGTTATATTAAATCAGTTCTTTCAGATGAAGTTAACGTCGATCGAATTGGCTTTGGGATTCCTATGGGTGGGAATCTCGACTACTTAGATACAATGACAATATCTAAGGCATTAGAAAATAAAACCAAAATGTAAGGAAGGTTTATGGATAACATCGAAGTCGTTATTCAAGAGTTTTTTAGAGAGTATAGTGGATTAGATTCTCTAGTTAATAGTGGTTTAATTGTTTGTCGTCAGGACGGAATTCCACTGTATTCATTTAAAAGTGTTGAAACTGATTTCGATAGTGATACTGCTGGTGCCCTTATTGCAGGTGTATGGCAGGCAAGTTCAGTTCTTTCTCAATTTATCCCAGAAGAAACGCAAGATGAGTTTAGATTCAATTATGCAACTTCTTCAAAAGGGATTTATATTACAAAGCTCTCAGGATTCTTTGATGATATCTATCTAAGTCTTATCTATTTTGATGTGGATAATCCGGCAAAACTAAAGGCAAGAATTAGAAGTATTGAATCAAAGCTTCCAGAATTTATTGAAGCACATTTATCAGGGGATAGTGATCCAAACGAGGTCTTTCTATTCGATGATATAAGTGATAACGAAGTCGATGACCTCTTTGCAGGCGTTTTAGGATAACGGGGGCCACATGTCTTTTGTAAATTACAATACGAAGGAAATTAATTGTAAGATCGTTTATTACGGGCCAGGTCTTGGTGGTAAGACAACGAATATCCAATATATTTATCAGAAAACTGCTGGTGGAAATAAGGGAGAGATGGTTTCTCTCGACTCAGAAAATGAAAGAACAATCTTCTTTGATTTCTTACCACTTGATCTAGGTGAGATTAGAGGTTTTAAAACTCGCTTTCACTTATATACAGTTCCTGGACAAGTCTTTTACGAATCTTCTCGCAAGTTAATCTTACGCGGAGTTGATGGCGTGATCTTTGTTGCCGATTCTCAACTTGAGAGAATGGAGGCCAATATCGAATCACTTAAAAGCCTTGAAGCAAATCTTACTGAACAAGGTTACGATATTGATCAGATTCCAATTGTATTCCAATGGAATAAGAGAGATCTTCCAAATGTCACACCTGTTGAGGATATGAATCAAACACTTAATGCCGATGAAAGGCCTGCCTTTGATGCAGTAGCTGTTAAGGGTATTGGTGTATTTGAAACTCTTAAAACAATGTCAAAATTAGTACTGATGAATTTAAAGGGCGGCTTAAAAGAGTAGCCCTTTATACTTTAGATAGTGAATATGGGCCTCAATCAAAGCTTCTTGGCAGTAGAAAGAAGATCTTCTTCCAATAAGGTGATGGCCATCTAAAATACCAAGCTTGATGCCCCTTTCAAAATAGTATGGGAATAATGAACTTTCAGTATCAACAACTCCATCATTATCCTTCTTGCTTCTAATAAACATCTTCATAAGAATCATCCAGAGATGACTCTCATACCACTTTGATGAAAATCCTATCGAAGTATAGAAAAGATTTTGGTTAAGTTTGTCGTGGTTATTTCTCATCCAAGGCCTGCGAAAAGTCGAAGAAAGTGACTTCTGCATTTCTTTTGCCAAGATGTCTTTCTTGCCATCAATTAATTGATAAAGCTTTGAGTCCGAAAAATTATGAATAAGATTTAGGGTTTTAATAAATTTCTTATTGAATGAATTAGAGCCTAGAATTGGGGAAGCAATTGTTGAAAGGCCAACAATGGCGTCTTGTTCTTCACTATAATCAGCTAGGTAGTGGAGTGAGTCCAGACCGCCTTTAGAAAAGGCAATCAGCCACAGCTTTTCATTAGGGTGATCGCTTACATATTTCGAAATTTGTTCACGTAGTGACTTTGCATTCTTTAAGCAATTATCAAAGCCATTAACTTCTGGTGTGTAATACTTAATATTATAGTTTGATTTAAGATGTTGGCAGGCGCGCTCAAACGAAGGTGTTGAAAATAACTCATTGAAAACACCTGGAATTAAAACAATTGTAATATCTGTTTTAGGCTCTTCTAAATTAGAAATATAATTTGGATGGTACTTTGCGTACTCTACTTCGTTATAGATGATCTTAAAGATTTCATCATCTGGGAGGTCAATAGGTCTGCGGGCCTTGAGGTCATTAAAGAATCGATAGTTGACCTTATCAAAGTCGAATTTATTGTCGAAGCTTTTAAAATTTGTAAGAGAGTGTATATAGCGAGCTGAAGAAAAGCTGATCCAAGCACTCGATGTGACAAGGTTTCGCATCAGTTTAATGGCATCATTTGGTGAGAGGTTATTCTTAACTAAATTGAATCTTTCAACTAAGTCAGACTTGGTTAATTCTTTAGCAGAGTTTAAAAAAGATTTAGAATAATTCTTTCTCGCGCTATAAGCATTAACACGATTCTTAAAATCTAAAACTTTTGATTCAATATATTTATTTAAAATTAAATCAGTATCTCTCATAGTACTTTTAAATTCCTTGCGCTAGATGTAAAATTTTGGCATTGGTAGTGTATACAAGTCAAATGAATGAAAGATTTTAAAAGTTTGTTCACTTTTTTTTCGTTAAATTTGTAACTGCTAACTACTTATAAAATAAGGTTATTTAATGGTTGAAGAATATAAAGAGCACTATTCCGTCTTAAAGAAAGAATGTCTCGACTATCTTTATTTAGATAGCGAAGAACATGATCAGTTGCTTTTTGCTGACTGTACATTTGGGGCCGGCGGCCATTCTTTGGCAATTGTTAAAAGAGATGAAAAGGCCAAGCTAATTTCATTTGACCAAGATCCTGATGCTTTAAAGAACGGTCGTGTACTAATTAAGAAAAATGGTGTTGAAGATAGACTCTTTTTACACGACTCTAACTTTTGTCACTTCAAAGATATCGTCATGGGAAATCATGCTGATCTTGTGGAAGCAAACGGAGGGCTAAATGGAGTTCTTCTTGATCTAGGAGTTTCTTCTCATCACTTCGATGAAGGCTCACGTGGATTTTCATTTCGTGTTGATGCGCCGCTTGATATGCGTATGGACTACGATAATGACAATATTCAAACGGCCAAGGATATTATTAATCGCTATTCTGCACAGGATCTGGCCAACCTCTTTAGAGATTACGGCGAAGAAAAATATGCATGGAGAATTGCTGAGCGAATTGTTCTTGAGCGTGATAAGAACGGGCCAATTAATACTACTTTCCAATTGGCCGACTTAATTAAAGATTGTTATCCAAAAAAATTACAATTTGGCCGCATTCATCCGGCGACAAAATGCTTCCAAGCACTTCGTATAGAAGTTAATCGCGAGTTGGATGTAATAACTGACGTAATTAATCAGGTGCTACCATTATTAAAGATTGGTGGTAGAATATTAATTATAAGTTTTCATTCTTTAGAAGACAGAATTGTGAAGAAGCTTTTTAAAGATTATGAAAAAAATGGACTTGGTGAGATGCTTTTTGAAAATGAAGTTAAAAAGCCAATTATTCCGAGTGATGAAGAGATTGCTGAAAACTCTCGCTCAAGAAGTGCAAAACTTAGAGTACTTAAGCGTGTTGTAAGTAAGAAGTCGAAAAATAAATACGAGAAATTTTCAAAGATTGAAAATTAATAACAATAGGAGATTGTTAAATGGCCTCAAGGATGAGTCGAACAAAATCTAAGAAGGAAAGTATTGGGAATAAGATCAGGGGAGTAGTTCTTAGTTCACAAGGTTTACCAATTGTTCTTAGTTTAGTTGTGATTACAGTTTTATTCGTACTTTTTAGAATGAAAGGGATTGAGCTGAATTATGAGATCGCAACAGTTAAAAAAGAAGTAGAGAGAATTAAAGTTGAGGGAAAAGAGTTAAAAGCTAAAAAAGCTAGACTTCTATCTGTATCTAATTTGAGAAAGATGGCCCGCAATTATAACTTAGCACAGCCGAAGCAACATCAAATCATTGTTGTTCCAGCTAAGAAGTAAGTGTAGTGAGTGATAATAATTTAAAAAACAGATTAAAAGTTATATACGCAATTTTTACAATTGCTTTTGTTGCAATTCTTGTAAAAGCATTTCGTATTCAAGTTGTTGATCGTGGACATTTATTATCACAATCAAAAAAACAATTCTTTAGAGAAAGAAAGGTCTTTCCCAGACGTGGCCATATTTATGATCGCAATGGAAACCCTCTTGCTATTAATATTAGAACCTACTCAATCTTTACTATTCCAAAGAATATCTCAGATAAGAAAGTTTATGAAAAACTTAAGGCAATCCTTCCTGAGATGGAACTTGATGGAATCGCAAAGAAGGCGCTTGATCGAAATCGTTTTACTTGGATTACTAGAAAGTCGAAACTGACAGAAGAGCAAGTTGCACAGATTAAAAAGCTTAAGGGTATTTATATTGAAGAAATTCCGAAACGTATTTATCCAAATCACGAGCTTGCTGCGCAAACTTTAGGTTTTGTTGGATTGGATAATAATGGACTGGCCGGTATCGAGCATCGTTTCGATAAGGAACTTCGAGGTGAGCCTCAAATTATTAAGTACTTTAAGGATAATAAAGGTCGTCCTGTAAGATACGTTAGCCAAAATATTCCTACAGAAAGAGCAAACGATGTTTATCTTTCAATTGATAAGGAAGTACAAGCTGTTGCTGAAAAGGCCATTAAAGAAGCCGTTGAAAGAGTTGATGCAAAACGTGGCGGTGTTGGTGTTATGGATGCTGAGACCGGTGAAATTATTGCAATGGCTAATTATCCTACATTCGATCCTAATGATGTGGGAGATTCAAAAGGGAGTGATCGTAAGCTTGCCTTTATTAGTGACCCTTTCGAGCCAGGTTCAACTCTTAAAGTCCTAACTCTTGCTTCGGCGCTAGAGAATAAAGTTGTACGACCTGATACTAATTACTACTGTGAGCAAGGCCGTCTAAAAGTTGAAGACCATATTATTAAAGAAGCTGAATCGAGAAAGAAATTTGAGTGGCTTTCTGTTGAAGAGATCCTTATGTACTCTTCAAATATTGGGACAACAAAGATTGCTTTCGATTTAACTTTTCCAAAACTTAAAAAGACACTAAATGATTTCAAGATCGGTGAGAAAACAGGAATTGAGTTACCAGCCGAATCTCGTGGAATCTTTACTGACGATAAGAATGTATCACCACTTTCTTTAAGTAATATTAGCTTTGGGCAAGGTGTTGCAACAACTGGAATTCAGATGCTAGCGGCCTTTGCAGCAATCTCGAATGATGGTGTTTATGTGCAACCTACTATCTTAAAAGTAAATGATCCAAAGAAAGTAAAAGCAAAAAGAGTTATTCCTACAGATGTTGCTAAATCAATTACTGAGATGATGGTCAATACAGTTGAGAGAGGTACAGCAAGGAAAGCAAGAATTCCTTACTTTAAGATTGCTGCTAAAACTTCAACTGCTCAAAGAGCTGATAGTAATGGACGTTATACGGGTTATATTCCAGGATTCCTAGGTTTCCCTGTTGGGGTTAAGAAGAAATTTGTCGTTTACTCTTATGTTGATAAGCCTGCAAGAGGTAAGTCATACTATGGAAATTCAGTTGCAGGGCCTGTTTTTAGAAAAGTGACAGAATACCTTCTCTATAAGAACAAAGAGTTTGAAGGTCTTGCTGAAAACGAGACTTATAAGAATGATATGGCCTTTGACTCTGTAAAAAGAGTTCAGTCTGCAAAACGCTACACTGGTAGAGGTTCTGTTCCAAATTTTGTTGGCCTTGATAAGAAGTCAGCAATGGCCCTTGCTCAAAAGCTAGATATTGATCTAAGCCATATTGGCGTGGGTGTCGTTCTGGAACAAACTCCTGAAGCCGGTAGTAATCGCGATGGCGATGTCGTTGTAAAACTAAAATACGCCCCTCCTACATATGAATAACTTAATCAAAAAATATAAAATTCTTTTGGAAGGTCTTACTGACCTTACGGCAAATCTAGATCAAGCTAAACCGTGTGATATCGCTTTTTATCGTATACATGATAACGAGAAAGCTATTGAGCTATTTCACCAACGTTATCAAAAAGGTCGTGCCGGGCTAGTCATTACGAATCGTGAGGTTGCAGACCTTGATACATTGGTTGTAGACGAGAGTGATTTTTATAAATTACAAGAAGAGTTGGTTGAGGAGCTGTATCCAATTAATCGTGAAGTAAAGTTAATTGGAATAACAGGTACTAACGGAAAGTCGTCTGTTGCTCATCTTTGTCAGCTTATTCTTAATGCTAACAATCTAAGTGCATGTAGTATTGGTACGGTTGGTGTCATTAAAGGTGAGAGTGAAGTGATGGAAAGTCTATCTGCCACAACTCCATCGTTCATTGATTTAAGAAGAATCATATTTAAGTTGAAAGATGTTAATTACTTTTGTTTGGAAGTAAGCTCTCATGCCCTTGAGCAGGAGAGAGTAAAGAAAATGAAATTTGACTCAATTGGGTGGACAAATTTTACTCAAGATCATCTCGACTATCATGGAACGATGGATTCTTACTTTAATGCAAAAGCAAAACTTGCAAATTATAGTGATTCAAACTTTATTATTCCACGTTCTCAAGAAGATGAATTCAAGTCTAAGTTAAGTTGTGACTTGGCCTCTAGTGTAGAAAACATTTATGGTGAGGAGTTTAATCTAAGCTACAATGTCGATAATTTAGAATTAGCATTCGCTCTTTGTGATAGGGCCTCTAGTTTAAAATTAAGTAGAAAAATAAAGCTATCTTTACCTAAAGGAAGATTTAATCTTTTTAGAAAGGGCGATAGTGTATTCATTGTGGATTATGCTCATACTCCAGATGCTATTGTAAATATTTGTCGTGAAACTAAAAAACATTTTGATTCATATGACATTATTACAATCTTTGGTTGTGGTGGTGATCGCGATCGTACAAAGCGTCCAAAGATGCTTTCAGCTGCCCTGGAATTTAGCGATAAGGTTGTTGTAACAAGTGATAATCCAAGAACGGAAGATCCGAATGAGATTATTAAAGATATTCTTGAAGGTAATAAAGAGGCCGTTGATATTATCGTTGATCGCAAGGAAGCTATTCATACTTATGTGAAAGAATATGAACGTCCTACTGCTGTCATTATTGCAGGTAAAGGACACGAAGAATATCAAGATATCAAAGGTGTTAAATACCACTTTAGTGATATTGAAGAAGTAAAGAGTGCATTAGGGGAATTATGTTAATTTCTGATTTAAATAAAGTTTCAGGTCTAGTTAAAAAGGTTGGTAAGGATCTTGATGTTGATATTTTACTATCAACAGATTCTCGTATGCCTGAAGATAAGAATACATTTCTTGCTCTGAAGGGTGAACGATTTGATGCTTATAACTTTATTGAAGATGCGATTAAAAATGGTGCAAAAGCAATTGTCTTAACTCATACAAAAGAAAGAGAAGAGGAGATCCGAACTCTAGCTGAGAAGGATGCAGAGCTTTGTTTCTTTTTAGTTGAAGATAGCCTTACTTTCTTACAAGAAGCAGCTAAGTTTCGAATTGTTGAGTGGAAGAATCGCGGCGGTTTTGTTTTTGGACTTACTGGTTCAAATGGGAAGACAACAACAAAAGAACTACTTTACTCGTTGGCAAAATCCTTTCTTCATGATGCAGTTATTTGTACACATGGTAATTTAAATAATCATATTGGTGTTCCACTAACAATCTTCTCTATTAAGGATGAGCATAAGTTCGCTATTATTGAGATGGGAACTAATCATTTTGGCGAGATTGAAGTACTTTGTGAAATTGCACAACCTGACTACGGCTATATTACAAATATTGGCCATGCCCATACTGAATTTCTAATTGATCTTAATGGTGTTCTAAAAGAAAAGTCTGCACTTTACCGTTGGATCAAAGACCATGGAAAGAAGTTCTTTTTAAATATGGAAGACGAGAAGCTAGCAACTTTAGAAGTTACAGAAAAGATTGTTCCTGTAAGCAAGAATAATGTTTACGAATTTGAAAGTGACTTTATTAAAGAGTCATATAATCGCTGGAATGTTCAAGCTTCATGTTTTGTCTTAGAAAATATTTTCTCATTAAGCTTATTTCACGAGTTAAAAAAACTAAGGCTTCCTGAAAATAAAAGGGCCCAGTGGATTAGTGTTAATGAGTCAAAAATATATTTAGATGCCTACAATGCAAATCCAACTTCAATGAGACTTGCAATTAGAGAGTTTGCTAAACAAGTCCCAGATACAAAGAAAGTTATCTTCATTATTGGTGACATGAATGAGTTAGGCGATAAGACCCAGGAACATCACGAGGGTGTTGCGGAGTTGTTAAATGAGCTAGGTATCAAAAACTCAATTTTCATTGGGCGATTTGCTAATTTTTATCAAAATAAATTTAGCGGTGCGTCCGAAACTTATGTAAATCTTGATGATTTCATCTCAAATTGGCCAACAGTATTAAATTCGTACGATTATATTTTTTTAAAAGCTTCTCGTTCTTTACAACTAGAGAGGCTAATAGATATAACTATGTAATATAATTTAAAAACCAGGTGATTACATGCTGTATCATTTCCTCTATCCCCTAAGGGATGAATTCTTTGCTTTTAATATTTTTAAATACATCACATTTAGAACAGTTGTGGCCTTCTTGCTTGCAACAGTTATCTCAATTATTTGGGGTAAGTACTTTATTGGATTCATGCAGCGTAAGCAGTTTGGCCAAGTAATACGTGATGATGGTCCAGAGTCTCACTTAAAAAAAGCAGGAACACCAACAATGGGTGGTGTTTTTATTTTGGGGACAATCCTATTAACGCTGTTAATAACTGGAAATTTTAATTCGATTCCAGTTCTCATTACCTGTGGTGTAACTGCATCGTACTTTGTGCTCGGCTTTATCGACGACTATGCTAAGATCTCTAAAGGAAATACAAAAGGTGTTTCGGCCAGAGGTAAGCTTGTGTGGCAATTTGCAACAGCTCTAATTGCTGTCTTTGCCATGGTTCATTTCAATGTTATCGACACTCAATTATTTGTACCTTTTGTGAAAGGGCCAGTCTTTAACCTGATGAGCTTCTTTATAATTTTCGGGGCTATCGTTATTGTTGGTTCTAGTAATGCTGTTAACTTAACAGATGGATTAGATGGACTAGCTATTGGTCCAATCATTACATCAGCTGCAACTCTTGGATTTATTGCTTATGCAACTGGTCACAGAGAGATTGCATCATACCTTTTTGTGCCATACGTTGAAAATGTTGGAGAATTAGCTGTCATTGGTGCTGCAATCGTCGGTGCAGGCGTTGGATTTTTGTGGTATAACACATACCCAGCTCAGATTTTTATGGGTGACGTGGGGTCCCTTGCCTTAGGTGGTACACTAGGAACAATGGCCGTACTAACAAGAAGTGAATTACTCTTTGTTATTATTGGTGGTGTTTTTGTTGCCGAGGCTGTTTCGGTGATCTTACAAGTTGCTTCTTACAAAACTCGTAAGAAGAGAATATTTAAGATGGCCCCGATACATCACCACTTCGAGCTATTGGGATGGGCCGAGCCTAAAGTAATTGTTAGATTTTGGATTATAAGTATATTTTTAGCGATTCTAGCGATCGCAACATTAAAAATGAGGTAGAGAATGGAGAGATTTAGAAACAAGAATATCCTAATCGTTGGTATTGGAAAAACTGGTTTCAGACTCATAAATTTCTTTAATCGTCTTGACTGTAATATTCGTGTAACAGATATCAAACCGATTTTTGATCTTAATAAAGCTGTAAAGAAACTACGTAAGATTAAACCTGCAGTTGAAATGACTTTTGGTGAACACTTAGATGACGACTTCATCAATGCTGATGTTGTTGTTTACTCAGGTTCTGTTGATCCAAATATGCCTCAACTAGAACTAGCAAGAAGAGAAGGGAAAGAAGTTTACTCTGAATTCGCTCTTGGAAATAAGCTATGTCGTAAGCCAATCATTGCTGTTTGTGGATCTCACGGTCGTACAACTGTAGCACACATGATTGGATTTACTTTAAGACAAGATGGAAAGAATGTATTTGTTGGTGGAACAAGCGAAAGCCCATTTATCGAATACTCAATGCTTCCTAATAAAGATGAAATTGACTACGTTGTAGTCGAGGTTTCAGCAGTTCAAATGAGACGTCTAACTGACTTCCACCCTAAGATGGTTGTCTTTACAGATATCGCAGACACTTACCCACAAGGACAATTCACGTCGATGGGTGAGTACATGGAAACAAAATTAAGTATCATCAAGACTCTATCTCCTGATGACACTTTAATTGTTAACTTCGACAAGCTTGCAAATAATAGCTTCTTTAGAAATGCAAATTGCCAGACTTACTGGTACTCAAGAAGATCATTCGTTAAGCTTGGTGTAATGGAAGAGATCCAAGGAACACACTTCCACGATCGTCGTATCCATTCAAATATCAACTACCACTCAGAGTTTGTTGTTAAGAAAATGAGAATCATTGGTCAAAATAACCGTGAAAATCTTCTTGCTGCAATCACTGCATGTAAGGCACTAGATCTTTCTGACGAAGCAATTCAAACATGTGTAACGAAATTCCCTGGAATTCCACACAGAATTGAATTCTTAATGGAAAAGAATGGTGTTTCTTTCTATAACGACTCAAAAGCAACAGATATGAGAACACTTGTTGAGACAACTAAGGCGTTTAAAACTCCGGTTATCTTAATTGCTGGTGGGAAAGATATCGAAGATCTTGAGTATGAAGCATTTACTGATGAGCTAATTCAAACAACAAGAATCATCGTTCTTGTTGGTGAAGCAAAAGAAAGAATGAACCGCGCACTTGGGGAGCATCCACAAACTTTCATTGTTGGATCGTTTGAAGAGTCTGTTCTCTTTGCTTATCAAAAGTCGAGAACTGGTGACACGATTATTCTTTCACCAGGTAACCCTGCTACGGACTTCTTTAGAGATTACGAAGAGCGTGGGAATTACTTTAAGAAGTTAGTATATCAACTATAATTACTGAGATGCCCCTTTCATAGGGGCATTTTTTTTATGCCTAATACAGAACAAGTTTTAAGTCATATGATCTCGTCATGAAGGTTCTGTTATTTTTTATTTTTGTTTCTATTTTTTCTACTCAAATTAAAGCTGATCAAGATTATGTGAAAGTCTGTCAAAACCTCGTGGACAAGCGACTTTCAAAATACAATCAATTTCGTTTTAAAAAACAATGCTCACAAATTACGACTAAGTATCAGTTTCAATGTTTAACTGAAGTCTTAGACAATCGCAGAGCGATCTCCCTCGTGGAGTTTAACGCATGCACTTATGTAAAGAGTGCTGAAACTTTGGCGAGCATTCATGAAGTGGCCAAGTACTATCACAGTAGTGTGAATAGCTTTCATGTGACAGTTGCGGCCTTGGTGCAAAATGAAAAAGAGAAGAACTGTGTTTTAAATATAATTCAAAAAGAAGGCTTAGATCCTTTCAATGCCTACACGTGTTTTGATGAAAGAGGAATTGATCCAATTAGGCATTTTGCGCAAATGTATATCAAGTAGCCTGACGCGCAGTTTCCTATATTTCTAATGCATCGAATACAATCTTCATATATGATTAATATATGAACTCTATTGAAAACACGGATCGTTTTGGAAAACTCTTTTTAATTATCACATCAATTATTGTTGGTGTTGGTATCGTCATGGTTTACTCTTCATCCTATATGTTTTCAAAAGAAGTTTACGGAACAAGCCTTCACTTCTTCTCAAGACAAATTCTCTTTGCTTTAATCGGCGTGGGTATGGCCTATGTTGTGGCAAAGACTAAGTATCAGTTTTGGATAAAGTTCTCATTCCACTTAAATCTCGTTGTGGCCTTTCTTTTGGTTTTAACATTTATTCCAGGTTTAGGCGTTGTTGCTAAAGGTGCCAACCGATGGATTAATCTAGGATTCGGTTCATTACAACCGGGAGAGCTTGCAAAGTATACGATACTTATGATGTCACTTTTCTTTTTTGAGAATTATGAAAAGCTAAATCTTAAAAATCGTTTAAAGTATGCGGCCAATATTGGATTAGTTCTCTTGCTCTTACTTTTACAACCTGACTTTGGAACATTCTTTATTTGTGCCCTAGGAATGGGATTCACTTGTTTTATTTCTAATTTTAATCGTAAGTATTTCTATATCATGGGAGTAGTAGGTACAATTCTTTCGTCTCTAATACTCGTTGCTCAACCTTATCGTGTGAAAAGACTGATGTCCTTTTTAGATCCATGGGCAAACCCAAGAGGAAGTGGTTTCCAGGTAATTCAGTCTTGGATTGGTTTTGCAAATGGTGGCTTCTTTGGAAAAGGTATTGGTAATAGTTTAGAAAAATTATTCTTTCTACCAGAGGCCCATAATGATTTCATCTTTTCAGTTATAGGTGAAGAGTTTGGTTTTCTAGGTGTCATTGCATTTGTTGTTCTCTTTATGGCCTTTACTCATATTGGTTTTAAATTAGCACTGTCTTTAAATGACGATATTGCAAAGAAAATGGTCATGTCCATTATCTTCATTATCGGTGTTCAAGCTTGTTTAAATATGGGGGTTGTTCTTGGGCTTCTTCCAACAAAGGGACTTAACCTACCATTCGTTAGCTATGGTGGATCATCACTTATGAGTAATTTAATTGCTATCGGTGTAATCTTCTCTTGTGTGTCACGTCAACGAACGATGTCAGGCCAGAAACCGTTTTTTTCTCAACAATAGCCAATATATGCGCTAAATTTAGAAGAAGTAATCTTGTGAAAAGGAACAAGTATGAATATTAATATTCAAAATATTAGCGTGCATTTTATTGGAATCGGTGGAATTGGGATGAGCGGTATCGCTGAAATTCTACTGAGTCTTGGGTATAAGGTAACTGGTTCAGATATTAGTGAGTCTGCCAATGTTGCTCGTTTAAGAGATTTAGGAGCTGAGGTCTTTATTGGACATAAGCGTGAAAATATAACTGATAAAACGACAGTAGTTGTTTATTCATCTGCAGTAAATGAGTCTAATCCTGAAATGCAGATGGCCCGTGAAAAGCAAATTCCTATTATGAGAAGAGCTGAAATGTTGGCCGAACTTATGAGACTTAAAAGAGGAATCGCAATTGCGGGAACTCACGGTAAGACGACAACAACAAGCTTTCTAGCGACAATCTTACAAGCGAGCAATTACGAACCAACTTATATTATCGGCGGTATCGTTTCTAATCTTGCAGGACATGCAAAGGTTGGTACTGGTGAGTACTTAGTGGCCGAAGCCGATGAGTCCGATGGATCTTTTCTAATGTTAAATCCAATTATGTCGGTTGTAACTAATATCGACCTTGATCATATGGACCATTACGGAAGTGAAGATGTTCTTATGGATAGCTTTGAAGAATTTATTAACAAAGTTCCTTTCTATGGACTCTCTTCACTTAATGCAGATGATGAAAGACTAATGAGTCTTGTTCCACATATTAAAAAACCAATTGTTACTTTTGGAATTGAAAAACCAGCAGATTATCAAGCTGTCGATATTAAAATGTCTGATCTGTGTTCAGAGTTTGACCTTATCGTTGGTCCTGAGAACTTAGGACGCTTTATCATTAATCTTCCTGGTAAGCACAATGTGCAAAATGCTCTTGGGGCAATCTCCATTGCTCATAAAATGGGAGTACCAGTGGATATGATTAGAAGCTCAATTAGAAGCTTTGAAAATGTTGGACGCCGTTTTCAATTACTTTATAAGAATGAAGATGTAGAGATTCTTGATGATTATGGCCATCATCCGACTGAAATAGCTAAGACTTTAAACACATTAAAAGAAATTAGAGATCATAAGAAAATTGCTATTTTTGAACCGCATCGTTTCTCTCGAACAAAAGACTGTTGGAATGAGTTCCTACACTGTTTCAACGACGTTGATGAGTTATATATGTGTCCAATTTATCCAGCTAGTGAAAGCCCTATTCCTGGGATCACTTCAGATAGACTTGTCGAAGATATTAATCGACTTCATCCGGGGCTAGCTAAAACAATTGAACTTAAAGACTTAGATACAATTATTAAGTCTAATAAGAATTCAACAATTATGACATTAGGGGCCGGGTCAATTGGCCGAGTCATTAGAGAATGGGTTTTAGATAACGATCGCAATGAATAAGATTAAAGAGTTATTAGCTAATATTCCAAATATTGAAATCGAAATTGATAAGGATCTATCAAAGTATTCAACAATGAGACTTCAATCTAAGGGGGATTTTATTTCTGTAAAGGATCTTGATGGACTTAAGGACGTTGCAAGAACCCTTACTGAAAATAACCTTAACTACATGGTGTTAGGATTAGGTGCCAATCAACTTTTAAATGAAAGAATTGATCATCCAATAATTAATCTAGACTTTGATTACGATCGTCGTATTTTAAATCATTATCGTGAAAGCTATATTCTCCCAGCTTCTGTGAAGCTTTCAAGCTTAACTTCTCATGCTTCCAAATTTGGTAATATGCGCTGGGAAGTGATAACTGGAATTCCTGCTACCTTAGGTGGAGCAGTTTTCATGAATGCGGGAACGGGCCTTGGTTGGATTAGCGAAATTATAAATAGAGTTTGGTATATTGATAAGGAAGGTAACGAATATCTTCATGAGGCAACAGAGTCTAGCTTTTCATATCGCCAAAACAATTTTTTAAGGCCTGGGGATATTGTTTATCAAGTTGAGCTTGTCTCAAAAGGTCAAGATGAAAACCTTGGTGAGAAAATTCGTAACTACCTCCTAATGAGAAACAAGTCACAACCATTAAAGGAAAAAACTTGTGGAAGTGTCTTTAAAAACATTGTTGGAGATAAGCGAACTTGCACTGCAGGACAATTTATTGATATACTTAATTTGAAAGGGTTACAAGTTGGTGATGTTCGCGTGAGTAATCTTCATGGAAACTTCATGGAGAATTTCGATAAAGCGACGGCCAGCGATGTAAAAGAACTTATAAAAATTGTACAGGAAGAACTTTATCTAAACTATGGTTTAAAGTTTGAGCCTGAAGTCAGGATAGACATTTAATGAAAAAAGCTATTTCAATTATTTCACTTCTTCTTTTGAGTGCTTCTGCATCAGCAGTTTCACAGCCAAATGAGAAGATCAAATATAAGACGGCTTTTGGTAAATGTCCTTCACGTGCTGCTGGAACACTAACTCTTAAGTTAGTAAAAGACTTCGAAAGAAACCGTTCTTTAAGAAGTATGAAGAATCTAGTTGCAGCAGATAAATTAAAAGAAAAACACTTTCTGTCAGACTATACGATTAAGTATAATCCGATGGAAGGAATGCTTAACTTTATCTATGAATGTCCATCTCCATTAATGAAAGTACAAATTTACAAAGAAAATGGAATGGAGTCTTATGAAGCAATTCTTGTTGATAATGGTCAACTATTTGACCCAACATATGAAATTCTACTAAGAACGGAAAAGAAGTTAAATTACTCTCTTCCTTATCTTGCAATCCCTGTTGGGGAAATGGATAAGACAGTTCAAAAAAATATCACACGTATTATCGCAGATCTTGATCTTGTTTTTAGAAAGTTAATTTCTGAAGTTATTATTAGCGATGATAAAGAGTTAACAATGATTCTTTCGATTAAAGGAAAGCCTTCAAGTGTCTTTATGGGCAAAGATGAATGGCCTCTTAAGGTTGAAAAGTTGACTCAAATCATTGGTTATATGAACAAGAAAAAGAAAATCCCATCAGTGATAAATATTACAAATTCCAAAAAAGTTGTTGTCAAGTTCAACGACTAATTCTAAAATTTCATTGTATGCGGTAAAAATTGCCGTTAGATTTCTTTATTAACAGAATGATTCTGTAAGAAAAAACTAGAGAAAGGATTCTCAATGAAAGAAAAAAACATCGTTGTCGGTTTAGACGTTGGTACAACTAAAGTCTGCACAATCGTAGGTATCCAAAACATTTCTAATCAAAACACTGGTAAAGCTGAGCTTGAAATCATTGGTATTGGTACACATCCAAGTCATGGTTTAAAGAAAGGTAGTGTTGTAAATATCGATAAAACAGTTCGCTCAATTCATAACTCTTTAGAAGAGGCAAGACTAATGGCCGGAGTTGATATCCATAGTGCAACTATTGGAATTGCTGGTAGCCATATTTATAGTTTTAATAGCTCAGGTGTTGTTGCTGTTAAAGGTAACGAAATTTCACAAGATGATGTTGATCGTGTACTTGAAGCTGCTAAAGCAGTTGTTATGCCAAGTGATCGTGAAATCATTCACGTTATTGCTCAAGAGTATAAAGTTGATAATACAACTGGGATTAAGAATCCAATTGGAATGTGTGGGACACGTCTTGAGGCCCATGTACATATTGTTACAGGTTCAATCTCACTAATTCAAAACCTTGTTAAGTGTGTTGAGCATACTGGGATTAAAGTAGAGAACGTAACTCTTCAACCGATTGCTTCTTCTGAATCTGTTCTTTCTCCTGAAGAAAAAGAAATGGGAACACTACTTGTTGATATTGGTGGTGGGACTACAGACCTTGCTCTTTGGAAAGATGGGGCCCTCGTTCATACACAAGTTATTCCAGTGGGTGGAAATCATTTCACAAATGATCTTGCTGTTGCACTCAAAATTCCACACGCAGAAGCAGAAAGAATTAAAATTAATCACGGTTCAGTTTTACCTGAACAGGTAAACCAATCAGCTCATATTACAGTACAAGGAATCTCTGGAACTAAGCCAAGAGAAGTACAACTAAATACAGTTGCAAATGTACTTGGAGCAAGAGCTGAAGAGTTATTTGATCTTATTAAAAATATTATTAGAGAAAAGAATCTAGGAGATGACATCAGTGGTGGTGTTGTTCTTACAGGTGGTGGTGCAATGATTAAAGGAATGCCAGATATTGGTGAGTACCTTTTAGAGCGTCCACTTAAGATTGGTTTTCCAATTGCTTTTGGTGGCATGACAAATATTATGCAAAATCCAAAATTTTCTACAGTTTTAGGTCTTCTACTTGAAGCTTCAAAAGGTAAGGAAGTAGACGTAGAAGAGGAAGAAGATATTAATCAAATAGATATTGTAAGTAAATTATCAGGATCTATTAAATCAGTATTTAGAGAAATTTTTTAAATAAGGGGGAACTTATGTTCGAAATTTCTGACAACAACGAATTAAAATTAACTGAAGGCGCGAAGATTCGCGTTGTTGGTGTTGGTGGCGGTGGGTGTAATGCCGTAAACACAATGATTAAGGCCGGTTTAACTGGCGTTGAATATATTGTTGCTAACACTGACTCACAAGCACTTGCAGTTAACCTTGCACCAACTAAAGTACAACTTGGTGTTGAGTTAACAAAAGGTCTTGGAGCTGGGGCAAACCCAGAAGTTGGTCGTAAAGCAGCTCTAGATGAGTATGAAATGCTTAGCCAGGTTCTTGAAGGATCTGACATGGTATTTATCACTGCCGGTATGGGTGGTGGAACAGGTACTGGAGCAGCTCCTGTACTTGCAAAACTTGCACGTGAACTAGGTGCTCTTACTGTTGGTGTTGTTACAAAGCCATTTATCTTCGAAGGTAAGAAGAGAATGAGACAGGCATCAACTGGTATTCAAACTCTTGAGGAGAATGTTGATTCTCTAATCACTATTCCAAACCAAAGACTTCTTCAACTTGCTGGTGAAAGCCTTTCACTTGTTGAAACTTTCATGAAAGCAGATGAAGTACTATTAAACGCTGTAAGAGGTATTTCTGATCTAATCAATACGACAGGTCATATCAATGCTGACTTTGCTGACGTTTCAACTGTTATGTCTAATAAAGGTCTAGCTCTTATGGGTACAGGTCTTTGTTCTGGGCCAGATAGAGCTATTAAAGCTGCTAATGAAGCAATCTCTTCACCACTACTTGAGGATATCTCAATTGATGGTGCAACTGGTATCATCATTAATATCACTGGTGGTTCTTCAATGACTATGCATGAAGTTAATGAAGCAGCTACTTTAATTATGGAAGCAGCAGATGAAGATGCTGAAGTAATCTTTGGATCTGTTGTTGATGATGAACTTGAAGATAATATCAAGGTTACTGTTATTGCAACTGGACTTGGTGGACGTGAAGCTGCTGTTAATGTAGCTCCTCAACAAGAGGTTAGAAGACCTGTTGTTCAAGAAGCTAAACCAGTTTATGCAGCTCCTGCGGCACCAGCTACTCCTGTAGTTGAAGAAAAGCCAGTTTTTGAACAACCAGTAGCACAACCTGCTGTACAACAAGCTGCTTACCATGAAGCTCCTGTTCAATCGAACCCACAAGTCGATGCGATGAGAGAAATTCAAATGGAAGCACAACGTGAGCAACAAGCTCAAGAACTAGTTCAAGAGCCAGTAAGAACTCACTCATTTGATGGAGATAATTCAGAAACTTCTCAAAGACCTAGCTTAACTGATTCAATCAGAGAAGCAGCGTCTCAATACGAAGCATCTAAATCTGAAGTAGATCCTTGGGCAAATGAAAAAGTATTAACAGGTAATAATGCTGCCGCTGAAAAATCAGATCGTCCTAAGTCAATTGCTGAAAAACTTGGTTTTATCAACTTTGATGAAGATGAACTAGATACTCCTTCTTATCTAAGAAAAGAGGAGACTCCACAAACTTCTGGAAATGAAACTTTTCGCCAAGTAGAGCGATAGGATTCCCCCCAAAGTATATTGATGGAAACATCAAAAAAAGGGCCCTCTTTGGGGCCCTTTCTTTTTTTAAATATAGTAAATTATAAAGAAATTGTTTTAAGAATATTTGATTTAAATGATTCTAAAAGTTCTGCCGTATCAATCTTGAAATCTTCTGGCAGCTTAATAAGAAGTTTTGAATTATTATGTGGGATATTTCTTAGGACGAGTCTGAAGTTTCCTTCCCATTCCTGCCAACTTAACTCATATTGCCAACGACTGAATTGACCACCGCCAAATTTTGAATCTCTTTTTTCAGGCATAAGGGCATCAATAGTATAAGATACCTTTTGCTTCAATCCTGCTGAAGTTAAGTCTTTTTCACAATCTCTTATTAATCGATCGTGTTTAGAATCGAAAACTACATTTGGTTTATTAGTTTCCATGATTTGATTAATTTGGCCTTTTAGGATTTCAAGATCGTTCACTACGCTCTCCCTTATTTTTGTATTTTCAATCTTTGTCTCATTTCATCTTCTATTTCTTTTTGTACATGTAATTGAACATAGGTTTCGATCAAGTCACTTTCCACATCAATTTTGTACTCACATAGAATGAAGGTTGGGATTTTATCATTATCCCACGTATTTTTTTTGAAATTATAAATATAGACACCTTTTTCCGGTGTATCGCTTGTCGTTCTCTCATTTGTAATAGCGACCCATTCGTGTCTTGAATAAAGATTGAAATGATCACGACAAAGATGAAGTGAGTCGACATTAAAGTAATCATTTTCGACGAGTTCTTTTTCACAAATACTACATAACCCAAGAATCTTTTCTTGTGACTTATTCTTTTCTAATAAATTGTTTATCTTATCTGTGAGTTTTCCGTCTTGAGTTTCTTCTTTTTGAATCTCTTTTCGAAATGCGATAAATGCAAAGACGCCAATAAGTAGAAAAAGCGCAATCGCAATGATTACAAGTAATGCAATGATGATAACCGTGTTGTCCATGTAATTAGTTTAATGGACTTAGCAAATATGAACAATGGCCAGAGGCCTATATCCAAGGATATTTTGAAAATATCTTCTAACCGCTACTCGAATACGTTCACTTCGTTGATCAATCGTTCCTTTTTCATTGAAGTAATCAAAGCAAATTTCTTGTAGTTGACTAATTTGATCTTCTTCATATGGGATTCCCATTGTCGTAATGTGAACTCTTTGCTGAGAACGAGCAATACTGTTCTTTGAAATTGAAACAAAGACTGTACCAAGCGTGGCCATTTTTCGTCTTTCTGAGATTTTTTCTCTTTCGATGACAATACGATTTCCATGAATGAGTATCGGTGGAATTTCTTGTGAGCGAGAAATTTTTATTTTGCCATTTAAAGATAGTGAGATGCTGTCGTGATTTTTAATCTCGATCGCTTCACTGGTAGGCAGAATTGATTTGATAAATTCACAGTGTTTTCTTAAAAAATATGTTTCGCCGTGAATAGGGATCGCAATAGTAGGTTGGTAACTATCATAAACATCTTTAAGATCAGCTTTACCAGGGTGTCCTGAAGCATGGATTAATCCATTGAAGTGTGTAATGACCTCACAACCTTTCTCTGTGATTTCGTTGTATAAAAGAGCTAACTTTTTTTCATTTCCAGGAATTGCTTTAGAGCTAAAGATAAAAGTATCTGATTCATTTAGCTTGTAGTACTTATCACTGCTACTTGTAATTCTCTTAACTGTACCTCTGAATTCACCCTGACTTCCTGAACATAGAATAATATGTTTCTTCTTTAAGTCTGTAACACTTTCAACTTCACGAACAAGTCCATGGTCGTTAAAGATTTCACACTCTCTGGCAATTTGTGTGTACTTAAGTAGAGAGCGGCCATAAGGAACGACGTTAAGCTTAAGCTCTTTTGCAATATTAAATATTGTTTGTAGACGATGAATGTTAGAAGCAAAGCATGTGATAAAGACACGTCCTTTTGCATCTGAGATAAAAGAAAGCAGGTCTTTTTTAAGCTCGGACTCAGAAGTCGTTCTTTCATTGCTACTTGTGATATTTGTCGAGTCTAGCATCGCAAGGCGGTTGTTATACTTCTTTGATAAGAGGTTGATTTTCTCGAGTTCAATAGGCTTTTCATATTCAGTGTTAAAATCACATTTGAAATCAGAGATGAAGAGAATTCCAGTATCAATTTCTTTGATACCTAGATGAATTCCCTTTGTATTTGGAATCGAGTGATTAACATGAATCGTGTCAATTTCGATTTCATTTATCACAAGTTTACTTTCAAGTTTGTTAATCTTTTTTGAAAGATCTAAATATGACAACTTATCTTCAATAAGCTCTTTTGCAAATGTTGGGGCATAGACATCAGCTTCTGGAAATCTCTCAATATAATGTGAGATTGCACCAATATGGTCTTCGTGGCCGTGAGTTATGATGAGAGCATTGATTTCAACATCTACATTCTTTAAATCAGGAATAAGATAATTGATATCAAAGCAGTCTTCGTAGGGAAATAGAATTCCACTGTCGATTATTATATTTGTATTCTTATAAGAAACTAAAGTCGCATTAGATCCGATTTGTCCAACACCACCAAGAGGTGAAATATTTAAATTAGACATTAAGATCCTTTCGTTGTGTTTAGTAGTAGTTCGAACTCTTTGTTTTGCTCAATGAATTGGACTAGTCTGGCCGCTAAGATTTCAGAAGAAACATCGGTTTCTTCACCAACAATAAAGTCAGCATACTGTCTTTGTGGCGCTAAGAATTTCTCATACATTGGTCGAACACTGTCGTAGTATTGATTGATAACACTTTCTAAACTTCTTCCACGTTCAGCAACATCTCGATTAAGTCTTCGAGTAAAGCGAATATCTGCCTCAACATGGAGAAAGCAGCGAATATCTAACTTCTCTCTAATCTCCTGATCGAAGAGAGTAAAGATTCCTTCAAAAAGGACAACTGGTGTTGGATTTAAAGTTGTTGTTGATGTTGTACGACTACTCGTTTTAAAGTCGTAATTTGGAACTTCTATAGGCTCATCATTTTTTAGGGCCGTGATATGTTCCTGTAGGAGTGCCCAGTCAAATGCTTGTGGGTGGTCGTAATTTGGTCGTCCTGATTTTGTATAATGCTCTTTTGGTTGCTCTGGTAGATAGTAAGAATCCATTGATAAAACAGATACTTTCTCTTTTGGTAGTTTTGAAATTACTTTTGAGGCAAAAGTAGTTTTTCCTGAACCTGAACCACCAGTGATTCCAATTAGCTTCATAGATGACCTTTGTTTTAATGTTTTCAGTAACTTAACATAGATTGAGTTCACATCAAATAAAAGAGGTGATAATCTTATAATAATTACATTTGTGTCATTCGTCAGGGATATTCGATGTTTAGATTTCTATCTTTTTTAGTATTTATTTTCCTAACTTCAATGGGTTATGGAGCGAGTCTTAATATCGCAATTTCGTCGTCTCCAAATAGCTTGAGTCCGTTCTTTTCAACTGATGCTAACTCTCAAAATATTAATCGCCTTGTTAACGCCTCTCTTATTGATTTCAACAGTAATATGCAGCCGATTTGCCAATTATGTGAATCCTTTAAAGAGTATCGTACAGTAGATTCATATAAGATTCGATTCAAACTAAAACCAAATCTAAAGTTTTCAAATGGCGCACCTTTGACGTCGAAAGATGTGGAAAAGTCTCATTTTTATTTTACGGAAACTGAGAAGATAAAATCGATCTTCCGCTTTGCTTTTGGAAATATTAAAGAGGTTAAAATTATCGATGAACTCACTTTTGAATTAATCTATAAGAGCTTTGGCCTTGATCACTTACCAAATTTAGTATTATTTAAAATTATCCAAATCCCTAAGTATGAAAAACTTGAGAAAGTCGAAATGTCAGATCTCGTCGGTGCGGGTGACTATAAAATTGCAAAGATTGCACCTTTGCAAATTGACTTAAAGTCTTTAAAAGCTGATCACTACGATTTGAACTTTGTTGTCGTAAAAGATGAGACAACACTTTCGTTAAAACTGATCAAGGGAGAGATCGACTTATCTGTTGCCAATATTTCACCTAGAAAAGTTAATTACTTAGAAAAGAATAGTGATGTAAATGTACAAAAGGTTTTAGGGACAGATTATAATTACATTGGACTAAATCAGAAAAAAGATATTCTCCAAAATGAAAATGTGCGTAAGGCATTAAGCCATCTTGTCCCTAGAGCTAAGATTATTAAGTATAAGTTTAAAAATAATGCTGTTGCTTCAAATGGCCTCTTTGCAAAATCCTTTAAGAATTTTTATATCGATACACCAGTTGATGACTTCAATCCGAAAAAGGCCTATGAGCTTTTTAATAAAGCAGGTTTTGAGAGAAAAAATGGAATTTGGTATGACAATAATGGAAAGACTTTTTCTCTTACTTGGAAGACAAGCAGTAATAAATTTCAACAAGAACTAGTGACAATCATTAAGAATGAGTTTGAGAAATTTGGCCTAGTTGTAAATGTGGTACCTCAAGAGTGGGGAACTTTCCTTAGAGGTATTAAAAGAGGAGAATACGATCTTTATTTAGGGCGTTGGGTAGGATTTACAGGTCAGGATATGCTTAAATTCGCATTTTACTCTGAAAATATGGCCCCAAAAGGTGCAAATCGTGTCTTTTTTGATAATAAGGATTTTGATAATTTAATTAAGCAGGCCGAGCAGACTATCAATAAGAAAAAAGAAGTCGCTCTATATAAGAAGGCCAATCAAGTAGTAAACGAACAATACCCATATATTAGCTTATGGCATCCAAATGTCATTTGGGTGATGAGTAAGTGTATAAAACTTAAAGAAATTTATCCTAATGGAAATTTTCTAGTTTTAAAGGAAATTGAGAATGTCTGTAAAAACTGAAATCTTTAAAATTGTAACGATTGAATTTCAAAGTAGCTCACAATGTGAAGAGGTGAATAAGATCGCTCTTAATGAATTTGAAGTTGATGGAATTGAAGAGTTCTCAATGGAAGAAGAGCGTGTTGATGAGATTCTTGGAGAGAGAGCATATTCTGGTGGAGACGTTCCTGAGTCAGTAATTGATGAAGTCGTTGATATCTCAGATGATCAAGATGTTAAGAATTTTAATTATTTCTTCTTTCAGGGAGATATTAATAGGGCCCATGAATTTGCAAAGGCAATCGAAGGGATGGATCTAACAATTGAAGTTAAAGATGAAGAGTACTCAGACTGGAATGAAGTATGGAAAAAGCACTATGCACCGATTGAGGTAACTCCTGAACTAAGTGTTATTCCAGAGTGGTTTAAGGAAGAAGATTATAAAGAAAATAATAATAATATTTATATCATTCCAGGAATGGGATTTGGTACAGGTGAACACGAAACAACATACCTGTGTCTAAAGCACTTTATGGCAGTAAAGGACTCTTTCAAAGAGAAAGACCTTTGTTTAGACTTTGGATGTGGTTCAGGTATCTTAGGAATCGGCGCTATCAAGAAAAGCGATATGCTCGTCGACTTCGTTGATATCGACCCTGCTGCTCTTGATAATTGTCACGAAAATCTTAAGTTGAATTTAAATGAAGACCGTCTTAATGGTCATCGTCTTATTGCAAGAAAACGATTCAATCTAGATGATAAGTATAAACTTGTTTTTGCTAATATTCTTATGCATGTTCTTGTATCTGAAAAAGAAGTTCTCTTAGACTCACTAGCTGATGATGGTTATATCATTCTTTCTGGTATTCTAAATGAACAAGTTGATGCAGTTATTGAAGAATATAAGTCTTTAAAGAAAATCGATGTATTATCTAAAGGTGATTGGTCAGCAATTCTTCTAAAAAAGGAGTAATTCATGCGCGCTATTTATACTCGAGATGATCTCTCTCCATCAATTGATGGAATACTTAGCTTTTCTGATGATCGTAGCCATCACTTAATTAAGGCCGTAAGAGTCAAAAAGGGTGATGAGGTTCTGCTATTAGATGGAGAAGGTGGTCGCTATACAAGTGAAGTGATTAACTGCACGAAACGTGAAGTTTCACTAAAGGTATTAGCATTTGAGAAGATTGAAAAGTATACACATATCGATTTAGCAATAGGGCTTCCTAAAAGAGAAGCTTTTGAGAGCTCTCTAAAGAATGCAACTCAAGTCGGTATCTCAGAAATATTTCCTTTTCAAGCAGACTACTCAAATTGGTCAATAAAGAATTTTGATAGAGTAAATTCAGTTATTGAAAGCTCGCTAATTCAATCAAATAATCCTTACTTTCCAGTAGTACATCACGAGACAGCAAGTCTTGATGCTCTATTCGAAATCTTCCATCAATACGATTATATATTCTTAACGACATTATCTCATTCAAATGGTATGGATATTGAAAGTATTGACAGCATAAAAGATAAACGTATTTTAATTATCATTGGACCAGAAGGTGGACTTTCTACTCGTGAAGAAGAGTTAATGTTAAAAGAGAATAATGTTATGGGGCTTAAGCTTGCAACACCTATTCTTAAAACAGAAAGTGCAGTCCTAACAATCGTAGGCTATGTACTTGGAAAATTTGATGTTAAATAAAAAATGTGTCATCCTATTATAAGAGGGCCCAGGGATGAATTTAGAATCACAAAATAGCAAGAAACCAATTCGCTTAAATGACTTAGAAGACTTCGATAATTTCGATGACTTTGGAATAGAGGATATTCCTTTTAAACCTATTAATGAAGGACTTGGTTTTCATCATGGAAAGGCCAGTAAAGAAGTTTTAAAAAGTGCACGTGTTGAAGTTACTCCAACTCAATCACATGTAAATAATTTCAATAAAGTTCTTGGCCGTGAAAAAGAGATGAGTGTTCCTTCTGAACTTGAAGCTTTTTATCGTAAAGGTACAGAGTCAGAAATCCCTAAAGTAAATCGTGAAATTGAAATAAAGAATAAGTCACAAGATGTTTCTATCGCAAGAAGATTTGCTTCTTACGTGATTGATATGAGTGTATCACTAGTTATTTTTGCTGTTACTTTAGCTGCAATGTTTTTAGTAAGTGGACTTCCTCTCGAATCATTTATTGAAATCACACTTCAAAACTCAAATTATAGATTTCTATTAGCACTATTTGTGCTTATTCATATTATTTATCGTATTACATCTGTCTACAGGCCAACGTTTGGTCAGTATATTTGTGGCCTAAGGCCAAAGCTTTCAAATGAGGCAGCTTTTAATACGATTATTGAAAGAACTCTTTTTGAGTTCATTTCGATCCCACTTCTAGGACTTCCATATATTTTAGGACTAGATAAGAAATTCTTTGGGAATAGCCTTAAAAAGAGTAAGTAATGAAATATCAAGAAGCACAGGAATATGTAGAGAATCACTTTAGTGGGAAGAAAATTGTATTCACTAATGGATGCTTTGATATCCTTCACCGTGGTCATTTAATGTACTTAAATGAAGCGAAGAAACTAGGTGATATTCTTATTATAGGACTTAACTCAGACAGTAGTGTTAAGCGTTTAAAAGGTGAGGATCGTCCTGTGAACTCTGAAGGCGATCGTCAGTTTATGCTTGAGAATTTAAAGTCAGTTGATAAGGTTTTTATTTTCGAGGAAGATACTCCTTATGATCTTATAAATGCTGTTCTTCCAAGTATCCTTGTTAAAGGTGGGGACTGGGCCATCGATCAAATTGTTGGCCATGATATTGTTACCGCTAACGGTGGACAAGTGTTAAGCTTAAATTTTGAAGATGGCTATTCAACGACTAATCTAATTGAAAAGATCCAAGGCCGCTCTTAAGTGTATATTCATTTTAAAAATGAACTGGCGATTATTTCAAACGATCTTTCTGATACAGAAGTTGCCATAGCTCACATCTTAAAAACCATAAAGGCCACTTTGAAATTCGGCCTACCTGTTCTACTAAAATTCAAAGATGGAGATATCGATATTTCGAAACTTCGTAGTAAGCACTATATTGCTAACTCTGAATTTGCATTTATTAATATCTCTTTAAAAAATCGCTTTCCTGTTGAAAAAGAATTTCAATCACTGACTGAAATGGTCGAGTATATGCTTGATTTGAATGATTGGTTATCTTAATTTCTAAGTAAAAAGTTTGATTTGTTTCTTAAGTAATTGATTCTCCTGACCTCCCTTCGTGGTCGATCGGAGTTGTTCGGCATCATTTTACCATCGTGGTAAATGCCGCCTCCAAAAAAATAAAAAATCCTCCACTTTTCTCTCAAGAATATTTCCGAGTAACCGTTATGGGTATTGCAGCCAGATGGGTCTGGTTGTTTTGGGATTTAATTTGTTGAGACAAGGAGTTTCAACGCTAATTACACAAGGAGGTTGCTTATTCGAGGAGAATAGTAATGGGATTAAGAATTAACACGAACACACAGTCAATAGCAGCACAAAGAAGTTTAGGACAAGTTAAAAGAACACAAGATGAATCTTTAAACAAACTTTCATCAGGTTCTAGAATTAACAAGGCCAGTGACGATGCTGCAGGACTTGCGATATCTGAGAAGTTAAGAGCGAATATTAGAGGTACTCAACAAGCAGCAAGAAACGCTGGTGACGGTATCTCGATGATTCAGATCGCTGAAGGTGGGATGAACGAAGTATCAAATATTTTAGTTCGTCTAAGAGAACTTTCAGTACAGTCTGCATCGGATACAATTGGTGATACTGAACGTGAATTTACTGATAAAGAATTCCAACAACTAACAAAAGAAGTTGATAGAATTGCACAGTCAGTAGAGTTTAACGGAACATCACTAATTAATGGTGAAGGGTCAGAGAAAGAATTCCAAATTGGTCTTAATAATGATGAGACAAATGACAGAATTAAATACGATCCTTCAGCAGTATCAGTTAAAACAGAAGACCTAGGTATTAGTGGACTTTCTGTTGCGACAAAAGGTGATGCTCAATCAAACCTTGAAGCTATCGATAAGGCCATGACATCAGTATCCGGTGGACGTGCGGAACTAGGGGCATTACAAAATAGACTACAGTCTACAATTAATAACCTAGAAATCTCTAATGAAAATATGAGTGCCGCTAATTCACGAATCAGAGATACAGATGTAGCAGCAGAGTCTGCAAACTTAGCTAAGGCAAATATCCTTACTAGTTCTGCAACTTCTGTTCTCTCGCAAGCAAATGCTTCGAGCCAATCTGCACTAAGACTGATCGGTTAAGTAAAAATCTAAATCGAAAGCAACATCTAAAAGTAAGGGCCTTCGGAAGAAGGCCCTTATTCTTTTCTATAGTAAAAAATTAAAGCTTAAATTAATAGACCACGCTTTCACGTGGCCCACTAGAATCTTGAAAGAGCAGAAACTCAGGAGAGAGAATCGCTCAGTCCTAATTATATTCATAAAATCTATTTCAAAACATGATCCTAATCATTTATTAGTGGCAAAAAATAATGTCGATTTTTATCCACTTTTTAAGTACTTATTATTGATACCTCAAGCTCTAACTATATGAATTTATATTAATTTGACCACTTTTTTCCAATTATCTGAGGGATTCACTAAAGTATTTAACCGAGTGTAACGAACAGGTATTTGTGAACACTAATTTTGTCTGAAAGCTATTTTTAGTAGGACGTGAGGAAAGGAGAAAAAAATGGGTTTACGTATTGCAACTAATACAGCTGCGCAAATGGTGCAGAAAAACATTAAACAGACAGGGAAAGCTTCAGGGGAGGCCTTGGAGAAATTATCGAGTGGTAAGAGGATTAATAAGTCCGCTGACGATGCTGCCGGTTTAGCGATTGCTAAGAATATGGAAGCACAGGTCAAGGGTTTACGTCAGGCTTCTCGAAACGCAAATGATGGTATCTCGATGGTGCAAACCGCAGAGGGGGCCATGAATGAAACAAGTAATATCTTAGTAAGATTGAGAGAGCTATCAGTTCAGGCCGCATCGGATACGATCGGTGATACTGAGCGTGGCTTCCTTGATAAAGAATATCAGCAACTCGTTAAAGAGGTTGACCGAATTGCAGAATCGACAAAATTCGGATCGATCTCATTACTTAATGGATCAGGTTCAGAGATGGATATTCAGGTTGGTACTTTTGCCGGTGAGAGTGGTCAGATTCAATACGACCCTTCTCAAACGAATGCAACGGCATCAGCACTTAATATTTCGGGCCTAAGTGTTGCTTCTAAAGATGATGCAAGAGGATCGATGGAAAATGTCGATGAGGCCATCACCAGCTTATCTGAACAAAGAGCGAATCTTGGTGCTGTTCAGTCAAGACTACAGTCTTCTGTAAACAACCTTGAGATTCAGGCGACGAATCTAGATGCTTCTAGATCAGTTATTGAAGATGCAGACGTGGCATATGAGTCATCGCAACTTGCTTCTTCTAATATTGCTAAGCAGGCAGGGATTGCATCATTAGCGCAAGCTAATAATATCAATTCAGCTGCTCTTAGATTAGTAGGTTAATAAAAATGGGGGACACACCCCCACTCCTTTCTTAAATAATTAAAGCGGTCTCGTGCAGGAGAGAATCGAGACCGCATTTTTAAGTTGGGAGTCGAAAGATAGGAATTGAGAAATAGATGAGCACAAAGAAGTTTGAACAAGATATTATTGAGTCCATCAAAGAAGGCAGTGAAGTCATTATCTGGGATGTTATTGATCAAAATATTGTTAGGCTTCCGGCCAAAATTAAAAGTCTCAATGCCTTTTCTAAACAGATCTTTTTAACTATCGAAGATGGCCTAAGAGATAGCTTGGCCCACTTCGTACGAGGACCAGGACTTCTTAAATTCTATATTCCCGATTTACAGTTAATCTTTATCAGCGAGCTAAATGCCTCTCATGGCAATAGTCTCGAAATCTCATATCCAATAAAAGAGAAGAGATTAGAAAGAAGAGAACATGAGCGTTTTGAACCACTCATTCCACTTTATAGCTGTTTTCAAAATTTGAAATATGAGATTTTTGATATCAGTGAAGGAGGGGTCTCATTTGTCTTAGGAGCTTCTCAATATGAACAGCTCTTTAGTAATAAGAATGAAGTTCTAAATTTTGAAGTTGTATTTGCAAATGAAAAAATTCATGTAAAAGGAAGTGTTGTTAATAAGAAGAAGATAAAACCATACCAGATATCGAGATTTCCATATGGTGCTTTTCGTATAGCAGTGGCCATTGAAAATAACCCAGAATATCGTAAGCATGTTAAGAAGTTACAAAGTGGATGCGATAAACTAATGAAAGATCTTCTTTGATTATCTTTGCTATTCCGATATGATAATTCTATGAGCAGTTATGTGATATCTGATGTCCATGTGAAATGGGATCAAAAAAATTCTGAATATCTTAAAAATTTTCTCGCTATTAACTTTAATGAAAATGATCGTATTTATCTTCTTGGAGATATATTTGATTTAATGGTTGGAAGTTATCAGGAATACGAAAAACAATATGATTGGTTCTTTAATCGTATAAGAGAAATTACTGCTCTTGGTATACCAGTCTACTATATTCAAGGTAATCATGATTTTCATATTGAAGACTTACTTACAGATAATGGAATTATCGTAAAGACGAAACCATTTGTTGAAATAATTAATGATCAAAAAGTTCTTTTTTGTCATGGTGACGAGATAGAAATCGAGAATTTTAGTTATCAGGTTTGGCGTGGTTTTATAAGAAGTTATCCTTTGGCCCTTATTTCTAAGTATGTTTTTAATTATAAAATTGTGAAAGCAATTGGGGATTATCTATCTCATAAAAGTCGACAGCGAAATGAAAAAAGGTATGGCCAGACTCAACTTAATGGAAGTATTCGAGATAAATTTAGAAAGAGTGCTCAAATTGCCTCAAATGAATATAATGTCGATGTCATTATATGCGGACATAGTCATTATCAAGATGAGTTTAAATCTGATAGCTTTTCATATTATAATTGTGGCTTTGTTCCTGCTTCAAATAAGTATCTGATGATTAATGAAAGTTACCAATTTAAGAATCTCGATTAAAATTAGCGGCGGCCGTATTTAAATTTCTCTTTTAACGTTCTAAAGTAATTTCTTTCTTCATTAATATAGAAGTTTACATGACTGCTTCTAGACTTCTTTATTTGAATTTCATCTTTTGGTTCTAGCTTAAATTCTTTTTGGCCATCAATCGTTAAGTAGATATCTTCTTGTCCACGTGGAATTATAATACTTAAGGTTTCATTATCAGGCAGTACCATTGGCCTATGTGTGAGGGCATGTGGGCAAATTGGTGTGAGGACAACACCCTTTACGCTAGGATGTAGAATTGGTCCATTTGCTGCTAAGGAGTACGCTGTTGATCCAATTGGTGTACTGACGATGAGGCCATCACCGGCCAAGTTATAAATACTTTCACCATTGGCTTCTAGTTCAAGATTAAACATTCGCGAAATACCTGATTTTGTAATCACGGCATCATTTAAAAAGTTAAGTTTTATTTTCTTTTGTCCTGGTCTTGTAATCTCAGCTTGATACATTTGGACTTTTCGAGTTTTGAGCTTTCCTTTAAGGGCCATCTCAAGCCCGTCGTAGAAGTCATGTTTAGCAAACTCAGCAATAAAACCTAGATTTCCCATGTTAATACCAAAGATATTTAACTTTTTTATATCTTTAGTTCTTGCTGCTCCTATAAGAGTACCATCGCCACCAAGAGTGATAAGGATTTTGCATTTGTTAGAAATCTCGTCTCTATTAATGAAGTTGAAATCTTCAGACTTACAGTTTTTAAAGATTTTTAAGATTCTTGCTTCTTGTGATTTTTCGAAGAATACATCAACTTTTCTTCTCTTAAGCCAATTAGTTAGATTTGGTAATACTGTCGTAAACTCTGAAACTACTTTAGGCTTTAAGATAATTGCTACTTTGTTTGCTAATGCCATTTATTCCTCTACTGTAACTTCATTGATAAAGTTATTGATATCATCAAAAGGTTTTTGAATTACCTTACATCCATATAGTGAAGCACGTTCTACAATTTGTTCTGAGCTGTAAGCTGTAATTATGTAGAAGATGTTTGATATTTCAGCTTCATTATACTTTGTTTTGGATTCTTCTATTATATCAAAACCAGTAATATCTTGAAGCATTAAATCGCAAATAATTCGATCATAATTATTTGCTTTGATAAGCTCAATTGCCTCTTTCCCACTTGCTGTAGACATGACATCTACGCCTTTTCGCTTTAGTAATGTGACAATAGTTTTTTGAATTAGTAGCTCATCTTCAACGACTAGGATTTTCATTGTGTACCTTAGGGACGCTAATTTGAAAGTACGCACCTTCACTGCTATTAATTAGTGAAATATCACTATTAATTTTCTTTGTTAAATTTTTACAAATTGCTAGGCCGAGTCCTGTTCCCGTCTCTTTTGTTGTAAAGAATGGATTAAAGATATTATTCTTTAAAGAATCAGGTACTCCAGGTCCATTATCTATTATATCGATAAGAATATGTTTTGGTGACTCGTTAACGAGAATGTCTATTTTTGAATTTTCTACTTTGTTCTCACTTAGGGCCTGGGAGCTGTTGATAAGTAGATTAAATATTACTTGGCTAAGTAGTGTTCCATTCGACATGATTTCAATATCATTCTCCATGTTGAAATTTACTTTGTGAGAACGTGATTCAGATTTAGTTAAAATTATAGTTTCCGAAATTAAATTCTTTAAAGAAATTGAAGTGAATTCTTCGTCGTCTTTATAGAGGTTTGAAAACTCTTGAATAATTGCTTGTGATCGTTTCACACTATTTGAAATATGAGAGAGTGTATCTTTGACGTCAAAATCACTCGTTTGATCAATAAGTAAATTATGAGACAGATCGATCCCAAACAGGGGATTACTAAGCTCGTGTCTCAAGGTGTTTAATAGTTCACCCATAAGCAAGATCCTTTCATGGTGCAGGGAACTTGTATCTTGTTGGTGGTCTTCAATTCCAATTTGATTAATCTTAACATCGTCCTCTTCGATTATGAATGAATCGATAGGGAAATTTGATAAGATACGATCACTTTCTAATTTAGACTGTCTGCTACTCTCAATTGTAATAATATTAAATAACTTGGGAATAGATTTGATAATTAGGTCATTAAAGATAGATCGATCCGTTTCAGCAATGGGGAATAGATCGTTACGTGATAAAAGTATAATTAAGTTGTAGTCACGAAAAGAAAGCTCTTTGGCCAAGAAGTGTCCATCAAGTTGAATGTCTTTATTTAGTAATTCCTTTTGATCAAAGGATTTATTTTTACTCTTTCTCACTTTGGCAAAGAGGGTATTGAAAAAGGTAGGCTCTTGATAGGTTTCATAATATTCATCGTTCTTGTAGGTGATTGAATAAATATTGGTTGTACCTTTTTGATGGATCAACATCTGAGTTGAACTAAAGCCGTTTAAACCTTCTGCGATCGTTAAATATTTAAGAAATGAACGAATATTATCTTTCTTTTTAAATTGATACTCTTTATCAATTTGTGAAATAAGTTCTTTGGAATCACGAAGTTTATCAAGTATGAAATCTTGCGAATTCAATAGAACGAATTTCTTACTATTTAGTTTTAATTCAATTTCTGAGTTATTGATTTTTGTGATTTGTAGCTGCGAGTTTTTTTTTGAAGTCGTCTTAAAATGACTGTCTTGAAAGGTAGACTCCAAGACAGCCTTATCAGTATAGATATTTAGAAATTTATTTTCGACTCTTGAATGAGTGGTATTGCTTTGATTTTCCACTGTTTAAGATTATCTATTAGTTCATACTCTAGCAAGTCAGAAAGCATCACAATATCATTGTTTTCACGAGCTGGTATTAGCGCTTTAATCACTGAAAATAGGTGGATTTCAAGATTCTTAATAACTTCTTTATCCGCAAAATATTCTTTGTTGGCCTTTCTTGCAGTCGCATGAATTCTTGTGATTAAGTGAACGTAAAGATCGAGTAGCTCAATTAGATCGGCAAAGAAGAGATTGGCCTGATCGATATTACCTTTATTGAATTCATCTGTAGTAATTAAGATCTTATCAATTAACTCGCTAATATATCGATTACAATCTTCGAGTGCTTCAAAAGCTAATTCATATGAGTTCTTAATTTGTAGGCTTGGGTATCCTAACTCTTCTAGTGTGTAGTCTAACAATTCACCAATTTCATTAATTGGAAACGTCTTACCTTCAATGACGACACCTGTGATTGATTCATTTGTCGAAATACCATCTGTTTCGATTGCTGTGATGGCCTGTCTCAGGGAAATTGAATTTCCATCCAAAGAAAAGCTATCGTTTCCTAGTTCTAAAGTGATCATATATTTTCCCTTGCCTCTTGCTTGGCCTTGTTAATGAGTGAGCATTTTTCGAAGAACTCGTAGAGGACACTGCACATAAGTGATATTTCATTATATGTGTAGAATGCTGCCTCTGATAAACTAACGAGATTACTTCCTTGTAGGTTGTTCTTAGCAACTTTTGCAAAATCAATTACTGGAGATAGTAGGGGATATGAAGTTGCGACAAGATCGCTTAAACGGTCAATTTCATCTAGCTTTGCCGAGAATTTTTTAATTTCTTCTAAGCTAGGAGTGTTCTTGCTAATCTCTTCGATAATATATCTTGAGTACTTCTTTCCAAATTCTGATAACTCGTAAAGAGTCTCGATTCCTTTGATGTGTGAACTTAGTTGTGCTTTAGCTTGAAGATTAAAAGAAGGGATATCCATGCTAGTGTTAACTTCAGTAAAAATGCTAGTCCACGCAATGTGATAGAAATTTCGCATAACTTCTTTTGCATCTTGTTCCTTATGTAGTAATTCATTGATGACTAAATCGCCGTTATCAAGCATGTCTGATTGGTAAAGCTTTACTCTGCTAAGAGATAAAGAGGAACATGAGTTGTTTAGTTCCTCGATATTGATTCTGTTATTGTTTAATAATTGCACAATACATTGATGAGTGATGTTGTACGGAACATCATTGTGACATTTGTATTCCCTACATTCATCTTTAGGGAAACAAGGTGCACATTCTGTCTTTGGAGCAAGATTATAATTATCTAGGGCGTATGGCGTTGTTTCATGAGGCCTAACTGTTCCTAGAGAAATTGTTAATGTCTTTATGTTTTTGAAGCTTAGTAAGTTTCCAATCATTGAGTCATGGCCAACAAATAGAAAAGAATTATCAACTTTAGAATATAGCTCTTTTAGGTCTAGCCCAATCCAAGCTTCAATTCTGTTCTTATATGGCCTAATGAGTTCTGAATTTAAAATTTCATCCGTTGATTTCTGATCTTGGTTGGCGCCACAAATATAAACCTTAACTTGATCGTTCTTTTTAAGTGTTTGGTAAATTACCTCAACCCAGCGATTTGCCTTCCACATTTTCTTTTCATTAGAGGCAAATGGATGAATTAATAAATTGGTTTTTTTTTCATTTGAAAACTCTTTGTTGCTTAAGTGGGTAAGCTTCTTTGTTGTGCCAATAATCGATGAGAATAGATCCACTAAATTATAAGGATTTAAATCTCCTCTCATAACAGTTGAGTAAAGATACTGTGACCATCTATCTGTAATGACTCTTTCGTGTAGCTCATTAAAGTGAGGGCCGACTTTATTCTTTGAATCTATTAATGAATGAAGATAGGTCGCAGACTTTGAGAATGCGAGGTTTATCGAAACTTCAATGTTCTGGTCATTGATTTGTTTGAGTTGTTTTTTAAGGTTTGATAGGGCCTCTCTAACATTTTCAGCGCCTACCATTGCTGATTTGTGCTCAATAGAAATAACTTCATCAAAAACTTTCTCTAGTAAGAACATAATCGGTGATGCGAATTTTTTGCGAGCAACTAAGATAATCCTATAGTCGGGATGATTCTCTCTAAGTAGCTTAACCGCATGAGATGTTTGAAGAAGGTCACCAATTCTTGTCGTTTGAATTATAGCAATAGTCTTCTTTGTATCTGCTTCATTTTTTAAGGCGTTCATAGATTTCTCCTATTCCTCTTCTAAAACAGAGCATAGATATAAAAATGACATATCATCTTCACTCAAGTTTTCTCTTTTAACTTGTTTCTCTTGTATTCTTTCAAGTTCTTTAAAGAATTCTGTCTTTAAAGTGTTACGATCTTGATTCATTTAATAATTCCTTTGTAGATTCTTGACGTAATCTACTGCGACTTTCTCTGATTAGATTTGAAACCTCTTTGATTTGTTCAAATTGTATTTGTAAGTCATTTTTTAATGCGATTAAAATATGCTCAACTTCAGGTAGAGTCGGGTTCTCGATATTATTAATTTTTGCTCTATAAAATAAGAATGGTAGTGCACAGTAATCTGATGTGTGTCCCATGTATGAAGTTATTTCTGTTAGTTTTTGTTGTAGCTTCACTGTATCTTGTGCCAGTGTTGCTTTGATTGCTGCTAATACATGTCTTGAAGAGTTGATTAGCTCCCCCTGTGCTTGTTCTAGCCAGCTTGAAGTAAAATTTAAGTCACTTTCGACAATTCCATGTCCTGATAATGATTTTCTTTCGATTTTTCGATACAAGAAGTCTCTTGAAAGATACCTTTCTAGTTCAATTTCAGTATCCATACGGCCTTCTATATTCTTATAGAATGCACCTAGTTCATCTTGTCTAACTTGATAGATTGAAATATCAGAGTTTTCTAGCTTCTGAACATCTTTGTTTAGAAAGAATTTATCTAGTGCGTAAACGATATCATCTGATTTGATAATTTCATTATTTCTAACTTGCTTCTCTGTATGTGCACTTGGGCCATAAGCAAAGTCACGATCCTTCACTCTTGGCGTGATAATGATACTCTCTTGGTTCGTTGATCCTTGCTTTAAAAATGGAGATGGTCCCATTGAAAGCTCAATTGTTGGAACATCTAAGATGTCGGCCATATGCTTGATGGCCGTATCTGGCGTAATTAAAAGGTCACAATTAATTAACACTGAAGGTAGAGCACTGAATTGAGCTTCAATTGTAACGGCCTTTTGCTCCAATTCAGAGTTGATCTTATTCGCATATGATCTCTCATCAGACGTTGGTGCAATAACGAGTAGTGGAATAGTATCTTCTTTATTATTTAGTTTATTTATTAAGTTGATTAGCTCTTGTCTCTCAATCATTTTATTAATGTTTGAGGCAGTAAGTTGAACTGCAACTAGTTTAGGATCAACTTTTCCTTCTGCCTTTCTCATCTTTAAAAAGTTTTGGTGACAAACCTTATTGTATTCATTTGATACATGTAGAGCGTTGAATGAATTATTTTCTTCAATTCCCACCATCTTGTGATAACAGTCATTAAAGTTGAGTGGTGCATATTTTTGTTGCGTTAAAACATCGTTGAAAACGACGGCCCATTCATTTGAGTACTTAACATTGCAATTTAAATCGAACTGAATACCTTTGAATTCTTTGTTTAGGTATGATGCAAGGCTTGTTGAGATACGGTCGTTAGAGTAGTTAATTACTAAGTTCCAACTTTTATTGATCTCTTTAATTGTTTTTCCAAACTCATCAAGAGCAAAGCCATTTGAATAGATTTTATTCTTCTTGTAACTTACAATCTTCTTTCTATCTAAGGTAATAATATTCTTTACACCGTTAAGAAGTTCCGCTGATTTTTCAAATTCTTTATTAATTAAAACAGTGACGTTTGCATCAGGGTTGTTGTTCTTGATAGAAGAAATAAGTCTTCCCATTTGAAAAATGTCACCATGTCTTTTGAAATTGATAATAAGTATATCTTTCATCTATTCCTCTTATCCTTGCTTGATAACTGCATCAAATGCTAGGAGTAAAAAATCATTTTTATTTTTAAATTGGTTAGTTTGATAAATTGCACTTTCAATATGTTGATCAATACTCTTATCTTGATCAGCGTTGTATAAAAGAGATTTAAGTTCACTCGACTTGATATGCTCAATGCAGTCACTAATCTTGATACTTGCTTCAAAGTCTAAGAATGCTTTATAGAAAGTATTGTAGAGTGAAAAAGATGGTGAATGGGTAAGAATTGTTGGCCTCTGTGATAGAAATGAAGCAACATTCTTTTCTTTGTAAATACTAGCAACATAATCTGTCGCATAGACTTCAATATTCTTATTAGGGAAAAGGTTATTTTTGATACACTCTGTATACGTTTGTTCATTGGGTTCAATCACAATAACTTTGTAATCTTGACCATGGTAAGTTTCCAAAAGTTTACAGGCTTCATAAACATGGTAGGCAAATCCTAAACCTAATATTAATAAATTCTTATTTTCTTTAAGCTGATGTTCAATGTTGGCGATTAACTTCTTAGCTTCTTTTGCTGGATGATAATTCGAATGAAGATGTACTCCGTTAATAACGGGTACTTTCAAATTACTACGAGATTGCTTAATCTCATAAGAATGAATATCTAAAAAAGAAAGTGATTTCGCAGGAATTGCTTGTGCTGATTCTTTTACTAATTCCATAATTTCCTCGTCCTAAGGCCCAATGGTCTTTTATATAAGTGAAGCTCTATCCTAGAGCTCCACCACATTATACTATAATTTCGATTAAGGGGGCAAACTGGTCTAGTATTACCTGTTCTTTACATTGTTCAGGTTGTATCCCTGGAATTGTTGACGCTTTTTGAATACTGTTGAGATCTCTTTAGTAGTTGACTCTTTTGCTTCAGCTAAGAGGTTTAAGCACTCCTCATCGAGTCTTTGGTTTTGTTGAACTAGTTCTGTAACATCACCAATCCATGCCTTGAAGATATCCATATCTTCCTGTGGATAAACGGCCTTATTATTTTGTAGCTCACTTTCTATCTCATCTTGGAGTAGGCGAATGATATTAATCAATCTTTCTCTATTCTCTGAAATATGTTCGACTAGGTCATAACGGCCATTATGACATGAAGTAATCATGGACTTCGTTGAGTTAACAAGAAGTCCCATGAGGTCAAGATGTCTAGTGATCTTGTCAAAGATCTCCATGCTCGCCATTATTTGGCCTTCTGCTCAACTCTTAATTGTTTAACAGCTTCTTGCCATCCTTCATAAAGAGTCGTTAGGACTTCTAGTACCCCTTTTAATGGCTCTTTATCAATCTTGATATTTGCTTGTGTACTTGAAAACAGCATAAAGTCATATAATGAAGAAAGCTCTTTTGCTACATCTCCACCAACTTCAAAATCTAGACTGCTATTAAGTTCAATAATAATATCTTGAAGCTTTCCTATATATTGTCCTTTACCTGCAATATCTTTCTTTTCGATAGCTTCAATTGACCTTTTACAGTTCTTAATTGCAGCTTGATAAAGCATAAGTAAGATTTGTTCTTTACTCGCTGTTTTAACAGATGTTTGTTTGTAGGCTCCTAAACCGTAACTCATTTACTTCTCCTTAATTACCCCATTGGCTGAGGTCCGCCAAGGCCAGCACCTTGAGAGCGAATCCTAGACATGGTTCCTTCTAAGCGTGAAAATTTATCTTTTAAGTTCTTCTCTTTTTGTTGAAGCATGTTCTCTCTTTGAGCAATCCTTCTATCAATTGTTTCAATATTATTTTCTAGTGATCTCTTTCTTGAAGAGAGTAGTCCGTTTGGAAACTGAAGAAGTTGCCCAACAGTCTCCTTAAGGTTGTCGATGAACCCATTAGTTTTTGTTCCGTCTTCATATCGACCAGTTAGTACTTCAGCGATATGGTCATAATCTTTTTCCATCACGGTTTGAAATTTCTTTTGATCAAACTCAAGTAAACCTTCTCTTGTAAACTGAATACCTAGTTCTCCAATACGAGAAGTGCTACCATCTTTTAGTGGAATATCTTTAAATATGGCATTTCTTAATCTTGATTCAATGGACTGTAGGAGGATATCCCCACCAAGTGTTCTTGATGTATCTGTTGTTTCATCCATTGTGTTTTGTTGCTTAATAAAAGTGAAGACACCATTTATTTGATCAATTAGTGACTTTACTTTTTCTCCAATTTTCCCAGCATCTTCACTAATGTTGATTGTGAATTCATCACCTGGCTTCGCTTTCTTAAGATCTAGCGTTACACCTGGAATTAGCTCAGCAGCTTTATTCTCTGGTAGTTCAATTTCAAAGCCATCAAGTGCAACAACTGCATCTTGGGCCTCTCTTTCAAACTCTATATAAAAATCTTGTTCACCATCTACGAAGTAGAAGTTTGGGAAGTCTGCTTTATTAATATCGCCTGTGTCTTTAAGTGAGAGGATAAGACGCCAAGGTGTATCTGACTCTGAGCCATCATTAATAACACTGGCCCTAAGTCCTGATTCCTCATCCCTATTAATTAGCTTGGCGACTGATTTTAGAGATGCATTATCTGCATCGATATATATTTCTTTTGTATCACCGCTTGGTAGTGAGTATTGAATAAAGCCTACGCCGATATAACTTTCTTCAGGATCGGCAAAGCCACTTGTCATGGCCGATGATTTTTGCGCAAGTTGTTTTACTTCAAATTGGTATGTTGCAGGTTCCGCAACGTTTTTGTCTGCTGTGATTCCAACGATATCATCATTACCAATGACACTCAGTTCTCTAAGTGATCTAGCACTACCGTTTTGGAGGAGGGTTCCGCGCATTCCTTCAACAAGGGATGTAAGTTCCTGAACAAGAGCTTTCTTGTCAGCGACTTTACCCTTACGTACTTCCATATTTTGGATTGGAATACGTTCCGCCTTCATAATTTGCTGAACAATATCCTTAGGAAGTCCTGTGTTAATGGAGCCCATTGCTATCGACAAAAATCCTCCTGATTTTAAATGTGAAAATCCTTTTCACACTTGTCTCCAACTCAGATTTTATCACACTTGAGGTTTTTTTTCCGTCGCATCATTAGTGGAATAATTTTCTAGGCAGGGCCCCTTCGTCATTTGATGTTTTAGGGGCTATAATGGGTAAATCCCTGAAAATAAAAAACCCGCCTTGTGGGCGGGTACTTTTCGAGAAAGTAATTTTTTTGGGATTGGGATTTTGTACTAAATTTATCGGGTATTATTGTGAAAACTTTAGAAAAAAAGTCGGATATTTACATTGAAAAGACAAAATTCTTGTTATTTCGACTAGTTACATATTTTACATTCTTATTATTACCAATCTACCTACAAAAAGAAGTTAATCTCGCACCGATTTGGCAAATCATCGCAATGATCTTCTTTTCAATGTTTATTGTTTCCCAGTGGTTCTTACTTGGAAAAGAAATTGATCACCGATTAAAGATCTATTTTAAAGTAAACTCATCAATCGATAGAGTCGTGTATCGACTTTTCATGGGGATGTTCTTCATGGCGATATACTTCAATCTTCTAAGCCTGCTGCCACATAAGTGGAGTTACAATATTTTCTGGGTGACGTGGATTGTAATGGGGCTGTTTTACTCTTGGCCAACAAGAGGAAAGATTATTAAAGAGTCTGTATCAACGAACTTTCACGAGTATCGCTATCTTGATAAGTTTGAAAAAACGGTACTCTTCTTAACAGTCGTCATGTTCTTTACTTCATTACCACAACTACCGAACTTGTTTTCAACTAGTTCTTTAAGACTATTCTTTGATCCAAGTGAAAGAGTGTCTGGAGCATTCTGGAATTTTATATCAATTAACTATATTCCATTTAGTAAGTATCCAAAGCTCTTAAACCTCTCTTGGTCGATTCACTTCTACTATGTGACGATGTCGTTATTCCTAATGACATTCTATGCGCTTCTTCGAAATTTTGTTTCAAGAAGATTGTCACTACTAGGTGTCTTTGCTTTAGTTTCCTCGTGGTCATTTTCAAAGATACTAGCTAATAATTACGGTTTTACCCTTTTAACGACTTTCTCAGTAGTATGGGTATGGTCTACTCTTTGGTCGACAAAGAGTTCTACGTACCGCTCAGGGCTTTTTATTGGCCTTTTAGGTGCGTGGGGGACAGTTATTGATAAGTCCAATATTATCCTGTTAGTAGTTCAGCTACTATTGATCCATTTCGTCTTTTTTAAAGAAGAAACAGCTTGGTATAAGAGACAGTTTTTTAAGTACACGTTACTTGGAGTTTTCTTATCGATATCTCTTTTCTTCTTATCTACTAGCACGATCTCGATCGGAATGATTGAGAGTGTAAATATTATTTCTTCAGAAATATCGAGACTCGTTTCACGTAAGTCGTTCTTTGTGCTTTCGTTCTTTGGCCTTGTTATTTTTATGTATAAGATTCTTGCCCAAACTCGCAGTGAAAAGCATAAGATTCTAAATATCTCACATGACTCTTCAATTAAGGTCGCAATCTCAATTCTCTGCTTACTTTTAATTGATCTGCTATTTAGCTCGAGAACCTTTCAGGACTTCTCGATACTATGGCTCTTAGCTTTCTTTAGTGTCCTGCTTATTGAAGTGATCTTTCAAAAGATTAGAGGCCTTAGAAGCTCTAGGAATATGATCTATGCAGTCTATATTATTATTTGTCTGCTAGACTCACACTTTGAAGGCCGAGTTAAGATCCTACTTAGAACGATTGGAGCAATTGACTAAAACCCTAGGACTTAAATTTATTTATTTATATGAGATTTAAACTATAATTAAATTAACGTTAACGATGAAAGGGAGTTTCATCTGTTTAAGTCTCATATAACAAGACAATTGTTTGAAGAGTTTTCTGATTCGTACAAAATGCGCAAAGACGCAGCCACTTCCCATCCATTTGTATTTGTCGATCCAGCTGATAGTAGTATCAAGCTGATTGCTAGTTCATTTACATATGATGACGGGGAAGAGTATGGTGCAATTTTGGCAAGTAGTGATGAACTAGAATTTATGGTTACTTCCGAGTAATCCTCTTCTACCTTATTGAAATAACTATTATTGTGCTTTGAGCATAAGGTAAATTCATCCCCCAAAATCTTACTTCATTTATTCGAAAAATATTATTGACAAGCTTTAAAAGCACTTTGAAATGTGCATATGTGGATAAGTTGGTATTTTTTGTTGGTAAGTTTACTTGCAACCTGTCAAAACCTGTCATCACATCGCAACATGAAGGGTAAAGTGTTGAAAATAAGGCATTTCATTAGTAAAAGTTAATTTAATGAAAAATAACCAAGCATTATGGTCAAGTGTGGATAACTCTGTTAATAATGTTAGTAAAAAACCTGAGTCAATAAGTTTTTTCACAAAAGAAATTTTTTTTTCGAGCTCAGATGTAAGAAAAATGTCGTGTACTTACAAAAATCGACTTTTTCAGTTTTTTGAATAATGTTAGTCTAATATTACATATAAGGTTTAGTTAATGACGTTTAAAGTTAAAGATTATTATTACAATAAGGCCAAGAAAGAAAACTTCCTGGCCCGCTCTATTTACAAGTTAGAAGAGATTGATAAGAAGTATAAGGTTATCGAAAAGGGTAATAATGTACTCGATCTTGGCTACTTTCCTGGTTCTTGGATGCAGTATACGAGCAAGAAGATAGGGCCTGAGGGTTTTGCGGTAGGTATTGATATTAAGCCAGTCAATAAGAAGCTTTTAGGAGTTAAGAACGTCAGGTTATTTGAGAAGTCTATTTTCGATGTAACGACAGTCGAAGAGCTTGATTTCGATCGTAAATTTGATGTCGTTATTTCTGATATGGCCCCTAATACAACTGGTGTTCGCTCTGTTGATCAACTTAGAAGTTTAAATTTAATTGAACAAGTTTTTGCACATTTAGATGTCTTCTTAAGAAAAGATGGTAACTTCGTTATTAAAGTATTTGATGGCCATGAGGCACAAGTCTTTCTAAAATCACAAAGAAGTATTTTTAAAGAATTCCATTTCCTTAAGCCGAAATCAACTCGTTCGGTTAGTAAGGAGTTCTTTGTGATTGGTAAGGGCTATAAAGGTGTTCAAGTATAGGTTTTTGTATAAGTATTTATTAGTTTTAGCTCCGCTCGCCTTAATAGGATATTTTTTAGTTGGAAAAGACGAGCAAAAGAAAATAGAAGTTCAGCCAAAGGCAAGTGTCATCGATAATCAACAATTGAGGCACTACCTTTCGAGCCAACTTTTAGATCCTAAAACTCCATTCAAGCAAACGATTTCGCATAATTCAAAATCTTATAAGGTAAATTATTCAACAGATCCTAAGTTAGAAAGCTTTGTAAGAAAGCGTCTTCGCTACTATCGTCCAGACAAGGCAGCAGTCGTTGTTATGGATAACAATAACGGTAATCTCCTTGTTAGTATTGGATTCACACGTCAAGGAAAGGTTTTTGACTACCTTCTACCGTTTACTGGAACACATCCTGCTGCAAGTGTATTTAAAATTGTAACGAGTGCAGATTTAATTAATAATGAAGATTTTGATATTCACGACAAATTTAAGTATCGCGGGCGTGGAACGACACTTTACAAGTACCAGCTAAAAAATAAGAAATCTCGCTGGCAGAGAACGACATCATTTGATAAGGCTTTTGCTTATTCTAATAATGTTATCTTTGGGAAGGCCGCAATTAATAATACAACTCCAGAAGAGCTTGAGGATATGGCCAAAAGACTTGGTTTTAATGATAGCTTAATGGAAGAGATTGATTTAGCTAAGTCTACTTTTGAAATACCACAAACAGACTATGCCATGGCCGAGATCGCTTCAGGCTTTAATAAACGTACACAAATTTCTCCTGTTCACTGTGCAGTTTTATCTAGTGTTGTGGCCAATGGGGGAGTTCTTCAATACCCTCGCCTCGCAACTGACCTTGTTGATGAACAGAACCAGACGGTTTGGGAAAATGAAGTTCGCAAAGAACAAGTCATCGGTCTAGAGACAGCAAAGGAGCTCTCTGAGCTAATGCAGGGGACGATTAAGCGTGGAACTGCCAGAAGAACATTTAGAAGATATATGAGCCGACGTATCTCTAATAAGCTTGAGATTGGTGGTAAAACAGGTTCAATTACTGGTGGCTTTCCATTCGGTAAAAGGGATTGGTTTACTTCTTATGCTAAACCTAAAAAGAATTTAGACGATAAGGGTATCTCTGTGTGTATTATGATTATCAACTACGAAAAGTGGTATGTTAAATCAACTAAGTTGGCACAAGAGATTATTTCAAAATACTACCGAGGAATTAAGTGAGTGATATATTAGAAGAGAAAATAGCAAGTCGTAAGAAAAGCTTTCTTAGGATGTGCCGTGATTCATTTTTAATTATCTTATTTCTTCTCACTTTCAGATCTTCATTCTATGAGCCTTACCGAATTCCGTCTGGGTCAATGATTCCAACTTTGGAGATAGGGGATTTTATTCTTGTCGAAAAATTTAGCTATGGCCTCAAGCTTCCTTTCTCGGATATTGCCTTAGGTGGTGTTAATTCAAATCCTTTCTATTTGCTAAGAACAAATGAAGTTGAGCGTGGGGATATTATCGTTTTCAAGTATCCGAATGATCCAAAAATTAATTATATTAAGCGAGTTATTGGCCTACCAGGTGAAAGCATAGAGATTAAGAATAAGAAGATCTATATTAATGGTAAGGAAATAGCTGAAAAGCTTATAGCAACTAAATATAATGATAATTACGACTATCTTGAAACAACAATGAAGGACAAAAAATTTGTTGTGAAAAAAGATATGGATAATATCTATAAGCTTAATTATCCACTGACAAAAATTCCTGAAGGTCACTACTTTGTTATGGGTGATAACCGCGATAACTCTTCTGATTCGCGAGCATGGGGTTTTGTCCCATTCGAAAATATCAGAGGCCGTGCATTTTTCGTCTGGTTTTCAATGATGCAAGATAGCTATACTGGGCAGATGAATATAAAGTCAGAACGTATCTTTAAGTCGATTGAGTAAGATCAATACGTGTCGCCCCATCATTTCCTTCATCCGGTGACCAACTTAAATCTCGCTGTCTTCTGAGCTCATTCCTAAGCCATTTCTTTAAGGTTCCATCACCATGTCCGTGAACAATAATTAAATATGGAATATGGCCCATTCTTAGATCATCGATACAAGAGAAGACTTTTTGTTGAAATTCACTTAAGCGCATACCACGGCAATTAACTTCGGTCGTGTAGTTGATCGTTTTAAAAACATTAATTTCAACTTTCTTGGCCTTTTGAGGCTTTTTATTATTAATACCTTGTTGATCAAAGAGTGATGCTTTTGGTACAGAAATTTTCTTACCATTTACTTCGACAACACAATTCTTACCCTTAATCTCTGAGACAACACAAGTCGAGTTTAGGCGATCACAAAAATAGCGTGAACCCACTTTAATCTCTGTTGCAACTTGCCTTTCTTCTTTTGGCTTCTCAACTTGACTTGGTTTTAGCCTTTCATACTGCTTATTTAGTGAAGAGATCTCATTGCTTAGACTTTTGGTTTTGACATCATTAAGCCCTTTGATAATCTTTTTAATCTCTTTCTCATATTGGTCAAAAGCTCTTTGTTTCTCGAGAAATAGAATACCTTCTTGAGATTTCTTTTGATTTTTAAGCTCGTGGTTAAGTTGTATATTTTCTTTAAGTGTTTTATTGATTCTTTCTTGCTTCTTTGAAAGGTCTTGTAAAAGTCTTTCATAAGTAACATATTTTGTATCAAGCATCTTTTTTGCATCATCTAATATGAAGGCAGGTATATTATGTTTCTTACTTAGACGATTAAAGATTTCCAGGGCCATTGATGAACCTGGAGTTCCAATAATTAGCTTATAAGTAGGAGTGTTATTATCAAAGTCATAGCCTACATGGGCAGAGATAAATTCCTTGCTCTCTTGTATCTTTGTTTTTAACAACTGATGGTGAGTTGAAATTAAAACGTCACAGCCTAGCTCTTTTGTAACATAGTTAATAATTGAGTAGGCTAGAGATGATGCTTCATCTGAAGATGTCGAATTAAAGATTTCATCCGCTGCAATAAGTGAATCATTTTGGATATTCTCAAGCATTGAGAGAATAACTTGAACTTCACCGGCAAATGAACTGAGTCCCATTTCTAAGTCTTGATAGTCACTATCAAAATAAAACACATCGCTTTTGTACTGTAGCTTCGCTTTTTGCGCTGGAATAAATAATCCAAGCTTTAAAAATAGGTGCGCAATAACAATACTTTTAATGGAAACAGTTTTCCCCCCCGTGTTGGGCCCTGAGATGATAATTCCTCTCATCTTACTTTCAACTTCGATCGTATTTCGAACACAGTTTTCAATAAGGGGATGATAGAAGTCCACTAAATTAGTCGTTCCATCTTGGCTAACTTCTGGGTAGCAGAAATCCTTAGTATGTGAATAACTAGCTAATGTATATGTATAGTCAAGCTCGATAAAGAATGAGTAAACAGCACGCATTGTTGTGAGATCATTATTGATCAGGTCACAATAACCTTTGCAGATCTGAGAAATTGCGTAATCAATTTTTGAGTTAATCTCAATTAGCTCATTAGACATTTTTCTCGTCGCAACTGGTTCAACAAAGAGAGTGTTACCAGTTGATGATCTCGCAACAATGCTACCTAAATCACTTCGATAGGAATCACTTCTAATGGGAATGACAAATCTTTCATTGATAATATCAAAGGTATCCATTTGAAGTCGTTTTGAAATATCTTCATCTTTTAAAATAAAGTTAATCGTTTCACGAATTCTTCTCTCAAGACTTATTTGCTCTTGAATTAAAGGAGCAATAACGGGGTGCTTTTCTAAGTGAACACTTCCATCAGCATCCACAAACTTGCGAAAGGGATTAATGAACTTTTGCTTAAGTCTCTGTGTTTTATTAACTAATTCATCTAAGAAAACTCGGTAATTACCAAAATTTAATACACGTTTAGTTGAAAAAAGGTTCTCAATCGTATTAGCTAAGAAATTTAGCTGATCCAGTGTTGCAACGCCACCTTTTGCAATATAATTTAAGGCATTGTGATTTTCATCACTATCTCTCAAGTTGCTAAAGAAGAAATCACCAAGATTACCTGTTTCATCAATTTTCTTAATAATCTCATTTAAGTCATAAAAATGTTCGTCTAGTTGTTCAGATTCGAATATCTTTGGGTTATGTTCTATAATATTCTTATTAACTTGAAACCTTGCATGGGTGATAATTTCAGAAGCAATCTTGCTCCAGTCAATATTACTCAGTGTTTGTGACAAAATTGTTGGATTATTCATGAATTTAAATTTCTCAGAGCTAGGGCGAAATGTCGATAAAATTAATGCGCAATTATTTGAAAATGGGGTGTCGACAAACCCTAAAATTCAAAAAATCTTTTCCTCTGGAAAACTTGTTCTACTACAATTGAGGCTCAGAGGTAAAAATCTTTGTATCACACTAGGAAGAGGTGGAGAGCATTGTGGAATTTGGGATTCAATTGCAAGTATACCTTCTGAGTATCGAATAACTCGAGATCAATTCTTAGAGTTTTTAAGATCTAATATTAGAAATTCACGTTTAAGTGAAATTGAAGTCGACGCAAAAGATAAATGTTTAAACTTTAAGTTTTATGACAAGAGTAATCTCTTACTTTTTTGGAAAGGCCGTCAGCTCTTTTTCTCGTATGTGTACTTCAATGAAGGGAAGAAGTTACATTTTTCTCCGTGGCAATCAAATAAGAAGCAATTATTTGAGTTTGAAGACTACTTTGATATTTTCAACGAACTTGGACGTAAACAATTAGATAAGAAAGACATCAATGAGAAGAAGCTCATATTAGATGAAGCTGAAGTATTTAATAAAAAAGCTGAGACGACTTATAATAAGAAGTTAATGCGAAAAAAGAAGTTTATTGAAAAAGATTTAGAAAATTGCCAAGTCAGACATGAGTTGGAAAATAAGTTAATCAATGACGAATTGGACCTAAGTGAACACGTATTTAAATATAAGAGTCTTAAGGCAAAATTTGATTATGGCCTTAATTATTATCAAAAGAAGAACGTAATTTTCACGAAGATAAAGAAACTTAGAAAGGGTGAAGAATTTCTAGAAAAGCGCCTTGCGGATGTTATTAAAGAAATCGAGTCTAAGAAAGTCGTATTTGTTAAAGAAAAAATAAATGTACCTGTTTGGAAAAAAGTTGCACAAAAAAGTACTGAAGTTAATAAGTCGGATGATCACTCTATTTTCAAATGGAATGATATTTCAATTGCTGTTGGCCTAAATACAAAAGGAAATGACTATATCCGAAGCAAATGGTCGACTAAAGGAGATATTTGGTTTCACCTTGATGGAGATAAGAGTGCTCACGTTATTGCCAAAAATTTAGAGGGCTTCGATTTCGATAAATACAGTGTCGTAGCATCAATATTGGCCGATTATAGTGAGTTTAGTGCAGATCAAATACCTGTTATTTTTACTCAAGTAGAAAACCTTAAGGGAGTAAAGGGCGCAGCAGGTAAAGTTATTTATAAGAAAGAGAAGCATTTGATTCTCCCTAAAGTCAATTGGAAGGAAATAATTTCAACTAGTTGGTAATGGTCTATGTCCCTTTTAAAATAAGTTAAAAGGACATATTATGCTGAAATTTAACTTATCTCTAATTGTTGTTTTATTACTCTCTGTTTCATCTGTTTTTTCTAACAATAGTAGTATCTTTAACGATCACAAGTTAAGAACGTATACTCCATTAGAAGGACAGATACAGGACCTATTCTTTGATATCCGTGAGCCAAACTTAGAAAAATACGTAAGGTCAAACACGGCCTTAGAGCCCGATGATATCTACTATCGTGTCTACTGGGTTTACCCTAATAATATTAGAATTAGAGTCGAGGGGCTGCCGGAGAAAGGCTTTGATTTACTTAAGCAAACGTTAATCGCAAAAGTTAAGCCGTATGTAGAATTGGTGTTAGCGAAAAACCTAACAACTCCTCTTGAGCAGAGTGCGTTTAAGAAAGATCCAAAAAATAATAGTCGTTATATTAGAGTTAAAGACAAGGCAGAATTACTTGATTTAAGTATTGAGCTATACTCGAGCGGACAAATTAAAGAGATCGAATCAAGTAGTCCACAACTACATACAAAAACATCATTTTCTTACTCTAAGAAATCATGGGCAAAAGGAAAGAGTGTAATCTCTCAGATATCTATTTCAGAAGGAAGAGGAGCTTCCTCTGTTATAAAAGAGATTGAGATTGAGTATGAAAAATTTGGAACTTTCGGATTACCAAGTAATATCGAAGCTGTGTCATATGTTGTGACAGGGGATAAGAAGGTTGAGCTAGGTAAACTAGATTTGAAAATTCAAAACTATCAAATCAATACTGGGCAAGCCAAAAAGATTATAGGCCTATAAATGAGACAAATAGAAATTAATAAAAAAGTTAGACTTCACTTTGAAAGTAAAGTCATTCATTTATCTGAAAATGATATTGAAGATTCACTTCGTTCACATCGTCCTGGTGAGTGGTGTAGCTTTAGTCATTTAAAAGATAAGTATATTGGATTTGTTAATCCAAACTCAACACGAAAAAAGAATATTGCAATATTTAAATCATCGTTAGAGCCTTGGGAGTATGTGGCAAAAGCTATCGAAGATGCAATAAACTACCGCTCTGAAATAGGTTATGGACAAGATGCTCGTTTGATTTATGGTGATGAAGACGGACTCCCTGGACTGATTCTTGATGGTTACAGAAACTGTGTCATTCTACAAATTAATACAGCGGGAATGGACACTTTTCGAAGTGAAATAAAAGCACATTTGCAAAAGCTTCTCGATAAGGAAGTGATACTTCTCGATAATAAGAAGTATCGTGACATCGAAGAACTTCCTGTTTTTGAAAGTGATGAATTACCTGAGCTGATCGAAATTGAAGAAACTGGTTTTAAGTATCAGATCAAAAGAGAGATGATGCAAAAGGTGGGATACTATTATGATCACCGTGAAAATCGAAGAAAGTTTGAAGAACTAATTGAGCGAACAGGGCAAAGCTATAAAAAAGGACTTGATCTATTTACTTATGTGGGCTCGTGGGGACTGCATATCTTACGTGCAGGTGTGGAGCAGGTTGAGTTTGTCGACCAAGCAAATATGGCAGAAGTGGTTGGCAATCATGTTGAGCTAAATAACTTTAGCAATCGTGGTATTTTTACGCGTAAGGATGTCTTTAAGTTTTTAGATGAAAAAGTAAGTGAAGGTACAAGCTATGATGTAATCGTATGTGATCCTCCTGCATTTAGTAAAAGTTATAAAGATAAGAAGGCCGCGATTAGTGGCTACGAAAAACTATATACCCGTATATTTAAGATGATTAATAAGGGGGGAATTCTTGCCGCAGCATCATGTACACAAAATATTTCGATGAATGAATTAGATCAATGTGTTGCTAAGAGTGCTCTAAAGAATAATCTTTCAATTAGGTTAATCGATACAGGTATACAGGGTCTCGATCATCCTATTAGTCGACTAGATTCAAAATCAAATTATATAAAATATTTAGCTTATAAGGTGGAAAGAAATGACTGATAATTCAAAACAGAAGGTTAATAGTGTTTTAGATAGGGCCAAGAGAATTGTCTACGGCCAAGATGAAATGCTAGATAGTATTATTGCTGCATTAGTCTGTGAAGGACATCTTCTTATTGAAGGTATGCCTGGTTTAGGTAAAACATTATCTGTATCAACAATGAGTAAGCTTTGTGACTTAACGTTTAAAAGGGTTCAGTTTACGCCAGACCTACTCCCGTCTGATCTTGTTGGGACAATGGTTTACTCGCAGCAAAAAGAAGAATTTTCGACGAAGTTTGGACCAATCTTTACACAACTTTTACTTGCCGATGAGATTAATAGATCTCCGGCCAAGGTACAATCTGCACTGCTAGAGGCAATGGCAGAAAAGCAAGTAACGATTGGTGATTCGACACATAAACTATCAAGTCCATTTGTTGTACTTGCTACACAAAACCCTATTGAACAAGAAGGAACATATCCGCTTCCAGAAGCACAGCTTGATCGATTTATGATGAAAGTAAGTGTTAATTATCCTGATTTTGAAGCTGAAAAATCAATTCTTGATTTAGAGAATATTAAGCAAGACTTAAGCTCTATTCTTTCAACAGATGACATTCTTTCTATTCGTGAAGAAATTGATAAGGTTTATGTTGATGATAAAATGAAGGACTTAATCATTAAGATAGTAAGAGCAACAAGGCCAGGTGATAAACACTTCTCACCTGACTTTAAGGGACTTGTTCAAGCTGGAGCTTCACCTCGTGCTGCTATCTGGTTACAGAAACTAGGACGCTTTAACGCATTTATGGCCCAACGTGATTATGTTACACCAGATGATGTGATGAAAGTTGTGGCTTCTGTTTTAGGGCACAGAATTATTTTAACTTATGAGGCATCTATTGATGGTATAAACCCAAGGGACTTAGCAGTTAAGATTGCTCAGAAAATGATTTAATATGAAAACACTTGAAGTACATCAAATTGTTCAAAATATGAAAAATAGTTTGTTCAAAAGAGCAAACTCATTTTCTATTGGTATGCTTAAATCTCACTTTAGAGGTACGGGGTTAAAGTTTAAGGAACATCAGGTGTATGTTCATGGTGATGATGTTCGTTTTATTGACTGGAAAATGGTTGCTAAAACGAATACTCCATATATTAAAACTTTCGAAGAAGAAAGAAATGTGGAGATTACAATTTTACTTGATTGTAGTCCAGGTATGGTTATTGGACACAATGGTAAGTCAAAACTAGCTGCTGCCTTTGAAATTATCTCGTTGCTTTATTTACTCTCTGAAAAAACTCATGATTATATAGAAACTATTATCTGTTTGAATGATCGAGTTGTAAGAGTTCAAAAGAAAAGAGGAGAAGCTGGGCTTGTCGCATTTGTTGATGCCCTAAGGAAGTCTAGCGTCATTAATAAGGCCGGTGAAATTGATACTGAATATCTTGTATCTCAAAAAGAGCGTAATTTTGATAAATTTGATGCTGAGCTAGTAAGAGAGTTTTATAAGAAAAGAGAAGTTGTTATCCTTAGTGATTTCTATGAATTCTTATCACCAGAAACTTTAAAAAGACTCACGGCCCGAAAACATGTACACGCCTTTAGATTACTTTGTCCGCTGGATACTTCTAATGAATTTCGCTTCTCTGTAATTGGACGTATTGCGGGGAAAGGAAGCGGAAAAGTCGATGCCAGACTTAAGGGTAAAGTCGAACCATTGGATTTTGGCTTTAGATTAAAAGATATCAATGTAGGGGATCGCTACTTGGAAGATTTTGTTAAGGAGATGTTATAATGAGATTGCATTCCTTTTATTCGTTTCTTGCAATAATTCTAATATCTTTCTCATTTAATACGAGAGCACTTGATACAAAGATAGAGCTGAGCCTTGAAGGTGATGAGAAAGTTTGGAGTGTTGGTGAAATTCGCGACTTCAAGCTTACAATTTATCCCATTACAGATGTAATTGATGAAGATCTTAAGAATAATTTAATGTCACGGGACTTTGCTGATATTGTTAAGATATCAAAAGTTAATAAACAATATTTCTTAAAAACTAATCCGCAATACTATATCGTGGAAGCTAGTGGTGTTCTCGTTGCAACACCAAAGAATTCGTTTCCAAAAATATGGGATTATCGAGGAATGGCCCTTGGTGTTTCATTTTCTGGTATCAACTTTCAAGACACAGCGGTTGCACAGCAAGACTTCATTGTTTTTGATAAAAAGTTAGAAGAAGAAAGGTCCATTATTGAGTATGTCATATATATAGTGGTGCTACTTGTTGTAATGCTGGCTTCATTTTATGGCTTTCAAATATTTAATAAGAAGCAAAATGCTAAAAAGGCTTGGGCCGAAAAGATTGACCAATTTAGAGATGCTGATACTCGTGAAAAACATGAGGGTATCTATTCGAAAAAAATAAATTATGAAGAAATATTTGAAAACGCAGAGGTGTTTAAGGACTACTTAAATAAGATAAATGAGCTTCAGTATAAGAGAAGTTGGACACATGATGATGATTTAACAATTTCTGATCTCCATAATCGTGCCAAGGAGAATATCATTGTTAAGTAATTATATCTTTCACAACAAATACTTATTCATTGTCGGTGTTATAGGATTTCTATTTTGGTGCATCGATTTTTTTGCAATCTTCAAAAAAGGGGAATTAATCCTTCCTCCGCGATATAGCCTAAAGGCTAGGCCGTCTATGTTAAGAGGGCTTCTATTTCTAGTCTCTCTTGCATCATGGGCCCTTATCAGCTTTGCCCTAATGGGGCCAAAGACTCCTATGGGCAAGAGCAATGTAAAAAAAGAAATTAATGATATTTATTTTGTTGTTGATGTTTCAAGATCGATGTTGGCCGAAGACTTTCCTCCAAATCGATTAGAAGCTGCGAAAAGTCAGATAAGAAAATTTGTTGAACTATCTCCTGTTGATCGAATTGGTATCATCATGTTTGGAGATAAGGTGTTTACGCTAATTCCAGTAACAACAGATTTAAAGCTAGTAGAGCAATCAGTTGAGCAGATTAATATTGGCTTTCTCGGTTCTGGTACAAATATTGGCGATGCTCTTGGATTGGCCTTGGCAAGGTCAGAAACGAGTGTTGCTGAAAATAAATCAATCATTTTACTAACTGATGGTAGTGCGAACGCAGGTCTAATGTCTCCTATGCAAGCTGCAGAGAAAGCAAAAGAGTTAGGAATAAAGATCTATACGATTGGTATTGGTGGTGACCCAGATGCAAAATTACCGATCGGTCGAGATGCTTTTGGAAGAAAGAGATACCAGAATATGCCTGGTGCAAGTATGGACTTTGAAACTCTTCAAAAGATTGCAGAATTATCAGGAGGAAAAGACTTTGTTGCCTCTGATAACGACTCTTTAAATGAAGTTCTTTCTGAGATTAATAAACTTGAAAGAAAAGGACTTGAGATTAAAGGACGTATTATTTATCAAGAAGATTATTATAAGTTTTTACTCGCAGGTGTTTTACTCTTAATGTTGGTTGAAGGTACTCGTCGTTTATACTTAAGGGAAGTTGCATAATGGATTTTGTTAATACGAAGCTATTGATCATTTCTATTGTAGCGGTTGCTATATTTATCACGCTTTTGTTCATACTAAGAAAACGCTTTTTCAAAATTGTTAAACAGGTTTGGAATTTTAATTCTAGGCCAATAAGTAAGCTGTCAATGTTATGCTATACTCTGGCCTTCTTTGGTTTTGCGTTTTCTCTTGGAGATCTTCGTGGCCCTGAAGAACTTGTTGAATCTAATATTCCTAACCAGAGAACACTAATCTTAATTGATAATTCTTTAAGTATGTTAGTTGAAGATATTAGACCTAATCGAATTTCTAAAGCAGCTATTATTGCAAAGCACTTTGTTAAAAATGCTTATGGCCATCAGGTTGCCTTAAGTATTTTCTCTGATATACAACGTAAGATCGTTCCATTTACAGATGATGTCGATATTCTTGAGTCACGCTTGGGAACAATGTTAAGTGCTGCTCCGGAAGGAGGGTCAAATGTTAGTCTTGCTTTAAAAGAGGCGTTCCAATTCTTTAAGACAAGTGACGGATTTACAAAAGGAAATATTCTTTTAATCACAGATGGTGAAGAGCACTCTAATATTGAAGTTGATATTCCTGCTGAAATCAGTTTGGCAATTGTTGGGGTTGGTACAGAGGAAGGTGGGAAAATTCCTATGCGTGGAAAGCGTGGTAATTTCTTTGGTTATAAAAAATTCAATGGTGTCGAGATTGTCTCCAAACTAAATAAGCAGTTTTTTGAGGATCTTGTTAATAAATCTAAATATGCAAAAGTATGGTTTGTGGAATCCTATAGTTTACCAACACAAGAGATTCTTGGATTCTTTAAGGATATTCATTTGAATTCCTTCACTAAGGGAACATTGAGATCAAGACCTGTTCTAGGGTATTGGCTCATCGTGACAAGTATTTTCTTTTATATTCTATCAGTGTTCTTTGGACGTTTTAAAACATTTAAGCCGGTGGTCATGCTTATTTTATTTTCTCTATTTATTCTTCCAACTGAGAATAGCTATGCTCAAGAAGAAGCAGAAGCCGATCCAATGCAAGAGATGCTAGTTGATAAAATGCGTGCAGGTAATATTTCAAAAGATGAGAAGTTAAAACTAGCAGAATTATTTTTAAAGCAGAAGGATGGGCAAAAGCAAGCTGCCGATATCTATAATGAAACATTGAATAATTATGAAGATGAGGCACCAACAGACCTATTCAATTATGCAACTGCACTCTTGAAAAATAATCAATTTGTCGATTCCGTTAATCTTTATAAGTATATCTTAGAGCAAAACGCGGATAATGAAGAGCTTGCAGAAGCAATTAAGAAGCAAATCAAATTTGCTCTTCAAAAGCAGAAGCAAGATAAGAAAAAGCAAGAACAAGATAAGAAGAAACAAGAAGAAAACAAAGACAATAAAGAAAATAAGGATAATAAAAACCAAGACCAAAAACAGCAAAAGAAAGATGGTCAACAAAATAAAGACGACAAGCAAGATCAGAAAGACCAAGGGCAGAAGGGTCAAGAAGATAAGAAAAAAGATCAAAATAAATCTGATGAAGGAAATAAAAAGAAAGACCAAAATAAGTCTGAAAACAATAATGATAAAGATGAAAAGAATAAGAAAAAGCAAAAAACTCAGCAACAGCAGTGGAAGGATCTAGAAGATCAGGCCAAGAAGAAAAAGCGTATGAGAAAAGCAAATGGAGTCTTTAAGCAGATTATGAATGATGATTCACAACTGCAAAAGAAATTTATCGATACAACTTCAGATGGAAATAATAATCGTAAGGATTGGTAATGTTTAAGTATATAATTTTAATTCTATTAACATTTTCTTCTATCGCTCAAACGATAACTGCAAAAGTAAGCTCATCTGAGGTCGCGTTAGAGGATTCGTTTAAATTAATAATCAATTTCGAGTATCAGGGTGAAACGGAACCTTATGTAAGCTTCAAGCTTAATAATGCTGAAATAGTCTCTGATAACACAAATGATGCAAGTCGACTGATGGTGAAAGGGTATTTTGCTGGCGGTAAAATGATTCAGAAAAAAGTCTATAATTACGTCTATGAACTTAGAGCATTAAAAAAGGGAAGTGCTATAGTTAGGGATATTAAAGTTGATTTTGGAAATGAAGTTATTAAGCACCGTTCTTTAACAGTTCGTATTCTTAGTCAAAGGGCAAGACTCCAAGATTACTTTATTCGCGCAGAAGTAGATAAAACTCAGGCATATGTTGGAGAGAAGATTGACCTTGTCTACTATGTATATTTTAAGGGGGAAATAACTAATCCTGAATTTGTTAAATTTCCTGTACAAAAGAATTTCTTAAAACGTTTTGAGTTACCACGTACAAATGTTGAGAGAGTAAGTGTTCAGGGAGATGTCTACAAACGTATTCCTGTATATAAAAGTGTACTCTATCCTGAAAAGCCAGGAAATCTTTCTATTGATCCTATCGAAGTACGTTTTCAACACCCAGACTATAAGAATAGACGCGGAAATGCATTCGGGATGTCATTTTCATTTAGCTCAGCAACTTATAAGTCGAAAACGATTAGAAGTGAGCGAGTTAAAATAAAGGCCCTTCAGATTCCTATGGAGAATATGCCTAAGTCTTTTACGGGACTTGTTGGTAAACACTCTTTCAACTTAAGTCTTAATAAGAGTAAAATTGTTGTGAATGATGTATTAGAGGCCCGTTTAGAAGTTCGCGGAGATGGTGCGCTTGAGAAATTTGATGCACCTACTTTAATTAATTCTGATGCATTCGAAGTTTTCGAAACAAGAGCGGAAATGGTTGAACAAACTCCACTTATAAAGAATAAGGTATTTGATTATACTTTCTTAGCAAAAAGAGCAGAATTTGTTTCACAGAGAAAAATTGAATTATCGACATTTGATCCAGCTTCTGGCCAGTTTGAAACGACAGAGCTAGTTGTTGATCCACTTGTCATTATTGGTTCAGGAAGTGCCGCTTCAAATATTGCATCGAGTGAGACAAAAGAAGTTGTTAAAAATAAGCAGGTTACAATGCCTGAAGTCCAGAAAACGATACTGGCAGAAAATATTATGGCGCCAGTATTTGTTGTCTCTAATAAGAGAAGCTTATGGGATATTATTAATTATTCGCTAGCGGGAATCATAATTTTGATTCTAGTGATTACGGCATTTCCTTATATTAGATTCTTTGATAGAGATCCTTTTAAGAATCTTAAAAATGAATTTAATTATTCAAATATTTTTCATTACATCACAATATTTACACCAAGTGTACACGGTGATAGCTTAAATGATCGTATTAAGGGAATGAGAGTTTCAGATGAAGCTAGAAAATACTTTTTCGATCTTGTCGATAATGCTGGAAAAAATGAGTACAAAGGCGCTAAGTTGCCTCTTAAGTATAAGAAAGAATACTGGCAAGAACTAGCTAGAGCAGAATATGAAAATAATTAAAAGCCTAAACGAAATAGAGTGTGATAATTTTGCTGTTACTATTGGTAACTTTGACGGTGTTCATCGTGGCCATCAGAAAATTATTAATCAGATTTATAATGAATGCCGCGATGCTGATTTAAAACTAGTCGTGATAACATTTACTCCACATCCTATTGAAATCCTAAATCCAAAAGAGCACTACCTAATTAATAGTTATGAAGAAAGAAGAGAGCTTCTTTCTCGTCAAAATATTGATTACCTATTAGAGATTGAATTTAATCGTGATCTATCGATGAAAGAACCAGAAGTATTCTTAAACGAATATATCTTTAATCATATAGAGCCTAAAAGAATTTATCTTGGGCATGATTTTGCTTTTGGTGCGCAAAAGAAAGGAAATCATGAGTTTGTTAAAAGTTTTTGTTCATCAAAGTCTACAGAAGTAAATGTACTTTGCTCTTACGATGTTGAAGGAGATAAAGTTTCTAGTACAGTTGTACGTGAATCTCTGGCAAATGGAGACGTTGAAAGTGTTGGAAAGTATCTAGGACGAAACTATTTTATTAGGGGACGTGTTATAAAAGGCGCTGGCCGTGGTCGTCAGATTGGAATTCCGACAGCTAACTTGGCCCTCGATCGTTATCGTCGTTATCCTAAAAATGGTGTCTATATTACGAAAACTAAGTTTGGGGAATCTACATGGTACTCCGTTACAAATATCGGTCATAATCCTACCTTTAATGATGGAAATAATGTTTTCGTTGAAACACATATCTTAGACTTTGATAATGATATTTACGGAAATGAACTAGAAGTATCATTCATTAAAAGGTTAAGGGATGAAAAGAAATTCTCATCAGTAAATGAGCTCATTGAACAAATTAAATTAGATGTGAAGAAGACGCGAGAATATTTTAATGCTTAAGCTAGGTCTTTTAGGAAAGAATATTCAACATTCAAAATCGCCTGATATATATGATGAACTCTTTGATGGCCAAGTTGAATACACTCTTTTGGATATTGATGATGAAAAAAATATTCCTAAATTAAAAGAGATCTTTTCTAATCTTCAAGGACTTTCAATTACAGCTCCTTATAAGAAGCACTTTCTAAATGATGTTTTATTAGAGGATACTGTAAAGGAAATTGGTGCAATCAATTGCATTAAATATGATGGAACACAATTTTTTGGCACAAATACTGACTACTTGGCCGCTAAAGAAATCATTTTGAAAAACTCGTATGAACAAAAAGATATCGTCATGCTTGGTGATGGCGCTATGACAAATATGTTCAAAATTTTATTTAAAGAGCTAAATATCAATTATCACCAATTCTCTAGAAGAAAGAATGGTGATCTAAATTCTATTAAATATGATTCCTTTGTTAATCTTGATAAGACATTGATTATCAATTGTTGTGCACGTCAATTTCAGTTTGATTCTGTACTATCAAAAAACTCTATTTTTTGGGATATGAACTATTCTCATGAATATCATCAGTCTTTTCTGAGTAATAAACTCACTTATGTAGATGGAAGTGAACTTCTTTACCTACAAGCAGTAGCAGCAAAAAAATTTTGGAACTTTACGTTATAATAGTAAATAAATAGTAAATAGTTAGAGTGTCTAAGTATTCAATATTTAAAGAAACTAATATTAGGATAACGTAAGGTGATAAGAAAAGAATTTCTAGAAGTCATTTCAAAAACCGGTATGGTACCACGAAAAGATTTAGTACCATTAGCTGCAAATAAGAACCCTGGTGTTGTGTCAGAGTTAGATCTATTAAAGTTTAATTTCTTTGATGATATTAAATTTGCAAAGGCCATTGCAGAACAAAGTGGTCTTGCCTATGTTGATTTATCAGAAACTCGTGTACCAGGTTCAACACTACAATTAGTTAAAAAAGGTGTTGCCACAAAATTTCGAATTGTTCCTTTGAAGAGACAAGCAGGAACTTTATCATTAGCTATTTTTGATCCATCACTTGTTGAAATTAGAGCAGAAATACAAAAAGAAATTCAGTCTAACGTAGAGTTTGTTTTAACTTCTTTATCTGCGTGGAAAACTCTATATCAAAATATCCAAGCCTCCATTGATGAAATTCTTGAAACTGTAAGAGAGGTTAGAGGTGATCAGGCACAAGGTGATGAGAACGTAAAAGAAGAAGATATTGGCGAAGATATCATTTCGTACGTTAACAAGGTCCTAGCTGAAGCATATATTAAAAAGGTATCCGATATTCACGTTGAGCCTTATGAAAATAATTTCAGAATTAGATTTCGATTAGATGGTTCTCTCCATGAGTACGCGGCACCACCACGATCAATGCTATTGCCATTAGTTTCGAGAATGAAAATTCTTTCTCAACTTGATATTTCTGAAAGAAGGATTCCACAAGATGGACGTATTAAGCTAGAGATTGATGGTAACCCTATCGATTATCGTGTTTCCACACTACCGACACTATTTGGTGAAAAAGTTGTAATGCGACTTTTAGACCAATCAAATCTACAGTTAGATATGACTAAGTTAGGTTTTGAAAAGAAACAACTTGATGTTTTCTTAGAAGGTATTAGACAGCCTTACGGAATGTGTCTTGTTACAGGGCCTACTGGTTCAGGGAAAACAACAACTCTTTATTCTGCATTATCAGAGCTTAATAATATTGAAAAAAATATTTCGACGGCCGAAGACCCTTGTGAATTTAACTTAGAAGGGATCAATCAGGTTAACGTTAGAAAGGATATTGGACTGGACTTTGCTAGAGCTCTTAAGGCCTTTCTTAGACAGGATCCGGACATTATCATGGTTGGGGAGATTCGAGACCAAGAAGTAGGTGAGATTGCCATTGAAGCGGCCCTAACTGGTCACATGGTTCTATCTACTCTTCACACCAATGATGCTCCTTCAACAGTTACTCGTTTATTAAATATGGGAATAGAGCCTTTCCTTGTAACAGGTGCTCTAAATGTTGTTGTTGCACAAAGACTATGTCGTAAGATTTGTGAAAACTGTAAGACTGTCGATGAGAGCGTAACAGTTGATCAAATTGTTGCCTGTGGTGTAACTCCAAATTCTGCTAAGAATCTTAAAGTTTATCACGGTACTGGTTGTGAGTTCTGTGATGGTTCAGGTTACAAGGGACGTGTCGCCATTTATGAAGTTCTAGAAATGACTCCGGCTGCAAGAGATCTTGTTTTAAAGCACTGTTCTTCTGATGATTTGAAAAAGCAGGCTATTGCAGATGGGATGAAGACATTAAGAATGTCGGCCCTGACAAAAGTTGCTGAAGGTGTCACAACTTTAGCTGAAGCAATAAAAAATTCGAGTGTTGATAAATTATAATAATATTTTCTATAGGTGAAATAGATGAGTAGCGATAATACGCAAACAAAAACTAAAACGGAAACAAAGACAGGTGCTATCACAAGTGCCGAATCCCTTAAAATCCAACAGCTCTTTAAGTTGATGGTTGATAATGGTGGTTCAGATTTGCACTTAACTCCAGGAACTGCTCCTGCAATGAGAGTTAATGGTGACATTGTTAGAGTAAAACTTCCTGCTCTTGATGCTTCTTCAAGTAAGTCGCTTATTTATCAAATACTTTCTGAAGAACAAAGAAATGAATTTGAGAAAAATCTAGAACTCGACCTTGCCTTTGGAATTAAGGGGCTTGCACGTTTTAGGGCAAATATATTCTACTCAAAAGGTGGAGTCGCAGCGGTATTTCGTTTAATTCCTAGTGCTGTTCCTGATTTCAAAGCACTAAATCTACCAAATGTACTTATGGAAATGACAGACGTTTCAAATGGTCTCTTCCTCGTAACGGGACCAACAGGTTCAGGGAAATCGACAACTCTTGCAGCTCTTATTAATCGTCTTAATGAGATGGAGCCTGCGCATATCGTTACTCTTGAAGACCCTGTCGAATTCGTCCACCCACATAAAACAAGTATTGTGAATCAACGTGAAATTGGCCGTGATACTCACTCATTCGAAAATGCTCTTAAAGGGCTTTTAAGACAAGATCCTGATATTGTTCTTGTTGGTGAGATGAGGGATGTGGAAACAATTGAAGCTGCCTTAACTGTTGCAGAAACTGGACACTTAGTTTTTGGAACACTCCACACTAACTCGTGTGTGCAGACAATTAACCGTCTCGTAAACGTTTTTCCTTCGGATCAACAAGATCAGATTCGTACACTGCTCTCATTTGTTCTACAAGGTGTTGTTTCACAACAACTATTACCAAAAACATATGAGCCTGGACGAGTTGCTTGTCTTGAAATTTTAAGGCCAACACCTGCGATTCGAAACTTAATTCGTGAAGATAAAATGCATCAAATTTATTCACAAATGCAAATTGGTCAGGATCAGACCGGTATGACGACAATGAATCAATCTATTAAAAAGCATGTTGATTCTGGTGCAATTGATGTTGAGACGGCCATGTCATACTCAACAAACCCTGAAGAGCTTGGTCCACAACTAGGTATTAAGGAGCGATAGAGTAAGATATGCCACTATATAAATGGGAAGGACTTGATAAAAACGGTAAAAAGGCCTCTGGACAAATCCAGGCCAACGATGAAAAGGATGCGAAGAAGAGACTGCGCGCCCAAGGTAATCGTGTACGTAAAATAATTCCACCGTCAATTTTAGAATTTGATATTAATGCATGGTTAATTGAGAAGGGGATTGGATCAGCCTTTGGTGCTCCAGAATTAATGAACTTTACTAAGCAGTTATCCATTATGATCAATGCAGGTGTACCAATTATTTTGGCCCTTGAGATTATTTATAAGTCAGAAAAAAATCCAGCACTAAAAAATGCAGTAAAGAATATTGCAACAGATGTAGCAGAAGGTAATACTCTTGCTGAGAGTATGCGTAAGCAGCAAGGCTTTGATAATCTCTACTGTAACCTTGTAAAAGCCGGAGAGGTTGGTGGTATTCTCGATGAGATCCTTTCTAAACTTACAGAGCACTTAGAGAAACAAGAAAAAATTAAAAAACAAATTAAGTCAGCAATGAGTTATCCACTTATCGTATCAGGTATTGGGGCACTTGTTGTTTGGGGTCTAATTACATATGTTGTTCCTCAGTTTACAGGAATGCTCGCAGATACAGGACAGGAGCTTCCTTGGATAACTCAATTTGTAATTGATACATCTGAATTCTTTGGTGAGTACTCTGGGAAGATGATTATTGGTGGTATTGCGGCCATGATTTTTCTTACTTACTTTGTAAAAACACCACAAGGAAAAGTAGCATTTGATAAATTTGCAATGAATGTCCCAGGCTTTGGTATTGTTATTATTAAAGGTAGTTTGGCACAGTTTTCAAGAACACTTGCTACATTACTTGGTTCTGGTGTTGCACTTATCGATGCCTTAGAAATCTGTGTTGAAACGATTGATAATAGTGTTATCTCGGGTGATATCAAAGAAGTCAGGAAGAAAGTAATAGAAGGTAAAACCCTTACTGAGCCTTTAACGAAAATTGATTATTTTCCTGAAATGGTCGCCCAGATGATTAAAGTTGGTGAATCAACCGGGGCAATTGATCAAATGCTGGCCAAGATCTCTGTTGTTTTTGAAGATGAGGTTAATGATGCAATTACAGCAGCGACAAAGATGCTAGAGCCTTTAGTTCTTGTCGTTCTTGGTGGAATCATCGGTGGTGTTCTTATTGCAATTTACCTACCAATGTTCATGTCAGCAGGAGCTTAATTACTTAGATTGACATACTTTAGAGGCAAAAAAGTAGTAGAATTTATTTATTGTTTCGAAGTAAGTGTTTGATATTACTAAGACTTAATTTTTAAGTTAAATATACCGTAAAGTAGTTGTAGGGCTGGTTAAATCTTAATTTTAGCTAAGTTCTTAAACTTGTTTAAATTAATCTATCTAAATTAGATTAACGAGGAGAAAAGACATGAAATTTACGAACGAGTTGAGAAACTCAAAGGGGTTTACCCTAGTTGAGTTGATGGTCGTTGTAGCCATCATCGGAATTCTATCTGCGGTAGCAATTCCAAACTTTAAAAAGTATCAAGCGAAAACGAAAACTTCTGAAGCTAAGCTTCAGTTAGCTTCAATTTATTCAGCTATGACAGCTATTCAAACTGATTATGATTCATTTGGTACATGTCTAGGTGACGCTGGTTACGTATCACCAAATGGTGCATGGGATGCTTCAACACCATCTAGTGGGAGTAATTATTACTCAATTGGATTTAGTGCTGCTAACTCGACACCAAACCAAATCGTTAGAGATAACGGTGGAACATGCCAAAATATTGAGTTTGGCGCACCTGCATTTAAGAAAGTAGGGGGGCAGAGAACAACTGTTGCTAACATTTCTACTATTGCTGTTTCGAACATGGGTGACGGTACACAAACTGCTCCAGGTGTAGACGCTCAAGGTGGTTACTTTGTAGCTGGTGCAATTGGTTACATTGACTCAGACAATATTACTACTGCTAATGCGAGTAAATGGGCGATTGACCAAGATAAAGTACTTAGAGAAATTAATAAAGGTTACTAGTCTTAATTTAATAATCTAAAAGAGAGGGCCTCAAATATTTGGGGCCTTTTTAATTTCTTCTATTTTCTTAATCAATACGTCTCTTTCTTTAATGTCTTTAGTTTTATTCAGCTGTAATCTTAAAAGTTGAATATGGGATTCTTTTGATTTTCTCTTAGCTTTTGCTTCTTCAATAAGCTTTGGAAGGATAATAAATCCAGTTGCATAGGGACTCTGTTGTATCTTTTGATATAAGGCTAACGAGCTATTATAGTCTCTAAGTTGGAAGTGATAATTGAATGCCGCGTTGTACATTAGACGGTAATCATTAGGGAAAACTTCTAGTCCTCTATTGAAGATTATCTCTGCCCCCAGAGTATCATCTTTAATAATTGATAGATAGATACCGCCGTGAAGGTAGTTTTCATAAAAAGCTTTATCAAGATCTGCAATTAATTTGAATCTATAATACAGCCAAGATTTCTCTCTATTCTTAACATGCTCAACATCGGCATCCAATAGTGTCTTTGTCCAATAATAGCTAGAAATAAATCGGTAATTACCAAATGATATGATCTTAATAAAGTCACTGTTTAAGGTAGTAAATAGCTCAGGATTAATAGGCTTCTTAAATGAAAGAATATGATTAACACCTATTAGAAAAATGAATAGGATCATTGGAATTAATTTATTTGTAAGTTGTGTTTTCTTCATGAGCATATCTGATTATACTAGTATTAAAAAAAATAAAAAGGCTTCTATGTTAATTTGTGAAAATATATCGAAATCATTTAAGAAAGACTTTTGGAATAAAGATTTCGTCGCATTAAAAGATGTAAGTTTTGAACTAGGTTCTGGAAAGATTGTGGGCTTTTTAGGTGCAAATGGCGCCGGGAAAACAACACTTATTAAAATTATTCTTGGATTTATCAAACCAAATACAGGTTCAATTAAGATATTAGATATTGATTGGACAGAAGATGAAGTTAGAAAGCTTATTGGTTATATGCCAGAGCGTCCTTACTATTATCAGAATTTAACAGGCTATGAGTTCTTAACTTATTGTGGTGAACTACAAGAGATTGAGAATAAAACAATTGAAAAGAATATTGAAAAGTGGGCCACAAAGCTAGAGATTAAGTTTGCTTTAGATCGAAAAATTAAAGGCTACTCCAAAGGGATGTTACAACGACTAGGTTTTGTTTCTGTTTTACTACACAATCCACGTCTTATCATTTTGGATGAGCCTCTTTCTGGACTGGATCCAATTGGACGAAAAGAGTTTAAAGACGTTATTAAAGAAGTAAATGAAGAGGGAGTTGGTGTTTTCTTTTCTTCACATATCGTAAATGATGTTGAAGAAGTTTGCCACGATGTAGTGGTTCTTGAAAGTGGAAAGATTATCTACAATGGCCCAATTAAAGAATTAGTCTCTAAGAATACAAGTAATAAGTTTGTTATAAAGTATAATGATGGAACTAAAGACTTTGAATTATTAGTAGAAGAAGACCTTAAAGACAAGAAGGTTTTAGAGTTAATTGAATCAGGTGCAAAAATTTCGAAATTAAGTAGAGAAAGCTCTTCTTTAGAAGAAATAGTATATCGGTTAAATAAATGAAGAATATATTAACAATTGCAAAATTTACATTTAAGGATATCGTTAAGAGTAGAGTTCTTTACCTTACCTTATGGATAGCCCTTTTTATCTTAATTTTAAGTTATATAACATCCGAGTTTTCTTACGGAAATGTTTTGAGAATATCAATTGATTTCGGGCTAGGCGGTGCATCTTTGGCTGCAAATATATTGGCCATTTTTGTAGGTGTAAATGTTCTGTCTGATGAAATTGAATCAAGAACGATTTATATAACTCTGTCTCGCCCTATCTCAAGAGTTAAGTTCTTACTTGGAAAGATTTTGGGAGTTTCTTCTATTTTAATTCTAAGTTCATTTGTAATTTTTGGAACTTCTCTCGTTGTTTATTTAATGAGAGGTGGAGTCTTAGATAGCGTTATCATTAATTCGTTATTTTTAGGTATCTTAGAATCAATACTTTTGTTTTTAGTGGTTATTTTTTTTAGCTTAATAACTTCACGTGCGCTTAGTGTAATTAATACCGTTGTGATTTATTTTGTTGGGCATGCCATAACTCATATTTCTAATTTATCTTTTGTAAAAAATCGTGAAGGACTAGAGCTTGTTCTTAGGCTATATAAAGCCGTTCTACCGGATTTGAATTTACTCAATTATAAACCTTTTGTTTTTAATGCTGATCTGGTCTCTAGTCAAAATATTATGAATAGCTACCTCTATGGGGTCTCTTATATTGTAGTGTTATCTTTTATTAATGCGTTTGTTTTCAAAAATAAAGAGCTGAGCTAATGATACTTCTGTTTAAAATCTATGCATTCATTTTCGGCGCTCTTATTGGAAGTTTTTTAAATGTCTTAATTCTTAGACTGCCAACAACTGAAAAGTTCTTTATTGATCGATCACGTTGTCCAAAATGTGGATTTCAACTTAAATGGTTTCACAATATTCCTATTCTAAGCTTTATTGGCCTAAGAGGAAAATGCGCTAATTGTAAAACAAATATAAGCTTTCAATATCCTGTAATAGAGTTCTTAACAGCAACAATTTCACTTCTATTGTTTGGCAATGATATTAGTCTTCATGGATTAACATCGTATTTATTTTTTTTCACAGTCGCTTGTTGTTTACTTGTCCACTTTGTTATTGATATTCGACACCAAATACTTCCTGATGTTATCAACGTATATCTAGGAGTTATCTTTTTTATTCATGTTGTGTTTTTCTTTCATTGGAAACACTGGGTATTAGGAGGCTTAATCGGATTCTTGGTACCGTACTTAATTACTTATGTATTCTATCGTATTAAAGGAGTCATCGGTCTTGGTGGTGGTGATATAAAACTTTTTGGTGTCTTGGGGATATATCTTGGGCCACTTGGAATTATTCACAATATGCTCTTTTCATGTATTCTTGGAAGTTTGCTGATGTTACCACTGTTGATGTTTAAGGTAATAAAAAGAGACCAGGCAATTGCCTTTGGCCCGTTTATTATCATCGTTGCTGTGATTCAAATTTACTTCCCAAGTGTTTTCAAAATGATGCTAGGCGCATTACTGTTTTAAATAACTTCTTGAAATGACTGGACTGTGCAGAGTATAATATAATAATACTTTGATAGGTCACGGATGAAGAAGAATATTGATATACAGGATGTTATATTTAAAATTAGGGAAGGTTTAGGTTTAGTTCCTAAAGAACTTATTGGTGTTGACATTGGTCAAAGCTCAGTAAAGGTCTCTAAAATAGTCACTAAGAATGATACTTATAAATTAGTTAAGTATGCATCTGTTCCACTTCCGGAAGCTGCAATTATTGAAGATGAAATTCAAGATGAGGACGCTCTTAAAGAAGCTTTAGAAGAAGCCTTTAAAGATGCTAAGGTTACTGAACCTTATATTTGCCTCGGCCTATCTGGTCCCAATACTGTTATTAAGAAATTACAACTAGCTGGTGGTGATGACGAAGAACTTGAAGATCAAGTTATTTGGGAAGCCGAGCAGTATCTTCCATTTCCAGTAGAGGACTGTAATATTGACTGGTATGTCATAGGTGAAAACATGGGGGGAGGTCTCGATGTTATTGTTTGTGCTGTTAAAAAAGATGTTCTCGAATCATTCAAGTCAATTATTGAATCCTTAGGCAAAATAGTTAAAGTTGTGGACTTATGTTCAATTGCGATCACAAATATTTATGAGCTAGCTTCTGAAGATGATGATGTCGAAAGTAGTATCACTCAAGATTTTAATGATGAAGTTTTTGAGCCTACAACAAGTACAGATGTAAGTAAGGTGCTTATTCCTTCGAGTTTATTAATAGATATAGGCTCACAGGCGACAGTATTTATTGTTCTCAAAAAGGGGATTCCTGTTTTTGTTAAGGAAATCATTATTGGTGGTGCTAGTATTACTGAAGAAATTCAAAGGCAGCTAGGTGTTACCTTCCAAGAGGCAGAAGACTTGAAGAAGATGTCTGCTGGTGGAGGTGTTCCAGACGATGTCTTAATGATCATTAATGAAATCAATGGAACTCTGGTTAATGAACTAAAGAAAGCGCATGATTTTTATATAAATGCCACGTCTGATGACTCATTAAAAAACATTACTGTAACAGGTGGATCTGTTCGATTACCGAATTTATTAGAAGAGATTCGATCTTCGTTTGGTGTTGATGTAAATGTACTAAACCCATTCAATGAAATTGAGTTTAATGAAAATGATTTCGATGATGAAGAATTAAATGATATGGCCCACGAAGGTGTTGTCTCATTTGGATTGGCCCTTAGGGAGTTTCCAAAATGATAGAAATTAACCTATTAGAGAAAAAGAAGCCGATAGAGCTTCCAGTTATTCTTGGTGTTGATCTTAATAAGGTGAATAAGAAGTCACTCCTGATTGCTTATGCTCTGTACTATGCAATGACATCTTATTTGGTTCCTAGTTTTAAGAATCAAAATAAAGATATTCAAGATCAAATTGTTCAACAAAGAGCAACTTATAATAAAATTAAGAAAGATGTCGATTCATATGGCTCATTGACTGAGGTAATGGATGCATTTACGAAACGAATTGAAGAACTTAAAAGTCGTGAAGCTCTTGTTGCACAAGTAATGTCAAAGAAATCGAACCCATATAAAGTACTGAGAGGTCTGTCTGGTTCTTTGAATGATGATATTTGGTTTAATACACTGACTATCGATGATAAGAAAGTTATCAAAATAGAAGGGGAGTCTATTTCTTTTTCTTCAGTTGGAGATTTTATTAATAATGTGAAGGAGCTTGAATATTTCATCCCAAGAAACGGCTTTAGTTCTGAGACCTTTGGAATGAAAGAATTAAAAGAGATACAGGACCAATTATATGGCGAAAACGTAACGTTACAGAGTTTTTCGATTGAAGGAAAAGTTCAATCATATGGAGATCTTTAGTAATGTTATCGTTAATTAATAAGCTATATTTACTACTTATTCTTTGGGGAGCCTTCCAGGCATACGAGGCTTATAATCAAGTTGATTCAGAAAGAGAAGTTCTACAGTCTGACCTGAATGCAATTAATGGCCGAATAGCTAAGAAGAAAAGAGAACTAAAAAAACTCAAAGACTACGAGCGAGATGTCGAACAAAAGAAAGAAGAGATTGAAATCGTTGCTCAAAAGTTAGAAGAAACACAAAGACGCTTACCTAAAGATATAAGTGATAACGAAAGTATAAATCTTATTAAGAAGCTAGGTGAGAGTCTCAAAATTAAAGATGTGCAAATTAATCCAAGTGGCCAAGAAGAAAATGGCTTCTATATTACGAAGTATTATACATTTTCTGGAAAAGGAACTTATTTACAGTTTTTACTATTATTAGAAAATATTTCTAAGCAAGAAAGAATCTTAAATGTTAGAGATATAAACCTGAGTAAAATTACAAAAACGAATAAATCAAGATACGAGATTATTAATCTTTATGCGACAATTGAGAGTTATATTTATAACCAGAACCATAGAGAAAAGCGCGGTATTAAAGAAATCGAACAGCAGCTTAGTGAAAAGCAGAAAAAGCCAGCACCTAAGAAGAGAACTAGGAAGAGAAAATGATAAAATTTAGCAAAATAATGCTCATCTGTTTATTCTCATATCTCTCGTTTGGAGATGTTCCGTCTGACTTAAGCTCTGGCCGCAATATCCGTGACCCATTTAAGGTAAAATATAAAAAGAAAATGGGTAGTAAGAAAGCAAGAAGAGAGAAGTTTACTGGTTTCTCAAATAAACTCACTACTGACCACTTAAGAATTGATCGTTTAAGGGTTACTGGAATATTCTTAGGTAAAGATGCAAGAGCTATTATTAAACAAGTTGATGATGAAGGATTATCTGAAGCTGTCATAATAAAAGAAGGGATGAAAATAGGCCCAGATCAAGTTGAAGTAAAAGCAATCCTACCTGGTGGGGTAGTATTAGTTGAGAAAATTATTAATGTATATGATGAAGAAGAATATCTAGAAACAATACTTCCTTTATCTGAGTAATGCATAATACTTTTATAAAATTCAAATTGTGATATCATAAAAATATAATAATTTTACTTAGGAAGAGTAAAAATGAAAAAAATAGTCATAGCAGTATCAATTCTATACTCATTTTTTGCACTATCTGCAAATTTAACAAAAATTGATTTTCAACAAAAAGATGACTTAAGTTACTTGAATTTTAATTTTGATAAGAATGACTTCAAGATCAAGAAGTTTCAAGTAGTAAAAGACAAACAAGTTATCATCGATATTGAAAACACAGTTTCAACTCAAAGAGTTTTAAGGGCCTTTGATACATCTGAGTTTTCTGGAAGTGTTGTATTTGTTTCAGCATTCAAATCACCAGGAAGTTCTCAAGATATTAGAGTCGTTGTACAGTTACGTGATAATGTACGTTCCAAAATTCAAACATCGGGAAATTTAGCGAGCATTATTTTTGAAAATCGTTACGGTGCCTTTGCTAGTTCAAAAGAGCAAGATAGCGTTGTGTCAGCGGTTGAAGAAAAGAAGGCGGAAAGACTTCTAAAACCTAAGTCTAAGAGCATGGAAGATATTCTAGAAAACCTAACTCTTTCTGGGCAAAAGAAATATGTTGGTAATAAAATCTCTCTAAATGTTAAAGACATGAAGATTAACGATATTCTTGATCTCATTGCAGATGCTTCAGGTTTTAACGTTATCATGACAAATGATGTAGCAGAGCTTAAGCCTTTATCACTTAACCTTGTTAATGTTCCATGGGATCAGGCACTAGATACCGTTTTATCAATCAATAAGCTTGTTGCTGAAAAGAATGGTGCGATCCTAACAATTAAGACGCTTGCTCAAGCGACTGAAGAGAAGAGAAAAGAGAGAGAGGCGACTCAGATTAAAGAAGTTGCGGAACCTCTTGTCACAAAAATTCTTCCAATCTCATATTCAAAAGCGAAAGACCTAACAACACTTTTAAAGGACTATGTAACTCCTGCAAGAGGTTCAATCATTGCTGATGAGAGAACAAATAATTTAATTATAAATGATACTTTAGAGACTACTGAAAAGATTGCAAAAATTGTTGATATCCTTGATCGACAAACTCCACAGGTTTTAATTGAATCAAAGATTGTTGAAGTTAACGAAGGATACCAGAAACAAATTGGTCTTCAAAATGGGTTAAACTTTGGCTATGACCCTGTTGGACAAATTCCTACTACGACAGAGTTAACGGGGACGGGAAGTACAACTAGTATTTCAGGTCCAGGGTTAAGTTTTTCAAGTGCTCCAACAACAGGAGAGAGTACACGAAACTTACTTGGAGTAACAATCTCTCGATTTGGTCGCTTATTTGACCTTAATTTCCAATTACAACTTTTAGAAAGTGAGTCGAAAGGGAAGATCATTGCTTCTCCTCGAGTTGTAACAAAACATAATGTGAAAGCTGAGATCGTTTCAACTGATACAACTTCATTTGAAGAAAGAGAAGGAACAGGTGAGGATCTAACAATTACATTTAAAGAAACGACTGCAGAGTTAAGTCTCGCTGTTACACCTCAGGTCGCTAATGATGGTGCGATTGATCTAATTGTCGAACTTTCAAAGGAGCAATTTGGTACTTCTCCAGCAGCTGGAGCACCACCTGATAAAACAAAGAGACAGGTAAAGACAAACGTGTTGGTTGAAAATGGGTCAACTATCGTTTTAGGTGGACTCTATAGTTATTCTAAACTTGAATCACACTCTGGTGTGCCTTACCTAAAAGATGTACCAATTGTTGGCTGGCTATTTAGAACTCCATATAACCCGCAAGTGAGTAAGACTGAACTTGTCATTTTCATCACTCCAAGGGTTATTAACCAAGAACGTGCAGGTTTAACAAGTAGCTTGTAGATGAAAAATTATAATAATTTAATCTCAAAATATAAGAGTCAATTGGAGAAAGACCCTCGTTCGAAGGTCTTTGCTCCTCTTGCCGAGATATATCGCAAAGTTGGTATGAATGATGAAGCTCTTGCCTTATTAAAAAGAGGTCTAATTCATCATCCAAATTTTTCAGCTGCAATTATTATTTATGGACAACTTCTACTAGAAAAGGATGAGGTTGAAGAGGCATATACTATATTAAAGCCTCAGCTTTCTATAAATGGCGATAATATAAAGTTCCTAAAACTATTTGCACAATCTTGTTTTAAGCAAAACCTCATTCTTGAAGCTCTAAATACTTATAAGAGAGTTCTATTTATCTCTCCTAAAGATATGGAAGCGACTGAGTTTATCGTTAAGTATGATAATTTTGATAGTGTTGAAGATGAGGACTTAACGCAAAAGACTTTTGATATCTCAAATCTCGATGACGAGATTGAAAGCTGGAGCACGTTGAGTTTAGTTCCGCAAATTAAAGAAGAGCCTGTTGTTGAAGAGAAGAGCAATGATGAACCAGGACAAATCTTTAGTCATACCTTAGTTGATCTTTACCTAAAACAGGGTGCCAAGCAAAAAGCTATTGAGGTATTAAATAGTGCATTAGTTGAAAATCCAGATGATAAGAGAATTCAAGATAGGCTAAGGGAGCTTGAAGGACTTGATGAGATAAGTGAGAGCAAAGGCCGTGAAGATCTTATGGCCGCATTCGAGTCTACGGCCAAGAAACTAGAAGAAAAGCCGAAGGTTGAATTAGAAAAATTATCAATGGCCTTTGAGCTATTTGAATCATATCTAAAGAAAAGAAGCAGCGAAGTTTTAAATGGATAAATTCTTAGTCATTAATGGACCTAATTTAAATTTATTAGGTAAGCGTGAGCCCGAAATCTATGGCACTTTAGATCTTGCCGGTATCGAGTCGTATACAAACAAAAAACTTGGAGACCTCGGTTATAATGTTGATGTCGAATGGTTTCAATCTAATGGTGAGCAAGAAATTATTGAGAAAATACATGCTGCGTCAGAGGGTAGTTATAAAGCACTTATTATAAATCCAGCGGCCTTTTCTCATACTAGTATTGCTATATTAGACGCTTTGCGCGTTATGAAATGTCCAGTAATTGAAGTACACCTGTCGAACACAAATCTTCGAGAGGAGTTTAGAAAGAATAAAATTACTGCAAAATCTTCATCAGCTGTGATAGAAGGTTTAAAAGAAAAAGGTTACTTCCTAGCAATATTATCGCAATTAATTTAAAGGGTTTTTATGGAAATATCGACAAATGACTTTAGGAAAGGTTTAAAACTAGAAATCGATGGCAAACCATATGTTTGTATTAAATGTGACTTCACTAACCCAGGTAAAGGTTCAGCTTTTTACAAGTTAAGAATTAAGAACCTTGAAACAGGTGCAGTTATCGAAAGAACTTTCAAGTCTGGTGTAGCAACGGGTGCAATGCAACCAGATCTAGACGAAAAAGAAGTAGAGTACTTATACAATGATCCTGAAGGATTTAACTTCATGGACCAATCAACTTTTGAAACAATTCACGTAGCAACAGAGTATATCGAAGATGCTGCTAATTACCTTCAAGAAGGTATTAAAGTAGAACTATTATATTATAAAGGAAAGCCAATCTCAATTGAACTTCCAAACTTTGTTGAACTTGCAGTTACTGAAACTGATCCTGGACTAAAAGGTGATACTGCTCAAGGTGGACTAAAAAAGGCCATTATGGAAACAGGTCTTCAAGTTAACGTTCCACTATTTATCAAAGAAGGTGAAATCCTGAAAATTGATACAAGAACAGGTGACTACGTAGAGCGTGTAAATAAATAAATTTTCCAATAGTAAGGGCCCTTTTTTAGGGCCTTTTTCTTGTCTCTATTTCAATTATTTCTGTGGTAAAAAGTACGCTTAACATTAATTAAATTAATTATTTGATATAATAATATTAGATAGTTAGTTGTATTTTTATACCAGAGGCAATGTGTCAGAAAACACAATGACAAATACAAATTTTGATATCAAAACGTTACTTGGTAGTACGCAGGAACTCATTGCGTTTTTAGAAAGTCATCGTGTTGAAAATGAAGAGTCATCACTAAGTCATAATTTATATATTGATTCAATTTTAAAAATTTTATTATTTCATTCAACAGGAAAAGTACAAAAGCTATCAGTCGAAATTAAAAATCTAATAGGTTATTTATTAAAACGAAAAAAATCCAATCGCCTTAATGAATTAAAAAATATTTTAGATCATTTCAGTGTTTCATACTCAGAAAATTTTGATTCATATATAAATATATTAAGTACTGAAAAAGTAGACGAGACTTTCGCGGATTCTATTTCAACGATTACAACTGTTAAAAACTCTGAAAAATATTTCCAATATGAAACATTAAGAAAAAAACTTGAAAGAGATTTAGAGTTAATCGATCCTCTAATGTTCATCGAGTCAATTTTTAAAGTCATTCCTTTGTTTTTTGAAACAAGTGAGTATAAGTCTATTATCTTTAAGTATGGAAAAAATAGTGATGATAACGATCTGATAAGAGCTATTAACTACTACCTAAAAGATTATAGCGATATTCCAGAGTTTGTTAAAACTACATCAAAGCGTACATTAGATAGAGACTATATTGAAGCTTATAAGACTTCTATTAATAAAAAGGATGAGCTTCTATCATTAGTTGAATTAAGAGAAAGATTAGTAGATGGTTGTAAGTCGAAAGATGAATATATCAATACTTTATTTGAAATGGCCGTTGCTTATCGAAAACTCGGTAATGAGGAAAGAGCATACTTTTTAGCAATAATTGTTAACCGAATATATCCTGGTTATAGAAATATAGAGGTTATGTTAAAGAGATGAGATTTGTTAATAAATTTCTAATCATATTCACTCTTGTATTCGGACTTCTTGCTGTTGGGGCCTGGCGTTTTATTCAATCACGATATGTATCAACAATACTAACAGAATATATAAATAAGAATATTATACTTGATTCTAATATGACTCTCTCGTTCTCGAGAGTTTCTGGTGGATTCTTTCCTCCTCGAACAATCCTAGAGGATGTAAACTTTAAGGTCAAAGATGAGTTAGAAGTACATGTAAAGGATGTTTCTGCAGCATTCTCACTACTAAGTCTATTCTCATCAAATGTTAGATTTAACTCAGTAAACTTCAGCGATGGTTACATTGTTCTTGAAAAATTAGAAAAGAGTGAAGATGACACTTCACAAGTGAGCGTATTTAATACGCTTAATAACGTAACTAATCAATTACCATTTAAGATTAATAAAATTGAAATTAGAAATTCTGATTTTTATATTGCTGAAAGTAACCTCAATATTCCAATTAAGCATTTGGCCCTAAGTCCATTCGAATATAGTTACGATATAATCCTAGATATTGAAAATGTTAGTTGGCAAGGTGCCATTGTTGATAACTTATTTTTAGATGCAGAGATCGTTGAAAACAACATTCGTGTCAGAAATGGTTATGTATTCATTAAAGACTCTAAGATAAGTGGTTCTGGAAAATATGAGTTTAAAAACAAAAAGATTCATTCAGATATTGAGTATAAAATAAACTTTGATAGCTTTGAGGATTTAAAGAAAAAGTATAGTGTAAAAATGGATGGTATCCTAGAAGGAAAGGCTACGATAACAGGAGCTATCGATAAGAAAGATATTTTTATAAGTGGTCTTACGAATGGAAGTAATATTCATTCTGATTATGTAAATCTTGATAAGTTTAAAACAAAGTACTCATTCCATAATAATAAATTAACTATAAAAGACTTTGTAGGTGAGATAAATAATGGCCAAGCCAAAGTCTCTGATGAACTAATCTTGAACTTTAGTGAGAATAAAGTAGTTGAAAATAAAGTTGTCGTTGAAACGAAAAATCTTCATTTGAATGATATTTTATACTTCCTGGGTGATGATTTTGTTCTTTTAAAAGGACGTGCAAATGGAAAAGTTCTACTAAGCATGGATGAAAATGGTGCTGTCCTTGTTGATAGTATTGAAGGAAGTCCCATTTATATCAAAAACTTAGCTCTAAAACCTACACTTGATAATATTTTAAACTTTAAGAAGGTAGACATATCAAGTCTAAATATTTTTGCGGGAGATGACTTTAGAATTGGAATTAATGCAAAAAGTAATTCCTCATCACTCGTTGGTTGGGGATCTGTTGTTGGAAGTGAAGTAGATTTCACTGTTAAAGCAAGAGACTTTAGTATCTCTGATCTTGGTGGACAAATTGCTCAAGTTGCAAAAGGCCGAGGTGATTTTGATATTACGATTAAAGGATCAGAGGAAGTTATAATTGATGTAAATACTTCAAACGCAAAATATATTGAAGTATTTGGCTTTCTCTTAGAAAAAGAATCTAGCGCAAGTTTAAAATATTCAATTGATAAGAATATCATTTATGTAAACGAACTTAGAAATAAGACTAATGGCCAAACCACGCTTTCAGGAAATGTGAACCTAGGTAAAGAAGAGGTTGAATTAAATATTGGACTTAAGAATGTTGACCTAAGTCTACTCGAACGAAATGTTAAGCCTATCTGGGAAGATATTAAAATGTATACGACACCTTTTGAAGGTGTCTTTAATGCTGATGTTAATTTGAATGGTAAATTTTCAAACTTTATTACTTCTGTAAATATTAATTCAGATAAGGTGAGCGTTTACAAAGAGCCTATTGATAATATTGCTTTAAAGCTTATCGTTACAAATGATGATGTATCGATCAAGGATGCTTTCGTTAAAAAGAACCAATCTAGTGCATCGGCTGACTTTATTTATAATTTTAAAAATGGATTTGAAGAAATTTCATTTATTACAACACCAATAAAGCTTGGTGATTTTTATCGATATCGTGATCTCGGTTTAGGCTATAATGGCCACTTCTCTGCTAGTATTGAAGCAAAGAGAAATGGTGTTCTCAGAGGAAAAGGGAATGCATACTTAACTGAAACAAAAGTAGGAAATGAAGAGATTGGTGCTTCGGAATTAGAGTTCAGTTTTAAAGATAAGGTAATTAACTTTAATACAAATATTCTAAATCAAAATATCCATATAGATGGTGAGTTAGACTTTAGTAAAAGTCATCCGCGAGTTATTCTTAACTACAATGTCGATATGCCTGATATCAAACCATCTCTATCTTTTATTTCTGAGCACAACTCTTTTAATAATGAATTGAATGGATTTGTTCAGCTGAGTGGACAATTAACTTACGACTTCAATCCAAATCGACCTGTAAGTTCTATTATGAATTTGACTCAATTTCATATTAGTAATTATGGGCGCTCTCTAACATTGAAAAGGCCGACCTCGATTGAAGTTGATCAATCGGAAATTAAGCAGCTTAACTTATCATTAAGCGGTTCCGGTGGTTCATATCATTTAGTAGGGAGTGGAAATTTTGATACTAATTTTCAACTAGTGCAAGACTTAGATATTAATCTTAGTTATCTAACCCTTTTAACAAGTGAGATCGAAAGGATTCTAGGAACGATCAAGGGCAAGGGAATTATTGTTGGAAATCGTAAAAAATATGACTTGTCCCATTCCCTAAGTACTTCAAATTTTGGGCTAAAGCTTAAAAGCGTTCCTTTAGAAATTTCTAATGCTAGTGGTGTCGGTGCCTATCGTGACCAAAAAATACTAATCAATAACCTTAGTGGTGAGATTGGCTCTGGTGACTTTGACTTGTCTGGATATATAAAAGCAAGTTTTCCACTGCCTGAAGTTTATATAACTTCTAATTATACAAATGTAGGCTATCAAGTAGAGTCGCGATCAATTATCAACACAGATGGTAAATTAACTTTAAGTGGCCGTGGTTTTCCATATTTAATTAAAGGAAGTGTTTTTGTTAATGGTGGACTTATTGAAAACGAATTTAATGACTTTAAATCGTCATCAGAGTTCAATAAAAGCTTAAGTAAATATATTACCCAGAACCAAAGAGGTATCCCTGATTTAATTAATCTGGATATCGACTTAAGTATTAAGGAAACTGTTAGATTAAGAAATCGTTTAGCAGATCTCTTGATTGCAGGGGATTTACATATTGATGGACAGTTTACAAACCCAGCAATGCAGGGACAACTTATTATTGTTCCAGGATTAAGTAAGTTTAAATTTAGAGGTAATGACTTTATCTTATCTGAAGGCGTTGTTTACTTTACGAAAGAAGAGAATATTGAACCTATCACTCTAAATCTTTTAGCAAACTCTACTATTGGACAATATGATATTGAAATGGGAATTGCTGGTTCGGTTGACGACATTTCAATCAACTTAGAATCAAATCCATCACTTTCTCGTGATAATATATTTTCACTACTCACACTTGGAGTAACATCTGACTTTTCTCAAAACTTGGAAGACAGTCAAAGAACTAACTTAACGACAATCGGAATTGGTACATTTTTAGTTGATCAGTTAAATATTAATGAAGGCCTAGATGCTGCACTTGGGTTAAAGCTAAGCGTTTTGCCAGAGTTTACTGAAAGCTCTGATAGTCCTATTGAAGAGGCCACGAAATCTGAGCAGTCAGTAAAGACGGCAACTAAGCTACAGATTACGAAAAAAGTGAATGACAATATCAATTTAAAGTTTTCCAATACTTTTGATAGTGAAAGTAATAAACAGTCGATTAACGTTGATTACAGTATAAGTGATAAGCTCTCTATTGAAGGGATCTTTGAAAGTGAAGATGATACAAATAATAAAGAAGGAACAGACGGTTCTGTAGGGGCCGACATAAAATATAAATGGTCATTTTAAGATTAATTGCCACATTCATCTTACTATTTAGTTCTGTTCATGGTGCTGAAAATATTCATATCAAAAATGTTGATATTGACTGTACCGGCCGCGAAGAATGTCTTTTTATCATCGAAAGTTTTAAAAAGTATGAAGGAAAGGAATTAACTCGTGAAGAGTTAAGCCGAATTATTCAATTTGAATTAACAAAGCCATATTACAAAACTTTTTATTATGAAGTTAAAAAGAGCCGTCTAAATATTGTTGTCGAAACAAAGCCTAGAATTCTTTCAATAAACGTAAAGGGGACAGACTCTGTACTTAACCGACGAATCAAAAATGATTTTAAGTTGAAAGAAGGGGACTATTTTGATGACATGTCTGCTCAAGAGGGGCTTAAGGCCATTGGTAAAGAGTATTTTAAAAAGGGCTCAAAAGTAGGTTCAATTTCTAAAGAGTTAAATCAAGAAGGAATTAAGATTACTCTAAATCTATTAAAGAATGAGATCAGGAGACTTGAGGATATAAAATTAAATGGCCTAGTTGGAGTAAACTTAATCGAAGCTGAAAAATTCTGGCATCGTATTAAAGGAAGCTCTCTGGATTTCACAAATTATAAAAAAATGCTTCAAGAGTATCGTTCTTTATTAATAAGAGATGGTTTTTGGCTATCGCGAGTAAAAGAAGAGTTGAACGTTTTGAAAAATGGTAATTATGAGCTAATTTTCAATGTTGAACTAGGATCTCGATTCGGTGTTAATTTTTATAATAACTATCGTTTAAATCATAACGATCTTCTCTCTCACGTTAAGAAGTATATTCAAAATAATAAGGGACGATTTGATGATATTTCGCTTAATCGTCATATTGTGAACTTTTATCGTGAGAACGGTTATTACTACGCAAAGTCTAAGCTAACTGAAGCTCGTGGACTTGATATTAATGGAAATAAAATTCTAAACTTCTATTTTACTATCAACGAAGGACGTAAGGTTAAAGTTGCTCAAATTAATTTTAACGGCAATCACTTAAAAAATAGTAAAAAACTAAATGAAGTCTACTATAAGACAGATTCAGATCTTTTAAAGGCTGACTATCTACATGAAAGAGGACTTGAAAACGCCTCTGAGAAGATTAAAGAGATTTATGTTAAAGACGGTTATATCTTCGTAAATATTGAAAAGCCTAAGGTCGACTTCATCGACGGTGGAGATGCTGCAATTGTCTCTTTTTCAATTTCTGAAGGTTCTCAGTATATATTAAGTAAGATCAATATTGAGGGTGTTGAAGATGAAGAGGCCAGATACTTTATTAAAGATGTCCTTAAAAATAAAATAGGAAAGCCTTTTAATGTTGTTCACATTGATGAGGATTTAAAGAATGCCCTGATTTCTCTAAAAACACGAGGCTATTACTTCAGTACATATACTGAAAAACGTCCTAAAAAGATTGTTAATGTAAACTCTGCAACAAACGAAATTGAATTAAACCTAAAATTTGGTGTTGGTGTAAAGACCTATCTTGGAAATGTCATTGTAACTGGGAACTCAACGACTAAAGATGTTGTTATTAGAAGGGAGCTTCCGTTGGAGCGTGGGGATCTTGTTACTCCTAAGGCCATGAACGACTTTATCGCACGCTTAAGAGAGCTTGGCCTATTTTCAAACGTAAATATTTCTTCATTCGTTGGAGAAGAAGTTTCACCAACAGAGAAGTATCTAAACTTTGTTATTAAAGTTACTGAGAAGGATTTTGGTCTTGCTGAAATAGCACCGGGATTCAGAACCGACCTAGGTTTAAAATTCTCTACGACTATTTCTTATAATAACTTCAATGGAATGAACCGCTCTTTCATTTTTAAGGCCCAGACAAACTGGAGAACTGATTTCTCGTATCTTGATGATCGCAGAAGAGAGGACTCGCGAAAGTTATTAGAAGGGTTAGTACAGTTTCAATATGTTGAGCCGTATCTATTCTATGACCTATTCAAATCCAAAGTAACTTTTAAGGCGACTGCTCGTTACGAAAGAAAAAGATACTCTGACTTTGATGCTGATATCATTAGTTTCTCTCCACAACTGATTAAGACCTTCTCTGATGTTTTATCAATGAGCCTTACTTATGAATTTGATAATATCAGACAATTTGATGCAACAGATGCAATTGATGAAGATAAATATATCATTGGTGCAATCAGGCCTGAACTATCATTAGACTTTAGAGATAATAAAACGCTTCCTAAGAAAGGCTCTTGGTTTAATTTCTCATGGGAATTTGCAAACCCATATCTTGGTTCACAAGAAAGTGAAGACCTAACAATTGACTATCACAAGGCCGTCGTTCGTAATTTTAACTACATCCCTATGGGTGATTTTACCCTAGCAACTTCTATTGCCCTAGGATACGAGCACAACTTCTCAAGCGATATCGTTAAAGATAGCAGTGGAAATATTATTATCGATACTGATGGTAAGCCAATGACAACTGGTTATATCCCACCTTTAAAGGTTTTTCGTTTAATTGGACGCGACTATCTTCGTGGTTATAGTGATTTAGAAAGTGGAAGGCTAACAGACGGTACATATATTAATGATACAACAGTTAGAGGCGAGGCCTTCTTTGTAAACTTCAGACTTGAACCAAGATATTATATTGGTGACTATTCTGCTATTGCTGTTTTCTTTGATGCGGGACGCGTCTTTGTTGATAAAATTGATAACTTTGACCTATTAAAGTCAGTAGGGATGAGCTTTAAGTTTTTTACTCCAATTGGCTCCCTCGATTTTGACTACGGGATCAAATTAGACCGCATTGGTGGTGACTCATTTGGTCGTTTTCACATCACGATTGGCCAATTTTAGAAAATTTCGCAATTTCAAACACTTAAGTTCGAAGAAAATATTACGCATGGCCAAAAAAATAACAATTTCCCATTGTTTTATTGGCATAAATTGTTTAATATCTGCCGAAACCCGTTACCCCACAAACAACGGAATTATGGGCCTTTAGGTCCTTAAATGTTGTAAACAAATCATTTTATTCTGATGATGCGTTTACGTTTTATTGATTTTTAACATTATTAAAGTGGAAGGTTACTATGTACACTGAGAAATCATTTGTGTTGAAGCCAGCAGACGCTGACAAAAAATGGCACTTAATTGATGCTACTGATATGGTAGTTGGACGTTTAGCAACTGAAATCGCTAATGTATTAAGAGGGAAGAACTCACCAAAGTACACTCCTCATACAGATTCTGGTGATTTTGTTGTTGTTATTAACGCAGAAAAAGTTAGATTTACTGGGAATAAGTGGAACGATAAAGTTTACTACAGACACACAGGGTATGCTGGTGGACTTAAAGAAAGAACTGCTAAAGAACAATTAGAAAGAAAGCCAGAAGCGATTCTTATGAACGCTGTTAAAGGTATGCTTCCTAAGAATTCTCTAGGTAGAAAACAACTAACAAAACTTAAGGTTTTTGCTGGATCTGAGCATGCACATAGCGCTCAAAACCCAGTAGAATACAAATTCTAGTAAGAGGTTATTATTATGGCTAAAGGAAAAACTTGGGATTCACAGGCAGTTGGTAGAAGAAAATCTTCAGTTGCTAGAGTTTACATGGCTGCAGGAACTGGTAAAGTTGTTGTTAATAATAGAGATATCAAAGAGTACTTCACAAAAGGTACAGATAGATACGTTGTTAACCAACCTCTAAACCTACTTAAACTTGCAGATAAATATGATCTAAAGATCAACGTTACTGGTGGTGGAACTACTGGTCAAGCAGGTGCTACTCGTCTTGGTATTGCAAGAGCAATTCTTAAGATTGATGCAGCTCTTAGAGGCGAGCTTAAATCAGCTGGATTCCTTACGAGAGATCCAAGAAAAGTTGAAAGACAAAAAGCTGGTCAGAAAGGTGCAAGAGCAAAGTACCAATTCTCGAAGCGTTAAGATTTATCTTACAATATTTTCGAATATATGCAGGGCCCACTTTTGTGGGCCTTGTTTATTCATGGGCTTACCAAAAACTTTTCTTCTATGCTATAAATCCATATGGCAAAATCCATTCAGCTTAAAGGCGTAAGAACTAATAATCTAAAAAATATTGATGTTGAATTTCCAATTAACAAGATCACTTGTGTTTCAGGTGTGTCTGGATCAGGGAAGTCTTCACTCGTTTTTAATACATTGGCAAATGAGTCCAAAAGAAGATTTTTGAATTCACTTCCTTCTTCAATGAACTTCTTTGAAAGAGTTCCAACAAGTGCTGAAGTCGATAGTATTTCTCCTGTTTTACCGGTTTGGAGTTTAGCGCAAAATAATCCAATTGTTGGATCGCGCCTAAATATGGCCGATCAACTTGAGATAAGCTACGAGTTAGCGCAATTATATTTTGAGCCATTCTCTACAGGGTGCTTAATTCATGGAAATGAATTTGTTGATGGACTTTCACAGGTTGAAACTGACATAACTGATACTCTAACTGGTGATTGTAAAGTTATTCATGTGCTAATTGGTAAAGATCATTATCTCGAAAATATAAGTGGAATGCCTGCTAGAAGTTTTGACTCAAAAACTTCTACTATCCGTGACTTTGATAAAGAGGATTCCCAATGGGAGATCTTTCGAATAAAGCCTAAGAGTATTGGCCAATTTAGAAAAAAATGGATGGAGCTAATAAAGAATAGTTCTGTTGCCCAGTTAAGTGTTTATCTTGCTGGCCAAGACGAACTAAAGCACTTCAACTTAAATACGACGGCCTTTTGTCCTAAGTGTTCTGAAGAAGAAGTTCGTAGTGCGAGGCAAATTAGTGATCTTCTTCCTTATAATGGAGTCGGGGCGTGTTCTGAATGTAAGGGATATGGGTCAACACTTAGTTATGATATTAATAAAATTGTAAAATTCCCTAAGAAAAAAATCTCTGAAGGTGCCATCACTTTCTTAGAGTACGCTAAATATAGTGAGCATTATAAGTACTTTATTGCTGAAATTAAAAAAGTAGGAGTCTCTCCAGATAGTCGTTTTTGTGATGTTAAAGACGAAGTTGAAGAAATACTTATGAGAGGAAGTGGACGCTTTTATGGTGTTTTAAACTTTCTCTATGGACTTGAAGAGAAGCGATATAAGCGTTCTGCGAGAATCTTTCTAAGATCACTACAAAGTGAAAAATGTTGTCACATTTGTGACGGCAGAAGAGTTTCTCCTAGCGCTCTACTTCATCGTGGAAAACTGCAAAATATAATTTCATATGGAGATTGTTTATCTCTAACTCTAGAAGAATTGTATGAAAACTTATTTGTAGACAAGAGTGATACAATCGTAAAAAAAATCTTAAGTAAACTAGAGATTGCAATCGAGTTAGGCCTAGGTCAATTTCCTCTAATGACAAAACTTAAGTCATTAGAAACAAGTGAATATCAAAAATCGCTACTAGTACGTTATTTAAGCTTTCAAGGAAGTGGCTCTTTATTTGTTCTTGATGAGCCAAGTCTTGGGATGAACTCAGATGAACAAAAAGTATTATTAAAATTTCTAAAAAAACTTTCAACAAATAATACCGTTGTGATGGTTGAACATAGTAGAGTTCTACAACAGGGAAGTGATCACAATATTGTCATTGGACCAGGTGCAGGGCATCTTGGTGGTGAAGTTGTTGCACACAAGCTACCTAAAATTGAAAAAATTCAAAAACAATCATCTAAAAAGAAAGTTGTAGACGAAGAGATTGTTTTCAAAAATATTGAGTTTGAAGGCTTTAGATATAATGAAATTAAATTTCAAGTTGGAACAATTAATCAAGTAAAGACTCAGATGGATTCATTTGATAAGAGGCTTGTTATCAATGCTTTATTTAATGAGTTGAATGAAGATATCTTCAATGAAAAATATGATTTTGAAACTTCTTATGAAATCGATGATTTAAGTTATCCTGATGGAATTGAGAATATTTTTATTTATGAAACTAGGATTGAGAAATCGACTAGTCGTTCTACTGTTGGAACGGCCTTAGACTTGAGTGGCCATGTAAGAAATTATTTCTCAAAGCTTCCAGTTTCTAAGTCTCTTGGCCTAGAAAAAGGACACTTTTCTAAAAACAGTAAGCTAGGTCAGTGTGCAGTTTGTGAAGGAAAGGGCATTCAAGAAATTGATATGCAGTTCTTAGAAGACGTGACTTTCGATTGTGATGAATGTGGTGGAACAGGATTGAAGAAATTCTACGCTACTATCACAGATGGAAAGTATACGATTATTGATGCATGTAAAACACCAGTATCAACTTTATTTGAAACACTACCAACTACACCTAAGATTAAAAGAACGATTGAATATTTAAAACTTCTTAACCTTGATTACTTAACTCTCGATCGAACAATTCCTTCTCTTTCTGGTGGAGAGCGCCTTCGTGTAAAACTTCTAAAGGCCATTGATAAGAAGGTGAAGAATTCGGTTATCGTTCTAACAAATATCTCTTACGGTCTATCAATTAATGAACTGACTTCAATATGTGAATTACTTGAGGGATTAACTGGCCAAGGTAATACGTTAGTTCTTCTTGATAACCATGAGATTTTCAGTAATTTCAATACGATAGAGCTTGATTAAAAGACTAAAGTATTAGTTGGAATAACCGATAAGAATCGTATGTTAAGGTTCTTATTGTGCTCTATTTTTATATTTATTTCTATAACTAGTTCAGCACAAGAGTTATTTCAAATCCCATTGAGTAAACAGCTTTCTGAGTCCAATGCTATTATTATGGGAACCTATCAAGGTAGCTTTCCTAAGAAATTAAGTGATGGATCAGTTGTAACTAATGTCTCATTCAAATTAGAGAAGTCAGTTGGACTTGGTTCTCGCCAACTTTTGAATAAGAACTCATTTAGTTTTGTCTATGATGGAGGAACTTGGCAGGGGATCGATTATCCTAACAAGCTTAAGCCGAGATTCGTTGTCGGACGCCGCTATATCGTTCTTTTAAGAAAAGGTGAGTATGATTTCTATCCATTGAATGAGCGCCTTGGCGTGTATAATGTAATTGGTCGCAATGGTGAAGATGCCGTTATTTCTCAGGCTTTTCCTGATAATCCAAAATTTGGTGCCAACTCATTTAGTACATTCAATCTTTGGATAAGTAGTATCTATGGTGAGGGACTGAAAGGAATTGGAACTGATAAAGATATTTTTCATAAGAAGGCCGGAGGCAGGAAAATTGCTTCAGTTGATAATTCTCGAGAATCTAGTGAATATAAAATTCACATCTATTGGTTAGCTCTTTTGTTTGGATTGCTTGGTGCGGCACAGTTAAGAAAATCAAAAGTCTAATTATCCAAATTTACTATTCATTTTTAACGCGCAATTTAGTAAAATTTAACTAATTATCCCATGGAAGGTAAATATGAATCTATTAAAAGTACTTTTGTTAATCACAGTTTTTTCTCTGGGTCACAAGGCCTATTCACAAGATTTATTAAACGAAAGAATTCGTAAAATTCCGGATAAAAAAAGATCAATCTTTTTCAACAAAGGAATCTTTCATTCGACAAATAGCAATACTAATTCTGTACTGAAATCAATTCGTCACGGAAATGGTAGCTCAAGAGGTTTTGAAAGACTTGTTTTCGACTTTGAAACAAATGAGGCTCCAAGAGTCTATGGTTATAAGTCTGAAAAAGAGAATAAGATCTATGTAGATTTCTTTAAAACAAAGCTTAATAAAAAAGTTGGTTCTTTTGGAACTTCTAAACTTGTGAAGAAAGTAGATTTTTATCCAGTTGGAGACGATACGCTTTCTGCAGAACTTGTCATTGATGGAAAACATTCAATTGATGTTTTCACTTTAAAAAATCCAGGTCGATTAGTAATCGATATTAAAAAGTAGGTGTGACTTATTATGAATGAATACGAAGAGTACAACGTGCAAATTAAAGACTCTCAAGGGGATGAGAAATTCCCAGAAGATGTTGTAATCATACCTATTATGAATAGCCCGATTTTTCCGGGAATGATTGCGCCAATTATTTTAACTGAAGATAAGTTCACTGCTGAATTAGATGAGTATCTAATTAAGAGTGGTTATCTTGCTCTTAACCTTGTTAAGAGTGATCTTAAAAATGAAGAAGGTGAGATTGATCCTTCTATTCAAGAAGACCTAGACTCTAGGGAAATCACTTCAAAGGATATTTATAAAGTAGGTGTTCTTTGTAAGGTTGTAAAAAGACTTAAGTTACCAGATGGTTCTGTAAACGTTCTTGTACACGGTATAAAAAGATACCGTGCTTCTAATATTTACGAACAATCTCCACTACTAAGAGCTAAGTACGAAGTATTTGACGATATCTTAGAAGAAGATGAAGAGCTAGATGCATACACTCGTTCAATCATCAATCAGGTTAAAAAACTTAGTGAAGTAAATGCTTACTTTAACGAAGAAATGAAGCTTGCGATGATTAACTCTTCTTCACCTGGTGCACTGGCAGACTTAGTTGCATTTGCACTATCTCTAGATATTCCAGAAGCACAAGACTTCCTAGAAACTCTTGTTGTTAAGAAACGTTTTGGGAAACTATTAGTATATCTAAAAAGAGAAAAGGATGTTGCTGACATTCAAAAGAAAATCTCTGATGAGGTTAATGACAAAGTTAATAAATATCAAAGAGAATACTTCTTACGTGAGCAGCTCAAGGTTATTAAATCTGAGCTTGGATTGGAAGAAGATGATAAGGCCCGTGATATTAGTAAGCTTAAAGAAAGAATTCTTGAAGCGAAACTTCCAGAAGATGTTCTAAAGTCTGTTAATGAAGAGATTGAAAGGCTTGAGGTAATTCCTGATTCATCACCAGAGTACAATGTAACTCGTACATACCTAAATTGGATCGTCGATCTTCCATGGTCAAAGTCGACTGAAGATCATGTCGATATGGATAAGGCACAGAAGATTCTTGAAAAAGAGCACTATGGCCTTGAGAAAGCGAAAGAAAGAATCATGGAGTTCTTGGCCGTTCGTAAATTAAAGCCACAATTTGATGGAACGATTCTTTGTTTAGCAGGTCCTCCTGGTGTTGGTAAAACATCGATGGGTAAATCAATTGCAGAATCTCTCGGTCGAAAATTCTACCGTTTCTCTCTTGGTGGTATGAGAGATGAGGCAGAGATTAAAGGACATAGAAGAACATATGTTGGAGCAATGCCTGGTCGCTTGATCCAAGCAATGAAGCGTGTTGAGGTGAATAACCCTGTCATCATGCTTGATGAAATCGACAAGCTTGGACAATCTTTCCAAGGTGATCCAGCATCAGCGCTCTTAGAGGTTTTAGATCCTGAGCAAAACCATAACTTCATCGATCACTATCTAGATGTTCCTTTTGATCTTTCAAAAGTTCTTTTCATCTCGACAGCTAATTATATTGGCGATATTCCTGAGCCACTTTTAGATCGTATGGAGATTATTGAGCTTAGTGGTTACACAATGGAAGAGAAACTTTCAATTGCTACTAAATGGGTAATTCCAAAACAGATTAAAAAACATGGTTTAGAAAAGAAAGATATTAGCCTAACAAAAGCAACACTTAAAAAGCTAATCGAAGATTATGCTCGTGAGCCAGGTGTTCGTGTGATGGAGCAGATGATTGCTAAAATGTGTCGTCGTGCTGCACTTGAAAAAGTTAAGGCCAAGAGACATAAGGTATTTAATCCTAAACCTACGGAACTTGAAGATATCTTAGGAACTGCTCGCTATCAAAGTGAGAAGGCCCTTAAGAAGCTTTGTCCTGGTATGACAACAGGTCTTGCTTGGACAGGTTATGGTGGTGATATTCTTTATATCGAAACTCTTTCTCTTAACGGCAAAGGTTTCAAGCTAACTGGTCAGTTAGGTGATGTAATGAATGAGTCTGCTAACCTTGCATATAGTTATGTTAAGCAACTTCTACAAAATGAGATGGAAGAATACTTCAAGATGAAGCCTAAGAGAAAAGCTTCTGATGAAAACGAAGATGAAATGGAAGACTTCCTTTCTGAAAGAGAAGTTCACCTTCACCTTCCTGCTGGTGCAACTCCAAAAGATGGTCCGTCTGCAGGTATTACAATGGCACTTGCTCTTTACTCACTTGCTCACAATGTGACTATTAAGAGTAATCTGGCCATGACTGGTGAGCTATCTTTAACAGGTAAGGTTCTTCCTGTTGGTGGGATTAAAGAAAAAGTATTAGCTGCAAAGAGAGCAGGTATTACGAATATTATGTTACCAATTGATAATGAAAAGGATTTAAAAGAAGTTCCTGAAAGACATAGAAAAGGAATGAAGTTCTATCCTGTAGCACACTTTAATGAAGTTTTAAAAATTGCGCTACCAAAATTCAAACCAAAATTTAAGTAATAAAAAAGGCCCTAATTAGGGCCTTTCTTATATTCAAAATAATTTAAAAAAAATTAAATTCGACTTAGAATTCGTCTGAATCGTACTCACTTACTGGAGCGTGCTTAACTTTACCAGCTGCGATCTCTCTAAGTGCTGTAACAACATCTTTATTTTTACTCTTAACAAGTTGGTCTGCACCATCTCTTAATTGCTTTACGCGTTTAGCAGCTAGGTGTACTAACTCATAGCGGTTTTCAACTTTTTCTAGACAGTCTTCAATCGTAATTCTTGCCATTTTGTGCACTCCGAAAAATTAAATGTGACTTAAGTTATTTTTATAGGACAAAGCGCTGTTTTTGTCTAGAGATAGGGCCTAAATATTTAAAATATTTAGAAGTACTTATACTTTAGTTATGTAATTTAAGTCACTTAGCTCTATTTGTTGAGTACTTTACTTGCATAATAATATCCTATGAAGCAACAATTATTTATATTTATCGAACATCAATCAGTATTAGAATCGGTTAAACATTATCAACAAAAATTCCACGGTATTTGCGCTGGAAATATATTAAGAAAAATTGATTTAATATTTAAAAATGGCCCATGTGATTTGGCAATTGGTTACTATATTTTTAAGATTGATGTAATAAGAATTGAATCACAAACACTTTTTGGTGAAGTGTTAAGTTATAAATATTTTGGTGACTAATGGATGACTCTACAATTGTTGAACTTGCCTTAGAAGAAAGAAAGTTTCTTCATGAAATGTCTAATAAGCTAGCTATTGCAGATGGAATGGCCGCAAAGGTGTTGAAGCTTTTAGAACAACAAGGTGGAGATGAAGAGCTGATAAGAAGACAAAGGAAGGCCACGAAGGCCATTAAAGAGCAGATAGAACTTCTTAAGCAAAGAAGGTTTCTGCTCCATGAACGCTCTAATTGAGACTTACGTTAACCTGGTCTCCAACCATAAATGCAGGTATCTCTAAAATAGGATGCCTTTCTTTATCGTTAAAATTCTTTGTTACTGCAATTGAGGTATCAGAGTCATGATGAATAACTTCAAGTTGTCCAACTTTCATCTTGTGACGGTAGCGTTTCTCACGATCATATGGATCGTTTAAAATCACAACACGATACACATCAAGTAAGGTACCATTCTTAATACCTTGTTTTTCACCTAAGTTTACGTAGTAGTTTTTTTGAATTTCTTGAACGTCATTGGTCATTGGCAGTTCATGTTCTACAGAATAGATCATATAGTCATTTGCCATGACTTGAGCTTGAAATAGTATCCCTATGATGACGAGTATGAAATGTGCAAGAGTCTTCATTCATTACTTCCTTTGTTGCAGTAGTAGGCTTTACAAGCGTACTGATCTACTATTCGGAAATATGGGGAAAAAAATGATAGGGGCAGTATTGTCGAAATTCGGGGGAAATATATTCCCCCGAAATATGGTGCTTATTTACTATTTTAATCTTAAGTATTTAACTTTATTAACAACAAGGTCGTTATATCTGAAGTTTTTTAGTCGGTTATGATAAACGATATAGTCACGTGAATAGTAAAGAAGTACCCATGGAAGGTCTTCTAAAACAATATCTTCAACTTGAGACATCAGAAGATATTTTTCATCACTATCATTCATTACTTTAATACTTTCAAATTTCTTATCAAAATCAGCATTTGAGTAGTTTGAAACATTAGGGCCAGGAGCTTGGTTCTTAGTTGTTAATAACTGAAGAACGTTTTCACTATCTGGATAATCAAGAGTCCAACCATCTAACCAAATTTGAAGTTTTCCTTCTTTTGATTTCTTTAAGAATGCAGGGAATGTATTAAGTTGAATTTTCATTTTAATACCAATTGCTTCAAGATCTTGCTTAAGAAGTTCTGCACGTTGTCTTTGTGTCGTCGATGATGCTCTCGTATCGTAGACAAGAGTTGGAAGCCCTTTTCCATCTGGATATCCGGCTTTTCTTAGATACTCTTTTGCCTTTTCAATATTATATGAATACGGAAGCTTTCTTGATGGGTCATAACCCGGGATTCCTGGAGGATAGATTGAGTTTGCCTTTAACCCAATATTATTTGTAAATGTCTTAATATATTTTTCAACATTTACAGCGTGTGCAATTGCTAATCTTAAATTCTTATTTGTTCCTACAATTGGGTCTTTCATATTGAATGAGAACCACCAATAAGTGAAACTTGAAAAGATATCAAGAGTGATCTTCTTGTCGCGAAATTCCTCTGTAAGCTCTCCGCTAGGTGAAACAAGTGAATGATAGTTATCTTTTGGAACTCTAAGGAAGTCGAGTTTACCAGACATAAATTGCAGCCATCTTGTTTGAGCTTCTTTAATAATATGAAATTCAATCTTATCGATAAAAGGAACGCGTTTACCAGCATCCGTTAAAAGGTTCTTACTATGGGCAAAGCGATCACCTTTTCCTGGGTAGAAAGACTTGTGATAGTTATTAAATCGGCTCATGAAAAGTTTTGAACCACGAAACCACTTATCTAATTTATATGGCCCTGTCCCTATTAACTCATCAAGAAAAGTTTCTTTCTTCATAACTTCAGCTGGCATTGGTGAAGTAAAGCTCATTGCAAGAGCATTTAGCATTTGAGGGTAGGGAGCAATAAGTCTAATCTGAAGTGTTCTCTTATCAAGAGCTTTAAGTCCATCAACATTAGTTGATAAAAGCTTCTCAAAATCACTTCCAACTTCTTTTCTAAACTTATTTAAACCAACAACTCTTCCATCAAATAGCCACCAACCATTACTACGATACGGTGTAAAAGCTAGACGTTTGATTTGGTTAATAAAATCTTGGGCCTCTACATAACGTGGTTGTCCGTTGAAAGCTGGGTGATCGTGGTATTGAACTCCCTCTTTAACTTTAATTGTATATGTAAGTCCATCATCTGAAACTTGTGGCATTTCTTCTGCTAAAAGAGGAACAAGTTTTAATGGTTTTCTTAGATAGTGATATTCAAATAATTGTTCATACCCTTGATAAATTACAGACATCGATACCGAGTCATATGCATTTACTGGGTCAATTGTAGAAATCGATTCTGTTAAAGGAAATCGAAGTGTATTCTTATCATCTCTATCAACTCTACACGATACTAGAGGTAGTAATAAGATAAAAAGAATGAAATTAAAAAGGGTAGTTTTGTGCATTACTTTCCTCATCATTTTGGACATTTTTTAGTTCAGTATTAATTTTGTCGTATGAATGTCCTTTTGACAAAAGAAAGCGTATCAACTTTTGCTTAAAATTAAAATCCTCGAGGGCCGAAACACCCTTAGAGCGCAATTTCTTGTTAATTAACTCGCGTAATTGACCATTTTCAGTATATCTATACTCATCAAACAGCTCGTCGATAAGCTCTGTGCTTGGTTCAACTCTTTCTGCACGTAATTTATTCAGAATATTTCTCTTACTTAAACCCTTGTACATGAAGGTTTTAATTCGAGTACGAATATATTGTTCTTCTTGTAGATACTTGGCCTCTTCTAAGAAGTCGAGTAGTTGATCAATGAATGGAGTGTATTTTTTTTCGTAGAGTTTTTGAGATAGTTTATATCTTGAGTAATCTCTCTTTGAAAGAAGCCAGATGCAGTATTGATAAGCTCGTTTGAATGAACGTATGTCCTCTGATTTTGTTTCAGATTCTCCAAGCGGAAGTTTATCGATAGTTTCTTTGAGGGTCATTTTGAGAGAGTCATTTTAAAGGGCGCCCCTTAATATTAATATCTATCATTCGATAGGATAGAAACCTAAGGGGCTATATTTGTTTATTGAACTACTTTTTTAGACTTAGACTTGCTCTTAGTCTTCTTTTCTTCAACTACTGGCTCATCTTCGATAATTTCACCAGTTGCTTGATCTACAACAGTGTTATCTTCAATTAGTCCGTGTAGGGCAAGAATTTTATTTTTAATCTCTAGAGCAACTTCTGGGTTATCTGCTAGATATTGTTTTGAGTTCTCACGTCCTTGACCGATCTTAGCTTCATTATATGAGAACCATGCACCAGCTTTTCCAACGATATTATTTGCTACAGCAAGATCTAATAGGTCACCTGTCTGTGAAATACCTTGTCCGTACATAATATCGAACTCAACAACTTTGAATGGAGGAGCTACTTTGTTTTTAACAACTTTTACTTTCGTTCTGTTACCAATTACTTCGTCACCGTTCTTAATAGCACCAGTTCTTCTGATATCAAGTCTTACTGAAGAGTAGAACTTAAGAGCGTTACCACCAGTCGTTGTTTCAGGGTTACCGAACATAACACCGATTTTCATACGAAGTTGGTTAATGAAAATTACAGTTGTATTTGAACGGTTAATAGAACCAGTTAGCTTTCTAAGTGCTTGTGACATTAGTCTTGCTTGAAGACCCATGTGTGAATCACCCATGTCACCTTCAAGTTCAGCTCTTGGAGTAAGTGCTGCAACAGAGTCAACAATTAGAAGATCAACTGCACCAGAGCGTACAAGCATATCTGTAATTTCTAGAGCTTGCTCACCACTGTCTGGTTGAGAAATAAGAGTATTTGGAATATCAACACCAAGCTTTTGCGCATATACAGTATCAAGAGCGTGCTCAGCATCAATAAATGCTACTGTACCACCTTGTTTCTGCGCTTCTGCAGCAATGTGAAGAGTTAGTGTTGTCTTACCTGATGATTCTGGACCATAGATTTCGATAATACGACCTTTAGGAACACCACCTACACCAAGTGCTAAATCTAGACCTAAACAGCTTGTTGGAATCGCTGGAATTTTTTCTGGACCATTTTCAGTGTCCAGCTTCATAATTGCACCTTTACCAAATTGTTTTTCAATTGTTGAAAGTGCTAGGTCTAATGCTTTTTGCTTGTTGTTCTTTTCAGTTGATGTTGTGGCCATAAGCTCTCCGTTTTTCTATTTACTTTGTTCTACCAAATTTATCTGTTATCAGCTAATGCAAAAAAGAGGATTTTTAACTTCTGTGTAAGTACAGTTAATTAAAAGATCTAACTAGATGACTTTCTAATTTTTTACTTTTTGCTTATAAATATTTTTAGCGTAAGTTTTGCGTAAGTCAAGAGATAAATTCTAACAATTTAAAAGTAAGGATGTAGCAGATACCGGCCATAAGACCCGCTGCAATATCGTCAAACGTAGTTCCTAGTGCGTCTTTACGGTTGTCGAAGTATTTCACTGGTCCTATTTTCCAAATGTCGAAGAGGCGAAAGAGGGCAAAAATCGCTACGTAACTTACGTAACTGTGATCAAGTATGAAGAATGACGCAATCCAAATCCCAATAACTTCATCAATAACAATCCATGATGGGTCGACACAATCGTATTCTTTTTCAATAACACCAGTTATGAAAACTGCACCAATTGTTAGGATTAGAAGAAAGGGGATGAAGAAGAAAAAAGGTGCGTTCAGCTTACCAACAAAATAGAGAAGGATAATTGTTACTAAACTTCCAACTGTTCCTGGTGCTTTTGGCGCAAGTCCTGCACCAAAAAATGTAAGAAAAAGAATTCTTAAGTCAGTTAGTGACTTTAATGTCAGTTTTTTTGTATTTTTTAGCTGATTTTCTGTCTTCATGGGCTTATGGTAGCATTACTCAACGATAGAACAAAGTAACTTTATGAATCGACCTGATTATTTAAAAAATTATATTTTCGACTGGGATGTATTTGATGTTGTTGTAGGTGGTAAATCTGCACTCGACTCAAACTTCTTTGTTGCCAAGCTGGATGACATCACAGAAGTAAATAAATTCTTAAAAGGTTATGGCCTAGATACAGAAGATCCTGTTTCAAGAGCAGAGTTATTTGGTAACTTTCAAGAAGCTGTCCAATTCATTAAACGTTATTTCTTAAAAGATGGAACTCCAGATGGACTTGATCTAGAGATTCCTAACTCTCTTTATACTGTTACAGACATTAGTGGTTTATTTCTTATGGCCACTGGGAATTCAGATCATACAGTTGAGGAACAACTTTGGGCGGAAATTGTTTTAAAAGTAATGCACACTATCTTGCATGCTGATAAAGATCTTCGTTCCAATTACTTTAATCAAATTCAAACTCAAATCTTTGATAAATTCTATCGCTATCTTCACCGTGATCAAGAGAATAATCTTTTCTTGAAATCGGGAGATATTTCAATTCCTCTCGTTGATTTTGAAACGAAATCAAAGAAGTCCCGTGATAGTGTTATTATTAAGTTACTTCATAAGGCCGAAAACGTTGCTGAAGAACTTTTTGATAGAGTAGGTGTTCGTTTAGTTACAAAAAATAAGTTAGATATTTTAAAAGTTCTTCAATTTTTAATTCGTAATTATGTTGTAACTCCTCATAATATTAAGCCTTCAAGATCTTTGAATACAATTTTTGATATCAATCATTTTAGAACAAAGTATTCAAGCCTGGTTAAAATGGCGTTAAGGAATAATCTTTCTGAGGAGAGATTTGTTTCAGCAGTGAATCGAGAAATTGATGAATGTAGCTTTGATAATTTAAAGAATGAAAATAATTTACATTCTTCTGCAAAGTACCGTTCAGTTCAATTTACTTGTCGTCAGCTAATTAAGTATAAGAACCCTTTCTTAGCAGAGTTCTTCAAATTAAGAAAACTTGCTAAAGAAGAGGATTCAGCAGTTGCTAAGGAATTACTTGGTTTAGACTTTTCTTCACTAGCAAGAGATATCAGATTCTTTTACCCTTTTGAAGTTCAAGTTGTTGATGAAACTTCTTATCGAATTAATTCAGAAGGTGAAGCATCACATAGTGAATATAAGAAAGCGCAACGCATCTATGCAATGAATCGTGTTTTCAAAAAGCTATTAATCCATAAAGGTTTAGTTCAAGAATAAATCAATTCTTTCATTGATAAAATCTGGGAAATCAACTTGCGGAACATGGCTTCCGTTTTTAATGATATAGAGCTCTGAATTCTTTAAACTGTCATGAAGGATTTGTTGTAAGTAATTTGGAATGACTTTATCTTTGTCACCACCAATGATTAGTGTCGGAGTTTTAATTTCCTCAAGCTCCTTAATGATTCTTTGATCTCTCATTTGATCGAGTAGCTGAAAAAAGATATCTGGAGATAGTTCTCCAAGCTTCTTCATATAGTACTCTACAAATTCAATATTTGTTTTCTTAATGTTGAAGCCGCCATTCCAAACCAGTGCACTGGCAAGAGGATTACGGTAAACGTTTTTCCAGATGAATTGAAATTGAGACTTCCACTTGCTTTTTAACTCTTTGATATAAGGCTCTGTCATATCAATAATATTTGAATCAAACATAACATCTTGTGGAGGAAAGATTGTTCCTGAAATCAAAACAATTTTTTGTACCTCTTCTGGAAATTTATGAGCATAATCAAGTGTGACATTTACTCCCATCGAGTGTCCGATATGTATTGATGTTTTGATATTAAGAGATCTGATTAACGAATTGAGATCACTAACAATATTCTTAAATGTGATAGACTCAACACCTTGAGTGGTTTCTGATTGATAGTGTCCGCGGTAATCATGTAGTAGGATTTTATATCCAAGTTTTTCATAGTGATCAATCTGATAGACAAAATGCCTTATATTACAAACTAGTCCGTAATTGAATACTATGACACGATTATGTTCTTGCTCTAAATTTTCAATATTCGTCCAATATTGAATTTTAGTTGTTTCATCCACTTGATGATACTTTGCTTTATTTCTCCAAGAAGTCATCGTCGTATTTTCCAGTTAGAGTAATATAATGTTCTTCGAGAGATTGAATAAACTCGTACTTTGCAGGATCTTCTACTTTTAATTTTTCAAGGTATTTGTAATAGTCTTGAAAGTCACTTTCTTCACTTTTAAGAAATTCAAGTATTTGTATCTGTACTCCTTGGCACTCAAGGATATCACCCTTTTCTAATCTAACGATACCTTCAACCGCCTTAGAGTTTACTTTATAAGAGTTATTCGTTTCAAAGACTAAGTAATGACTGATAGACTTCAGAACTCCAATTTCTTTATCAATGCTTTTATCTTCAATGATCAAGTTATTGTGAATAGAACTTCCAATATAAACCCTAGGAAGATCAAAGCGATATTCTCCTAGAGATAAAAGGTCATTTGTTTTTAATACTTTTAAGTGAATCATAGTTCTATTTTATACTCGATCTGAGTTTTTTGCTAAGTTAAATCGTAGTGAAAACTTTTTCATCATGGTTCATAAAATTGATGATGGAATCAAAGTCATTAGGGTACTTCTTAATATCCTCAATTGCTTCGTATAGGATGTCTTGATTGAGGACGATATTGGCCAATCTTTTCTGAGTGACGACTCCTGATTGCTCTTGACCAAAGAGATCTCCCTCTCCTCGAATCTTTAAATCTTCTTCAGCAATTTTAAATCCATCGGTGTATTTTTCGATAACTTGTAGCCTTTGCATGCTGTCAGGTGTGATTTCTCTGTCTGTGACAAGAAAGCAGAAGCCTGGCTTATTTCCTCGTCCAACACGTCCTCTCATCTGATGAAGACTACTAAGTCCAAATCTTTCAGGGCTTAGGATGGCCATAATAGTTGAGTTAATAATATTAATACCAACTTCAATAACTGAGGTCGCAATTAGAATATCTGTCTTATGTTCCTTAAACTCTGTAATTGCTGCTTGCTTTTCATCTGGTGACATTCTTCCATGTAGATAGGCAATCCTAAACTCAGGGAAGTATTTTTTGTAAAGCTCATAAGTATGTTCAAGGTTTCTGATATCATCATTTTCAGACTCTTCAATTGCCGGGACGACAACGTAGGCTTGCTCTTTCATCTCAAGTCTTGTTTTCACAAAGCTTAAGTAGTTATTTAAATTTGTATTTGTTACAATACGAGTTTTCTGACCTTTTCTTCCTCCTGGCATTGTTTTAATGATGGAGATATCAAGGTCGCCATATTTGGTTAGGCTAAGAGAGCGTGGAATAGGTGTTGCAGACATAATTAAGCAATGAGGATTTTCACCTTTCTTCATTAGTTTTATTCTTTGCTCGACACCAAATTTATGTTGCTCGTCGATAATAGCTAGTTCAAGATTCTTGAATTTTACACTGTCTTGAAAAAGAGAGTGAGTTCCTATTACGATATTACAATTACCATTTTCTAAAGATTCATTTATTTTTTTCTTTTCACTGCCCTTAGTACTCCCAACAAGAAGTTCAACATTAAATTCACTGCCAAGAATTTCTTCTATTTCTCGGTAGTGTTGAAGTGCTAAAGTTTCAGTAGGGCACATAAGAGCGACTTGCCCACCTGTCTTTAGGATTAAGTAAGCAGAGGCAACGGCAACAGTCGTTTTCCCACAACCTACGTCTCCTTGAATTAGTCGCATTGAAGGTGTTGTCCCTTCAAAGTCTGAGACAATATCGTTGAGGGCCTTGTCTTGATCAGTAGTAAGCTCGTAAGGATAAAGAGACTTTGCCTTTTGTACTTGCTCTGTACTTATTTCGAGGCTATTGCGTGATAGTTCAGTTCTCTTATTTTTTCGTAGTTTTATCTTGAGTTGATCATAGATGAATTCTTCATAAATAATTCTACGTCTCGCTTGATCAAATTTCTCCTGGCTCCATTCGTTAGAAGGAACTCTGCCGTGGAGATATTTAAAGGCCATACTACGAGATAGAAGGCCTTTGTCTTCAAGTATATTACTAGGGATAATTTCTGGAATCTTATCCCAGAATCCATTTGGTAATTTATCAAAGACTTTTTGAATATGATGTGACTTCACACTATCGATTGTCGGGTAGGTGATACGCAGTCCACTTTCAGATTCAGATTTACCAACTTCAAAAACTTCAGGGTTAACAATTTGCATTGATTCATTAAATACTGAGACAACACCTAGGAATTCGAGGTGCTTAAGCTGTTCAAGTTTCTTCTGAATTGACTGGTAAGCGTTAAACCATTTTAAAGTTATATAATTGTCACTTAAGTCATCTTTTACGGTAACAGCGATATTGAGTAATACAGCTCTACCTTTTCCTCTCGACTTAAAGTTTGGCTTTGCTTGCATCGAAACAATTGTTGCGCGACCACGAAAGAAGTCGCCAATATTTGCGTAATCAAATTTAGCAATTTCTGGCAATTTAACAATTCGCCTTGGCATAAGCCAAAGCAAATCGTTAATTGTATGTATATTTTTTTTATTAAGCGCTTCGAGTGTTTTGGTAGGCTTTGCGTAGAGATCAGAAATTTGAGTAGATAGAATATCCTTATTTAAACTCAATGCTCTCCACCTCATATTCAATATCACCTTTTGGTGCACGCACTAGAACTTCGTCGCCTTCTTCCTTACCAATAAGTGCTTTACCTAATGGACTATTATATGAAATAAGCCCTTTCTTCATATCTGACTCCGACTCACCAACAATCTTAACAGTTTGTGATTCATCAGTTTCCATATTTAAAATTGAGACAGTTGCTCCAAAAACAATCTTGTCTGATTTAATTGTACTAGGGTCGATAACTTCACAGCTCGCAAGAATTCCTTGAAGTTGTGAGATACGTCCTTCAACAACACCTTGTTTTTCTTTGGCCGCGTGATACTCAGCATTTTCTTTTAAATCACCCAGCTCTCTTGCTTCCGCAATTGTAACCTTAAGCTCTTCTCTTTCTACTTTGATTAAGTGATCAAGCTCAGTTTGAATTGTATCGTAACCTTGTTTTGTTATTGGATTTGCCATTAATAATTCCTTTATTTAAATAATGCGTTTGCAGCGGCAAGAAGGTCACCCTTACTATCTCCGCCATCACCACCGCCCTTGAGGACGAAGTAATCACAAAAATTAGCTTTTTCTTTCTCAACAATGCGATCAGCACTTGATTCGCGACACTCGTTATATGCCGTAATGTCGTAGAACTTACACATTTTACAACAATGAACACTAGCGTAGCAATATGGACACTCTTCTTTTAATGAGATTTTCTGTCCCGGTTGAAGATCTAGTGGTTTATGACACGCGTGGCAAGTGATTTCTTTATTGTCCATCATTAGAAGCTCCAGCTTTTTTCAATATAAACTTCAGGCGTATTAATTTGATCGTCTGACTTTAGAAAAATCTTAGGTTCTTGTCTCTTATTGTACTCATCAATACTCTTATAAAGTAACTCTTCATTACTTGTTTGAATTGTTTTCGTTAATAAGTAGTTGAGAATAAGAACAACCGTTCCTGATGCAATAAGGCTTCTTCTGGTATTTGAGCTAGGGTTTGTTAGGAAGGCCGATAAAATAAGGCCCGAACCAACAGTTCCCATTATTGCAGGACGCCAAATATCTTCTTGTAGTGATTGATAATCATTTAAATAACTTAGGGCCACTTTATCTTTTTCAAGATGGTAGCGTAGGCCTTCTCCCTTTAATGAGGAGCTTGGATCAATAAGAATCTCTTGTTGGTTAATTACTGCAACGCGCGAGCAAGTCTCATCATTTGCATGAGTCACTAGAGAAAATAAAAGCGATGTAATAATAAAAAATTCTTTCACTCCTTATTTTTACCATTTTTCTGGCAATAGGGCTATGCACCTTTTGATTCTATCGTGATAAAATAATAGATATTTTCTAAAGGATATTATGTGGGCCTAATAACGACGAGTTTTAAAATAACGAAAACAATTAGAAATATTTCTCGTTTAAGAGAGATTGCTACTGTTTTTGCTAAAAATGGCCTCGATGAGTTTGTTTCTCAGAATGTTATTAATATAATTCCAAACTTTGTTTTCCCAAGAAAAAGTGAAGAGTCACAAAAGGTTTCTGTTCATGACAATTCATGGGGAGATGTGATGGGATATCGCCTAAGACTTTGTTTTGAAGAGCTTGGGCCTGCCTTTGTTAAATTTGGCCAGCTACTTAGTACGAGAGAAGATATCTTTGATGAAGACTTCATCAAGCATATGAAAAAACTTAGAGATGAAGTGAAGCCGATTCCTTTCTCAGGTATCAAAAAGAATGTTGAAGCATCACTAGGGAAAAAGATTGAAGAAGTCTTTAAAAGTATTGAGGAGCAGCCGATTGGTACCGCTTCAATTGGATTGGTCTATCGAGCTGAATTACTAACTGGTGAAAAAGTTGTCTTAAAAGTTAAAAGACCTGGGATTGATCGAATCATTCAAACTGATCTTTCAATTCTTATCTTCTTGGCAACTCAAACAGAGAAGGCGGCAGATGATTTTAAGTTCTTGGGCTTCTCTAAAGTTCTAGAAGATTTTTCTTTCTCACTTCAAAGTGAATTAAACTTCAATGTTGAAGCTCTTAATTGTGAGAAACTGAAGAAAATAATTGCAAAGTACGACTCATCAGAAATTTTTCATTTACCTAAAATTTATAAAGACTTTACTTGCCACGACCTCTTGGTCATGGAACTAATTGAGGGGATACCTTTTAGTGATAGCGCTAGGATTAGTGAGCATATCGCTGATTTAGATTCTAAGCTCGATGAATGCGTGAAAATCTTTATGCGATGTTTTCTAAATGAAGGTTTCTTTCACGCAGACCTTCACGGTGGAAACTTCTTTTATCTTCCAAATGGAAAAATAGCTCTGATTGATTTTGGCCTTGTTGGAAATCTTTCTAAGAATGCTCGCCAAAACTTTATCGCGATTATCTATGCCATCTTAACTCAAAATTTTGAAAACTTAGTTTATGAGTTTTTAGATGTTGCAGTTTATGAAACTGTACCAGATGTAGATAAGCTTATTGTTGATATAAAGAATGCAATTGGTCCACAGATTGGACTAACTGTTCAACAAACTAACTTTTCTCTAATTATAAGTTCTATTATTACAACTCTTAGAGAACATCATATTTTCTTACCAAGTGAATGGTTCGTTGTCTTTAGAGCATTGATAACTCTTGATGGAGTGGGGCAGTCTCTTGATCTTGACTTTGATATCTTCAACCTTTTAGAAGGAGATATCAATGACATTATCAAAGATAGCTTCTCAACTGATAGCTTTATTGAAGATGGAATGTGGATTGCAAAAGATGTTTTAAGTGCGTCTCGAATTGTTCCAAGACATCTTAAGTGGTTTTTGAAAGAGTTTGCAAAGAATAATTATGCAGTAAAAATTAGGCATAAAGGAATCTGGAAGCCAATTGCTTCACTTGCAAGTAGTGTAAGATTATTATCTTTTTATATTCTTGGCGGAGTGTTGTTTTTTGCTGGGAAGTCATTTGTCTCCGAGCAGGATCTCTATCAAGGTGCGCTTCTCGATTATCCAACCATAACTTTAATCTTGTGGTTATTATCTTTAGGAGCTATCGGTTATGGAACACTTAAGCATCGTAATTAAATACTATCAGCACCAGTAATATAGATTTGAGGTATTAGGCTTTGCAGTTCAATTGCTTGTTCTGGGCCAAAAAGAAGAGGGAGAAGTTCTTCTCTTTTAAATAAATATGACTCGTTGTTTATCGTTAGTGTTATCTTATTTGAATCTGCTAGAAATTCTGAAATCGAAACCTGACCATTTGTAATGGCACTTAAGAATTTTGAAAAGTCCGAAGTATTTATAACTTTTCCCCATGCTAGATGAATATAGAATGAATCATCGTCTAAAGGGGTTGGGTTAAGTAACTGTAGACCTTTGAATTTAGAAAGCTCTTCTTTATTATTAGCAAAAGAACACTCGTGAATAATTCCTTTTAAATCTTGCCCCTTCTCAAAGAAGAGATAGTCATCATATTCATTCATATATATTTTCATCGAAGAGATTTTTTGAATATCATTCCATTCTGTTAAAGATCTTTTAATAGAAATAGTCTCTTTATAAGACTCGTTGTATTTCTTGGCCAATTTGTCTTTTGGAATCTCTTGGATAGATATGTCCTGGTAGCCTCTACGCTTAATTTCTTCTTCAGTTGAAGGAATGTCACCAATTACGGCCGTTAAACCGAATTGAGAGTAGCCAAGCTTTTTGTAGACACTCATATTATCACTCCAAAGAATAGCGAGTGAGTAGTTATCTTTATAGATACTCTTTATATGATTATAGAGTTCTTTAAAGTGTCCTTTTCCTTGAAACTCTTCTTTAGTGACAATACCTCCAAGAAGTAATGTTTTTAATTCTTGGCCTTTATAATGTAGTGTGACTGGCCTTACTCCTATATGGGCGATTAAATTCTCATTCTCATCAAGAAGAAGATGACAGTTATTATGATTGCTCTCTTTCATTAATTGGAAGAAATCAGTGTTAAAGCTATTGCCATCTTTATAATGAAAAGCTTTTTCAATTTCTTTATTGAGTATGTCTTTTAAGTGAGAATATTGATCTAAAGTTGTAAGTATCATGTCCATATATTTTACAGTTTTTTCTAATTAAAATCTTGAACAAATTAATCCAGATTTCAAAAGCCCCATAAACACTGGGTTAACTTCTTAACTAGGCAAAAAGTTTCGTATAAGAAATATACAATTTTTTTCTAAAGAGTTAAGAATTTGGAGCGATAAGGTGGTGTAACAATTGTACAGCTGTATGGATTTCAGCTGACTGACAGGAAGGAATCTTGTCGGTACCCAGTCAAGGAGGATAGAATGGGACTACGAATTAACACGAACGTTGCATCTCTAAACGCACAGAGAAACCTACGTGGAACACGTCTTGGTATGCAACAATCCCTAGAAAAATTATCATCAGGTCAGAGAATTAACAGAGCGGGTGACGATGCCGCAGGTCTAGCAATCTCTGAAAACCTAAAGGCTCAAATTAGAGGTCTTGGACAAGCTGAAAGAAACGCAGAAGACGGTATTTCACTAGTTCAGATTGCTGAAGGTGCTTTAGGTGAAGTTTCAAATATCTTAATTAGACTTAGAGAACTATCAGTACAAGCAGCTTCGGATACTATTGGAGCAACTGAAAGAAAGTTCCTAAACGTAGAATTCGAACAATTAACTTCTGAAGTTGATCGTATCGCTAACTCAACAGAATTCAACAGAGTACCACTACTAAATGGTACAGGTGCAGTATTTGATATTCAAATCGGTACGCGTAATGACCCTATATCAGATCGTTTAACGTTTGATGCATCATCAGCTGACGTAAACGTAGCAGCTCTTGGTCTTAACTTAGCATCAGTTGCTGATAAGATTTCTGCACAGAACTCTCTATCATCAATTGATCAGGCGATTATCTCTGTATCTGGTATTAGAGCGGACTTTGGTGCTCTTCAAAACAGACTTCAGTCAACGGTAAATAATATTGCAACGTCGATTGAAAACTTAAGTGCAGCAAACTCTCGTGTAAGAGACACTGACGTAGCAGCAGAAACTGCAAACTTAACAAAACAAAACATTCTAATGACTGCCGGTACTTCGGTTCTTGCTCAAGCGAACACTAGTACAAACAGTGCACTAAGCTTAATCCAGGCTGCTGCTCAAGGGTAATAATCCCTGACAGCGCCGGATGGCACTAGCATTGTTTAGAAAAGTTTAGAGTAAAGAACACGGAGTCAATAATATGCATACTACTGGATAAGTTATGTACGGCAATTGGAGACTGCAACCTTTGATTGCTTGGCAAAATATATAAAGAGGAATGATTGGTTTATCCGTAGAAGCATTATTTAATTATTAACGAATTTATTGAGCTGGAAGCTCAATTATCAAACAGGAGGTTTATATGATGATTGAAGGAGACTAATCATGGGTATCAGAATTAATACAAACGTGGCATCTATCGCAGCACAAAGAGCAATGTCACTTACAAATAAAAGAGTTGGGGACAACTTAAGAAAATTATCTTCAGGTGAACGTATTACAAGAGCTGGAGATGACGCCGCTGGACTGGCAATTAGTGAAAACTTAAAAGCACAGATCAGAGGTATGAGGCAAGCAAAGAGAAACGCAAACGATGCAATCTCACTTGTCCAAGTAGCAGAAGGTGGATTAAATGAAGTTTCAAATATCATCATTCGTCTTAGAGAGCTTGCAGTACAAACTGCCTCTGACACGATTGGGGATACTGAAAGGGCATTTTCAGACATCGAGTTCCAACAGCTTAAAGACGAGATCGATAGGATCGCAAAGTCTTCAAACTTTAACGGAACGCAACTGCTCGATGGGACAGGAGGCAGGCTGGAATTTCAAGTTGGTGTCAACAATGATCCAATGCTTGATCGACTCACGTACGATGCAGCAGGGTCTGACGCAACTATTACAGCGCTGGGACTTTCCTCAGAAAGTGTTGCTACTAAAGAAGGCTCGCAAGCAGTTCTTAAGAAACTTGACGATGCGTTGGTCGCAGTCAACGGTTATCGCGCTAATATGGGTGCGTTACAGAATAGACTTACATCAACAGTCAACAACTTGGGTGTTAGCGACGAGAACTTAAGTGCAGCTAAATCGCGAATCAGAGATGTTGATGTGGCAAAAGAAACTGCCGACATGACTAAGAACAACATCTTAATTCAGGCGGGAGCCTCTGTTCTTGGACAGGCAAACCAAGTGCCAAATGTGGCATTAAAACTAATCGGATAAACTAATCATATAGGCGACTATGGTCCTGAATAGGACATAGTTGCCTCCTCTTTTTTTTCTCAAAAATCAAATCTTACCTATATAATAGAAACATGACTGAACAAAGAACCAAGACAATTTTAATCTTTGGTATTTCTTCTTTTGTGGGTTCATCGCTTGCAAGCTTCTTAAAGAAAGACTACAAAATCGTTGGTACATACCATAAGAATCCTGTCTCTATTGATGGCATCACAACTGTTCCTTGTGATATTCATAGTAAACAAGAAGTTCAGTTAATCATGTACACTTTCAAGCCGGACATTACTATTTATGCAATAGGGCTTTCATCAATTGTTGATTGTGCCTTAAGTGAGAGAAGAGCTGACGCACTTAATACCAGTGGCCTTTTCACCGTTGCAGATATTTGTCAGCGCTATAAATCACAAATTATCTATCTCTCTTCGAATTTTGTTTTTTCTGGTGAGTCTTCTGAGAATTTTGAATTAGATATTCCGGATCCAACAACAACTTACGGAAAAACTCAGGCCGCAGCAGAGTTTTATATTCAAAAGTCTTCACTCAATTATTTAGTGTTTAGAGTTTGTAGACTTTATGGAAGGGGAGGTGTTCACGTTAGAAAAAACCTCTTTGAAAAAATTCAAGCAAAGCTGCATGCAAGAGAAGAAATAGAGTTAGATGATTATATTAAGACTGGCTTTCTTGATATTGATTATCTTGGAATGGTTATTAAAATCTGTGTTGAAAGAGGTCTTAAGAATCGCCTATTACAAATAAGCTCCAATGACTTTATGTCCACATATGCCTTTGGAAAACTTTACTGTCAAAAGTTTCAAGAACCAGGAAAACTAATTTCTTCTGGGAAGTGGCCTTATCCAATTATGAGTTCCGCAAAAGTTAGTGATAATAGCTCCGGAGTACTTAACTTTAATATGAATATCACTAATGCTGAAGGCTATCTCCATTTACGTCTTCCTTCAGTAGAAGAGTCGTTAGAGTATTCTGTTCAAAAGCTACGTGTAGGCCTTGATGCTAAAGAAGCACATGAGTCTAAAGATACTATTAACTATATCTAAGTTTTTTAGCGAGCTGAAAGCTTGATGAATTCGCTTAAGTAGTGTCTTACAAGAGCATCACAATCAACAACTTCATTCTCAAAGCGCCAAGTAATTTGATTAAATGGCCCAATATGTGCGCGAATTTCATGTAGGTGACCGCCACCGTGTACTTGTGATTCATTTGTTCTTGCACTGAAGACGTCTTTTCCATTGGCCAGGAAGCCAATTGAAATGAGATCATCCGACTTTCTTGCAAAAATAAGACGAAGTGAATTGCGATAGATCATAAAGTCATTAATCGTATTAGCGATTTTAAAAATCTTGATCGTATTATTGTCACCGCGGTATTCATTAAATTTATGGACATAAATCTCAAAAAGATCTCTGAGCTTATTCATGAAGTTAATTGAAGATTCCTCAAGTTGGAATGCCGGATTTAAATGGTCGTTAAAACTAACAACACCACTTTCGTCCATATTGATCTCTTCGAGAGCAAGGTTTTCGATCCATTTTGTTGATACTTCCGTGTTTCTTTCAAATTTTGTAATATCCATAACTTAAATTCTACTAGATATTGATGATTTGAAAAGATTTTTTTGGATTGCGCAATTGAAAGGGCAGTGTGAATGAGCTAGATGAGCGATGAAAGTTTCCGCCCGTCGTACGACAGGTGGATGTAGTGATAATCACTTTAGGCTTCCCACTGATTCATGGGCCTGCTCACCGTGACCAGTGACCACTTCCTTTCTAAGCTTTGTAGGGCGAAACAACTTTATTTGGTACCCATCTAGCTCACTCATAAATTATACCCGAAAACCGCAAACGGCAACAATAATAGGCATAATTAAAAGCACTTGACGGTAGTAATTACATGTATTTATGAACAAATAGCGGTTTTTTTTGTGCTAGTTTCGCAAAGTGTTAAAATATTATTAAGAAAAGTTAAAGCTTTACTCAGATATTGCCGAAACTTTCAAGTAGTTATTTAAGTTTCAACCCCACTGATTGGGGGTGATTGAAAGGAGTATGAAATGAAAACCTTACTAGCGTTTCTAAAAGACGAAGAAGGTCAAACATCAACAGAGTATATTCTACTTGTTGCTGTTGCAGCGATGCTTGTTATGAAGTTTAAGGAAAAGGCGTCTGAAGGTATTACGACTCTGACAGATGGTGTTTTTGGGAACACAGACAACCTACTTCGTGAACTACAAGGGAACTAATTCTTCCGCTCTTTAGTCTGATGCGACTATTTAGCACTCTATTCTAGAGAGCGGAGGAAAAACTTTCTCACCAAAACCTTTTGCATACTTAATGTAGAATATTAAGTATGTCACGTCAGTCTCAAAGCGGTCAGGCTTTAATAGAGTATATATTTATCCTAGCGTTCTTCGCTGGTATTTCCATTGCTATGGCAAGGGGAATAGGAGTCTATACAACAGGCTTTTTTAAAAGCTTTGCATTCCATTTATCGCAAGAACTTGCAACTGGCTCATGTCCGAGAGGATGTTGGCATTCACCTTATGTAAACCAAGATAGGTAGGTTTGAGTGCCAGTTAGTGTCTATATTTTTATCTTTATTCAATTATTGTATGTATCGTATATCGATATCCAATCACGTAAGATTGCGAATGTGTGGTCCATTGGAAATATTTTTTTATTTCTAGTTCTCGTATTCTTTTTCCCAAATAACTACATTATTGGAATTGAGACACTTCTTTATCCACTGGGAATATTTCTCGCGGGCTTTCTGTTATTCATCTTAAAGATAATGGGAGGCGGGGATTCGAAATATCTAGCAAGTTTATTTCTTTTAATTCCTGTTGCTCATCAGGATCAGGCCCTGATTTCACTTTCTGTTGTTACAGTCATTGTAGGACTTTCTGTATTCATTACAAATATTCTTAAGAATCTTGAGTTTATCATTCAGGCTTTTAAGGAAGGTAATGTTGTTCAGATTAAAAAGATTTTTGGGAAGAAATTTGCATTTGCCCCTGTTATACTTATTTCATGGATATTTCTAGGATGGAAAATAAAAAAGCATATATTCTTTTAGGCCAAGGAGGACAATCAACAGTTGAGTACATTCTACTCTTTGTTGTTGTTACATCTTTTGCGATGCTTGTTTTTAAAAGTGAAGGCTTTCAAAATATGGTTGGCGAGGGGATGTTTGGTACATTGGCCCGTTCGATGGAATACTCTGCTCGTTATGGTGATAAGGGCAGTGTCGATACATATGGAAAAACTTACGGTAATCCAGTTCATCCACTTTATTACAATAATGATGAAGGAAGATCTCACTTCTTCTCACCTGTAGGAGTTTATGATGAAGCTCCATAGGAAAATAAAAAATCAAAGAGGTCAGTCGACAATTGAATTCTTATCGACTTTTACCTTTGTTATTGCTTTCTTCTTTGTCTTTGCAAAGATTGCAATAAACTACACAAATACTTATCTATTACAATATGCAAATTTTATGGCCTCAAGAGCTTATCTCGTTGCTGATAATAAGATTCAAAATGATTCTCTTGCTCGCCAAAATGCAACAGCAGTTTTCAACTCTTATAATATGGTTAATTGCGGTACTGACTGCCAAATTAAATTTAATTCAAAATCAACGAATCAATGGTTTTTAAGTGGTACCTACTTAGATTATAAAACTAAGTTTTCAGTTATGAAGGTATTAACAGGAGATATTGATTTAGATTTTAGAATAGAGTCCTTTCTCGGAAAGGAGCCTACAATAAGGGAGTGCCTAGCTCAGGTTTGTCGTGCCTTTTCTGAAGTTGCGACCGATCTAGGAAATGGAAATTGTTCAAGTACGAACTCAACTATTTATGATAATGGATGTTAGATTGAATCCTAATCAGAAAAAAACTATTTTAAAAAATGAAGAAGGTCAGGCCTTATTTGAGGCAATGATCTTTATTCCAATACTTCTTTATATGGTTGTGATGCTTATCACTGTTGGTAACTCAATCAATGCTTCAATTAATCAAAATAAAGCAACTCGAACTTATACATTCTTTATCTTAAAAGGGAACTCAGATGGTATCGGTGCAAACGATATTAGAAGTTTAGGCGGAACTTTTAGTGAGATAGGTGGCTTTATGATTGGATGGAATAAGACACTACAATCTAATAGTACACCAATCTCATCAACTTTTAAGATTCCTAGTTTGCCGTGGGCCCCTGCTGAAGAAGAGAATTGTGAAGAGGCGGGTGATCCTGAGGATACAAGTTGTATTAAGGTGTTCACTCTTTTTGGAGTCTGTGGTGAAACCTTTACTAAACCAGGTGATGTTTTATTTAGGGCCAATGACGCCACTATTCTCTCGCCGGTAACTTCTTGTAGCTATAAGTAGCCAAAAATGCCTCATTGCAACTAAATGCTTGTTTTTTGTTAAAATATTAATTGATTACTTAACAAAGTAAAACAGGATGTTTTATGAATACTAGAGCTTTTACGCTGGCCCTTATTATTGCAGGTGTTGCCATGTTTATGGTCCACACTTATATCGAAGATCAACAATCTGCTTTGATTAAAAAATACGGAACGATGAGTTCTGTTCTTGTTGCTAAAGAAGATATCCGAGAGTTCGATCTATTAGATGAAACGAAGGTTTCAATCATTACAGTTCCTCAAAAATTCCTAGCTCCTGGAAGTTTTAAAACAGTTAAAGAAATTGAAAATACAATTGCAACAGTTCCAATTCTAAAAGGTGAGCAAATTACAAAGCCTCGTGTAACTTACCCTGGAGAGAGTACTGGTCTTTCAAGAGAGGTAACAGTTGGAATGCGAGCGATTGCTTTCCAGGTTGATGAAAGAAGCTCTGTTGGTAAACTAATTCGTCCTGGAGATCGTGTTGATGTTCTTGCACCTATTGATTACACAGGTGGAGCGAGAAAGGATCAAGAAAAGATTGTAACGATTCTTCAAGATGTTCGTGTCCTTTCAACGGGGATGAGTGTTTCAAATAATATTCCACTTATTGGTGTTAAAACTGAAGAAGTTGTTAGAAAGATGAAGCTTAACACTTACTCAAATTATACGACGGTAACACTTGAGCTAAGCCCATTCCAAGCACAGAAGATTGCACACCTTTATGTCTTCCAACCAAATAAACCAATCTTAACTCTAAGAAATATTAATGATGGTGAGAAGGCAATGATTGAAGGAACTAGACTTTACGATATTCTTTCAGATTCAGATAAGAACGAAGCGAGGGCCTTCTTTAACGAAAAATATAAGAAAAAGAATTAATGAGAATTTTAACGTACTTAACTCTATTTATATTTGCATTCACGGCCAGCGCTCAGCAGGCCTCTTCTGGTATTGGAGTATCTGAAGAGAAAGTTGAAGTAGTTCTTGGAATTGATAAGGTTCTACCAATCGATTTCACAATCACTTCTCGAAGTGTACAAATCGCTAATCAGAGAATTCTAAAAGTACAACCTGTTAATACTGCAGCGGGAACTAGTGAGCTTGTTCTAAAAGGTGAGGCTCCAGGGATTACATCTGTTACAGTTCGTGATCGATTAGGGGCAATTAAAAAACGTTACCTTGTCACAGTTACGGCAACAGAGAAATCGAAGCTTATTGCAGAAATCAAGGAACAACTAGGACCTATTGAAGGGCTAGAGATCAACCTCAAAGGTGGAAAAGTTTTTGTTGAAGGAAAGATTATTGTTCCTGGTGACATTGGCCGAATCGTAAAAGTTTTAGAAGATTACCCAGATGTGAAAAACCTCGTTGAAGTTTCTCCACAAACTTACTTAATTATCTCTCGCGAAATGCAAGAAGGTCTAAGAAGAAATAATTTAAAAGATGTGACGGTTAGGTTCTTTAACAACTCTTACCTACTAGAAGGGATCGTCAACTCTGAAGAAGAGAGTAATCTTGCCGTTAAGATTGCTGCAACTTACTTACCTGATCGAATCCAAAGCTTAGCAAGAAGAACTGACTCGGTTCAACAACTTGATAAGGGTGAGATCATTAGAAACTTTCTTGCAATTAATAGAAAACCTCAGCCTCCACAGGCAGCAAAGCTAATTAAAATTACTGCTCAATTTGTAGAGCTATCGAAAGACTATAACCGTGTTTTTGGTTTCAAATGGAACCCAAGTGTTGGGACAACTGGTGGACAGATTGTTTTCGGTAGAACTGAAAATGGTGGAACGGTAACGACTTCATCGGCCGGTAACTTTGGTGGAACGATTTCTCAATTATTCCCTAAGCTAAGTTCTGCAAAGGCTGCGGGGTATGCACGTATTGTTCAGTCGGGAATGGTTATTACTAAAGACGGTGAAAAAGCGAAGCTTTCAAAAGGTTCGGAAAGAAACGTTGCTGTTGGTACGGGTGAATTTCAACAAGCAAAGGTTATTGAAGCAGGATTTAACTTGGATGTAACTCCAAAAATTCTGCAGGAAGAAAAAATTAACCTGGATATTATTCTTGGTGTTTCTTCTTCTCAGGGAACAGATAAACAAACTAACAATCTCGATACCAAAATTATTGTAAAGTCTCGTGAATCAGCGGTTGTTGGTGGTATTTCGATTAATAAAACAGCAACTGAATATGATAAAGATCCACCAGATGGTGTTTCTACTACGACAAGTGATGGAAGTGAGGAAGGACAAGTCTTTTCACTCTTCTCATTCGTTCGTTCCAAAGATGTCTCTAAGTCAAAAGAGCAATTTGTTGTTTTCATCACTCCTGAAATTATTGAGAGTGCTTCGACAGGGACTGAAGATATTAAAAGAAAATTTAGAAAGAGGGGGCCATAGTGGCCGAAGGTCATATTATTACAGTTATTGGTGGTAAAGGCGGTGTTGGGAAGTCCCAAGTTGCCACTAACCTAGCTTTTGCCTTTAGTGGTGAAAAGCGATCTAAAACACTACTGCTTGATTTCGATCAAAGAGCAAGTGGGGACTTAAACTTATTAACTGGTATTAAAACAAATAAGAACCTAAAGGATCTATTTAACTTCAATGGAAATATTGATCCTCGAACGTTTCAACCTTTCGTGAATATGCACCCAAGTGGGGTTCACTATATAGGTTTACCAAATGATCCTGTTGCAACGGAAGGCATGAGTGTTGATGGAGCAGGTAAAGTTTTAAAGGCCGTTAAGAGTATGTATCCACTTACAGTAATTGATGTGGGTACTGAAATTACCGATCTTACAGCAAAGGCCCTTGAACATTCTACAATGATCTTGGTTGTGATCACGCCTGATTTACTGGCATTAAATCAAACGAAGCGTCTTGTTTCAGAACTGATTACAATGATGTTTCCTAAGGAAATGATTCATTTTGTCTTTAATCAGGCACAAAAGGGACATCCCGTTACTGCAGATGTTGCAGGGAAGTCTGTTGGACGTCCAGTTCTAGCGCAAATCTTAAAAGACGAGCAAACATGTGCAATGGCCATTAATCAGAAAAAACCTGTTATGTTGGCTGCAAAGAATAGTGCTTTTGCAAAAGGTGTTACAGAGTTAGTTCGTACGATCAATGGAAAGGGGATCTTAAGTCAACTAGCTAAGCTGAATAAGCCTAGTGAAGTTGGAGCAAAACAAGACCGACCAACTGGTGCAGCTGCAAATGGTTGGCGTGACCTTAAGCTTAGGATTCATAAAGGCCTTGTTGAAGAGATGGATCTTTCAAAAGATGACGACAATGATCCAAAAGCTAAGATTATTCTTAAAGAGAAAACGAAGAAGGTCGTTATTGATCTTCTTGGTAAAGAAGACACTAAAGGTATTTTAAATAACCGCGATGATATGAATAGTATCGTAAAGGAAATTCTCGATGAGGCCCTAGGTCTAGGCCCTCTAGAAGATCTTCTTGCTGATTCGGCCATTTCTGAAATTATGGTTGTTGGCCCTAACAAGATTTACTATGAAGAAGATGGAAAGGTTAAACTTTCTAAAGTAACTTTTTCAAATGATAGACAAGTTTTAAATGTTATTGAAAGAATCGTTGCACCAATTGGTCGACGTATCGATGAGAAAACTCCTTATGTCGATGCCCGTCTTCACGATGGATCAAGGGTGCATGCTATTATCCCACCTTCGGCCATTGATGGATGTTGTATCACCATTCGTAAATTCCCAGAAGAGCGATTAACTTATAAGCACCTTGTTCAATTTGGTTCATTCACACAAAATATGGCGGACTTTCTTCGTATCGCAGTTGAAGGACATAAAAATATTATCGTCTCTGGTGGTACCGGTTCCGGGAAAACAACTCTCGTTAATATTCTTGGAAGTTTTATTCAGGCCAATGAGCGTATCATTACTTGTGAAGACTCGGCCGAACTTAGTTTCCCTCAAGAACACGTGGTTCGTCTTGAAACACGTCCACCATCACTAGAAGGTGATGGAGAAATTGATATTCGTTGTCTTGTTAAGCAGTGTCTAAGAATGCGTCCAGAGCGTATTGTTGTTGGTGAGTGTCGTGGTGGTGAAACGCTGGATATGTTACAGGCAATGGGAACAGGTCACGATGGTTCACTTACAACGGTTCACTCGAATAATCCAAGAGAATGTATTGGCCGTATTGAAACCCTTGTTCAATATGCGGGAGCAGGTCTTACACCTAAAGCAATTCGAGAGATGATTGCAAATGCTGTTCACTTGATTATTCAAGCATCTCGTCTTGATGATGGTTCTCGTAAAATTACACACATTACGGAAATTGGGGGGATTCAAGGAGAGGTTGTTACTCTTCAAGATATCTTCTTATTTCAACAAAAAGATATTGATAAAAGTGGAAAGATTATTGGAGCACACCAAGCGACAGGATTCATTCCTAAGTTTATCGAAACGCTTGAGAGACAGGGATATAATATCCCTCGTGGATTATTCTCTAATGCTCCTGGTGCAAGCGGGGGAGCTCCTGCAAAGAAGCCAGCACCACCGCCTCAAAATAAAAGGCCACCACAACAAGGCCAGCAAAGGCCACGACCAGGTCAGCCTCAAGGCAGACCTAGGCCAAGTAATGGTGCACCACCTGTAAAGAAGAAGGCTTAGAGGATAGAGGTTTAAATGAGCTTTTTTATTGAACAAATTGGACGAAGTGGATTGATTGGGCTTATTGGTTTAATTTTCTTCCTTTTTTGTTATCGATACTCTGTTGGTATTTTTGATCTCATTGAAAAGCAAACTTTTGGGACGAGAACTTATATCTTGGAAAAGTTTGAATTACTCTTTATTGATGTAAAGCCAGATCATGTTACCTACGCACTTTTGGCGCTGTCATTTGGTTTAGGAACTCTTACTCTCATTATCTTTGGACTTCTTGGAAGCTGGGGAGGAGGAGCCTTTCTTGGACTAGTTGTAGGTTTTGTTGGTTTTAAGGCCCCTAAGCCTGTTGTTGATTATCTCGTCAATCGTCGTATTTTAGCTTATCAAAATCAAATGGTAGATGGCCTAACTCTTCTTTCTAATGGTCTTAGAGCGGGTCTATCAGTCCCTCAGGCCCTAGGAATGGTTGTTGATGAAATGCCACCTCCTATCTCGGAAGAGTTTAATATTATCCTCCAGCAGAATAGAGTTGGGGTGACATTGGAAGAGTGCTTCGAAAACTTGGCAGAAAGAATTCCCACTCAAGATAATGATATGTTCGTTTCAAGTGTTAATATTTTACGCGAAACTGGTGGTAATCTTGCCGAAGTTTTTGACACTATCGTTTCTGTTATTCGTGAACGAATTAGATTGAAGCAAAAAATCGATACGGCAACGGCACAAGGAAAGTTTCAAGGTTTTACTATTGCGGCCATGCCCTTTGTAATTCTAGCTATTTTCTCTGCAAATGATCCAACCCTTCTACCAAAGATGTTTTCTTCGGCCATTGGGATTGTCTTATTTGTAGTCGCCTGTGTTTTAGACGGTATTGGTACCTTCTTCATTCTTAAAATAGTGAAAATCAAGGAATAAAGTTAATATATGTTTAAGTTTTAGTTAAAGGCCTCCGATATGACTATGGAGAGAATGAAGATTCTTTAACTAAATAAGGATACAAGTCATGAGGATCAGTTTAAAGCTATTAGTACTATGTTTGTTTTCACTGGCATCGATTGCTGGTGTAAATCTGAAAAACGGAAATTTCTACATTACGTACACGGATATTATCGTACCTGGTGGTGGAAATGACCTAGTTGTTGAAAGAACGTACAACTCAAAGTCACCTGGAAAAGGATGGTTTGGTTATGGTTGGGGTTCTGACTATGAAACTTTCTTAGTTGTTTCTGCAGATGGTTCAGTAACAGTTCACGAGAATGGTTCAGGTGCTAAAACACGTTTTACTCCAAGACAGGCCGTTGACGCTAAGGCCGCTGCTGAGAAAATCGTGGATGTGATGAGAAAGAAAACATCACTTTCAACGACGGTTGCTAAAACTTTAGTTACGAAGCTAACTAATGATGCTGAACTTAGACAAGCTTATGCTAAGAAGTTCAATGTATCTTCAAACCTAGCAGTTGGAACTGAACTTTATTCAAATGTTCGTGGGCTTCAAAAAGTTGTCAAAACTGCAAAAGGTTATATTAGAAAGTATAACGACGGTAAGGAAAACCATTTCAATAAAGATGGTAAGCTTGTTCAAGTAAAAGATAAGAACGGATATGTTGTTAATCTTGATTACACGAAAGAGGGTTCTCTTAAGTCGATCAAAGATTCAATGGCAAAGCAAATCTTCTTTAAATGGTATCCAAATGGTCTTGTGAAATCTGTTGAATCCGGAGCAGGTAAGAAGACAACTTATACTTATGACACAAATTATAACTTAGTAGATGCTAAGGATATTTCAGGAAATAACTTTAAGTACGATTACGATGCAAATCACAATATGACTCTTATTACTTATAAAGATGGATCATCTCAAAAGATTTCTTATGAGAAGAAAACTCAATTTGTAAAAGAGCTAACGAAAAGAAGTGGAGAGGTGATTAAGTACTCTTACGAGAGTAACCCTAAGAACCCTGACTTTCACTACTGGACACTTGTTGCAAAGAAATCTCCTACTAAAAAAGAAGTTGTAAATCGTTACGAATATGAGATCAAGAAGAAACCAGACGGATCTCACTATACTTACAGAATCCTTACTGTAATTAATGGGCTTAAAACTGAAACGATTTATACTGAGTGTTGTTCTCTTCCAAAACAAATTAAAAGAGGAAACCACGTAACTAACTTTGAATATAATAAAGATGGACTTCTTGTTAAGAAAGCTTCTTCAAGAGGTGACTTTGTAGAGCTTGAATACCACAAGCAGTTTAAGAAGATTACAAAAGTTGTAAACCCACGTGGATGGACAGAGTTTGACTACGATAAAAAAGGTAACCTGAAGAAAGCAAATAACTCTAAAGGTATGTCTGTTGTTCTACTATACGATTCAAAAGGTCGTATTTCAAAAATGATGGATTACAATAAGAAGACAAAACAAAAAAGAGCTCTTGAGTTTCAATACAATGCTCAAGGTAAGCCAGTTGAGATTACTATGAATAAGGTAGGAAAGATCAACGTTAAATATGATAACTACGGTGAGATTCTTAAAGTAGAATCAAAAGCAGGACATAAGATGGCCTTACAAGTTACTCAGGCCTTCCAATCACTCTTAGCAATTGTTAAGCCTGCTGGTGTAAACCTAAATATGTAATTGGAGGGATATATGAAGAAACTACTAACGCTTTTAATGGTTCTTGGTTCATTTAGTATTTTTGCGGCAGATGGTGCGGTAACAGGTGAGAAAGATGGTGACTGTCCTAAGGTTAACTTAGACAACAGAAACACAACACCTACAACTGCAGTACCATCATCAACAGAGCCTGTGACAAACCCTGGTGGTGTTCAGTCTGGTTCAAAATAAGATTACATAAATTAATCATTGAATGGGCCCGTTTTAATAACGGGCCTTTTTTTTGTCTAAAATCTACACACTGTTCAAAATATTACACTTTCCTACTTTTTAACCTATTGAAAATACATTTGAATTGTTGGCATCCTCCTTGCTTTATAAATAGCAAAGAAACAAAACCATAATGGGGGAAATTATGAAAAAGTTAGCATTAGTATTTTTATTTCTATTAAGTGTATCAAACGTATTTGCATTAAATGAGTCTGGAACAAATTGCGACGATATGTATGCAAGTTCTGATAATGTAGCAAGTGTTGAAGCAGAGGTACCTGCAGTAGCTCCAGCTGGATCAAGCTCATCGACTCAATCAATGGGACAATAAAATTTAACTCAAACTTAACCCACACTTCTTATAAAAAGCCTGGCCAAGAGTCAGGCTTTTTTTTGCCTGATTAATTTAAAACCAGCTATAATGAGCCTATGGATAATAATATTACAACTGCGTACTGTGCTCAGAAAGGGCGAGAGAATTTAACATATGAAGATCGCATCAGTGCTCTTGAGGCCTTAGAAAGCGAAATAAGGGCCCGTGAGAGCGAGATTCTTGCTGCTTTAAAGGCAGACTTAAATAAGAGTTCTTTTGAGTCTTACCTTTCCGAAATTGACTTCTGCTTACATGAAATTAAGCTCATGAAAAAGAAGTTAAAGAAGTGGATGAAGCCAAAGAGAGTTCTTTCGCCACTCCCATTTATGCCAGCACGAAGTGAGATTCACTACGAGCCATATGGACAAGTTTTAGTCATTGCCCCTTGGAATTATCCGTTTCAATTGGCCATCGTTCCACTTATTGGTGCAATCGCAGCAGGAAATAAAGTTATTGTGAAGCCTTCGGAGATGGCACCAGCAACTTCCAAGATAATTGATGATGTCATTACAAGTGCACTTGATAGTGAGATTGCAGCAGTTATTGAAGGTGGAATTGAAGAAACGACTGAACTTTTGAATTTAAAATTTGATTATATTTTCTATACAGGAAATGGCCATGTTGGGCGAATTATTATGGCGGCTGCCGCTAAGAACTTAACCCCACTCACTCTCGAGTTGGGAGGTAAGTCTCCGGCAATCGTAACGACTAAGAATATTGATTTAGCGGCCAAGCGAATTGTTTGGGGAAAATTCTTCAATGCGGGCCAAACATGTGTTGCGCCTGACTATATCCTAATAAATAAGAGAGATGAAGATAGGTTTATAGCTGCTTCAAAGAAGTACCTCACGCAATTTTATAGTGAAGAAATTAAGAGAAGTGGTGACTATGGACGCATCATTAATGAAAGACACTTTGATAGACTTTCAGCTCTAATCGATAAGGATTCTGTTCTTATTGGTGGAGATGTGGATAAGGAAGAATTATATATTTCCCCAACATATGTAAGAGCTGATAAAGATAGTGCAATTATGAAGGATGAGATTTTTGGCCCACTGTTGCCAATTGTTTATTCTGATAATTTAGAAGAGTCCATTGAATTTGTTAAAAGCTATGATAAACCACTGGCCTGTTATGCTTTCGTTGATTCTAATGGAGATAAGAAAAAGGTCATTGAATCAATTAGCAGTGGTGGAATGGTTATTAATGATACGATTGTACACTTGTCGAATGAGAAGTTGCCATTTGGTGGTGTCGGTGAATCGGGGATGGGTGCCTATCACGGTGAGTTCTCGTTTAAGCTATTCTCTCATGAGAAGGCCGTTATGAAGAGAAGCTTTTGTTTGGAAAACGATCTACGCTATCCTCCTTATGAGAAAAAGGTATCGTTAGTACGTAAGATTATGAATTTACTGTCATAATTCTTTACGGCCATTGAAAGCTTTTCAAAAATCAATTTCAAATATTTATTATTAGTATAATAGGGCCATGAAAATGGCCCATTTCTATATTCTTTTAATTAGCACTATTGCAATCACTAACTCAACTTTTGCATCTACGGTATTAGACCGTGCAGACATTCCTGAGGTTTTTCAAAGAGAATATATCTATACATCTGCTGCCAAGCACACATTTGTTCAAACTTATGGTGTTGCAACCTGTGTTGCTTTAATTATGCACAATTCTGAAGGGGACACAGTTTTGGCCCATCTAGATAGTGGAACAAAGGTAGGGCAAGCAATTTCTAACTTTGTTAAAAATTTAGGAGATGTCACTTCTGTTCGTTTATATGGAGGTCAGCCACCATATCGCTTAGAAGATCGTATTGTATCAGAACTTTCAAAATACAAATTAAATCCAGAAGTCATTATAAGAAATGATCGCAATGAATCACTTAATTTGATGTTAAACCTTAAGTCTGGTGATGTTGAAGAATATGATGAAACCTACGCTTCAACAGATTACCGAATGGCCAATGAAAAAGTTAAGAGGTTAAAATTTTCTTCTCGTATTAGTCGTCATGAAGAGTCAATTGGAGGAGGAGATGTCATTGAAATTGATCCTCCAATAAGTGGTTTTGACTTTAATATGTTTTTACTTCCGTAATAGTCTTAACATGCTAGACTTTCATTATGAAAAGTCTCACGTTTGTATTTTTAATTCTCAGTTCTCTCATTTCTATTTCTTCGTTTGCAAAAATTAATGCAAAAGAAGTTTTTAAAACTAATGACATTATTTGGGGAATCAGTTTTATCAATGATAATGAAATCCTTTTTACCGAAAGAAGTGGAAAAATTAAGTATCATAATTTTTCAACAAAGCAGACCAAAGAGCTCATCTCTCCAAAAGTAAAGTCACGAGGTCAAGGTGGGATGCTTGATATTGTGTATAAGAAGATTGGAGACAAGGACTACGCTTACTTCACATATTCTTCTGAAGTTAAGGGTGTTGTCGTAACGACATTGGCACGTGCAGAATATGCTAAGGCCCAACTGAGTAAGGCCGAAGTACTTTTAGAAACAAAGGTTATAAGTGATACCACTCGCCACTTTGGTTCGCGCTTGTTATTTAAAGATAACTACCTCTTTATGACTATTGGTGATCGCGGAGAAAGAAAGTATGCTCAAGACCTCTCATATCATAATGGTAAAATTCTACGCTTAAATTTTGATGGCACACCGGCTAAAGGAAACCCCTTTGAAAATAAGAAGGGTGCTCTAAAGGAGATATGGAGCTACGGTCATCGCAATCCACAAGGAATTGGGATGAATAAGAATGGAGATATCTTTAGTTGTGAATTTGGTCCTCGCGGTGGAGATGAACTTAATTTAATAAAACCAGGTCTAAACTATGGCTGGCCTATCATTACTTATGGAAAGGAGTATTGGGGCCCAAGCATAGGTGAAGAAAAAAAGAAGGGAATGGAGCAGCCTATTGTCTATTGGACACCAAGTATTTCACCTTCGGGAATGGTTGTTTATGAAGGAACTAAGTATAAGGATTGGAAAGGGGATATATTTCTGGCCGCTCTTGGCAGTGAGCATCTGAGAAGGCTTAGAATGGATGGTAATAAAGTTGTTTCTCAAGAGAGTTACCTAGAGGAGCTTGAAGAGAGAATGCGCCAGATTGTAGTTTCTCCGGCCGGAGAGCTCTATTTAACAACGGATTCGGGAAAGATACTTAAGGTTGTAAGGTAAGTGTTAAAAGTCTAAACAGCGTTGAAAAAATGTATACTTCTTAAACAATATGCATATGGTAAGTGATTGAAAATACGATGTCTGTTGTTGGCATACTTCATGCATTGAATATAGTGTCTACAAAAGGAGAAGTATTATGAAAAAGCTATTTTTATTATCTGTACTAGCACTACTATCATCTCAGGTATTTGCCGGAGTAAAAGAAGCAACAACAAATACGTCTGATGATTCTATTTGTGAAACTAGGGGATTAAACCTTAAGCAAAAGATGCAAGAAATTGATAATTTAATTGCGAGTTCTGGTGGGACTATTGAAAAAGAGACAGAATCAAAGTCTATTAATCAATAATTTATTCACTTTCTCGTAATACTTTTAAAAGGGCCTCACGTTCTTCAACAGTATACTCACCATGTTGATAATCATCCAGAGCGTCGAGGCCCTGAACTTTCTTACCAATTGGCTTAGTGATCCCTGAAGATTCTCTTTTGACGTAATCCACTTTCTTAGCTGTATTATTAAAAAGCTTTACTGTCATTTCTTTGCCTTCACTAAGGCTTGTATTCAAATAAAAGGCGATTGTTGAATATACTTTTTGCGTATATGGTTTCAGTGGTTTGTTAATGCTATCAAATACTGTTGAATTCTTAGCTACAGGAAAGGCCAAGATTAAAAAACTAACTGTAAAATAAATTAAAAACCTAAACATTCAATTAACTCGCTTTTTCTGACGCAATATCATGAGTCAGCTTATCTACAGATCTAAGTAGATCTTCTCTTTTAAATGGTTTTACTAAAAAGTCTTGAGCACCTGAAGAAATTGCCTCAATACATACAGATTCAATATCAAGTGAAGACATCATTAGGATTTTAGCGTTTGGGAAATTGCTGGCAACAGATTCAGCAAGCTCTAGCCCACTGATTCCTGGCATAATAACGTCGATAATAAATAGTGTTGGAGGATTATCAAAAGCAAGTTTTAAAGCATCCTGTGCACTACCTACACAACCGACGACTTCATAGTTTTCTTGCTCTAAAATATCTTTAACAGAAGTTCTAGAGATTTCAGAGTCGTCAACAATCATTACTTTCATTTCTTCTTTTCCCATATACATTCCATTTTAATTTAATGTTGGATAAAAAAAAAGAGGGCCTTGTTGGCCCTCTCTATTTAAGCGGCAACGCCAGCTTTAGTTTTTTCTTGATGTTTTTCGTCCACTTTTTTCATTTGAACTTCTTTCTTATAACCTGCCCAGTCTACTAGGGCGATATCAAGAACTTCATCAATTGTTTTAACAGGAACAAAATTGATTTTCTCTCTTAGGTTCTCTGGAATATCAACAAGGTCTTTCTTGTTACCCCATGGAATAACAACTGTAGAGATTCCCATTCTAAGTGCAGCAAGTGCTTTTTCTTTAAGTCCACCAATTGGAAGAACTTTTCCTGTTAAAGTAATCTCACCAGTCATTGCAACATCACGGCTAACTGGAACACCTGTACAATTTGATACTAGGGCAGTTGCTAATGTGATACCTGCAGAAGGTCCATCTTTTGGAGTGGCACCAGCTGGTAAGTGTACGTGGAACTCGTGATTTTCAAAAATATCTTCATCGATTCCCATGTAAAGTGCACGAGATCTGATGTAGTTAATTGCCGTTTTTGCAGACTCTTTCATTACGTCACCAAGCTGACCAGTAAGAGTTAGTCCTTGTCCTTTCATCTTTGTTGTTTCGATGTAAAGAACTTCACCACCGTGAGATGTCCAAGCTAGTCCAGTTGATACACCAACTTCATCTTCATCTTTGTGATCTTCTTTTACGAAGATAGGTGGTCCTAGGTATTTAACAACAGTATCTTTTACGATATGTGTTTTACCCATATCGCCTTTAGCAATCTTCATTGCTACTTTACGACATAGAGTACCGATTCTTCTTTCTAAGTTACGTAGTCCAGCTTCAGAAGTGTAGTGCTCGATAACACTTTCAACACCTTCATCAGTGAATACCACGTGCTCATTGTTGATCCCATTTTCATCCATTTGCTTTGGAATGATATATCTCTTAGAGATTTCAACTTTTTCTTCTCTTGTGTAACCAGATAGATTGATTACTTCCATACGATCTCTTAGTGGACCTGGAATATTTTCAAGCATATTTGAAGTTGCAATAAACATACAGTTTGAAAGATCAAATGGTACGTTTAGGTAGTGATCTCTAAACTCTACGTTTTGTTCTGGATCTAGAACTTCTAGTAGGGCCGCTGATGGATCACCTTTATAGTCACCAGATAGCTTGTCGATTTCGTCAAGTAGAACAACTGGGTTATTTGTTTTTGCTTGCTTCATCGCTTGAATAAAACGACCTGGCATTGCTCCAACATATGTTCTTCTATGACCTCTAATCTCTGCTTCATCTTTTACACCACCAAGAGAAATTCTTACAAATTCTCTTCCTGTTGCACGAGCAATAGACTTCCCAAGTGAAGTTTTACCAACACCAGGAGGACCTTGGAAACATAGGATTGGTCCTTTCATATCATCACCCTTAAGTTGTCTAACTGCTAGGTGCTCAAGAATTCTTTCTTTGATTTGAGTAAGTTCAAAGTGGTCTTCATCAAGGATCTCAAGAGCAGAGTTAAGATCAATATGCTCTTCAGATTTTTTACTCCATGGAAGATCACACATCCACTCAATATAGTTTCTCATAATACTTGCTTCAGACGAGTCTGGGTGCATTTTTTCAAGACGCGCAAGTTGCTTAGTTGTTTCTTTAAGAACTTCTTCTGGCATTCCTGCTTCTTCAACTCTTTTTCTGAACTCTGCAAACTCATCTTGTTCTGAGTTACCATCACCAAGTTCTGACTTAATCGCTTTGATTTGTTCTTTTAGGAACACATCTCTTTGATTAGCATTCTCAGATGAAGCATTTGTTTTCATCTTTTGTTGCATCATTAGGATTTCTAATTCGCGGTTTAGAATATCATTGATTGCATGTAGACGATCAACTGGATCTAGTGTTTCAAGAATTGTTTGTGCTTCTGAAACATGTAGATTTAAATTTGATGCAATTAAATCTGCAAGTCTCGAGGCATCTGTAATATCTTCAAGAACCATTAGAATATCTGGAGAAAGAACTTTTCCAAGTTGAATAACTTTTTCAAGTTGTTCCTTGATCGTTCTCATAAGTGCTGTCGTTGCAATATTTGAACTATCAGTCACTGTATCTTCAACCTTTTCTACTTTTGTAATATAGAAAGGTGATTGTTGTTCAAATGAAGTGATTCTAGCTTTTGATAAACCTTGTACTAGAATTTTAATTCTTCCATCTGGAAGTTTTCTCATTCTCATGATCATGGCAACAGTACCAAGTTCATAAATCTCTTCTGGTGCAGGATGTTCTGCAACAATATCTTTCTGACTCGAAAGTAGAATCAGACGATCTGAATGATTAATAGCGTGGTCAATAGCTTTGATTGATGCTTCTCTACCAACAAATAGAGGTAAAATCATAAATGGATAAATAACTAAGTCTCGGATTGGTAAGAGGGCCAATTCTTCCTTAAACTCAATGTTCTCACCCTCGTAATTTGTAACCATAAATCTTTCCTCCAACAGGTCGGCGCAATATAGGCAATTTGTTCTTAATTAACATCGGGCAATAAAAAAAACTCTTTAATAAAAAGAGCGAAAATGCGTGATTTTTTTGAGTTTTTTAACTGATTTTTTTGCTATGATTTAGTTAATGTGTTGTAATTTCATAAAGTGAAAAGAGACCGATATAGTCGGTTATTAGGAGTTTTTAAAATGTCAGAACATACGACAAAGAAAGTTGCGGTAGTTGTACTTGCTGCAGGTAAGGGAACAAGATTAAAAATGGATATCCCAAAACCACTTGCACCATTACACCAAAATACTTTAGTCGATTATGTCATCGAAACATTTAAAGATTTTGGCGACATCACTTTAGTAACAGGACATCAACGTGAACTTGTTGAAGAACATGTTAATGAACGCTTTACAGGTATAAATTACGTTTATCAAAAAGAGCAATTAGGGACAGGGCATGCAGTTCAGACTTATTTGAACGATTTTGAAAACTCTCGTGGCTATGATTATACAATTGTGACATGTGCGGATACACCGCTAATTACAAAAGAAACAATTAGCGCTCTGATTGAAGAAATTGAAAAAGGTCCAAATGCTGTTTGTGCAACTTTTACAGCAAGTAATCCTACAGGTTACGGAAGAATTATTCGCAAGGGTACTGGCTTTCAAATCGTTGAAGAAAAAGATGCAACAGATGAGCAAAGGCTTGTAACTGAAGTTAACTCTGGTCTCTATATTTTTAAAACTCTTTATTTAATGGATCATGTTTTTAATCTTTCAGATAATAACAAATCAGGAGAATTCTATTTAACTGATACATTCAACCCTGAAGCGAATGTTACTCCACTTTTATTTGAGGATGCTCGTGAATTCTTAGGTGTAAATAACTTAATTCAACTCTCAAATGCAGATATTTATTTAAGACGCTCAATCGCTCGCTACCTAATGCTAGAAGCGGGGGTGCGCTTTTCAGATCCATCACACACATATTGTTATTCAAAAAATATTGGTCAAGGAACACACCTTTTCCAAAATGCTTTTATCGATGACAAAACAGTGATTGGAAAGAATGTAGTCATCGAGCAAGGCGTAACAATTAAGAATTCAATTATTGAAGATGGTGCGATCATTAAGGCCAATTCATATATTACAGATTCAAAAGTATCTAAAGGTGCTTCAATTGGGCCTATGGCACAGCTTCGACCTGGAAGTGATATTGGTGAAGGCGCAAAAATCGGAAACTTCGTCGAGATTAAAAAATCTAAGATTGGTAAGAAGTCTGCAGTTTCTCACTTAAGTTATGCAGGTGATGCTGAGATTGGAGACAATGTAAATATTGGCTGTGGCTTCATTACTTGTAATTACGATGGGGCCAATAAGCATAAAACAATTATTGGTGATGGATCATTTATTGGATCAGATTCACAAATGATTGCTCCTATTGAGATTGGTAAAGAATGCTATGTCGCATCAGGTTCAACTATTAGCAAAAGTATGCCAGATGGTTCATTTGCAATTGCCAGAGGGCGTCAAGAGACGAAAGAGGGCATGGCAAAGCGTTTCATTAGGAAAAAAAGCGACAAATAGGCCCGCAAAAATTTTATTTTCGCCCGCAAAATGGTATCTTTCTTAAATTAGTATTTTTTAAACATATAAGGAAGTGACTATGTGCGGAATTGTTGGGCATTTAGGGCCATCAAATTCAGTTGACGTTGTTCTAGAAGGACTTAGAAGATTAGAGTATCGTGGCTACGATTCAGCTGGAGTTAGTTTCATCAGTAAAAATGATGAACTTCTCGTTTATAAAAAAGAAGGTAAAATCGCTAACCTTGAAGCCGAGCTTGAAGGCAAAGATATTCATGCAAGATCTTGCATTGGGCACACTCGTTGGGCCACTCACGGTGGTGTAACAGATTATAATGCTCACCCACACGTATCAACAAAAGATGGAATTGCAATGGTTCACAATGGAATCATTGAGAATGCTACTGAAATCAGAAATGAACTAAAAGAGCATGGAATCTACTTTGAATCTGAAACAGATTCTGAGACTTTTCTTGGGCTTCTTATTTTTCACAAGCGTCAAGGAACTCCAATTAAAGAAGCAGTCATCAAATCTTTTGAAAGAATTGAAGGATTTTCTGCATTTGTTATTCTAAATCGTGAAACAGATGAAATCTTTGCAATTAAAAAAGGTGCTCCACTAGTATGTGGAAGTAATGAAGTAAACTCTGAAGTATTTGTTTCAAGTGATCCATATGCTCTTGCAGGTATGGCAAACCGTATTTACTTCCCTGAAGATAATGTTCTTTGCCATTTAAGTGTTAAGAATAATCAACTACTGAACTTCTATGAGTTAGATGGAACAAAGACTCAAAGGTATATGTCAAAAGAGCAGACGATCGATCACGATCCTGCTTCAAAGGGTGAATTCGAGCACTATATGCTTAAAGAAATTCACGAGCAGCCAGAGCTAATTCGTTCTCTTACTCAATACTACTTTCAAGGAGAAGGGAAAGAGAGTTTAGAGGCAGCAACAAAACTTCCAATGGAAGCTGTTAGTATTACTGCCTGTGGGACTGCTTACTATGCAGGTCTTATGATTAAGGATTACTTTGAGTCAAGTAACCGCATTAGATGTTTTGCAGAAGTTGCAAGTGAGTTCCGTTACAGAAATCCAATTCTGAATCAGAATGAATTAGCGATGTTTATTTCACAGTCCGGTGAAACTGCAGATACGCTTGCGGCCCAAACAATGTGTAAAGAAAGAGGCATGAAATCTCTTTCAATTGTAAATACTGAAGGCTCTACGCTGTACCGTGATTGTGATGTCAATCTTATGATTCGTGCAGGTATTGAAATTGGTGTTGCTTCAACAAAGGCTTTCACTCAACAAGTTCTAACAGGGAAAACACTTTCTGAAGTAATTGCAAATGGAAGTATGAATGATGAATTAAGAAATTCGTTATCAGCACGTTATAGCTTACTTGCTCAAAGAGTAGAGCAGTTACTTGATAATACGAAGCCTATTAAAGATGTTGCAGATGCAATCTATAAGTTTAAAGGTTTCTTTTATACAGGACGTGGGTCTTACTTCCCAATTGCACTTGAGGGTGCCTTAAAACTAAAGGAAATCGCATACGTTCATGCCGAAGGTTATGCTTCAGGGGAACTTAAGCACGGTCCAATCGCCTTAATTGACGAAGAAAAAGTAAATATCGCCTTAGTTGGTGAAGAGCTATATGAGAAAACAGTTTCAAATATTCAAGAAATTAAAGCTCGTAAGGGTCTAATCGTTTCAATTGGTCCAAAAGGTAAGGAAGATTTAAGAGAAATTTCAGATCACTATATCGAACTTAACTTTGAAGGACTTGGAGATTTAGCACCTCTTTATGTAAACGTAGTTAACCAACTACTTGCATATTATATTGCTAAGAATTTAGGAACAGATATTGATAAACCAAGAAATCTGGCGAAGTCAGTAACTGTAGAATAAAAAAGAGTAAATTAGGAATTTAAATGAAGTTAGATCATCTCAACATTCAACAACGTCAAGCCGTTAAAGAGATTGATGGACCAATGATGATCCTTGCTGGTGCAGGATCAGGAAAGACGAGAACGCTTGTAACAAAGATTGCTTATCTTTTAGAAGAAAAGAATATTTCTCCTTTTCAATTATTGGCCCTAACTTTCTCGAATAAGGCCGCAAAAGAAATGCGTGACCGTGTCGGACGTGATGTTAGTTGTGATGTGGGTGCTCTTCAAGTGACTACATTCCACTCTTTCTGTGCAAAAATGCTAAGGTCTGAGGCAAACTACTTAGGCCTTAGTCGTAATTTTACGATTTATGATACGTCTGAACAAAAGAGTGTTGTAAAAGCGATCTTGAATCGTCGTGGAATTTCTCAAAAAGAAACAGCTCCGTCTGAAGTACTATACTTTATTGAAGACCTTAAGAATCACGGGCATTACCCTGATCGTGATATTTCAGATAAAGATTATGAAGTAGAAAGAGATGATATCTTCTACGATATGTATCTTGAGTATGAAAAGGAACTTCACAAGGCCAATGCGACAGATTTTGGTGGTCTTATCTGTGGTGTTATTCAGCTCTTCGAAAAGTTTTCTGAAGTGCTTGAAAGATACCAGGATCGTTTCCGCTATATCCTTGTGGATGAGTATCAGGATACGAACCGTGCTCAATTTGATCTAGTTACAAAGCTTGCTATGAAAAGAAGAAATATCTGTGTTGTTGGGGATGAGGATCAGTCGATCTATTCTTGGCGTGGAGCAGATATTCGAAATATTCTAGACTTCGAAGAAGTGTACAGTGATGCTCAAATTTTAAAACTAGAGCAGAATTACCGATCATCTAAAAATATCATTGAAGCCGCTGGAGCAGTTATCTGTCGAAATACTCAACGTAAGGGAAAGAGTATGTGGACTGATAACCCTGAAGGTGAGTCAATTGAGATTGTCGAATGTTCTAGTGATCGTGAAGAAGCTGACTTTGTCGCAGAACAATTAATTCATCATCATAATGAAGATGGAGTTAATTACGATGAAATGGCAGTTTTCTATCGAACTAATTCTCAATCAAGACAAATTGAAGATGCTCTTAGAAAATCTAATATCCCGTATCGAGTTGTCGGTGGGATTAAGTTCTACGAGAGAAAAGAAATTAAGGATTTAATTGCCTATATTAGACTTCTTGTTAATGACAAAGACTCATTGGCCTTAAGTCGTATTATTAATGTACCAACTCGTGGGATTGGTGCAACAACGTTAAGAAAAATCGAAGAAGAGGCAATCAAGTCTGATAGTTCTCTTTGGGAAGTTGTTAATAGAATTGTGGATAATCCAGAAGATTTTAAACATATTAGACTTTCGTCTCGTGTGAAGTCTTCTCTTTCGCAATTTGTTCACTTAATCACTGAAGCCAAAGTTGCGCATGATGAAGGTGAAGGTTTAGAGACTGTTTATGAAAAACTTCTCTATGAATCTGGTTACTGGGAAATGCTTCGAGCAGCAAAAGACTATGAGTCGCAAGCTCGTATGGAAAACTTAGAAGAGCTTGGTAGTGCCTTTACTCAATTTGAGGATCAAAATCCTGACGGCCGTTTTGGCGCCTTTTTAGAAACAATCACTCTTGATAATTCAGTGATTGGACAAGAGGAAGAAAATCAGGGGGAAGTATCCCTAATGACAATTCATGGCGCCAAAGGTCTTGAGTTCGAATATGTCTTCGTTACAGGTGTTGAGGAGACAGTCTTTCCAAGTTATCAGTCAATCGAAAATGGCGAAGTTGCAATTGAAGAAGAGCGTCGTCTTTTCTATGTTGCGATGACTAGAGCAATGAAAAGACTCTATATCACCTTTGCACAAGGGCGTATGTTATTTGGACAATTACGCTTCAATGGCTTTAGCCGCTTCATTCAAGAAATACCGAATAAATTTTATATCTGGAAGAAACTAGGTGGTGGGCGTCAGCAATCAATGGATAATGATTGGGACGACCTATGTGATCCGGTTTATGATGATGAGCCTGTTTACAGAGTTGAAAAATCGCCAAGTATAAGTGCAAAGAAAGTAACTTATCCTAAGGGATCAAAAATTGTTCACTCTCTTTATGGTGAAGGAACTGTTTTAGAGTGTATTGGCCCGACAGGAGATGAAAAGGTAACGATTAAATTTAATGACGGTGCACAGAAAAAATTCATGGCAAAATTTGCACCACTGACTTTAATCTAAAATACCATTGGAGGGTATGTGAAAACTAAGTCACCATTAAAAATAATATTTTTATTTTTAGGTTTTTTAATTGTCTTCTCTGCAATCATATTAATTGTTGCTAAAAAGAACTTAAAACCAGACGACATAAGGCAGGCTTTTACTACTCAACTTCAAAAGACTTTACCAAATGCTGAAGTATTAACTCAGTCTCTTGATTACTCCCTTGGCCTTAATTCTAAAGTTAATATTAGGGGCGTTGATATTCTTTATCCCCATGGTGGCCGAAAGCTTCCCCTTTGCTCATTTGATAATCTACAAATTGAAATCCCATTTTGGACGATGCTTATGGGATACGGGACGATCTCTGTAAATATTGATAATCCGAAAGTAAGTTATATCGAGTTCAAGAAGGGCTCTAATTGGGAAAACTCTTTTACTTCAAAAGAAGTGGTTAGCTTTAAAGAGGAAAAGAAAATTACAGCTAAAGAGAAAGGAAAAGATGAAAGTTCTGACTCTGGCTTGGCCGTTCTAAGTTTTTTTTCTGATGCATCTTTGAATTTTAATGTAACGAATATTAATGCAAACTATGCTCTTAGAAGTGGAAGCTTTGGTGAAGTTAATATTGAAAAACTTGCACTTAGAGATATTGGTTTCAATACAACGTCTGTTTTCGAGTTGAAGTCTCATTTCATTCTTTCAAAAGGGAAGCCAAATGAAACATCTTTTGATGTTTTAATAATTGGTGAAACTGTACTTGATAAGTGGCTTGAAGAGAAAAAGCTAAATTTCAATGCTGAAGTCGATATTAATAATGTTAAATCAAGTGTTCTTATAAAACCTCTAAAAAAGTTTTCTGTAAAAATGGATGGTGGTGTTGAGAAGAAGATTATGTCTTCAAAAGTTGTTGTTGCACTTGAAGAACATCAATTTATGAAATCAAATCTTGATTACGACTTAAGTAAAGAAATTTTAAAATTACATAATATAAATCTTATTAGTGATTTAAATAATATTACTTCTTACTTTGTTAATGTAAGTGCCTTTGGTGTGAAAATCAAAGATGGCCAACTTAAGGTCGAGGGAAGTCTAACTTCTAGAAATGATAAATTATTTCCAAATATAACAACTAGTGTGGATAGTAATATCGTTGCACTTGGCATCCCTGTTGTCGTTAATGTTAAGAATAACTTAAATAGTAAAAAGATAAGATCTGCAATTGAGTTAAAGCTTTTAGAGGGGATTGTGAAAATTGGTCAGTCGACTCCTTTTGTTCTTGGCGTTGATCGTTTTGATTACTTAAAGACTTCTGATATTAATATGCATCTGCAAGACATTCAGATTCCGACAGAGATGAAAGAGCATATGCCTAAGCAGAAAGTTGCTAAGGAAGAAGTAAAAGAAGAAAACTCTGATGTCGATATTTCTAGTACAAACGGAGAAGTCTTTTCAAATTATCCAGTTAAATCAAAAGTTAAGTTCTCCAATGTTATGCTAGGGGAGTCGCCGATTAATGGTCAAATAGGCCTGAGTGTAAACCGTAAAAAATTAAATATTTTATCAAATAGATTAAAACTTGGAACCGCACCGCTAAATCTTAAAGTTAATTCAGAGATTCATAAGAAAGGGAAAACAACAGAAGTAAATGCCTCATTTAGTGATGTAGATATTTCAAGTGCCGCCCTTTTTGTCCCACATGGTATTGTTAAGTCTGTTGAGGGGAAAGCATCAGGTAAGGTTGATGGAAAGTTAATTGGTAAAGGCTATGACTTCAATGTTGCATTAAATGTTAAAGAAGCAAAACTTCATAAGATAAATTTAGCAAATGTTGTAGGCAGTATATTCAACAAACTTGAAAAATTAACTAAAAAGGATATCTCAATTAATGGTGATATTACTGAATTATCATTTAATGGCCGATTAGATGATCGCTATCATCAATTTAAAAGTTATAAAGTAGTATTAGATGAAGGAAAGTACGCTTTAGAAGGAAATGGAAAGATTGATTTTAAGGCCCCAGGGGAGCTTCTTGGTGCTATTGTTGTAAATGAAGAAGAATTAAAGCATGACCTTGTAAGAGATTATGGAACTGCTAAGATTCCGTACCGCCTAGAAGGGATAGGCTATGCTTTAACCAGTGACTATGAGTACACTCTTGAAAAATTGGCCAAGAGTGCTGCTAAGAATTTATTGAAAAAAGAAACAGATAAAGTCCTTGAAAAGAATAAAGGCAAAATAAAAAAATTATTTAAAGGTATTTTCAAAAATGACTAAGAATTTAATTGGTTCTGTAGATATTGGTTCTAATTCTACACTACTACTTATTATCGATCGTGATACTAAAGAAATTGTACAAGAAATCTCGACAATTACAGGGCTCGGTAGAGGACTTGATAAAGAAGGTGTTTTTCAAGAGAAATCAATGGAAGATACTTTTAGGGCCTTGAAGGAATATCAGCAAGAGTGTCAGAGGCTGGGTTGTGATAAAATGATAATTACGGCAACTGAAGCTTCTCGTGTCGCTAAAAATGCTCCTGAGTTTTTCGCTAGAATTAAGTCTGAGCTCGGTTTGGATATTGAAATTATTTCTGGTGAGGGAGAAGCGTATTATACGGCCCTTGGAATTAATGAAATGATGAAGAAGAAGTCAAAGAAGCAGCTCATCTTAGATGTTGGTGGTGCCTCTAGTGAACTTATTCTTATTAAAACAAAACCTTTCGAAATTATTGAAACTGTTTCACTACCAATTGGTTCAGTGAGAGTTGATGATTGGATAAAGGATGGCCAATTAAGAACTAAGGTTGATGAAATTTTTGAAAAGTTTAATCTTGATTCATATGTTGGTCAGGATATTATTGGCGTTGCAGGTACCTTAACAAGCCTTGCCTTGATGTTTTCGGGTGCCCCGGCATATGACGCTGATGCAATAAATAACTACAGTATTGGCCTTGCTGACTTCAATGAGAGTACGGATCGTATTCAACTAGTTGAAGCAAAGGCGCTTGGTAAACAATTTTCTTTCCTAGGAAAGAGATCAAAAACAATACAGTCTGGAGCAATTTGTGCACAGACTATTTTAAACAAGATTGAAGCGAAGAATATCCATTTTTCTACATATGGGCTTCGTTATGGTACAGCACTGAGGGGAGAGATTGATGACGTTTACCGCGTATGAAAGTAGTAAGGTTGAAGTTGAAAACTTACTATTTAAAGAGAGTACAAGTGCTGAATTTATTTTTCTTGTAAAATCTGGAACTCTTTTAACAGTTAAAGAACAAAACGGAAGATTAGTGCCAACTGGTACCCATAAGAAAGGTGACTTCCTTGGAGTTTCTGGTGGAATTAACCGTAAGGTTTATGATGAATCATGCTTTACTATTGAAGATGTTGAAGTCGTGCCTATTCCAATAAGTGAAGTCTCAAAGATTATTGATTCAAATGAACTGTGGCTTAAGAAAATTGTTAATACAACAATTGATCGTCTTGATAGTGCCATTAATATTTTAGCTGAGCATAAAATATTTGATACAGCTAAAAGTAGTGATTTTGTTTTTTCAGATGAAGTTGAGGCCAAGTTTAGGAAGTTAATTAATGAATAAGTTATTGATTCTATTTTGTACTCTCTTCGTATTTTCTTGTACTGATAGGAGTAGTGATTGGCACGGTGGAGCTGACTCAAATAAGAATGGTGTCCGTGATGACATTGACTCATGGATTGAAAAGAAAACGAAGGGTGATGAGAGGCTTAAGAAGGCCCTTGTAAATCTTGCTAAGATTAATCCCGCCAAATGTGAATATTCAATTAAGGCGAAATGTCTGGATCAGTTAAGTGATGATGGAATTCTTCTTCAGATTGAACTACTTGATTTACAGCTTAATACAAAAGAGTTGAGGGCAGAATTTGAGGGCAATGTTAAGAACTGCCCCCAAATTGATGATCGAAAAATTAATTATAAATGTGATTTATAGACTTAGTCGTCCTCTGTTATTGAGGGCGACAATTGTGTCAGTTACACGCTTTCTTGCTCTTTGAATATCGCGTGCCTCATTTGCTCCAAGGTTTTTGACAAGATAAGAGTAAGCTTCTTCTGCAGCTTCTCTTGGTAGAATAGTAAGAACTTTCTTTTGAAAAGATTTCTCACACTCCTTAAGAGCAACACCAATAACAGGTGCTTTAATAAACTTAACAACTTGGTTTAGATCAATCTCGTCTAGTGCGTAGATTGTATCGAAAGTAATACTTTCAGCATAAAGCTCTTTGGCAAGAGTAGGGTTTCTCATTTGAATATTCTTCAAGAGAGTGGCCCTTTCATCTGCATTCATAAATTTTAGCATCTCAATAATCTGGGCCTTTCCATTTATAAATACACCACCATTTTGCTTATTCGCTTCCATTTACTTTCCTTTGGGAGATTATGCCTCTTCCCACTTCATTTTTTCTTTCATGTATTTCTCGCGCGCTTGATCAAGTGTATCTCGATGCGACTCATTCATTTGCGCGATCTGATTATCATGAGTTTCCTTAAGTTCTGCAACTCTCGCCTCATGAGTCTTCTTCATATTTTCAAGCTCAAGCTCCATACGACCGTGTTCTTCTTTAACGAGTTCAGTTTGCTTGTCTCTAATTTGCTTTAATTTAAGTTCTGTACTGTTTTCAACACTTTTAATTTCAGTTTCGTAGTGTTTATTGAGTCTCTTTAGGTCGGCAAGGTGCTTCTTCTCAGTCTTCTGATATTCCTGAGAGTTCTCAAGCTTGGCCTTCTTAAGTTGATAGGCATGGCGCTTATACTCTTGCTGTTTGAATCTCTCTAGCTGTTGGCGATTGATTTCTGTTGACATAAATTACTCTTCTTTGACTAGGACATAAAAGCGTCCTAATATATTTTAGTAAGTATTTAACTGTAAGTGAATGGAGGCAAATATGTCCTTAAATAAAGGCCGTCGCGTATTTTTAGTAGGTGGAAAACGAACGCCATTTGGTAAATTTGGTGGTTCTTTAACGGATATTAAGCCAGTTGACTTAGCTGTTACTGCCACAAATTCACTACTTAGTGAAACAGGTGTGAAGGCCGACTTAATTGATCAAGTAATTTTGGGAAATGTTGTCCCTTCATCAACTGATACTATGTACGGTGGGAGGCATCTTGCTCTTAAGGCCGGATGTTCACAAGAAACACCTGGAATCACAATTAATAGACTTTGTGGATCAGGTATACAGGCCATCTTAGATGCCGTTCGCTTAATTAAATTAGAAGAGGCCAATTGTGTGCTTGCTGGTGGAACTGAGAATATGTCGATGGTTCCACATTTAACATATGGTGCACGTTTTGGTACGAAATACGGATCATTGAAGAATGTGGATATGCTTCTTGATGCTCTAACTGATCAACACGCAGGCTGCCCAATGGGGATAACTGCAGAAAATCTTGGGGCAAAGTACGAAGTTTCTCGCTCTGATTGTGATGAATTTTCTCTCTTATCACATCAGCGTGCAACAGCGGCCTACGAAGATGTAAAGCTTCAAAAAGAAATTTGTGAAGTCGAAATCAGAAAGGGTTCAGTTTCAAAGGATGAACATTTAAGAGAAGGTGCTTCTCTTGAAGATATGAATAAACTACGTTCAACTTTTGTTAAAGATGGACTTGTTACTGCTGGTTCTGCATCTGGTATTGTTGATGGAGCGGCGGTTGCACTTGTGGCAAGTGAAGACTTTGTAAAAGAGCATGGGCTAAAACCAATTGCTGAAATTATCGATGGTGCTGTTGTCGGTGTCGATCCAACGATTATGGGGATTGGTCCAGTTCCGGCCATTCGTAAACTTCTTGCAGATAATAAGATGGAACTTGATCAAATTGATCTTGTGGAAATAAATGAAGCCTTTGCAGCCCAAGCACTTGCTTGTATGAAAGAGCTTGCTCTTGATGTAAATAAGGTTAATATCTGGGGAGGAGCAATTGCTCTAGGACATCCTCTTGCTGCATCTGGTACTCGTATTACAACGACTTTAGCAAACCAACTTGCAAGTGAAGGCAAAGAGTATGGTATTGCTAGTGCTTGTATTGGTGGTGGCCAGGGAATTGGTATCTTAATTAAAAGAGTTTAAATGAAAAAAGTTAACGATGAATTAAAGTTCTTTCATCATGATTATGCATCTTTTCGCGACTGGCTTTGCCTCGATATTCAAAATGTAACTTGGCAGGGAAAGTATCGCGAAGACTTTGAACGTTTTTGGGATGTATTCTTTGATGAAGACTTAACTCTTTTTGAGATCTCAAAAAGATTCTACTATATCATCGATAATATTCATGTTGGCCCACTTGAGTCATGGTTTACTTGGCTTAGGGATAAATTTATTTGTTTTGTTTTTATTTCACGTGATGTTTCAATTGAAGAGCTTGCTAGTAATTTACATCAAAGTGAACGCGATACTTCAATCTTACTACGTAGTTTCTTTGTTGAGGTCTTTCCTCAGCATGAAGCTTATATCAATGAACATTTTACTTTAAATGATATTCTTTCAGGCAATCGAAATGTTAATGCAAATCAGCTCGTTACTGACCTTGGTATCGATCTATCATTTTCAGGCAGTCATAATCACGAGATTTTAACTTCTATGGAAGTAACTCTTTACCAAGAGTGGATCTACTTTGTTAAGAAAATGGAGAAAGACTTTCGTGGAACAAACTTTAATATCTCGAGGCTAAAACTTAGAGATAATTTAAGTTCAAAGATGCAAAGTCTCGCTCAAATTTTTGCCTTTATTGGAGTTGCCATCTTTCTCGTTTGGGCAATTGAATTTGCCAATAGAACCTACGAAAAATATCTCTCGGATAAAATTAGCGTCTATGAGCCTCAATTTCGCTGGGAGAATGAAGGTTTAAAATTCACAGAAGAAACGATTGCTGATCAAGAACAAATCGCACAATTTGAATTAGATATTAAAGATATTGAAAATGTTGATGACACTGAAAACTTTCTTGGTGAAACTCTAGAAGATGAAGAGCGTGATGAAGTTGAATCAGAAGTTGTCCTAACTTCAATTGATACCCTTCCACGTGATATTTCTTCGGCCGATAGAGAACAGTCATCTTTTGAAGAAGATATTAAAGGTGGTGGTTATCGTGATAGTCGTTACGGTAATACAAAAGTTTATCGTGTTATGATGAACTCAGCCGATACTGATGAAACGAGAAAACGCCTCAGTAAACTTCTGGATCTTTATCAAGTAACTCAAGTTGATAATGTGAAGCCTGGACTCGCAGTTCCTGGTGGGTTCTACTATAACCTCTATGTTCCAAGATCTTATCTAAAAGAATTTATGGCCCAAGTAAAAGGGGACGACTCCGTAATTATTTACGAATCGAGAACTCGTACTCGTCGAAATCCTGCTGGAAAGAATAAGGTATTTATTTGGCTTAAGGCTATCTAGAAATGAGGTGCCATGCTCTTTTGGTTTCGCATGTGCACAACAAAGGGTGCATGGCACCCTACAGGATCTACATCTGCCCATCTGGAATACTAAAGCATCCGCAAAATTGATTGGCTAAGGCCAATCTATTGTTTGCGGTGCTAGCCCACTAATCTTTAGCTAGAAAACTATTCGAGAGGAGTGCGTTTATGCACGACGGTTCGTCTCAAGGGCCGACGATTTGGAAAACTGTCGCGAAGGATCTACATCTGCCCATCTGGAATACTAAAGCATCCGCAAAATTGATTGGCTAAGGCCAATCTATTGTTTGCGGT
>NZ_JBEBNA010000001.1:2198799-2220538 GCF_043196995.1 Halobacteriovorax sp. CON-3
TGCTAGCCCACTAATCTTTAGCTAGAAAACTATTCGAGAGGAGTGCGTTTATGCCCGACGGTTCGTCTCAAGGGCCGACGATTTGGAAAACAGTCGTGAAGGATCTACATCTGCCCATCTGGAATACTAAATAATGTTTTCACTTCTCTTAGTAGTTGGTGAGTCTGTCCAAGGAACCACCATTGTCTAACAAATCCAATTAACATCGATGCAATGAATCCATAAGCAACACCAGAGTGTGTTGTCTTCTCAACCATGTTTGTATCGTGTGCACCACCAAGGAAGAAAGCAATCATTCCAAGAATGATCATCAGCATCGTCCAAGGAATTGTTTGTCTCTTTGCAAGATCTGCTTTGTGAACATATCTTTTAACTTTTTCTCTATAAGGAGTTAAGTCGCCAGGAGCTTCATCAAATAATTCATTCAAGTTTTGTTCACTCGTAAGAATTAAATTGATATTATTCACTAGACGGGCAACACCAATGAAATAAAACATTACGAATGCCTGTGCGAAGATTGTATAAAGATAGGCTGGAATGGCCAATTTAATGTGGCTAATGCCAACATCAACAAATCCTAGTGCTACGCAAGTTGTTAATCCAATTGCAGCAACCATGATAACGATCAGTCCTCTAAGTAGATAGGCCATAATTTCACCTTTTATAATTGTCAACTATACTCTAATTTGCTAATTCTTATCCCATATTTAATAAAACATTTACTATAAGGCAATTTCTTCGTGAGCGAGAAAAATCAAAACACTAAGTTAGATAAAAAACTACTCGAAAGTAATCCGGTAATGGGCTCTTTAATGGTTCCTATTGCAATCGTACTTGTCGGAGCACTAATTATTTTTGGTGTGACAAAGATGCTTTCTAATGACCACTCTTACAAAGACCTAGTTCATGAGATGAAGTCGAAAACCTTTGGTAATAAGTGGATTGCAGCACTTGAGCTTTCTAAAGTCATCTCAGCAGGTGCGGTGAAAGAAGAGGATATTCCATGGTTAGTTACAAATTTAAGAGATATTTATAAGACAACTGTTGATCCAAGAACACGCGACTTCATCGTTGTGGCCATTGGTGCACTTGGAAATGAGGGGGGGCTACCAGTTCTTGAGCATGCTCTACAAACAAATAATCCAGAAATTAATTTTCACGCAATGGTAGCACTGTCAAAAATGCCTAAAGGCATTTCATTTAAGTGGGACCTTGTAAAAAGTTTCATCGAGAAAAATGATGCGGCCATGGTTCAGGTGACAATCCTGACTCTTGCTACTCATGAAGTTGATGGTACAGAAGATTTATTTATTAAGAGGCTTAATAGCGATCTCGGTTTTTCTGTGAGATATGCTGCAGCGACAGCGTTAATCGCATATAAGAACGATCAGGCCATCCCGACAGTTAATGAAATTTTAAACCTGAACGATGAGTCATTAGGTAAGAAATTGACTGTTCAGGAGATCAGTGGCCTTAAATTTAATGTACTCACTGCGTTAAGGCGAGCTGAATGGAAAAAGATGGCGCCAAGCGTTGAGGAAATGATTAATATTGAGAAAGATATAAAAGTAGTTAGTCTTGCAAAGGAAGTTTTAAATTCGTTGAAATAGTGATAACATCCTTCAAAGTATAAAATGAATTTGCAATAACTTATGAATCATAAATTGGGTCATCGTGACTTAAATTTGTGTATTTATGATTAGAAATAGAGGTTTTTTAAAATGTCTGATGATGTAAAAAAACAGTTAAACCGAAGAGAGTTCTTTAGTTTCGTAACTGTAGGTTGGGTTGCCTTCACTTCTGCAATCGCAGGTTTTTTAACACTAGCGTTTCGCTACAGTTATCCAAACGTTAACTTCGAGCCAGAGATGGATTTCGTTGCTGGTCGTCCGAACGATTACGAAGAGGGTGTAGATGAGCGTTGGAAGAATGGTTACGGTGTTTGGATTGTAAAAATGGAAGGACGTCTTTTCGCTCTTTCAAATATCTGTACGCACCTTGGTTGTGTTCCTAACTGGCTTCCTGCCGAGTTAAAATTTAAATGTCCATGTCATGGTTCTGGTTATTACCAAAATGGTATCAACTTTGAAGGTCCAGCTCCAAGACCATTAGAGAGATATAAGATCTCACTAAATGCTGAAGGAAAAATCATTGTCGATAAAACTAAGATTTATCGTTATGAAAAAGGTCAGTGGGACAATCCACAAAGTTACTTAAAAGTTTAATTTAGATTAATAAATAGGAAGGAATAACAATGGCTAAAAGAGGTGTTGTTGATTACATTAGGGAAACTCAGGTTTGGAAATCAATTTTCAGACATGGGCCTCCAACGAACGCAAGAAACAGAGCTGCTGTCGTAGCTGGTAACGTGTTTTTACACTTACACCCAATCAAACTTAAGAAATCAGGGGTTCAACTTGGTTACACTTGGTGTATGGGTGGACTTACATTTTTCATTTTCTTAGCACTAACTGTTACTGGTGTACTTTTAATGTTCTATTACAGACCAACTGCAGAGTACGCATATAACGATATTATTGCACTTAAAGAGCACGTGCCTTTAGGGATTATGCGTGAAATTCACCGTTGGGGTGCTCACGCCATGGTTATTACTGTGTGGCTTCACATGTTCCGTGTATTTATGACTGGTTCATATAAGCCACCTAGAGAATTTAACTGGGGTGTTGGTGTTATCCTTTTAGTATTAACTCTTCTACTATCATTTACTGGTTACCTACTTCCATGGGATCAGCTAGCGATTTGGGCGATTGCCGTTGGTTCAAACATGGCAAAAGCGACTCCTTTTATGGGGCACGGTGGTCCAGGTGCAGCTTTAGCACAAATTGGTGACTTCGTAATGGTTTCTGATAAAAACGACGTTCGTTTCCAGCTTCTAGCAGGACGTTTCGTTGGGGAACCAGCACTACTAAGATTTTATATTCTTCACTGTGTATTCATTCCACTTGTTGTTGGTGTTCTAATTGCAGTTCACTTCTGGCGTGTAAGAAAAGACGGTGGGATTTCAGCACCACTTTAAAAAATATATTTTGAGAGAAAGGGATATATAAATGAAAGAACTTATAAACTGGCTGGCCGATCCGATTAGATCATTCCCGATTACGACGGTCCTATTCTTCTTCATGATGAAGTACTATCGTGTAGTAGGAAGCAAGAAATTTGCTAAATGGGCACTTATTGCTGCTGCACCTATTACAGTTTGGTTTTGTATGGATGCAAACTTTAGAGCAATTATCCTATGGCCAGATAATATTCCAATTAACATTATTATCGTTCTTATTGCTTGGCTTACTTGGTATGCACTTTATAGAGCAGCTGAGAATGACAAGAGAATTGAGAATGGTGAGTGTCCAATCGAGGCACTTCCTGAAAATAGAGAGAAAGTATGGGTATGGCCTAACTTAGTTTTCACTGAGTTAATGTGTATGATCGGTACGACTATCTTCTTAGTAGTTTGGGCAATTATCTTTAAAGCTCCGCTAGAAGAGCCTGCAAACACTACTTGGGCACCTAACCCGGCCAAAGCACCATGGTACTTCCTTGGTCTTCAAGAAATGCTTGTATATTTCGATCCTTGGATGGCAGGGGTTGTTCTTCCAGGTCTTATTCTTGTTGGTCTTATTGCAATTCCATATATTGATACTAACCCAAAAGGGAATGGTTACTTCACAATCAAAGAAAGACCAATCGCTATGTGGGGATTTCTATATGGTTGGATCGTTCTTTGGATGTACCTAATTATCGTTGGTACTTTCTTACGTGGACCAAACTGGACATTCTATGGTCCATTTGAATTCTGGGACTTCCACAAGGTTGTTTCTGAATACAACGTAAACCTTTCTGAATTTGTATGGCTTAAGTGGCTTAACACTCCAATGCCTTCAAATATCGTTGTTAGAGAGATTGTGGGTATAATCCTAACTCTTGGTTACTGTTGTGTACTTCCTGTTGCGATTGCTAAATCGAAGTATGGGAAGAAGATTATCGAGAGCACTGGTCAGATTAGATACTATATTTTCATCATCCTTGTACTTGGTATGACATCACTACCAATCAAGATGGTTCTTAGATGGCTATTTAGCTTAAAGTATATTATCGCTCTACCAGAGTGGGAACTTAACCTATAAGCGAATCTGGATATAGATATATAAAGATACTTAAAGAAGAAGTAATAAAGGGTATATAAAAATGTCAAAGAAACATGAGCCAGGCATGGCCTATGATATGAAAAAACTGAATAAGATCTTCGCGATCTTTTCACTGGTTCTTTTGGTTACGGTAATATGGGTATTCCTAGATGATTACATGAGACCATGGAAAGCAATTCAAATCGAGGCAATGAAGATTGAAAAAGAAAAAATTGCCAAAGATATTGCTGAAGAAGAAGCAAAGATCAGTGCTGAAAAAGTAAAGGTTCTTAATGATGAATTAGCGGCAGCTAAGAAATCAGTTGAAGCTAAGAGCAAAGAAATTTCAAAAATTGAAGCAGAGCTTGATCAGGTAATTAAAGATATTAAAAAAGAGCAGATCGTTAATGGTCGTCTAAACTCAGACGTTGCTGCCCTTGCATTTAATTACGGTGTTGCTCACGCTGAACACGCGCCAAATGCTCACTCTTTATTTGAGAAACTTCAAGATAATAAGAAGAAGTTTGCTGCATCTACTGATAAGAAGAAAGCACTTCAAACTAAAGAGAAGAACTTAAAGAGACAACTTGCAGCTTTCAATGCTGATGTTGATTCAGTTAATAAGAAGATCAACGGAATCGTTGGTCGTCTAGAACTTCTTAAGGGTGCAGAGAAGAGAAAAGAAGTAACTCCTGTATTTGCACTAAGAAACCTACCTTTTATCGACTTTATGGACCCAACTGTTAAGGTTCAACAAGTTGTATTAGAAAATATTACTGACGATAGATTCTTTCAACACGTACCGAAAGTTGATCGTTGTATGACTTGTCACACATTCATTGATAAGCCAGGTTACGAAAATCAAGCAAATCCACATAAGACTCACCCCAACTTAGACCTAATGGTTGGAGCTAACGGTAAGCACCCAATGAAGAACTTTGGTTGTACTTCATGTCACGGTGGTGAAGGGCATAGAGTTAATGACTTCAATGCTGCTGCTCACATGCCAGCTACTGAAGAACAAAAACAAGACTGGATTGCAAAGTACAACTGGCATGAACCACACAAGGTACCTATCGTACAATTAAGACGTGGTGATTATGAAGCTGGATGTGTTAAGTGTCACAGTGGTGTTCAGTATATTCCACAGGCAACTACATTAAATGAAGGCCGTCGTGCACTTGAAAAATTTGGTTGTTATGCTTGTCACAAAATTGAAGGTTGGGAGCATAAGAGAAAACCAGGTCCTAGTTTAGAGAAGATCGCTGCAAAGCTTGATAAAGAATTCTTTAAAAACTGGGTTTGGGAACCAAAAGCATTTAATAAGCATGCAAAAATGCCTCAGTTCTTTAACAATGATAACAATAACTCACCAGAGTTCGTTAAGAAGAATATCGCTGAAGTAAATGCAATTGCTGAAGTTATTTACGCACAGTCTGAAAGCTATAAGCCTTTCATGAAATATACTGGTGGTAATAAAGAAAAAGGTAAGCAACTTGTTGGTGAAATCGGATGTCTTGCTTGTCACGGTGTTAAAGATTTTGCTCTTGAGTCTCAAAAAGTTGATGCTCACAAAGGTCCATACCTAGATGGTATTGGTTCTAAAGTAAAAGATGCTAACTGGATGGCTTCATGGCTTAAAAACCCAAGTCACTTCCAAGAAGATACAATCATGCCTTCTTTCAGACTATCTGATAGAGAAGTTAATGATATTACTGCATACCTAATGAGTTTAAAGAACGATCAATTCGGAAAGCTTAAGTTTGCAGAGATGGATAAAGGTGCAAGAGACGAGATCCTTGTAACTTATTTCTCAGCGTTCGATACTATTGAAGTTGCTAAAGCTAAGCTTGCAACAATGAGTGATCACGAAAGAACAATGGAATTAGGACGTCGTTCAATCGGTAAGTACGGTTGTTACTCATGTCACAATATTAAAGGTTTTGAAGATCGTGCACCAATTGGTCCAGAGCTTTCTAAACTTGGTTCTAAGCCTCTAACTCAATTTGGTTTCTCTCATGAGAAAGTTGAGCACTCAAGAGAAGCTTGGATTAAAGCGCACCTATTAAATCCAAGAAGATGGGATAATGGTGTTGATAAGCCATTTAAAGACTTACTAAGAATGCCTCAGTTCCACATGAGCGAAAAAGATGCTGCTCTAATTACAACAGCTCTTATCGGTCAAGTTGATCAGAAGATTCCTCTTAAAGGTGTTAAGAGATACGACGCTGCTGAAACTGTTGCAAATGAAGGTATGAAAGTTGCTGTTAAGTACAACTGTATTGGATGTCACCAAATTGATGGTGAGTTCGGTGATATGCTGAAAATTTACGATGATGTAAACGAAGCGCCACCACGTCTAGTTGAACAAGGACACAGAGTACAAGCTGATTGGTTCCATTACTTCCTTGGTGATGTATATGAAATCCGTCCATGGCTTAAGTTAAGAATGCCTTCTTTCAATATGAGTAAAGAAGAAAAAGAAAAACTAGTTGATATGTTCCGTGTAAAAGCTGACCAACCAATCTTTGATGAAAATGAAAAAGTTGTTTGGGAAAGTAAGGAAGAAAGACGTGCAGCGGTTCAGTTATTTAACGACCTAGCATGTGCTTCATGTCACACTACTGGATTTAATAGAGATCAAGCACTTGCTCCAGATCTTCACTTTGCTAAGAGAAGATTAAGAAAGAGCTGGATTAAGAAGTGGCTTGAAGGTCCAGATAAAATTATGCCTGGTACAACAATGCCATCTTTCTGGCCAGAAGGAGAGGCTGCGGATCCAGAACTTCTTGACGGTGATGCTAAGAGACAAATCGAAGCAGTTACTAAGTACGTACTTGAGTTAGGAAGTGATTTTTACTCACCAAAAGCTAAGAAAGCTGGAAAGAGATAACGGGAGTTTATAAATGGCAGGACATGCTAATACAAAAGATTTAGTTCATGACGGTGTAATTAGTTATCCAAATGACCCTCAATTTGGGCACGCAAGTCCAAATAAAATTGGGATGTGGTTATTTCTTGGAACTGATGCCATGTCATTTTCAGGCTTACTAATTGCTTATGCTGTACTTCGTGCAACTAAGCATTGGCCAAACCCTGTAGAAGCTCTTGGTGGAGTACACCTTTCAGGGATTATGACTTTCATTCTAATTTGTTCATCTGTTTCAATGGTTATGGCAATTGATGCTGTAAAAATGAGACAACCAAAAGCAATTAGAGGATGGCTTTTAGCTACAATTATTGGTGGTGTAATCTTCCTTGGTATCCAAGCATATGAGTACGTACACCTAATGTCAGATATGGGTATGACATTCTCGACTTACGAGCATGGTAATAACTTATTCTCGTCAACGTTCTTTGCTATTACTGGTTTCCACGGGCTTCACGTACTATCAGGTGTAATATTTCTTATTTACATGTATGTACTTGCTCTTAAGGGACGCTTTGACAAAGGTGACTACGGACTTCTAGAAGTATGTGGTCTTTTCTGGCACTTCGTTGACCTTGTTTGGATTCTAGTATTTACATTTATTTACTTAATTTAATGAATGAACATATGTTGTAAGAAAGGCCCTACTTATGTAGGGCCTTTTTTGTTTTGGGCTAAAAAAATGGACTAAGCATTCCGAAAAGTATATAAGGCAAGTATATGAAAAGTTTCTTATTACCAATTGGCATATTAATTCTAGTACTATTTTCAGACTACGTTTTTGCGTGTCCTGGTTGTGCTGGATCGATGGATAATCCAAAGGATGCAAGGCTTGTTTGGATTCTCGTAACTTTCATTGGCCTAATCTATATTCCGTTTTTTATTCTTTATAAAACAATTCATAAATATAGAAAAAACTCAGTAGCTTCTAGGATTCATGAAGAAGAACAACAGTAATTTTATCTATACATTACTCTTTATACTAAGTGGGTTAATTGCACTTTTCTTAGTTTGGTTTATTTATTTTAAGCCTGAAGCGGCCGTTAAACTTTGGTGGGTTGATTATCTACCAATGGTAAATGCTGTACTGAATTCAATTTCTGCAACTTTACTATTTGTGGGTTGGCGATTTATTAAGAAAAAAAATGTTTCAGCACATATTAAATGCATGTCGGGGGCAACTGCTACTTCTGCATTATTTCTTGTTTCATATCTCCTTTATCATCACTTTCATGGTGATACGAAATTCATCGCACAAGGTTTTGTAAGGCCTGTGTATTTTGCAATTCTAATTTCTCACGTTCTTTTAAGTATCGTGATGTTGCCGATGATTTTAATTACTCTTTGGAATGCTTTGACTGGAAGTTTTAAGAGTCATAAAAAATGGGCAAAGTGGACTTTACCCATTTGGCTTTATGTTTCAGTAACTGGTGTTTTAATCTTTTTCTTTTTGAAATATCTTAATTACTAGATTCTTTCTTTGCTTTCTTTCTCTCTTCAGCATCAAGTCTTGATTTTGGTAGTACCGCTTCGTGTGGAGAAACAACAACTTTTTCACCGATAACGACATCACCCATAATTGAAGCTTTTAGCCCAACTGTTGCACCTCTTTTAATTACAGTTGGTGCAATTACAAGAAAACCAGCTTGAGCATAGTGAGCAAAGATTGTTGCTGAGCCACCAATTGTTACGTAGTCCTCAAGTGTAATGAGGCATGGGTCAGAAATATTCGTTGTATTGATGACACAGTTTTTTCCAATTTTCATCCCCATCATTCGATAGAATAAAGTGATAATAGGTGTTGCTTGAAAGAAGTCTAAGACTGTGTAGCGAACTAATTGTGTTAGCGCATTATGGTAGTACCAAGGAAGAGTTTCTAATGAAATCCAACTTCCTTTAAATGGTTTCATTTTAAGAGGATAGATCCAGTTAAAGAATGGAACGATAAAGATAAGTGTTAATGCATAAGCAGCATAAGACATTACAAATGCAAATGACATTGCAAGAGCTTGAATAAGGAAGTGTTGGCCTGCAACGCTTTCATATGCTGTCGTTAAAAAAATATAACCAGGAGTTAATCCAAGAGTAATACAAATAATGTAAACGACAATCGGAGGTAGCATTGCTGCCATATAACCAATTGCTTGGTTCTTTCTGAAAATATTCTCTAATACTTTAGCAAGGCCTTTCTTGTTAGAGGCCCCTGATTGAAGCTCTTCTTGTGATTGCTTTTTCTTTTCTTCCATCTTTTCCTAACCAATATTTTTAATTATTTTAATAAGTTTAATTATATCATCACTATCTTGATAAATACTAAATCCAAAACGCAAAATATTTCGGCGATAATCAACATTCACTTGATTGGCCTTGAGGTCTGCAGCGTAGTCTTCACATTCTTGTGATGTTGAAAATTTGAAAGCAATAAAATGACCTCTACTTGTTGTTGTCACGATTTTACTTTCTAATTTTGTGCCTAAGATACCAGATAAGAATTCAGTTTGATTTTTTTCAACGTGGGCATGAATGTCACGTACTGAAATGTTTTCTTGCTTCCAAAGATTTAATACAGCATTCATTCGATAGATGGCAGTAAAGTCCATTGTCGATCCAGCAAAACGAAAGCCATCATTACTAAATGGGACCTTGTCTTCACTAAAATTTGTAAGATCTCCCATCTGGGCAAACCAACCTGTATTTCTTGGAGTTAGGTTAGTATCTTGAGGAGAGATAAGAAAACATGAGCCTTCCCCTGAGCCACAGTATTTATAGCCGCCGGCCATGTAGAAAATACGATCTTCTATTTCACTTAAGTCTGTTGGTAGTGCCATAAATGCATGATAGGCATCAATAACAATTTCTGCCTTAGAATTAATTGCTTTTACAAAAGAGACGAGATCTTTAATTGCAAAGGCAGAATTAAAAAATACTTGGCTAATGAAGATGAGATCATATTTGTCAGTATTTGCTTCTTGAATGAAATTTTCGATAAAGCTCTCGTCATTAGTATTCTCAATCTTAGTCACTTCGAAAATTTCTTCTTCTGATAGACGATTAATTTGGCGATCAAAAGAGTAGAACTCACTATCAGTTGTTAAGATCTTTGCACCATGGGGGAGAGCTGAAAGAACTCGATAAGCTAACTCATGTGTGTTTGGTGCAAATGTAATTTGCTGAGGTTTTGAAATATTTAAAACGTTTGCAATATTACTTTGCAGCTGGGCAAATTCATTTGAAAAAAACTTACCCCACTTTTCGTCAACGTATTTAGCACTATCATCCCAATACTTGATTTGCGCATCTCTTGTGACATCTGGCCAGTAATGGTGAGAGTGGGCCGCAAAGTGAAGTTTTCCTTCGTTTGCATTTAAAAATCTTTCAAAATATTTTTTATACATTCTAGTCTCTGTAATTAAAGTTCATCGCTGTTTTTAGTTTCTCAGGAAGAACTGGTCTTTGTGATCTTGGAATAATAAAAGTTGAAAGGTTAAATAGATCGATAAACGAACGATTGTTATCAGCAGCACCTTTTAAGTATTGATGACCTGAAGATCCACCTGTCCCAATTTTAGTTCCTAACATTCGATGTGCCATTAGCGCATGCTTGTAACGCCAAGTAGTAAAATTCTCATCAATATCCATAAGGTGAGCTAGTACTGTGTATGGAAGAGTTAGTATTGGCTCATCTCGGTAAAGAAGAACAAATAGGGCATTTAGGGTAGCTTTCTGAGAAAGTCTTCTCTTTCCCTCTTTCACTAATTTATTATATTCATCTGAATTAAAAAGAGTTTCAAATGTATCTCGAGTACTTTGAAGATTTGCCTTTTGTATCTCTAATGCTTTTGGCGGTAGAGTTGCCATATTATCTAAGACAGTGAGCTCATCTCCGCATAGCATATCTTCAACACATGATTGATATTCACTCCAGAAATCAAATTCTGCATTAAATGTGAATGGCATTCTCTCTAGCCACTTTTCAAGGGCCGAGAATAAAGTAGGCTCTTTTTCAATCTTTAGAAGTCTTTCTTTATCTTGTTCATTGAGTCTTCCTAGGAAGTACTCACGATCAACCTCTTTTCTTTGATTAGTAGATAGTCCTAGTAGAATCTCTATTTCTCTAAATTGAACACTTTGGAAACCTGAGGCAGGAACTAATAAATCCCTAAACTCAAGAAAGTCCATTGGAGTCATTGTTTCCATGACTTCCAATTGTCCCAAGAGAAGCGTTTGAACTTTTTTAATTCTCTCAAGTCTTGAGCAAACTGTTGAAAGAAATGACTCTTCCACTTTATCTACTGAGAAAATGCTTTTTATCGAGTTAAGCTCGTGTAGTATCTGTTTAAACCATAATTCATATACTTGATGCACAACTATAAAGAGTGTTTCATCATGTGCCTCATCTCCATATTTTTTAGAGAGAGGATTTTGCGTATCGAGTAATTTATTCAGTTCTAAATAGTCACCATAATAGACAGGTCCGTGATTTTTGTGCATATTGACTCCTATATAGAAATACTATCCCATCACTTTGAAATTGAAAATTATTCATATTTCTAGTTGGGTTAAGAAAGTTGAAATCAAGTTGAAGTTGAAATGGAAAGTTCTAAAAAGTTACGATTCAAAAAGTTTTTGCCTGTAGTCATAATCACTGTTTTTGCACTTATTCTAATTGGAGGGATGGTTAGAAGTACTGGAGCTGGAATGGGCTGTCCAGATTGGCCAACTTGTTTCGGTCAAGTGGTTCCTCCGACTAGTATTGATCAGCTTCCTGCTGATTATCAGACTCGATTTGCAAAGCCTGGCCGTATTGTCGCAGTTTTCAATCCTATTCATACATGGACTGAGTACTTCAATAGAATGGCCGGTGTATGGACTGGAATTGCTTCAATTATCTTATTTGTCCTTTCATTTGCTTATAAAAAAGAAAATAAGAAGGTTGTTTGGCTATCTGGCCTAGCTCTGTTCTTAGTGGTTCTAAATGGTGGTGTAGGAGCAATGGTTGTAAAATCACACTTACACCCTGGGGTGATTACGATTCATATGCTCTTGGCGATATTCCTAGCTTTTGCCCTTGCTCATTTAAAATATGAAGTGACGGAAATTGAATTTCTTCGCAAACATAATGTCGACCGCTACAAAGACTTCTTATGGGTTCTTGTTGGACTAGTTGTCATTCAAATTGTTCTTGGTACACAAGTTAGAGAGCAAATTGATTTAATTACTAATACTGAGCCGAATCTATCGCGAACAAATTGGGTTGATCGTCTTGATATGATCTTTTATATCCACCGTTCATTCTCAATTCTAATTCTTTTAGGCTTTTCTTACACTCTTAGAAAAATCATGGAAGAGTTTAAAGATAACTCTTTTGTCCAAAAGAAGTGTATCTCAATTATGTTAGTATTAATTGGTGTCATCACAGCAGGTGTTATCTTAGCATATCTGGCATTCCCGGCATTTGCTCAACCAGTTCACTTACTATTTGCAATTTTACTATCATATTTTATTTATGAATTATTAATCATCCTTAAAAAATCACAAGAAGTGGAGCTGTAATGTATCGTACACTTGCCTTCATCAATATCTTATTAACATTAGGTTTAATTGTCATTGGTGGGTTAGTGAGTGCGGACTTCACTGGCCTAGAATGTACTTCTTGGCCAATTTGTTATGCGGCGACTGTTGATAAGTCGTCAATATATCCAATACTCCACAGAATTTTTGCTGGAATTATTATTGTTTTAAATACATTTCTCTTTATCAAGCACCCAAAAGAGAAGTCTGTTCGTTTAGGTTTATTCCTTCTCGTTCTCCAATCACTTCTAGGTGGGATTAACTTTATTTATAAATTACCAACTTTAGTTAGTGTTTTTCACTTAATTCTAAGCTTTGCCTATATCGCTATCTTTTCTCAGCTTTTTTATCCTGTTGTAGAAAAACAAGATTTGAATTTAAAAGGTTATTCTCCTTCAGCAAAAGACCTTGTTTTCATTATGTTACTCATTGCTTTTGTACAGTTCTTCTTTGGTGGAATTGTTCATCAAACGGCAACAAAAGATGTATGTGGGCTAGGGGATAATATTAATATCTTATGCCAGACGACGGAGGGGCTAAGTTTTTGGCCTTCAACTGTAGCTGCGCAAATTCATTCTCTTCATAAGTATCTTGGAGTTCTATTTCTAGGCTTCTTACTAGCTTTTCTTTTCAACATTAGAAAAACGATCACACTCTTACACGGAAAGGCCTTTAAGCAATTTTCGTTGCTAACAGGAAGTTTAGTTACTTTATTTCTCATTCACTTATTTAATGCAAAGAGATTATTCTTACTAACTGATACAACTTACTTTCAAGTACTACACCTTTTATTAGCAGTAATCATCACTCTAAATCTACTGTTCTTATTTCAGTGGTTTAAGCGTTTTGAAGAAACATATTTTGGTGGATATAGGCATACAGTTGCAAGTGACTTATTAAGTTTAACCAAACCACGTCTAGGTTTACTTGTTGTTTCGACAATTGTTTCGGGAATTCTTCTAACAGGACAATATGTCGATTTCTTCTATTTGATTAATGCACTTATTTTTTCAATTTTGATCGTGATGTCAGCAACGACAATTAATTGCTACATGGAGATTGAAGTTGATTCAAATATGGCCCGTACAAAAGATCGCGCTCTTCCTGCTGGAAGAATAAAACCAATTTATGCCGTTATTCAAGGTTGGGCCCTTTTCATCCTTGGCTTCAGTCTAACTTATGTAAATGTAAATAAAGTTACTGCATTGCTCGGTGCGTTGGCATTTTTTTCTTACCTTTATGTGTATACGCCAATGAAGAGAAAAAGTCCTGCTGCATTATTTGTTGGTGCTCTACCTGGTGCAATTCCACCGGTAATGGGCCGCACAATTGTAACTGGCGAGATTGATGGTCTAGCAATTTTATTGTTTGGAATTCTGTTTATCTGGCAAATTCCACACTTTATGGCCATCTCAATTTACCATAAACAAGATTACGCGGAAGGGGATATTAAGGTCTATCCTCACTACTACTCGATTGCCAAAATGAAGGTCTGTATTGCTCTTTGGACATTACTCTTATTTTTATTTAGTAGTGCTGGCTACTTCTTCGATCTTAATTCTAAGAACTTTTTTATCGCCTCTCTAGTCGTGAACGGCGTATTTTTCGCACAGAGTTTGCAAAGTTTTTTTATTCATGATGAGCCGAGTTATGTGACTTGGGCCCGACAATATTTTTGGGGTTCTATAATCTATTTACCACTCTTGCTATCATTGATGATTTTCCTTAGCTAAATCGTGGAAAATGTTATAAAAAAGGGTTAAAATTTATCAATTCAAATTAATAAAGTATTTCAATAGAAGGAAGGTCTATGGGATTTTTGACACCTGTTTTAGCTACAGTTGTTAGTACAACTTCTAAGCAGATGAGTCTTTGGGAAAGAATGAAACCACCTGAAGATATCTCTGTGCACGGTCACTTAATCGATTGGTTATTTGGCTACACTACTTACATGAACCTCTTTTTCTTTGCATTAGTATGTGCAGGATTATTTGGTTTCTCTTACTTTTATTCAGCAAAGAGACACCCAAAGCCTTACTATACTTATGGGAATAAGAAGATTCATATCATCATCGCGACAGTAATTGGTCTATCGGTATTCCTAGGAATCGATATGAACATTACAAGAATGTCGAATGAAGACTATGTAAATGTTTTTGCTAAGTGGCCAAAAGAGGACGAGAATCCACTTCGTATTCAAGCACTTGGTCAGCAGTGGGCATGGCACTTCAGATATGCTGGTGCAGACAATGTTTTCAATACTGAAGATGATGTTGTTCAGTTAAATGACTTAAGACTGCCTGTTGGTCGTAAAGTTGTTATTCAAGTACTTTCAAAAGATGTAATTCACTCACTATATTTTCCAAATGCTCGTCGTAAGGTTGATGCAATTCCTGGTCGTTTAACTCGTCTATGGTTTGAACCGACTAAAGCTGGTACTTGGGATATTGCTTGTGCAGAGATGTGTGGAACATATCACTATAGAATGAAAGCTTCTCTTACTACTTACTCTCAAGAAGACTATGCTGCTTGGATTGCAGAGGCTCAAGAGAAAGCTATTCATGAGAATGACCCTGAAAACCCTGAATTATTCTGGGGTTGGAAGTGGCAGTACTAATTACAAGATAACTTTTAGGAGAATATAAAATGGCATTTTTCGAGCAACATATTCACTCAGAGCCAAAGACTTTCATCTCAAAGTATATTTTTTCTTATGATCACAAAGTGATCGGAAAACAATTTCTTTGGTACGGAATCATTGGTCTAGGTTTAGGTGGGATGATGGCCCTTATGATTCGCTGGACACTAGCGTTTCCTGGAGAGGCATTCCCAATTCTAGGTAACTTACTTTTCCCTTCAACAGGAGGAGTAGTTCCACCAGATACGTACGCGATGCTTTTTACTATGCACGGTACGATCATGATTTTCTACGCTATTACACCAATTCTAATTGGGGCGTTCGGAAACTATCTTATCCCACTGCAAATTGGGGCAAGAGATATGGTCTTCCCTTTACTTAATATGCTTTCTTTTTGGATTGCAGCTGCTTCAGCGTTAATTCTTGTTGCATCTCTGTGTTTACCACTAGGTGCTGCAGCAGGTGGTTGGACTTCATACCCAACTTTATCAACGCTAATTGGTTCACCAGGGGCCGGGCAAACTCTTTGGACACTTGCTCTTTTCCTTCTTGGTGTTTCTTCAACAATGGGTGCAGTTAACTATATTACAACGGTTATCGTTCTTAGAGCTCCGGGTATGGGATACTTTGATATGCCACTATCTGTTTGGGGTCTATGGCTAACAGCTATTCTAAACGCGATTTTCCTTCCAGTTCTTGGTGCAGGTCTTTTACTTCTATTATTTGACCGTGTATTTGGAACTACTTTCTTCCTAGCTGGTGCAGCTGCAACTACTGGGACAGGTGATCCAATCCTTTACCAACACGTATTCTGGATTTTCGGTCACCCTGAAGTATATATCCTTATTCTTCCTGCATGGGGGATTGTATCTGACTTACTTTCTTTCTTTGCAAGAAAACCAGCATTTGGTGCGAAAGCAACTGCGCTTTCAATGACTTCAATTACAATTCTTTCAACAATTGTATACGGTCACCACATGTATACGACTCAAATGAGTCCACTTTTAACTCAAACGTTTATGACTCTTACAATGACGATCTCAATTCCATCTGCAATCTTCTTTGCAAACTGGTTAGGGACTATCTGGAAAGGGTCGATCAAATTTGATACTCCAATGATCTTCTCACTTGGTGTTGTATTCGTATTTGGTCTTGGTGGTCTAACTGGTCTATACCTAGCAACAGTTACAACTGACCTTTACCTACACGATACATACTTCGTAGTTGGTCACTTCCACTACACGATGGCAGCTTCTGTTCTTCTTGGTGGATACGCAGCAATTTATTTCTGGATGCCGAAAATGTTTGGTAAATTCCTAAATGAATTCTGGGGTAAAGTACACTTTTGGATCACAATGATTGGTCTAAATGGTGTATTCATGGGAATGATGATTGTTGGATACGCAGGTATGCACAGACGTCTTTATAACCCATTTGTTTACGAATTCATGGAAAGACTAATCCCAATTAATGCATTTGTTACTTACTCTGCATTACTTATGGGTCTAGGGCAAATTCCTTTCGTGATCAACTTTGTTTACACAATTTTCTTTAAGAAAGAAAAAGAACCAGTACCTAACAACCCTTGGAATGTTGGTACTCTAGAGTGGACAATTCCATCACCTTCACCAGTTTATAACTTCAAAGAAGTTCCTGTTGTTAAGTGTGGACCACACGAATTAGGAAACCCTAATCTTCCAGAAGGTAAGGATTTCCAATATCAAACTGAAGAATTAGTTGAGGCGTAATTAGAATGAACCAAGTAATGTCGAATAAAGAACTAGAAGCGAGAAAGATCACATCATCAATTGCGATGATTGTCCTACTTGTTTCTTTTACAATGCTCTTTGCTACGATGCTACTTGGTTATTCTGTTTACCGTCTAACTGTTGATGTATGGCCACCAATGGGAATGCCGAGAATACCTCTTACAATCCCTGTGGTTAGTACAATAGTTATTGCGTTAAGCTCTGTGACTCTAGTGTTGTTTGAATCAGCATTCAATAAACAAAACACTAAGGCCATGAGACTTTATTTCGCATTAACTTACTTATTAGGTCTTGGTTTCATGTTTGTTCAATGGCAACTTTGGAACTCAATGGCCGCGATGGGACTTCAAGCTTCTGGCGGAGTATTCCCATCTTTATTTTATGCATTAACTTGGACACATGCTGCGCATATTGTTCTAGGTTTAATTGCACTTTTATTTCTTTTGCCTGTTTCGATTAATGGTTACAGTGTAGAGAAGGTAACTTGGGTAGAGAATGTATCTAAGTTTTGGCACTTTTTAGGTGTCGTTTGGTTAGTAATGTTTATCGTTATGTTTGTATTTTAAGAGGATAGCTATGAAGAAAATGGCATTAACTTTAACAGCAATGTTTACAATTTTATCTTTGGTTTCTTGCCAGGAAAACCACTTCAAAGAAGATAAAGTATTCGCAGGTGGCCTCTATGTTGAGAAAGATGTTCTTAACAGAGGGAAGCAAATTTACACTGAATACTGTATGCCTTGTCACGGTGTTGACGGTGACGGAAAAGGTGTAGCAGCTAAGGCAATGAAAGTTCCACCACGTGACTTTACTAAAGGTGTCTTCAAATTTGGAGAAGTTGAAGCAGGAACTCTTCCACACGATAAGCACTTATACAAGATTCTTGAGAAAGGTCTTCATGGAACAGCAATGCTTCCTTGGGACTTAACTGAAGATCAAATGTTTGAAGTTGTTCAATACATCAAGACTTTCGCTCCATCTGTTTGGGAAGGTAAAGATAAAGAACTTGGTAAACAAATTACTCTTGGTAAAAACCCATATGGTGTTGCTCACATCCAGTCTGCAATTGAAGAAGGTAAGAAGGTTTACCACTCAGATGCAATGTGCTGGTCATGCCACAGAGCTTACGTACCAAAAATGGAGCTTGCTCAGCTTACAGGTATGAGTGAAGGTGACTTCTCTGATGCAGATTATCAGTCTAAGCTTCAAGAAACAGAGTGGGGATTCAAATCTCTTCCACCAGATTTTACTTGGAACACAATTCGTTCAGCTGAAACAGTTGAAGAGATTGCTCTACGTTTAGCTGCTGGTGTTGGTGGTACAGCTATGGCCGCTTGGAAAGGTACTCTTACTGATGACCAAATCTGGGCCGTTGCACACTATGTAGACTACCTAAAGAGTTTAAAAGATACAGAAGCTCGTAAAGAGTTAATGGATCGTATTAAAAATCAATAAGAGTTAAATAATGACTAGTTTAGGTATAAGAAGATCAAATTCACTAATCGAAACGCTTGTCTCAAAGAAGGCGTTTTGGTTAGTTTTTGTTCTTTATTTCTTTTCTGTACCTTTTTTCAAATCGGTTTTCAGAGAACTTCCTCCTGAGCTACCTGTCGTAAAAGAACTGCCGGCCTTTTCACTTACTAATAGTTTTGGAAAAACATATGGGTCTAAAGAATTAGAAGGTCGCGTTTATATTGCGAATTTCATTTTCACAAATTGTCCGTCTAGTTGTCTTAGACTTACGGCCGAGATGCAAAAGATTCAAAAGAGAGTAAGAGGTTTAGGACAAAAAGTTGCTCTTGTTTCATTTACTGTGGATCCTGAAACAGACAATCCTAAAACACTATTCAAATACGCTAGAAAACATCAAGCGAACCCTTATATTTGGACTTTCTTAACTGGAAAGACTGAAGATATGCAAGCTACAATCATAGACGGCTTTGGAACTGAGATGGGGAAAATGCAAGAAGTTGAAGCTAATGTTAATGGTGAAACGGTAACAATGTTTGATATTGCACACTCTGAAAAACTTGTTCTTGTTGATGGACATGGTAAAATCAGAGGTTATTACGATTCAACTAGTAAAGATATTAATAAGCTAATGATTGATCTTGGTTTATTAGTTAATAAAGAACAGTACTTAAAAAATTAATTTATTATAAATGGAGAATAAAATGGCTGAAGGCGCACATCATTCACACAAGAAATTATATATTTTTATTTTCTTCGTTCTAACGTTCCTAACAGTTGTGGAACTTATCATCCCTGGGATGACAAATATTGCAAAGTTTTACCGCGATAGTGCTCTAGTTCTTTTAGCATTAGGAAAAGCTTTCCTAGTTGCTTACTACTTCATGCACTTAAATGAAGAAACAAAGTGGACTCGTTTTGTTGCTGCAATTCCTATTTCAGCTGGAGTTTACGCTACTGTGCTTATTTTAGAATCAATGTTTAGATAATAAGACAAAAAGGAGTTTGTATGTCTGAAAACACGAATACGACTACACAACAAGTACCAAGTAAAGAGCCATTACCAGTAAAAGACGGACAATTTACTGCAAAGACAAGTTGGATTATTGGATTTTTAATTGTTGGGCTCCTGATTTTAAAAACATTCATTTACACAAAAGATAAAAAAAGACACGGAAAATAAAAAAAGCCTGCATCGATTGCAGGCTTTTTTTTTATTAACACGTAATTAATTGTGCAATTAAATCCTTACTACTAATTCCTTCTATTCCTAAAACTAAGCAAAAAATCTTATTCTCGTTAATAAATACACCGGCACTGTATCCTGGGCCATTTCCATCATGACCAAAATAGCTACCAAAATTTGAATTTGGATCACCTAAAATTCCATATCCATAATGTGGAGAGAAGTACTTACCGTTGAATGGGATTTTATAAAGAGTTGTATAAGTTTTAAGTGTTTTACTTGAAAGAAAGTTTTCAAAAAAAATATAATTGAAAACTTTTGTTATCTCTTCAGGAGTCGATTTGATAAGGCCATGTGAAACCCATTGTGGATGATAAATCTCTCTTGCATCTTCAACGTTTAAGTAAAAACTTTTTTGTGTTGGAAAAGTTAAACTTTTAAATTCTTCTTGAGTAATAATCGATTTGGTATTTTTAAGTTGTAACTTTTTAATAAAAAAAACTTCAATCAATTCTTCAAAACTTTTTGAATATATTTTTTCTAAAATTTTTTTCAAAAAAAGATAACCAATATTCGAATATAAAAAATTATTTTCTGTTTGAGATTGTTGGCCTTGCTTTGTCACAATACTAATTAGTTCACTCTCGCTTAATGGCCCGCTAGGACAAGTGGTTACAGCATTCTTATATTCGTTTGTATAACCATAATCACCTAAGCCTGAACGATGTAAAAGTAATTCAGCAATTGTCGTATTCTTTAGCCATTCATAATTCGTACAACTAATAAACGTAGATAGCTTATCTTCTAGTTTTAATTTTTTATTTTCAATTGAATGAAATATTAGAGATGCGATAATCGTTTTAGTTATACTATAGATAGGAAAGGTATTACTTTTAAACTTGGTATCAACATCGTTTGCAATTAAGTTAAAGCTTTTATTCGTTCGATATGAAAAGTGATAAGAGCAGTTTAAATTATCTAATAATGTTTTGATTTCTTTTATATTCATAAGTAATAAAAAAGCCTGCATTGAGCAGGCTTATGTAGTTTGTCTATAGATTTAAATTATTCAATATATTCAATGCTAATAATTTTATCGCCTTTCTTAACTTTTTTTAAGATTTCTAAACCATCAACAACCTGACCAAATACAGTATACTTATTATCCAGATGAGGAAGTGCTGTTAAAGCAATATAGAACTGAGAATCAGCACTGTTCTCATCTGTTAAAGTACGTGCCATGGCCATAGTTCCGGTAACATGACTTATATTATTAAATTCTGCTTGAATCTTTTTACCTGAACCACCACTACCAGTAGCTGTAGGATCACCGGTTTGAATAACAAAGTTCGGTATTACACGATGGAATGATAAACCATCATAGAATCCACTTTGAATTAGTTGGATTATACGTGCAACTGTATTAGGTGCCTTTTTTGGGTAAAATTTAAACGTAATATTCCCATGAGAAGTCTTAATAATACCCTCTGACTCAGATAATCCGGTACGATCTACATTTATTTTAAAGACATCGACCTTTTTGTCCGATACCTCTTCCTGTGTTTTTGTATCAGTGTTCTTAGTACATCCTATAAAGATGAAGAGAAACAGGGATATTCTTACAAGCCTTACAATAGTCATTATTTAAATTCTCCTTTTCTAATGAAATTATGATAGGAAATTAAAAAAAATGCAAAAAAAGTAAAAAAAAAGAAAAAAGAGTGTTGACATATGAAACGAGGTCACATAAATTACGTTTCACCTTGAGAGATGAACGAAACAAATCACTGCTTAAAACAGTGAGAAGTTATCTTGTGGGCGTGTAGCTCAGTTGGGAGAGCACCTGCTTTGCACGCAGGGGGTCGCAGGTTCGACTCCTGTCATGTCCACCATTTATTTCAAGAGGCTCTTTAACATTTTAATATAGTATAAAAGATTTGCTACTTAGGTGGCAAACAAGATGAGAAGAAATCCAAAATAAGTTTTAAACGGTTTTTGAAAGATCTGACGTAACTGAATCATTGAAGTTAC